>CBDCAU010000004.1:0-189942 GCA_965214115.1 Owenweeksia sp.
TCCTCACTGTGATGAACGCCTTTTTCGTCACCACGGAATTTGCGCTGACCCGTTTGCGCCAGTTCGATAAAAATGAACTGGGCGACCACAGCGGCCTGAGCCGCGCGTGGGAAATGACCGAGAAACTGGAAATTTATTTGACAGGCTGCCAGCTCGGCATTTCCGCCACCAGCATTTTGTTGGGTGTGATTTTCGAGCCAGCCGTTACGGTTTTGATAAAACCCGCGATGGCACTTTTCGGCGCCTCGCCGTCCACCACGCAGACGATTTCGGTGGTGGTCTCCATTGTGATTATCAATTTGGTGCACAAGATTTGGGGCGAGCAAGCGCCCACTTATCTCGGCATCGAAAAGCCGGTGAAAGTGGCGCAGTACGGCGCACCCATTTTGTATTGGTGGACCAAAATTATGTACCCCATCATTTTCGCGGGCGACGGCATTGCCAAGTGGACTTTGGGGCTTTTTGGCGTGGAAATGAGCCGCTCGTGGGTGGAGAAAGCGGGAAGGCGACGACACGGAATCTTCTGATACTAAAAAAGATAGCGAGCCGAAATCGGGATTGAAGGAAAGTATGATTTCTTTATTGAAAAAGAAAGGCGACTTGCCAAAAGACCGACAGGAGGAAGTCATCGCTTCGCTGGAAATCGGTGAAATTCCCGTGAAGGAAATTATGCGGGAAAAATCTGAAATCGCCGCGCTGGATGTCTCCAAAAATTTAGAGGAAAATTTAAAATTGCTCCAAAACGACCCGCATTCGCGCTACCCTTTGATGGACGGCAACATCGAAAATTACATCGGTAATATTTATGTGCCGGCAATGCTGTGGCGCATTTCCGAAATCCGAGATAACAATTTGAATTGGAAAGAAATAGCCACCGACCCGATGCGCGTGGATTGCACTAAAAAAGTCAGCGAACTGATTGATTTGTTCCAAGAAAAGAACCAAGAAATAGCGATGGTGGAGGAAGACGGAAACATTGTAGGGATGGTGACTTTAACCGACGCGATGGAAGCTATCGTAGGCCAAGCCCGCGACCCGATTGACGTGGAACTGGGGCGGGAGTGAGGATGGAGTAGTGAGTAGGTAATAATGAATAAGTAGTAAGGAGTCGGGAGTTTGGAGTAGGGAGTAGGGAGTGCGTCGGGGCGTGCGCTGTCCCCCTCTGGAGGGGGTGCCGAGGAACGAGGCGGGGGAGGTGCCATCAGTTAATTTCCCACAACTCTTTCACAAAAAATCTGCGTAACCAGCGAAATCTCCCGTAAAGGACGGGACAGGAGCGTGATTAAAAAAGCCCCCTAACCCCCAAAGGGGGAACAGCGATACGCAATGTTCTCCTTAAAAATCTGCGGAATCCGCATTATCTGCGTGCCAAAAAAGCCTTCACTCAAATTTCTCTTCCGTGGTTTGCCTTTCTGTGCAGTCGCCATTTTCCACCCAGCAAAGTCCCCTTTGGGGGATTTAGGGAGCTAAATCAAATTTCCCTTCCGTTCTTTGCGTCTTTAAAATAAAAAAAGGCAAATACCAGTTTCCCAGTAAAGCCTCCGGCGCAAATTTATCGTTTTGCTTTTTTGGATTTAGAAAAGTATTCAAACATCTGCGTAATCCGCGAAATCTGCGTGCCTAAAAAATCATAAATCTCCTTGTCCCAAATCACATTTGAATCCCCTTTAATCTGGCTCCTCCCCATCGCCCTCGTCTCGCTCGGCTTGGCGGCGTGGCTTTATTTCATAGGAAAAAAATTCACGCGCGGCCAGCGCATTTTCCTTGCGGTTTTGCGGTTTTTGATTTTTTTCTTTTTGGGGATTTTGTTGTTGTCGCCGCTGTTGAAAACCAGCGAGCGCATTGAAGAAAAACCGATTCTCGTTTGGCTGGAAGACCGCAGCCGCTCGATGGTTTCCAATGCCGATAGTCAGTCTGTAAAAACCAACTTTAGCGAAAGCGAAAAACTCCTGAACGACTTAAAAGAGCGCTACGAAATCCAACGCTTTTCCTTCCATAAAAATCTGCAAGAACCGTCGGATTCCTTTGCGGGGAGCGGGACTGACCTCCATTCCGCAATCAGCGAAACGCGCGAAAATTTCTACAACCAAAACGTGGGCGCGGCGGTGGTTCTGACGGACGGGATCTTCAACCTCGGCAGCGACCCCGCTTACGCTGCGCAGGGTTTGCCGTTCCCGCTTTTCACGGTGGGGTTTGGCGATACGGTGGTCAAAAACGATTTGTTCGTCGAACGAATCATCGCCAACGATGTGAGCTATTTGGGCAACGAATTTCCGGTGGAAATCTATCTGCGGGCGCGCGGTTTTGACGGTGAAAATTTCAAACTTTCCGTGCGAAATGCAGCGGGTTCCGAACTTTTTTCCAAAACTATTTCCATCGGAAACAATGATTTTTTCCAACGGGAAAATTTGTTTTTAAAAGCGGGAAAGGTGGGTTTGCAGCGATTCACCGTTTCGGTTTCTCCTTTGAATGGCGAGGCGAATTCGCAAAATAATTTCCGCAGTTTTTCGGTGGAGATTTTGGACAACCGCAAAAAAGTGGCCGTCATCGGCAGCGCGCCGCACCCCGATATGGCGGCGGTTTTCAACGCTTTGCAAACCGTGGAAAAGTACGAGGTGCAGAGTTATTTGTACAATGAAAGCTGGGCGGGTTCCAGTCCCGACGCTGCGGTCGTGGACAAGCCCGAGGTTTTGATTCTCCACAATCCCAATGCGGAAATGCTGGGAAATCTCGATGAAAAAACGCCCGTTTGGATTATCCAAGGCGAAAAAACGCCGCCGCAACTTTTGCAGGACAAAACGGGGGTTTTGAGCGGCGGCCAAGGTTTTGAGGACGTTTCCGCCAAGCTGAATTTGGATTTCAACCTTTTTACGGTGGAAGAAAAAAACCGCGAGTGGGCGCGCGATTTGCCGCCGCTTTTTGCGCCGTTCGGCCGGCCGGAAACCAGCGGGCGCACCTATCCGCTGTTTACCAAAAAAGTGGGCCGCGTGGAAACCTCCGACCCGATTTGGTTCTTTTCCCAAAATGAAGAAACGCGCCGCGCTTTCACTTTAGGCACCGGCTTATGGCGCTGGCGCATCGAGGATTACCGGCAGAACAAATCCTTTGCAAATTTTGACGGCCTGATTTCGCAAACGGTGCAATATCTGTCGGCGAACCAAAACCAGCGGCGCTTCATCACCGACCTGCCCGACCGCTTGGACAAAAACGAACCGCTGCGGGGCGAGGCGCGCCTTTTGGACCAAAGTCTGGCGCTGACCAACCAGCCGGAGGTGCAAATCACGCTGACGGACGAGGCGGGCAAAGATTTCCAGTTTTCTTTTTCAAAAAGCGAAAAAACCTACGCGCTGAACGCGGGGCGGCTGCCGGCGGGCAACTACCGCTGGAAGGCGCGCACCGAGCTGGGCGACGAGACATTCGCGCAGAGCGGCAACCTCGCTATCGAAGCCAGCGAGCGCGAAACCGCCGACCTGACCGCGCGCCACGGCCTCCTCCGCAAAATGTCCCGCGAAAGCGGCGGCCAGTTTTTCAAACAAAACCAAATCGAAAACCTAAAAGACGCACTTTTGCAAAACCCCGAAGCCAAGAGTTTTCAGCGCTTGGAAACGAAGACGGGCAGTTTGATGGACTTGCGGTGGATTTTTGCTATCTTCTTGTTTTTAATGGGGTTAGAGTGGGGGTTAAGGAAGTATTTTGGGAATTATTGAAGCGAATTTAAAATTTTACCACACACGGCAAACGCGCCAACAGAATTTTTAAAGCTATAAGCAATGACTAAAACTGAAATTAAAAAACTTGCCAAACAGAAAATAGCCGAAGGCAAAAGCCATCAAGAAACTTTCGATGAAATCAGAAAGGACTCGGAGACCAGACAATCTTTGGAGTCTAAAGCTAAGGTGATTCGATTCATCCCAACCCTTGAAAAAAGGAAAAAATTCAAGGGCGTTCATTGGGGTCTTGTTATTTTACTGGCAGGAACTGTTGCTTTAAAATTGATACTTGGATTTGCCGTAATCTCGCGAGTGGGCGCTCAACTATTACCCGTGGTGCTTTTGTTCCCTGTCATCAACATCATTTTGCTCATAGGGTTAATACAGTTCAAAAGTCAGTATTACAGAATAATCGCCGTTTTGGCCATATTCGGTTTATTGCAAAGTTTGTTTAGAATAGCTAACAATTTTAATATAGCTTATTTAATCGACCTTGCGATAAATGGTGTTTTAATCATTCTTGCACTTTTCTTGCATTCTAAAATGGTTTCAAAGTATTATTCCTTTAGAGAAAAATATACTAATGCAGAAGGCGAAATTTCTAAAAGAGAAACTATAAAATTTGATAAAAAATCATAAGTGACTGTCCCCTCGTTAGCTTGAATTTGCAACGCGCCCTTTTGAAAATTTCCTAATTAAACAATGCCCCGCTCCACATTTCACCACAAGGCCGATGGCAAAAAATTCGAGTACGCGCGGATGCTGCGGAAAGAATCTACCGAGGCGGAGGATTTGCTTTGGCAGCAATTGCGCGGGCGGCGGTGAGAAGAACCCTGACAGGGTATCGGCGCAATCTAAATAACCCTGTCAGGGTTTGTGGGCCTCCTGCCAGCAAAGACGGGGACGGGGGGTGATGTAAAAAGGCGACAAACAAATTCAGGAGATTCTCCAATGAAAACCTCCTTTAAATTAGCCGCTTCAAAAAAAATGGAGTACTGGGAAGAAATAAATCAAAAACTGCAACCGTGGATAGATACCGATTTGAATAAAACGGTAGTGGATTTATTTGCGGGTTGCGGTGGGCTTTCCCTTGGGTTTGAGGCAAATGGGTTTAAAACCATCGGCTATGAGATGGACGAAAACGCTGCAAAAACCTACGCCAAAAATCTTCTTGGCGAATGTTTTCATCAAAAATTGACAGTTGAAACAGAATACCCCAAAGCCGACATCGTGATTGGCGGGCCACCTTGCCAGCCTTTTAGCGTCGGCGGCAAGCAATTGGGATTGAAAGATTCACGCGATGGATTCCCGATTTTCTTGTCGGCCATTCGGCAAATGGACCCCGAAGTTTTGCTGTTTGAGAATGTGCGCGGAATGCTCTACAAAAACAAGTGGTATTTGAAGGAAGTCATCGGCGAATTGGAGCAACTCGGCTATTTTGTGAGCTATGAACTTTTGAACGCCAAAGACTACGAAGTGCCTCAAAACAGGGAAAGGGTAATCGTCTTGGGGACGAAAAACAAAAACAGGCTTCCGAAAAAAATAAACCGAAAAGTAACGGCCGGTGAGGCGCTTGGGGAATTGGCTTTTCAATTTGATGAAAATTCCAAATTCTTTACCAAGTCGATGGATGAATATGTGGCGAAATACGAAAAGGCTTCTAACTGCATCAATCCGAGGGACTTATATCTCAACCGACCCGCTCGGACTTTGACTTGCAGAAATCTGGCGGGCGCAACGGGCGATATGCACCGCGTCAGATTGAAAGATGGAAGACGGCGGCGGATAACGGTGCGCGAAGCGGCTCGGCTGCAAAGTTTTCCTGATTGGTTTGAGTTTGTCGGCACCGAAACGAATCAGTACAATCAAATAGGTAATGCGGTAGCACCTTATTTTGCCTATCACTTGGCATCTAATGTGAAGGATTATCTGACGGATGAGCAAGAAGACTATTTGATGACCGAAAACGAACAATTCAAACTGTTTGAGAATGAAGCGATATATCAGTCCCGATAAATCCAAGACTTTTAGGGAAAAATCAAAAGAAACGCAGGAACTGATTAACACCGCCCTTTATATTCTTGACAATTTCGGGATTCCTGTAGAGAACACGCCGCGACGGTTGGAGAGAATGGCAATGGCTTTTTTGGCGTGTGGAGATATTAAAAATCGTGACGATTTTCAAAGTGCAAAAGATTTGAATTCTGGTTATGCGCTAAAAACCAGAGACATTATCGAATATGTAGATGCCCATTTTGGAGAAAATATAAGTTCGGGTTCGTATGATGATATTCGAAGGAAAGATTTGAAATTATTGACGGTAGCCGAAGTAATTCTTCAATCTAGCCCGCACTCGGCGACGAACGATTCTACCCGTGGTTATTCTATAAATCCAATGTATGCAGAGCTTTTAAAATCTTTTGGCAGCAAAAACTGGGAACAGATTGTTAAAGAAAAGCTTGAAAATATTGAGCCTTTAAGTACGAAACTCAAAAGAGAACGGCAGCTTGCCAAAGTGAATGTTACACTTCCTTCCGGTGGAGAGTTGACTTTTTCAGCGGGGAAACACAACGATTTGCAGAAAGCAATCATTGAAGAATTTCTTCCGAGATACGGATTTGGCGCAGAGGTTTATTATGTAGGAGACACTTCGGACAAGTATTTATATTTAGAAAAAGAAAAGCTGGAAGCCTTGAATTTCTTTGAGATTTCGCACGAAGAACTGCCCGATGTTATTGCTTATTCCAAACAAAAGAATTGGATTTATCTTATCGAAGCGGTTCATTCGACGGGGCCGATTAGCGAGCTTCGATTGATTCAACTTCAAAAATTAACCGAAAAATGCACCGCCGACATTGTGTATGTTACGGCGTTCTTAAATCGGAAAAAGTTTCGTCAGTTTATGGCCGATATTGCTTGGGAAACGGAAGTTTGGATAGCCGACAATCCCGACCGTTTGGTGCATTTCAATGGAGATAAATTTCTGGGGCCGTATTGACGGAGCGGGAAAAATAATATCCAACAAACTCGCCTAAAGAACGTATTCTTACAAATTGAAACAAAAACAAAAATGAACCAAAGAAGAACCATCGCCATCGTAGTGGCATTCGTCGCGTTCATCGCCATCGTGGCGATGTGGAATTTGATCACCTTTACCGTGGAGACGGGGGAGAAGGGCGTGATTTTCAGGAAGTTCCAAGGCGGCTTGGACAAGGATTATGTCTATGGGCAGGGTTTCCACGTCAAGTGGCCGTGGGACGATATTTTCATCTACGACGTGCGCTTCAAAGACCAGAACGGGATGATGACGGCGCTATCCAAAAACGGCCTGACCATCAAAACGGAGCTTTCGTACCGCTTCAAGCCCATCGAAACGCGGGTGGGCTACCTGCACGACAACATCGGGCCGGAGTACCACGAAGAGATCATCGTCCCCGAAATCCGCTCGGCCACGCGTGAGGTGATCGGTAAATATCTGCCGGAGGAATTGTACTCCTCCAAGCGCGAAACCATCCAAGACGAAATCTATGCCCGCACGGCCAAAGCGCTGGAAGAGAAGGACATACTTTTGGATGTCGTATTGATTCGCGAGGTGGAATTACCGCAAAATTTGAAGGCCGCTATTGAGCGGAAACTGGAGCAAGAACAGGCCGCTTTGGAATACGAGTTCAAATTGCAACGTGCGCGGAAGGAAGCGGAACGTCAAGAAATTGAGGCCGAAGGAAAAGCCACGGCCAACGAAATCGTAGATGCGTCTTTGACCGAAGCGATTTTGCGCGAAAAAGGCATTGAAGCCACGTTGAAATTGGCGCAATCTCCGAACGCGAAAACGGTGATTATCGGGAGCGGCAAGGACGGGCTGCCGATTATTCTGGGGGATAAGTGAGGGTAGTTGACAAGGGTTGGTTATTAGCTATTTAGTCTGATTCAATAGCTCCTTTAGAAATGGGGGGCTGAAGTTTTTCAGGGCTCAATCTGCGACCATTTTGAGAGGATAAAAGCCCGGCAATAATCGTGTTCCGCGCAAAACGAAGCGATTGAAAATCCCTACGAAGTTTTTACCGAGCTAATCAAACCTTCCCAAAAAGAACGGAGGCGGATTGGGTATATAAAAGTAGCTCTTTCTTATTCGGGGTTAAGGATGAGGTAGCCCAAGCGGTACTGGGATTTATCATAGCCGATGACCAAAAATTGTTTGGGACCAATCTTTACCATCCTCTTGGTCAAAAGCCATATTTCCTCTTTCTCATTTTCCAATGAAAATAGACGGGGTTTCCCTTCATCAACGGTTACCAAAACTGGCCGGACTTCTTCACCTCTCTTGAAATCTTCCGACTCTTCCAAGCGGCCTTCTGCCATCAGTGTTTCTGCCCCTCCGTTATAAATTACAAACGGTTTACCCTCATAAAACCCTGAGGCGGAAAGCACAGTCGATTCGGGTGCGGGCCAAGCCTTAATCCCTAAATCCCAGTTGCCCCCAGTACCACCGGCCTGTGCCTTTGGAAATACATTCAACCATTCCATTTTCCCATCTTTTTTTACGTTGATTGCCATCGTTGAATAATAGGTATAGAAAACGCCGGAACTCGTGTATAGAGCGAAAGTGTTTTCTGCAAAAACGTACGTATTGTTCGCGTTGGGCGATTCGATTTCGGAAATCAGGTAGCGACCTCTCACAGCACGGTCTGTAAATTTGAAATATTTCTCGTCCCACATCTTGGCCTGCCAGTCCTCAGCCGTTTTTTTGGTTTCCTCAATGGTTTTTTCACCACCGTATTCTGATAGGCTGTTTACTATTTTCTGTGAGAGCGGGCTGATGCTTTCTGATACTGGGTTGAGGTCGTAATCAAATAAAGCGAAGACAAAATTCTCCGCGTAAATAGCGTCATTGTTTGACGAAAAACCGTAAAGCCCGAGTTTATCGTCAAACTGGTTGGCCCGTAATTCCATATTCGATACCGACTTTTGATTTATTTGCACTTCCACTTCTTCCAGTTTTTCCGAGGGGCCGGGTATTTTTAGAATTTTAAACTGCCAGTCGGATGGTTCAAAATCCCCCTCGGCTTTTTCAGAAAAGCCAATGAGGTAATAGCCGAGCAAAAACACTTCTCCTTGGTTGGTTACCGTGGCATTCCAAATACCAAAAAGCTCAGTTTCATAGGGCAGCTCTATTAAACGCTCCCAATTTTTAGTGTAATCTGGGTTTGAAATACGAAGGCTCAGTTTGAGGTTTTCTTCTTTTTTGGTTTTCAGGCCACCCACCGTAAGCAAGGTTTGCTGGTCTTTCGACTTGAAAAACACGCTATAAGATCCAGGGTTATCGCTGGCGCTTTTGGGCTGCTGGGCCAGTCCAATATTGCGAAACTCACCAATATGCCCTTGATTGTTCACCCGCGTTACTATGGTTTTCCAAAAGCGCTTGCCTTCGTGTTTGTCCTTGGCGATGGCTTGGATTTCCACTTCGCCATTCTCCAAAAGTGAAAGGTTAGGATAATATGGGTTACGCTTGCCGTTGAACTTTGGCATCGTAAAAGTGGTATCATACACCACTTCTCCAGTTTTGAAGTTCATTTTTACCAAATGGAGCTTCGACCATTTTAAAGTCCATTTCACATCTTCTTTGTTTCCAAAGAGATAAACGAAATCTCCATTCACCCCAAGAATTCCTTGGAAGTCGGCAACTCTCGGGGCTTCCTTTTCAAACCAAAAAAGCTGGGCGGAATCTACTTGGCCATATCCTGTGAAAAGAAAGAAAGTAGTAGTAATTAGTGCAAAGATGTTGCGCATAGTTATGGATGTTTTCGCAAAAATAAGAGAACAGAAAGTCCCCTTTTTCTTTTGAAGTATTTATAATTGTTAAACATTTTCCGTCCTCCTTTTCTTACTTTCAAAAACAGTAAAAAACTATGTCCGATATCCGCAGTCTCAACCCCCAGCCCGTTTGGAACCACTTTGCCGATTTGAACGCCGTGCCGCGCCCTTCCAAAAAGGAAGGAAAAGTATTGAACTTTTTGAAAAATTTCGCGCAGGGTTTGGATCTGGAATATGAACAAGATGACATCGGCAACTTGGTCATCCGCAAGCCCGCCACCGCGGGGATGGAAAACCGCCGCCCCGTGGTGATGCAGAGCCACGTGGATATGGTGCACCAAAAAAACGAGGACACCGATTTCGATTTTGAAAAGGAAGGCATCCGGATGAAAATTGACGGCGAATGGGTGAAAGCCGAAGGCACAACTTTGGGCTCGGACAACGGGATGGGCGTGGCCGCGATTATGGCCGTTTTGTCGTCCGAAAATCTGCCGCACCCCGCCATCGAAGGGCTTTTTACCGTGGACGAAGAAGCGGGGATGACCGGCGCGCAGGAACTGAAAACCAGCTGGCTGAAGGGCGAAATCCTGCTGAATCTCGACACCGAGGAAGACGACGAACTGAGCATCGGCTGCGCGGGCGGGGTGGACATCAATGTGTCGCGAAACTACATCACCGAAGAAATAAAAGGCAGTGGACTGGTGGATTACGAACTGAGCGTTAGTGGTTTGTCGGGCGGCCATTCGGGGATGGATATTATTCGCGGGCGCGGCAATGCCAACAAAATTATGAACCGCCTTTTATTGAATACTGGGATGGAACTGGGCTTGCGCATTTCGGAAATCGACGGCGGCGGGCTGCGCAACGCCATCCCTCGCGAATCCAAGGCCAAGGTGAAAATAATGGGCGACCAGACCGCTGAGCTGGAAGCGCATTGGGACGCACTCATCGGCGATTTGCGCAACGAATTTATGACCACCGACCCTGACCTGAAAATCGAATACCGCACTTCATCCAACGTTTCTGCCAATGTGATGACGATGTACGAGCAAGCCAAGTTTCTATATGCGATTCAAGCCTGCCACGACGGCATCAAGCGGCTCAGTCCCGATGTGGAAAACCTCGTGGAAACCAGCAACAATTTGGCGCGCGTTTCCGTAAAAAATGGCAAGATGGAAATGAAATGCCTCACCCGCAGCGACCGCGAAAGTGCCAAATGGAATATGGCGCACAGTGTGGCTTCCGCTTTCCATTTGATGGATGCCGAGGTAGATTTCAGCGGTAGCTACCCCGGCTGGAAACTTGACCCCAATGCCCCGATGCTCGGCACGATGAAAAATCTCTATATCAAACTGTTTGACGAAAAACCGCGCATACTGGCCTGCCACGCGGGGCTGGAATGCGGCCTCATCGGGCAGCATTATCCCAGTTTGGAAATGGTCAGTTTTGGCCCCACCATCCGCGGGGCGCACTCGCCGGATGAGCGCGTTTCCATACCTTCGGTGCAGAAATTCTGGCGCTGGCTCACCGCCGCTTTGAAGCGGATTCCCGAGCGTCAATTGATCTAAAAAATCACTTTTTTATTTTGGAAAACCAACCTCTGAAATTGGTGGAATGCCCGCGCGACGCGATGCAGGGTTTGCACGATTTTGTACCCACCAAAAAGAAAATCGACTACATCAACGCCTTGCTGCGCGTGGGTTTCCACACGATTGACTTTGGCAGTTTCGTTTCCGAAAGGGCCATTCCGCAACTGCGCGACACGGCGGAAGTTTTGGCGAATTTGGAATTGGATGACACCGATTCCAAACTGCTGGCGATTGTCGCAAACGAAAGGGGAGGGGAGGCCGCTGCCCAACATCCCGAAATTTCCTATCTCGGCTACCCCTTTTCCGTATCGGAAGTTTTTCAAAAAAGGAACACCAATAAAACGATTGAAGAATCGCAAATTTTAGTGCAAAAATTATTGGAAATCTGTGCGAAAAGTGGTCAAGAATTGGTGGTATATATTTCAATGGGATTTGGCAATCCGTATGGCGAAGAATGGAGCGCCGAAATCGTGGAAGATTGGTGCGGGAAATTATCCGAAAAAGGGGTAAAAATTTTATCATTAAGCGATACCATCGGCACATCAAATCCTGAGTCTATCACCTATCTATTTAAAAATTTGATACCCGCTTTGCCCGCTGTGGAATTCGGTGCGCACCTCCACACCACGCCCGCTACTTGGCGCGAAAAAGTAGAAGCCGCGCTGGACAGCGGTTGTCGCCGTTTCGATGGCGCCATCAAAGGTTTTGGCGGCTGCCCGATGGCCGCTGATGATTTGGTCGGAAATATGCCGATGGAAAAACTGCTCAGCTTTGTACAGGAAAAAGGGCTGGCAAAAAATATAAATATGCTGGCATTTGAAACGGCTTACAATCGGGCGCTGGAGGTATTCATATAAAAATCCTAAATGCTAAACTCGAAATTCTAAACAATCCCGCACGTACGGGACTAAATTCTATAAAATAAAAATTCAAAACTTTGAGGCTATCCTAATGATTGAATTTTTTCTCAGAGGTGAGTGTTTTAAATTTTATCGATTTATTATTTTGAATTTGTTTTGAGTTTGTCATTTCGAGTTTAGAATTTCCCATTAGGGGTTTGGATCCAAAAGATTCGCATCCTCTTCCATCGCCATTTCCACCTCCTTTTTCTTCAGAATTTCCTTCACGCTTTTCGAACTCATATAATAGGTGCGGATGCGCCGTTTGTATTTTTCCGGCAGGCGGGTGTGTTCCAAAATAAATTTTTTGGTGGCCAAGATTTCGTCCGCCATCCCGTGGTCGATGGCGATTTCGTCCGCTTTGTGCTCGGTTTCTTTTCTGAATTTTTTGGAAAAAAGATAGCGCACCGCAAATCCCACCATCCCAAAAAAACTGTAGTCCAAATAATCCACCACGTGGCCCAGCTCGTGGGCAAACCAGCCATAAAGTACATCGTCGGGCAGCGCGTCGATGTCCACTCGGTCGTCCAAATCGGTGGTCACGCACATCTGAACTTTATAAGTGCGTCCCACTTTTTGGAAAAGTGACCACATATCTGGCTGCGCGCGCATCGTCACTTTGTTCATCCGGCGCTGTTCCAATAAAATATGGTGGGGTTTGAGTTGCGGATAATGTTCGGCTACTTTCCGGAAAATCTCTTTCGACCGTTCCCTGCGTATGTTTCTAAATTCGATTCCTGCCATTCAGCGATGTTTTTGGGCAAGATAACCGATAAATCCTACAAAAAGATTTTAGCCGCGCATATTTGGCCTACTCAAACTCAAAAGCTCACTAACGATGAAAGACGTAACACAAGCGCTCGACGTGGCGATTTTTATACGGAATTACCTGAAACAGAACCAACTGACTGACAACCAAGATCCCAAAAACATAGATAAAAACCACCAGCGGATTGCTGAGCAGGTAAAAGGAATCTCTAAAATCTGAATTTCAAATTTTTGCTTTTTTGTAAGTTTTGCCCTACATTTGTCGGGAACTCTACTCATTCTTTTACTCTCTACTCACAATGAAAAACTCACAAGCCCTGGTGGACGTGTCCCTTATCGTCCGCGATTTTCTAAAAAATGAAGCCCGTACTTTTCAAATCAGCAAAGGCAAAATGTTGCCCGATGATCACTATTTGGAAGATGCCTCGCAGCGGCAACGCAGCGCGTAATTTTTGTAGGAAATAGAAAACAAACAGACCGATGGCGATTTTCGCTGTCGGTTTTTTTTATATCCATTTTAAAATTTTGAATTTGCCAACGCATTTTTATTTTACTGAAAATGAGAATGCCAGATTTTATTTTGAATAAACTTTTCAAAGCTTGAAACTATCTTATCAAAATAAAATTCAGAAAAATGTGGAATTGTTTGTAAGAAAATTACGAACAATTCATAGTTTTGTGGCGTTTTTCATTCTTAATTAATTTAATAGACACATTATGAAAATTCCAAAACTTTTGATCGCCACGGCTTTGGCCGCCTTCACCCTTACCGCCTGTAATCAGCAAGGCACTTCAGAAGATTCTGACACAATCGTGGAAGAAGATAACAGGGAAGCCGAGCCGCCCGTGGACAATACCGACCAAGCGGAAGACGAAGCCAGCTCCATCGGATTTGACGTGGACGCGGACGAAGAAGGCAACGTAAACGGCCAGTTGGAAGGCGACATCAAATTGGATGACAAATAAAATTGGAACAATGAAAAAACTGGGAATCAGCTTGATAGCAATAGTAGCAATGGCCGCCTGCACCGCGCCGGAAACAGGTACGGAACGCTACGACAGCGAAGTGACCGAATCGGAGCAGCGCCCGACGGAAGACCGCGCTAAGGCTGCTGACGAATTCACAAAATCGACCACTGACGAAGATGGCGAGGCCGAGCGCGAAGGCGTTCCTAAAAATAGGATGAACGACCGCCGCGGCTCCGACGAAAATCCGATGGGCGATTCGCTCCGATAGTTTTTTCCGACCTTTAAAAATGAACAAAACCACGTCCTCAAACGTGGTTTTTTTTATTAAATAAATTCTGACAGAAAATGAAAGTATTGGTGATAGGAGCAAACGGCCAAGTGGGCAAAAAACTGGTGAAAAAATTGAACGACAAAAACCACGAAGTGATAGCAATGGTGCGGGACGAAGGGCAACTTGGCCAGTTTCCCAATGGGGTAAAAACCGTGCTGGGCGACTTGGAGAAAGATTTTTCCCACGCCTACAAAGAAAACTTGGATGCGGTGGTTTTTGCGGCCGGCAGCGGCGGCGACACGCCCAAAGAAAAAACCGACACCGTGGATTTACAAGGCGCGCGAAAAAGCATCGACTTGGCGCAGAAAAACCACGTGGATCGCTATATAATGGTAAGTGCGCTGGGCGCAAACAACGCCAGCGAAATGCCGGAAAATATGCGCCACTACTTTGTCGCCAAAAGCGAAGCCGACCAGCATTTGGCGCAGACTCAACTGAATTACACCATCTTCCGGCCGGGGCAACTGACGGACAAGCCCGGCACCGGCAACGTGAACGCTGCCGAAAGCTTGGAGAACCGCGAGCCACGCACCACCCGCCGCGACGATTTGGCCACCGCCATCGCCGTGGCCCTCGACAAAACGAATACCCATAAAAAAGTGATTGAAATACTGGACGGCGATACGCCGGTAAACGATGCCATTGCGGCCATTTAATTTCTATAAAACGTGTTTCAAAAAATTCATAAAACGGGCTTTCCGCCAGCGGGGAAGCCCGTTTTGGTTTGGGACGGCCATTGCGGTTTTTGCGCGTATTGGGTGGCGCGCTGGCAGAAAATCACCGGTGAAAAAGTGGAGTACAAAACCTTCCAGGAAACGGCGGAAATTTTCGCGGATATTCCTTTGAAGGAATTCAAAAAAGCCAGCCGACTGATTGATACTCAGGGATTTGTGTATTCAGGGCCGCGCTCGGCCTTCCGCACTTTGAAAATAGGAGGTAGCGGTTGGAAATTTTTGGACGATTGGTACGCCACCCGTCCTTGGTTTGAAAAATTGTGCGATAACACTTACAATTGGATTGCCAAAAACCGCCCTTTTATGTTTAGGCTCACCAAAGCGATGTTTGGCGCCAACCCGCACCAGCCGCGCCCTTTTTGGGTAATTTATGTTGGGATTCTTGTCTATTTTATCTACTGGGTGTTTCTCCGATGAGCCATTTTTTGGCTTTTTCATTCTCCGCCAGTTCAAAGGCGCGGACGTTCATCGGCAGCAGATTGTCCACCAGCCCCGCGAATTTTTCGATCCACGCCTTATCGCTCAAGACGGCGGCTCTTTCAAAATCGCCCATATTTTTTAGGGATATTTTCAAATCTTTGAAAAAAGCGTCCACTTCGTAGCCTTCCAGTTTTTGGATTTCAGCGTACATTTTCAAGGTAGGATGCTGTCTTTTAATCTTTTGCATTTTTTCCTCGCAGCGGTCGATCTCCGTTTTAGTAATTTTCCCGTTCACGCGGAACGCCAAAATTCCTTCCCCCATTTCTAAGAATTCCATTTTCTTTGTTTTTTTATAAATCCTTTTTTTAAAACACATTTTCGTTTCAAATGATTACCGCCGAACTGCGTTGGTTTTTTAAAGGCTCATTTCCAAGGGCTTGGAAAGACAAGATGGCGCAACTTCCGCTACGGGAAACTGAATCGCGCACCGATTTTTACCTGCCTTTTAGCGCAAGCGAAACGTGTGGCCTAAAATGGCGCGAAGGACGATTGGAAGCTAAAGTATTGATTTTTAAAGAAAAAGAAATCGAACACTGGGAAAAACGAACCGTGGCGGAAAATTTTGAAAAACCAAACGGAGATTGGATTTCAGTAGAAAAGTCACGCCGAAATTTGTTTTGGGATGAACGTCAAAATTCCGTCAATCCTGAAGAAGAAAACCATTGCCAATTGGAATTCAGTGAGTTGCGGGCTTTTGAAAAAATCTACCACAGTTTTTGTTTGGAAGCCACCGCCGGCGGTTTTGAAAAAAGAAACGTTTTGGTATTAAAATCTTTAGAAAAAATACAAGAAATGGGGTTTGCGAATCAAGCCAAAATGGAGGCCGAATCGTATCCCGCATTTTTACGAAAACATACTATTGAAAAATGAAATTTAGTTCAAATCATTTTTTGGATTTTAAAGCTTGCCAAGTTTACAAGATTTTGCGGGCTTTTTATTTTTTTAGAATTTGCTTTTTAATGCTGCTTTTTTCGGTTTTTACGTATGCTGCTCGCGCGCAAAATTTGTCTCCCAATTACCAACTGAAAAAGCAAAGCAAAAAGATTCTTTCCCTTTCCGCGCGCGGCAGTTTTTATTGGAATTTCTTGGACATCCCAGATACGGTGCAGCTTTCCGTGCAGAGCCGCAAATATTTGAGAAGTGTTTACCGCGGTGGCCAAGCGGATCTACAATTGGAATTTTACCTCAATCCGCAACTGACAATCGGCGCGCACTATCAACGCTATTCGTCTGACGTTCAGGAAGTTTTCAACCGAACGGACACCCTTTCCGACAAAGTTGTCCATCATTTTTATGGCGTGTCGGTGGATTATTTTTTGAACCTCGGCCGCGATTGGGAAATGGGTTTGGGCGGGTCTGTAGGTGCCACCGATTATTCACATTTTTCCAGTTACAACCGCTTGAGCGATACACTGACCGGACAAAATGCAGGCTTGGTAATCCGAGTTATGGGCAACTACAGGGTGTATGAAAATTGGCAATTGACAGCGGGTATTGCGCTGACATCCAGTTGGATAGTAAATCCTACCATTCGGGGCAGTTCGGGAAATGGAACGTTGCAAGGTTTGTTGAACGCCGGTAATTTTGCCGTGGGCGTGGGGCTGCGCTATACGCTTTCGGTGAAATCAAAAAAGCCGACGGAAACTCCTCTGAAAAAAATAGAAGAAAAAGAAATCCGCCGCTTTGAATAAAAATATATGGAATTAATTAACTTTTCTAAAGTTCCATTTTTTTTTAAAGTTATCTCACAAAAAACCTACACTATTATTTCCATTTTTTCAATATTTTTTTGCCTCTACTTTTATATCCCGCAGAACCGTTTTCCATCCCCATTTCTATCACGTCTTTTACTTCTTCACGAATTTCGGGAAACGGGTCGGCGATATTCGCTGCCACGGTCATCGAAAATACTTGCACCGCCACCGGACTTTTTGGGTTTGCCAAATCTGCCAAGGCTTGGTCGAGCAGTGCGGTTTGATGTTTTTCGGGGATTTTCAAAAAACTTAAAACGCGGTATAAATTCCGTGCAACCGAGTTGTGACGGGGGTTTTGGAGAAGTCTTATGATTTTAGGAATCCATTTTATAAAAAGGTGCGGTCTAATTTCACCCAAAATCCCAAGCGGATAAGCCGCGCGCTGCACCACGGTTTTATCCTCATCCTCAAGCATTTGCAATAATTCGGGCAAACGCTTGACATCCTTCAGCACCCATTCGGCAATTTTTTCAGCTTGCTTTCGCGAATTTTCTTTAAGGATGTTTTGGCGGAGATTCATACTGACAAAAATAGGAGGGGCCGTTTTCAAAAGTGGGAAGATCCTCAACAAAACTTCGCAAAATACCTTTGCCTTTTTTCCAAGACAAAAAGTTGCAGCACAAAGACACCGACATCCCCGCCGTAAAACGCCTCGCCCAAATTGGATTGATTTCCAAAGGGTTGATTTATAGCGCGTTTGGCACTCTTATTTTGATGGCTACCTACGGGGCCAGCAATCAGCCGGTCAAGATTTTCGCCATTATCAAATATGTGATGACCTTTGGCTGGTACGGGCGCGGGCTGGTGTTTTTGTTGGCCATCGGTATTTTGTGCTATTCCGCTTGGAAATTTATGCAAATGGCCTATAACACAGAAGATTACGATGATAGTCTGCGCGGATATTTCGTGCGCGTCTCGTGGGTGGGGCCGTTTCTGTTTTACCTTTTTTTGGGCGGCCACGCGGCCATCACTTTATACCAATTTTATTTTGGTGATTTTTCCTATTCTGCGGAAGGGGGCGGGCTGGCCGATTTGCTCAACAAAGACTGGGGCCGCTGGGTCATCGCTTTCGTGTGCGTCAGTTTTTTGGTGAATGGGAGCACGCTTTTTTACTTGGCTTTCACGGGCAATTATACCATAATGTTAACGGGCCGCGGCTCCACGGACAGTCCCAAACTGGCGCGCTGGACGGGTTTTATGGGCTATTTTTTCTTTGGGCTGGCGCTGTTTATCATCGGGGTGCTGTTTGCCGTGGCTCTTTTTCAAAAGAAGGAAAGCCTTGCCGAGGGCAGCGAAAGTATGTTCACCTATTTGATGGGCGAATCTTATGGGAAAATCTTGCTGACTTTTATCGCGCTGGGCACGGTTTGCTATGGCATCTATTTTTTCCTCGCGGCGCACTACCGCTGGGCGGGCGATGACGGGCCATCTTCCAAAGGCAGCGCCAGTTCCGAATAAACTGGAAAATGGTCGGAGCCGATTTTAGACAGCAGCCCCATCTTTTTTAACCGGAAATGGCTGGAGCAAAAAATATGGTCCAGCGGCCAGCGCATAAAGAAATACTTGGCGTGGAAAGTAGCGAAAATCCCACGTCCCTTGCGGGGATCCAGCAAGCCGGAGATATTCAGAAATCGATCGGTGGTGTAGCTCCAGGCCACGTCGTTCAAGTCGCCGGCCACTATTACGGGGCCTTTCAAATCGCGCACTTCTTTGGCCACCATCAGCAATTCCGCGTCGCGGTCGGTGCTATACGTTTCCTCGGTGGGGGAGGGCGGCGGCGGGTGCACCCCCACAAAATGAATGTCGGGCTGCCCTTCCAAAACCAGCTTGGTCTTGATGCTGGGATACTCTTTGTCTCGCAGGTGGCGCACCTGTTCATTTTTTAGTTCCAGTTTGGAATAAAAAATCATCCCGTAGCGGTTGTCCATCGGGATTTCCATTCTATAAGGAAAGCGCGACGATTCACGCTGCATTTCGTTTTTCCACTTTTCATCCGTCTCCACCATCAGCAGCAAGTCGGGATCCCTTTCTTGGATAAGCGCCAGCAACTTGTCGTAATTGTCATTTTCCTGCATCACATTGGAAATGAGCAATTTAATGATTTTGTACTTTTTCTTTTTGGAAGTGCCTTTCAAAGTTTTGGGAGCCAATTCCGTGAAGGGAAAAATGAGGAAACACAGGTAAAAGATAACCACTCCCAGCGGGACGAGCGACCAGCTCAGCACCACGGAATCCTTTAGCACGAACATCGCCGCGGCCATTGCCAGCAAGGCCAAGATGAGTTTCTGCGCCCGGGGGAACTCAAACGCGCGATACGTCCAGTGGTCTTTGCGGATAAGCGGTAAAATGGTACCTACTACCACGATGGAAAAAAGAAGCCAATAAAGAATTTGAAAAACAATCACGCCCTAAGAATTTGGCGCAAAAGTAGGTAGGCGAAGGTCAAAACTAAGAGGATGGATAATCAGAAATGTGCTATTCCGCTTTTAGCGGTTGGTCTTTCGGGTTTGTAGGTTTTCCCTCGCTCGAAAAAATCTGCCCAGGGTAGTTATTGAAATAATCCCGAAGGCCGTCTTCGTTTCCTTCCATCATTTCTTTGGTAAGTAAATTGGCAATCATTGGTTACGGAAATTTTGTTAATTTAAAAGCTACGAAATCAACGTATTAAGGCTGTCGCTATCTAATTTTAAACAAAAGTAATAAAACCAAATTTCTTTTTCGTTAAAAAATAAGAGAACTTTTTAACCGAAGAAGACGCCGAAATCGACAAATCATTTAGTGTGAATGTAAGTTATTGAAAAATAGAATCTTACAATTGTATAGAGGAAAATTTTGAATACTAATATTTATTCAAAACTTTTATACGAAATTTAAATCTGAGGAATGTTAGAAAGCTCAACGGCGGAATGAAAAAAAAGCGGGCTTAGTTCCCGGTCGTCTTTTCGCCTTGCTTCAGCCAAACGCCCCAAATGGCATTGAAAGGATGGATATTTTCGGTTTTTCCTTTAAAATTATAAACGGGCCGCCCCTCGTTCACCCATTCAAAAATACCACCGTACATATTCTTAACATTTTGATAACCAAGCCCTTGCAGTTTACGGGTAATGTCCTCGCTGCGTTTTCCCACCGAACAATAGAGAATAATTTCATCGTTTTTGGAAATACCGTCCAAGCGGTCGATGTCAAAATCATCGTAGCCGGCCCACACGGCGTTTTTCAGGTGGCTCACTTTAAACTCATCCAATTCGCGGGTATCCACAAAAATGGCGGTGTCTTTTTTCGCCGCCTCGTCCACCGTTATTTCGGGGACGTCGCTTTTCAGAAGCATTTTCAACATTCCATTATAAGATTTACTTTCCACTTTTTCGGCTTGTGCTATGATTGAAAAGGAACACAGAGTTAATATGTAAAAGCTAAAGATTTTCATTGGTTTTTTTAGTTAAGGCGTTGGGATAGCGTACTTTCGCGGCTCATTTTTAGTTTCGATTCTTGAAAAATTTTGAGGCCCTCGGGCTTACTTCCACTCTACTCAAAGCCCTTGCCGAAATGGGCTTTGAAACCCCGACTGACATCCAGTCACAAACCATTCCGCAGCTGGTGGAAAACCCGCGCGACTTTATCGGCTTGGCGCAAACCGGCACGGGGAAAACTGCCGCTTTCGGCTTGCCATTGCTGGAATTGATTGACGCCAACCAACGCGAGACGCAGGCTTTGGTTCTGGCCCCCACGCGGGAATTGGCGCAGCAAATCGCGGTGCAGCTGGAACAGTTTTCAAAATACGCCAAAGGTTTGAAAACGGTTTGCGTGTTTGGCGGCGCTAACATCCGCAATCAAATAATGGAGCTGAAGCGCGGCGCGCAAATCATCGTGGCCACGCCGGGGCGTTTGATTGATTTGATGGAACGGCGCGCCATCCATTTGGATAAGTTGGATTTCCTCGTTTTGGACGAAGCCGACGAAATGCTCAATATGGGTTTTAAAGATCAGCTGGAAACCATCTTGAAACAAACGCCGGAAGAGAAACATACGTGGCTCTTTTCCGCCACGATGCCGAGGGAAATTCAGCGCATTTCCCAAAAATATATGAGCGAGCCGCTGGAGGTGCGCATCAATCCCAAAGATGTTGTCAATCAGAATATCAGCCATCAGTTTGCGGTGTTGAAAGCCTCGGACAAAACCGAAGCCTTGCGGCGGATGCTCGATTTTGACCCAGAACTGTACGGGCTGGTGTTTTGCCGCACCAAGCGCGACACGCTAAAAGTGGCGGGCGAACTGACCGAGAGCGGCTACAGTGCCGAAGCCCTAAACGGCGATATGAGCCAGCAGCAGCGCGACGCGGCGATGGGGCGCTTCCGAGCGAAAACCATTCAAGTTTTGGTGGCCACCGACGTGGCCGCGCGCGGTATCGACGTGAACGACCTGACGCACGTCATTCATTTTGCCCTGCCCGACGATGCTGAATATTACACCCACCGCAGCGGCCGCACCGCCCGCGCGGGCAAAGAGGGAATTTCGTTGGCACTGATTACCAAAGGCGAAATGCGCCGCGTGAAATATTTGGAGAACAAGCTGAAAATCAACTTTGAAAAAGCGCTGATTCCCGCCACGGAAGACATCGCCAAAAACCGCATCGAACATTGGGCGACCAAAGTGGCGCAGTACGAGCATAGTAATTTGGATGCCAAGGTGTTGGAAACGGCGGTGGCTTTGTTGGCGGATTTTTCCAAAGAAGAAATCATCGCTAAAATGGTGGCGCGGCAAATGGAGCGAATCTCCAAACGGAATTCCATTTCTGACCTGAACCAAACCGCCGATCAGCGCGGCGGCGCGCCCAAAAAGCGCCACGAACGCGACGCCAAGGGCCGTGAAATGGGAATGCAGCGCCACTTTATCAACCTCGGCCAAATGGACAATTTGAACAAAGGCACTTTGCTGCGCTGGATGTGCGACAATTCCGGCCTTACGGGCAACGACATCGGCCGCATTTCCATCGAACAAAAACATTCCTTCGTGGACATTTCCGAAGAAGTGGCGATGAAAGCCAAAGCTTTGAACGACAAACAGTTCGACGGCCGCGAAATCCGTATCAATCGTGACGAAGACCGTCCACGCGGCGGTTTCAAAAAGGGGAATTTCAAGAAAAAAGGAAAAGGAAAAAAAGGGCCGGGGAAATTTAAAGGGAAGAGGAAAAAGTATTAGTTGTCGGTTGTGAAAGTTATTGAGTTGTTGGGTTAGTGAGTTATTTCGGTTGGGTGAAAGTGGGATGACCTGTCAGGTTCTCCGACCTTGCAGCGTTATCAGATACCATTAAAAAATCTGTGTCTTGGCGCTTTTGTGGCAAAATCCTAAAACAAAACTCCGTGTCCCTGTGTCTCTGTGTTTAAAAAAATGATACAAAAAGGCACTCAAGTAAAATGGAAATGGGGTAACGGGACGGCCGAGGGAAAGGTGGAAAAGACTTACACCAAAGAAGTTACACGAACCATCGACGGTAGCGAAATCACTCGCAAAGGCGAGGAAGGCAATAAAGCGCTTTATATAAAACAAGAGGATGGGAGCGAAGTGTTGAAATTGGAAAGTGAGGTGGAGCGGGTGGATTAGTTTCCCAGTTATAAGTTGCCAGTTCCCAGCCGACGGTTTAAACCGTCGGTTGTCGAATTCGGAGGCACGCGCGCTCATTCCACTACCAAAACTTCGAGCCTTTGTGTCTTTGTGGCTAAAAAATAATCGTATTTTGCCGTTCCGAAAATCCAACTCCGATGAGCAAGTCTATATTATTTCTCCTCCTTAGTTTTTCATTCAATTCTTTCGCCCAAAACATTGATGATTTTGCTTGGCTGGAGGGCAGTTGGCAAATGCAGATGCCGCAAAAGGACGCTTCGCAAACCGTGGAAAAATGGTGGAACGATGGAAAAAAATTGCAATCCACCAGCACCGTATTGGATGCCGAAACAGCCACCATCACCGAAACAATGGCGATGGAAAACGATGGAGCGGATTGGTATTTCATCGCGCATCCCTCTGAAAATGAAGCCCCTGTAAAATTCAAACTCACCGACTGGGGCGAAAATTTTTTCATCGCCGAAAACCCCGAACACGACTTTCCCAAAAAAATCCGCTACCAGCGGACACGTGATATTTTGGTAGCCGAAATTTCGGCGGACGAGCAGAAAGTGTTGTTTACTTTTGAGAAGATGGGGGAGGAGTAATTGGTTCTTAGTTGTCGGTTGTCAGTTTGCGGGGCTAAAAGAGGGCTCAGCTCTATGAATCAAAAATCTGCGGTATCAGTGAAATCTGCGTGACCAAAAAACCGCACCTTTGAGAAATGAATCTCCCCTCAAAATTTGTTGCCTTTCTTTTCCTCGCGCTTTCGCTAAAATCCGCCGCCCAAGATTCCCTCAACCCCTGCGTCCGCGCGCAAAGTTTCCACATCGTCGTCCTCGGTTCGTCAACGGCAGCGGGAGCGGGTCCTAGCTCGCCAGACAGCGCTTGGGTCAATCGATACCGCGCTTATCTTCAGCAAATTCACCCGCAAAACCAAGTCACCAATTTGGCGGTGGGCGGCACCAATACGTATAAAATAATGCCGGATTGGTTTACCCCGCCGGCGGGTCGTCCGGCTACCAATCCCGCCAAAAATGTGACGCAGGCCATTTCCCTCGGCGCGGACGCTATTATCGTGAATATGCCGAGCAACGACGCCTCGGCGGGCTACGATGTCAATGAGCAAATGACCAATTTCATAACCATCTCACAATCAGCGGACAGTACGGGGATTCCCGTTTGGATTTGTACCACCCAACCACGCAATTTTCCGCCTTCCAAAATCCAAATTCAAATCAACGTGCGCGATAGCGTTCTCAGTTATTTTGGAAATTTTGCCATTGATTTTTGGAGCGGATTTGCCGATTCCACCAATCAACCGAAAACCATTTTCGATTCCGGCGATGGTGTGCATTTGAACGATGCCGCGCATCGCATCCTTTTTGAAAGGGTAGCCGCCAAGAATATTTTATCAACCATTTTAGATACCGGAAATGCGGAAGATTTTGCCACGGTTTCTTTGGATTATTCAGGCGATGCAATTTGTGGCGATTCGTTGGCGCAAATTCAATTGTCTATTGTCAATTTGGGCGCGGCTAGTTCACTCGACTTGCCTATTCGCTGGGAAATCACCGATTTAAAAAACAACACCTTCCAAACGCATTTTGATACGCTTTTTAATGGATTATCTTCTTGTAAATCAGATACTTTTAAATATTTTTTGAATACCGCTGTGGCGGGAAAGTGGGAGGTGCGCGCCATTCTTTTAACGCAAAACGATTCGATTTTAGAGAACGACACTTCTCAAATTTTAACGATAAAAAGCGATGGCCGCCCGCAGATTTTTACCGAAAATGATTCGGTTTGTTTCGATGAAAAAGCGACTCTATTCGCACAAGGTGGCGACACTATTTTTTGGTACGATTTGGTTGGGAAAAATATCGCTTTTGGTGACAGTTTGTTCATCGATTCGCTGCAAAATTCGCAACTCTTTTTTGCCCGCGCCATCAAAGGCGATTTACATTTCAATAAATCCTTAAAAACCCGCGAATCCACCAATATCAACTGGAACGGCGTGATGTTCGACCTATTTGCGAAAGATACTTTGACGATTGACAGTCTCGCTCTGAAAATATTTTCGACTGGAAATCAACAAGTTACCGCACATTTCAAAACGGGCGGTTATCTCGATTTTGAAAATGACGCCGTTGCGTGGACACTTTGGGGCAGCGATTCGGTCAATGTTTCCGCCGCCGGAAATTTTCACAATGTGAATTTTGGAACGAAAAATTTACTGCCCAACGACACGCTCGGTGTGTATTTGCATCTGCAAAACGGCGGTACACTTTCCTACCACAGTGTCCCGCAGCCCGCCACCCACGCCGATTCCCGCTTGGAAATCACCAGCGGCACAGGCATTTCGCACACTTTCACCGACTCCTTTTTCCCGCGCGATTGGGCCGGCGAAATTTTCTACCACCACGGTTTCAATCCCAACGGCGATTGCTCGGTCACTAAAAAAGTACTGGCCGCCGTTCGCCCGCAACCCATTGTAAATCTGGGAGTTGATACCATTTTGCCACCCAGTTTAATTTTAGTTTTAGACGGCGGCGCAGGATTTTCCGATTACGATTGGAATACTGGCGACTCCACCCGCTTCCTGACTTTGGACACTTCCAAAATTCCGCTCGATTCCAATGTTCAAATCATCTTAAAAATAGAAGACGCCAACGGCTGCGTAGGTTTCGACACGATTTCCGTTTTGTTTTCCTCCACTTTTTCCATCGAAAATATTACCGAAAAACCAGCCTTTGATATTTTCCCAAACCCGAATGACGGCACGTTTTATATAAAAGGTGAATTTTCGGAAAACGCCGATTTAAAGATTTTTGACACGAGTGGGAGGGAGGTTTTCCAACAAAAAATAATCGAGTCAAAATTCAAAGTTGAGCATCACCTTCCCCAAGGAATTTACTCTATTCTTATCCAAAACGACGAAAACTTTATACACCGCAAAATGAGTGTTCATTAGAGATTTTCACCAAAACCTATTAGTTCAAATTTGGCGATGGCGCTGTCCCCCTCCTTGGAGGGGGTGCCGACGAAGGAGGCGGGCCTGCCTGTCGGCAAAGGCAGGGGAGGATAGAAATCTTTGTGCCTTTGAGCCTTTGTGGCAAAAAATCCAAACAAAACCGCCCTCTTTCAGTTTGCTTTTTTTGATAAAAAACATACGATGGACGAAAAACTTCTCAAAGAAAAACGCGCTGCCTTCCAAGCCCTGTTGGAACGGAAAGAAAAAGAATTTGACCGCCTTAGCGATTTCCAAGAAGACCAGTTGGAAAGCGTCAACCGCGCCGACCTCGACCGCACCGAGTTTATGGAAAATATGGTGGAAAACCGGATGCGCGACCTGCGGATTTACAACGAATCCCTCGACCACCTCAAAGATGAAATCAACCAACTCTCTGATTACGAGAGCTTTGCCGACACTGATGAAATCGGTCCACGCTCGATGGTAAAAACCAGTTTCGGCAATTTCCTCGTCTCCGTTGCCGAAGAACAATTCGAGGCCGACGGGACAAAATTTACCGGCATTTCCACGCGCAGCCCGCTATATCAGGCGCTGGAAGGGAAAAAAGAAGGCGACACCGTGAAATTTCGCGGGCAGGAGATTGAGGTGAATACGGTCGTCTGACCTCCCCCTGATTTGGAAATTTTTTTAAAAAAATTTCCAAATCTGTCCCCCTCCGAAGGGGGACATCGCCCGCCCCATCGGTTAGGGTAAAACCAATCTACTCCGCCGAACCGAGGCAGTAGGGTTGAGCATCGGCCCTGTCCCCCTCCTTGGAGGGGGTACCGAGGCACGAGGCGGGCCTGCTTGCCGGCAAAGGCAGGGGAGGTACACCCTATATCTTTGTGCCTTAGCACCTTTGTGGCAAAAAACAAATGTGAAAAAACCTAAGTTTACTTGCGTCATAATTGGCGGCGGCCTCGCCGGCCTCGTTTCCGCCATCCATTTGGCGCGCTCGGGCATTAGCGTTTTGCTGATTGAAAAGAAAGAATTTCCCCGCCATAAAGTCTGCGGCGAATACGTTTCCAATGAAATCCGTCCCTATTTAGAATCGTTGGACGCTTTTCCAAAAGAACTCAAACCTTTGGAAATCAATCGCTTTCAAATCACTTCCCTGTCGGGAAAAAAATTGGAGGCGCTGATGGAAATGGGCGGCTTCGGCATTTCCCGTTTCGCCTTCGATGATTTTCTCGATAAAAAAGCCAAAGCGGCCGGCGCGGAAATTTGGACAAACGGTACGGTCAGTTCGATAGATTTTAAAGGTTTTTTTTTTTTGAGATTTCTTTAAAGAATGGTGAAAAAATCACCGCCAAAACCGTCATCGGCGCTTTTGGAAAACGTTCCATTTTGGATAAAAATCTCAGCCGAAAATTTATCCAAAAACGCAGCGATTATGTGGGCATCAAACAGCATTTCCGTGGTGATTTTCCCAACGATTTGGTGTCGCTCCATCTTTTCGAGGGCGGCTACTGTGGATTGTCCAAAGTGGAAAATGGTGCAGTAAATTTGTGTTATCTCGCTGAAAACCAAATTTTTAAAAAATACAATTCCATTGAAAAAATCAACCGAAACATTCTTTCTCAAAACTTTTTTTTGAAAAATTTCCTGAAAAATGCCGAACCCGTTTTTGAACCCGCGTTGACCATTTCCCAAATCAGCTTTGAGAAAAAAACCGCCGTCGAAAACCACGTTTTAATGGCCGGCGACTCCGCCGGATTGATTCACCCCCTCTGCGGAAACGGAATGGCGATGGCCATCCACGCGGGAAAAATGGCTTCGGAAGAAACCCTCGATTTTCTGAACGGAAAAAGCGACCGCACCCAAATGGAAAAAAACTATGCCGCCCGCTGGAACAAAACCTTCCGCTCCCGCCTTCTCTTCGGCAAATGGATGCAAAAATTATTTGAAAACCCGAAACTCTTGGAAGTTGGAATTTCATTGGGAAAAAATTTTCCGTTTTTGACAAAAAAAATGGTGGAAATGTCGCACGGAAAAACGGTCAATTAGATATGAATTTCACCCGCCGCGCCACTGAAAAAGAAATCCTTGACGACTTCGATTTGGACGGCAATGACCTTTCTGAAAATTTGGATGAAATTGCCAAAGTCAACAAATTTTTAGGGGGTTATTCTTCTGTTTTAAAAGGAATTACCAAGATTATAAAAAGTAAAGATTTAAGAAGAGAAATTTTGATTTTAGATGCCGGTTGCGGCGGCGGTGATGTCTTAAGAATGCTCTCCAGAAACACAAAAGTGCAAAATGGAAAACTGAAACTCGAAGGTATCGATGCTAATTCCAAAGCGGTGAAAATCGCTCGGAAAAAAACGGATTCACCCAAAATCCGCTTCGCGCAAATGAATATCTTTTCACCAGAATTCCAGCAATTGAATCCTGATGTTTTTATGTTCAATTTATGTTTGCATCACTTTGAAAATGAGGAAATTATCGATATTCTAAAAAATGTGCGAGCTAAAAATTCTACGCTTTTGATTTCGGATTTGCGCCGCAGCAAAACGGCTTATTTTTTATTCAAAGTATTTTCTAAAATTTTCAGGATTTCCAAAATCAGCCGCCACGACGGTTTGCTATCCATCCGCAAAGGTTTTTTAGAAAAAGAATGGTGGCAACTTTTACAAAAAGCTGGATTCCAAAAATTTACCGTTCAAGATCATTGGGCGTTTAGACATCTAATCATCGCTGAAAAATGAGCCAAGTAACCAAAATCTTGACCGTCGCCAAAGCGCTTCCACCATTCACGCGCAATACGGAGGAAATCTTGCCCGCCATTGAAATGTGGCTGGCCGACCAGCCTAAACGGTTTAGAGACAAGGTGTTGCGCATTTTTAAATACGCCGAAGTGGAGCGGCGCTATTCCATTTTGGATTTGGAGGACGTGTTTACCAAAACTTCTTTTGAAGATAAAAACGACCATTACGCCAAAGCGATGACCGATTTGGCGGAAGAAGCCTTGCGCAAAGCGCTCGATACTATCAATCTCCAACCGACTGATATTGATTACCTTATCACAACCTCCTGCACCGGTTTGATGATTCCCAGCGTGGACGCGCATTTAGTGAATCGGCTCAAAATGCGGCAAGACACCGTGCGGCTCCCCGTCACCGAAATGGGTTGCGCGGGCGGCACTTCCGCGTTGATTTACGCCCACGAATTTTTGAAAGCCAATCCGGAAAAGCGCGCCGCCGTCATTGCGATGGAATCGCCCACCAGCACTTTCCAGCTCGACGATTTTTCGATGACGAATATGGTGAGTGCCGCCATTTTTGGCGATGGCGTGGCTTGCGCCATCCTCGGCCCCGATGAAGAAAACGTGCGCCCCGTCATCCGTGACACAGGGATGTACCACTTTTTCGACGAACTACGAATGATGGGATTTGACCTGAAAAACAGCGGCTTGCAAATGGTGCTCGACCCTGCCGTCCCCGAAAAAATTGAGGAGCATTTCAACGATATTTTATTTCCATTTTTAAAGCGAAATGATTTAGAAATTTCTGATATTGAACATTTTGTATTTCACCCCGGCGGCAAGAAAATCGTGAAAATGGTGGAAGGCTTACTTCACGAAAAAGGCAAAAACATCGACACCACGAAACAGGTGCTGCGCGAATTTGGAAATATGAGCAGCGCGACGGTTTTGTATGTTTTAGAAGAATTTTTAAAGCGCGACATCCCAGCGGGCGACAAGGGTTTGATGCTCAGTTTTGGGCCGGGCTTTGCGGCGCAGCGGCTGTTGCTGGAATGGGTTTGATTTGCCACGAAGGCACAAAGAGCACAAAGACTTAGATTTTTTCAATTTAACTCCGTGTCCTTTGTGTCTTTGTGGCAGAAAAGGCCCCCTAAATCCCCCACCGTGTGCCGTATCGGCAACGATGCACGGCAAAGGGGGACTTTAGCTACACAAACGTTTATGCCCGTTTATGCCGCGCGAGAATTTCACAAGTGTTATAGTTAGCTCCGCACTTGCGGAATGGAGGTGTTTCAAAATTTTGATATGAAAAAATGGGCGTTAATCCTCGGCGGCAGCCACGGCATCGGCATAGCATCGGCGAAGAAATTAGCCGAGGATGGTTTTGATTTGGTCGTGCTTTTTCGGGAGCGGAAAAAAGAGGCGCGCGAAGCGGAAAAACATTTTGAAGAAATCCGTGAAATGGGAGGGAAGTGCCTGATTTTCAATAAAGATGCTTTGAAAATGGAAGCTCAAAAAGAAGTTGGGGAAGTTTTGAGAAATGAAGGCATCAAAATTTCAGTTTTGCTGCATTCCATCGCGAAGGGAAATTTGAAACCGATGGCGGACTTTATCTCTAAACAAACTGTTTATCAATATTTTGAAAAAGCGAATACGGAGCTTTCCGAAATTTATTCGCAACAAAAATCCTTTTTAAAAACCCAAGATTTTGAACTGACCATCCAGTCGATGGCGCTGAGTTATTTTGAATGGGTCCGCTTTCTTTTTGAAGAAAATCTGTTTGCCGAAAACGCCAATTGTATCGCTTTGACCAGTGAGGGAAGCAAAAAAGCGTGGCGTAACTACGCGGCCGTTTCGGCCGCCAAAGCCGCACTGGAAGCCATTTCCCGCTCGGTGGCTTTGGAGTTTGCGCCGCACGGAATTTGCTCCAATTTGATTCAGGCGGGGATTACGGACACCCGTTCTTTGCAAATGATTCCGGGCAGCAAATTTTTGAAAGAACAAGCGCAGTTTCGAAATCCATTTGAACGATTGACAAAACCGGAAGATGTGGCCGAGGTCGTTGCCTTCTTGGCCTCCGAAAAATCGAAATGGGTGAACGGCCAAATTCTAACCGTAGATGGCGGAGAATCAATTTCTTGATGACTTTATCTCAACAAATCATTCAATTATTACCCTACGAAAAACCATTCCTTTTCGTGGATGAAATTTCGCGGATGGACGCGAACGGCTGCGAAGGTTTTTACACCTTTCGGGAAGATGAATTTTTTTACGAAGGACACTTTAAAAATTATCCTGTTACGCCGGGGGTGATTTTGACGGAATGTATGGCGCAGATTGGGGTGGTGGCGTTGGGAATTTTTTTCGTTCAAAGTTCAAGGTTGAAAGTTCAAAGCTCAACTGTTCCAAGTTCTGAGTTCCGTGTTTCGGGTTCGCGGGGATTTGCCCTTTCCGAATCCCAAGTCTTATTTGAAAAACCTGTTTTTCCGAAAGAAAAAGTGCGGGTGGTTTCGGAGAAAATGTATTGGCGATTGGGAAAACTGAAATGCAAAGTGGAGATGTATAATGTTGAGAATGAGCGGGTTTGTAAGGGGACAATATCGGGCGTGATGGAAACGAAGCCCCCTAAATCCCCCAAAGGGGGACTTTAGCTACACGGTTCGCAAAAATCTGCTCAATCAAAATGAAAAAGCTTTTGTCACGTATATGTCGATAGTCCCACATTTGCGGGATTGGGGCTAAAAAGAACTATGAAAAATCGAGTGGTCATAACGGGATTGGGAGTGGTTGCGCCGAACGGAATTGGGGTTTCCCAATTTTCCGAGGCGATTCAGTCGGGAACATCGGGGATTCGCCATTTTTCGGAGTTGGAAGAATTGGGTTTTCGTTGTCAGGTAGGAGGGAAGCCGGAAATTTCGGAGGAGGTTTTGGATGAAAATTTTGATGCACTGGAGCGGAAGCGGTTGAAAGCGGAAGGTGTTTTATATGGGGCAATAGCGGGGCTGGAGGCTTGGCAAGATGCTGGTTTTGAAATTACTACCGAAAAAAGTCTCGAGCCGCTGTGGAAGGTGGGCTGCATTTTCGGCGGTGGATTAAGCGCCGTTAATGTCTTGCGCGAAGCGATTTATAAAACTGATGACCATTTGGTCAAAAAACTTGGGACGACCGCCGTGGAACAAACGATGCCGAGCGGGATTTCCGCGTTCTTGGGCGGGAAGTTGGGATTGGGTAATCAGGTTTCGACCAACGCCGCCGCTTGCAGTACGGGCACGGAAAGTATTCTGATGGCTTTTGAACGAATCCAAAACGGACAGGCGGAAATAATGCTGGCGGGAAGCTGCGATGCGGGCGGGCCCTACGTTTGGGGCGGTTTTGACGCGATGCGGGTTTTGAACTCCAAACAAAACGACGCTCCTGAAAACGCCTCGCGGCCGATGAGCGAAACGGCGGCGGGATTTGTGCCGGGCTGCGGGGCGGGCGCACTGGTTTTGGAAAATTATGACAATGCCAAAAAACGCGGCGCGAAGATTTACGGCGAAATTTTAGGCGGCGCGGTCAATTCCGGCGGGCAGCGCGGCAACGGTTCGATGACGGCGCCAAATCCCATTGGCGTTCAAAAATGTATTGAAATGGCTTTGCAAAATACTGGTATTCAATCAGGTAAGATTGATTTAATCAGCGGCCACCTGACGGCCACGATGGGCGATTCGGTGGAAATCGAGAATTGGGTGGCGGCTTTGAATCGGCACGGCAAAGATTTTCCAAAAATCAATTCTTTAAAAGGAATGACCGGGCACTGCCTAAGCGCGGCGGGCAGCATCGAGAGCGTGGCGGCGGTGCTTCAGCTTTCGCAAAATTTCATTCATCCCAATGTGAACTGCGAGGATTTGCATCCGAAAATCGCGGAAATGATTGACGAAAATTGCGTGCCGCGACGGCTGGAAACCCGCGGATTGTCTATCATTGCCAAGTCGAGCTTTGGGTTCGGCGATGTGAACAGTGTACTGATTTTCAAAAAATTACAAGAATGACCCGCCCCGAAATCGAAGACCGCCTCCGCAAAATCATCAAACCCTACGTGCAAAACGAGGAAGCATTTCAAAATCTGAATGAAAACACGGATATGTTGGCGGATTTGCAGGTGAATTCCGCGCATTTGATTGATATCATTTTGGATATGGAAGAGGAATTTGACATTGAAATAGATGATGACACGGCGGAGAAAATGCTGACGGTGGGCGAGGCGGTGGATGCGGTGGAGGGGAAGATGGGGGAGGAGTGATGGGGCGGAATTCAAGAATAGTTAAGCATAACAAATAATGAAGAGGTTTTATCTGAGCATATTTTTTCTTTTCACCTCGTTAGTTTTTTCCTGTGGCACCGATGTCGAAAATCAAATAATCACTGAGAAAACAGTAAAGGACGAAGGAATCAGAACCATAGCCTATCCAAAGAAATTCGAGAACCGCGAATCCTATTCCCTTTATCTCCAAGGATTAGAATGTATAAGAAGAGATGAGTATAAACAGGCTAAAGTCTTTTTTGAAAAAGCACTGAAAATTGACCCCAAAAATTCAATAATTATTAATGACCTTGGTCTGACTGAGAAACGGCTTTGTAACTATGATATAGCTTCGGAACTGTTTAAAAAAGCAATAGGTTTAGATAGCACTTACTACGAAGCGTACGGTAATCTTGGGCTCAACCTTTATTACGATGAAAAATTTAATGAGGCCATTCAGATTCTGAAACTACCCACTATTGATAGTACAAGTCGCATCGAGCGTGGAGCAATTTATTACCACCTTTTTATGAACTTTACCAAGCTTGAGAATTGCGATAGTGCTTATCATTACTATAGTTTGCTTAAAGAATTTGCTACCAACAAGATATTTCTTGAAAATGTGGAAGAGTTTAAAGAAGACGAGTTTGAAAAGAATTGCCGTCTCAAAAACTATCAGTAACTGCTAAGAATTCATTGCTTTGCTGAAGCTATCCGGCCAAAGACGCTGATAGGTCAGCCTGCCCCGCCGAAAACTCATTCCCCAAATTCCCGCTCCCAATTGATTCCTTCGACTTGCACCCCCGGTTCTCAGCAAAGGACGAACAATGCAATTGTAACATAAAGATTTTGCTCTAAGGCGAGAGTTCAGGGTTTTTTTCTTTTGGAAGAATCCTAAATTGTCCCGTCCTATTTTAGGTAGGGGTTTTCGAAGTTTCCCCAAGAAATCATTCCCAAAACATAGAATTCATCCCAGCGCATTTTGCTCAGAATAAATACCGTCAAACCCGAGCGTACATAAGTCTTCCGACTGAATTTCCATCAAATTACTTCACCTTCACGTCAAACGTTTTTTTACTGAAGTTGATCCGCCGTTTCTGCTGCTCCATTTCCATTTCCACTTGGCGGGCGCGGTCGGGCAAGATGCTGACTTGCAAGTTGTTTTGTTTTAAAACCCAACCTTTAGGCAGGGAACTGGGCACTATCCGCACCGTCCACTTGCCGGGCGCGAGTTCCCTAAAACTGAACGAGCCGTCGGCTTGCGAGTACGTCAGGTATTCTTCGCCTTCATTGTTTTGAACTTTAAGAATCAAAACGGGCAATTTGGCAGTGGTAACCGCCTGTTCCGAAAAATTGAAATTCACCTTGCCGGCAATTTCGCCGCTGTGAATTACTTTGATTTTCACATAGTTGCGGACTTTGGGCGCCACCGTTACCGCCATAGGCGCAACGGGCCGCGTGATAACTCCCAAAGGCAGCGATGCCCCGTCAATGTGCAAATAATGCTCGCCCGCTTCCAAATCGTGGAACTCGAACCGCCCTTGCCCATTCACCACCATCGACTTGCCGGCCACACTTACGATGATGCCGTCCACGTCGTCCGGCTCGCCGGCCAAATTTCCAATCAACGAATACAGGTTTTTCTTTTTGGAAATGGGGGTGTTGAGTTGGTAGGTGTAGCTGGCCCGCACAAAAAAATTGGTCTTTCCCACGGTATTGCGCGCCAGCGCCTTGGAAAACAAAAAAGCGAAACGGTGCGGCGCGTAGTTCACGTTCAGTTCCAAATCCAGCAGCGCGCGGTCGCGGTTGTAGTCTTCTATCAGATAATCGTTGCGGTAGCTGCCGCGGAAGTTCCAGTGGTCGTCCAGGCGGAAATCCAACTGGCCGCCGTGGTAGAAATAGCGCCGCGCCTCGGTATCGTAGCGGTTGGTGTAGAGGTATTGGAAAAAAGCACTGGCGCGCAGCTTGTTCCAGAATGTTTTGGCGGCCTGTCCGCGCAGGCCCACGGTGGTGGCGGTGTTGTCGTCGCTCATTACCAGCAAGTTGCGCGTTTGGCCCGCGTCGGCGCCCAGTTGGTAGCGCCACGTTTTTTCGGTGAAAGTGTAGCGGTAGCGCAGCAAGTATTCGCGGAAAGAAAATTTCTTGGGATCAAAACGGTCTTCGCGGGAGCGGCGCACCAGCCGCAGTTGGGTGCGGATTTTTTGGCTGGCCCGGAAGCTGACCCCGGCGGTGATGTCCTCGGAATACGGCGCCACGGTGTAGATGGTGTCTTGCGCGGGGTTGGATTCGTTAAAGGAATGGCCGAGGCTGAAAGTGAAGCGCTCCATCAAATAGCGCAGGGTAGAATTGGCAAAAAGCGAGTTGGAGAAAAACCCCGGAAAGTGGCGGCTAGCGTAAATCACATTGGAAGAATACTGAAAATTGCCCAGGCGCCCCGAGCTTTGCAAACCGCCGCCAAGGCCGGAAAGACCATTGCGCGTGCCCACCCCCAATTCGGCAGACAGCAAATGGTCGCCCAGTACAAAACTGTTTTCCGCGCTGCCCAAAATGGCCGGCCCGCCTTCGTGGTAGGTTTTGTGCAAAACGTTCGCCCTGGTTTTCCATTTATCTGAAAAAGTATAACCGAAAAAGCCCGCCCCCACGGACTGGATATCATTTCGGAAGCGCGGCCTGTTATAATAACCACCAAAATGAGCTTGACCCATCGTTTTTGAAACTTCCAGCCCGCGCCCCCAGCGCGCCGTTTCCAGCACGGGGCTGAGGTTATAGGAGAAATCGCCGGCCCGTATCAAAGTCTCGCGGTTTTCGTCCTTGTTTTGGCGATAGCGATAGGCCGCGTAATATTCATCAAAATTGCGCGCCCGCGCCAGCGATGCCCGATTGGGGCCGCGCGCTTTGACGTGCAGGTAGTGCTGTTTGTCGTGGGAAATGTGGCCTTTGCCCTCCACCGCAAACTGTAGGTTTTGAACGTATCCTTCCTTGGTGTTTACGCCAATGTAAGAGGTTTGCAACGTAAGGGGAAAGCGCAGGTAAGGGTCGGATTTGGTCATTTTGCTGGGAAAGGCTTTGACCGAAACCCGTTCGTGCAGCGTTTCCAGATTTTCGCATTCTACGATAAGTTCGCTGGCGATGTAAGTGGGGCGCTCGATATTTTCGGGCACCGGCCGTTTTACGGTAACGCGCACGGCCGAGTCCGGCGCCAGTTCCAACTGCGCAATGCTAACGATGCCGCGCCGCGAGGAGAGGTAGATCATCTCCGGACAGTTGCCCAGGTTGCGCACCAAAAAATCCACGGCACACTGCTGCCCGCCCACCACGTGCTCGGGCTTGCGCAGCAATTCGGTTTTTAAAAGATGCACGTTGGCCACTTCCGTCACCACCGCCTCTTCCACGCGGATGTCGCGCACTTCATCATAAAATTGAAAGAGGATGGTCTTTTCGCCCACTTCGCAGGTGCGGTCTATTTCCATTAAAAAAGTAATGGAACGCCGCTCGCCCGGCGCCAGCGATACAGACCTGAGGGAAGAAAGGAACTTCCAGCCTGCGGGTTTGTCCACGCTGATTTGGTAGTCCAGCGGGTGCGGATATTCGTTGGAAAGTTCCAGAATAAAAGTCTCGAACTTGCCGGGCGTCACCACTTTGGGGGCGCGGATGGCCACTACGAGCCTGTCCCGGTCTTTGTCTTTTTTGTCGGAGCCAGGGTGCGCCGCCCATCCCGTTTTCCAAAAGAGGACCAGCGCCAAAAGCCAGATGTATCTGGCATTATTCATCCACTTGTAAATTCATTGTTACGCCAAAAAGGTTGGCGTTTCCGCAATCGGCCACCACCACGCCTTGATATTTGCCGCGCCGCAAATTGCCCAGCGGCACTACAAAGGCGCGGCATTGGCCGGGGTACAACTTGCTGGGCTGCGCTTTTTGGGTGGCGATCAGTTCGCCCGTTTCATCATAAATTTCGAGGTTCAGCTTGGGCACCACCATCTTGTCGCCGCCGTTTTGCAGGGTTACGTTCAGGCTGCGCTTTTCCAGCATCACGTCCACGTTGGCAAAGTCCACCGTGGCCTCGTTGCTGCTGCCCACGTTGGTGATCAGTTGGATGGCGTAGCGGATATTGGAATTGACGCTCACGCCAAACCGCATACTGGCCGTGTCGATAGGGCGCTTGACTTCCACCATCAAAAGGCTCCAAAAAGAACCCGCCAAATCTTCGTTGGGCAGGCGGATGTCGTAGCGCAGCGGGAATTCTTCGCCCGGCTGCAATATTTTTTCTTCGGTGCTCAGGCGTATCCATCCGGCGTTGCTGCGCTGGGTGGTGCCGGGGTCCACGTACTGATTGTCGTTCTCGCAGTCCACCATTAGGTCGCGGAAATAAATTTCGAGGCGCTCGGGCTGGTCGCCCACGTTTTTGATGTAGATCACGCCTTTGTCTTCTTTGGCGCCCACCATTTCGTGCACGTGGGTCAGGCCGTTGGTTATCAATACCGAGGCATCGCACCAAAAGGCCGTGCCGATGCTCAACAGCAGGAGGGGGAGTAATTTTTTCATTATTTTTTAGATGTGATTTTTATTTAAAAAAACCGGAAGGCCATAACTGTCCTTCCGGTTTCAGGGGTTTTTCCACGCCCTAAGGCGGGCCGGAAAGGGGAGTGATTAGTTGTCGGAAATGGTGTAAGTGATGGAAACCGTGGTCTGGTCATCCGCGTCAAGGTTGGCATACTGGCCACCACCGCCGGTCAGCGAGAGGGCATAAACCAACTGGTGGCCGTTGTTCACGCCATCGTCGGTATAGGCGCTGCCAATGTTCGTTACCACGTCTTGGTCGCTGGCGGTAAGGGTTACCGCACCTGCGCCTGTACCCAACGTCCCGTCGCCGGTGCCGGCATACGTTAGGGCAGTCACCGTCAGCGAAATACCGCCCGGCATTGTACCCGCCGAAATTTTGGCGGTAACGTCGCGGGTGGGGTTGTTGGCCGTGCTGATGATGGAAGAGTAGTTCATCCACAGCGTGCTGTCCGACTGGTCGGAGAAGTCCACGGGGTCACCCGCTTCGGTGGGTGCGTCTGGGCCCAAGGTGATGTCGTTGACGCCGGCAGGGCCTTCAATGTCCACTAATGCTACTTCATCCACTTGGATGGTAACATCGTGCACGTCGTCATCGTCATCTTGGGCAAAGGCGGCGGAGGAAAATCCCAGGCCGGCGGCGAGAAGTATGAAATTGAGTTTCTTCATTTTGAGTAGAGCGTATTAAATTAAAAAATTAGAGTTCAAAAAAGTGATGGTTTATCCGAAAACCGTTTTCATCAAACCATCGAGGGCAAACATAAGGTTGTAGGAAATATCTCGCAATACTTTCATAACGGTTTGATTTTGATGGCATTGAAAATTGACGCGATTGAAATATTCCCAGTGGACATTCCGATTATCGTCAGATTTTCGGGATATGCTTCTTCGATTAGATGTTGCAACATTCATTTCGGCGGGCTTGAGATGGCATCATTCCCCGTAAAGGGTATAAATGATTTCGGTCTGGTAATCATCCACCGGCACGGTAAGGCTGATGCCCTCCACTTTGAACTGCAATTCGATGGCCGACACCTCGCCGGTCCCCACGATGAAATCCTGTTCCACGGAGCTGACCTGAAGATAGCCGTTGTAGGAAGTGCCCGCGTCCACGCCCGTGCAAGAAGGGCAGGGGTTGCCGTTGCTGGTGCGCTTTACGAAGGCGGTCAGCCCCGTCGGCCAGTTCAGGTCGCTGCGGCTCACAGTTATTTTCCATTGCTGCGCGTCCTGCACGTTGCGGATGTCCAGCTCATTGAAATCGGTGCTGGTTTCCAAGAGGTTGTTCAGATTTTCGCCCGCTTCCTCCGGCGTGTTCAAATCTGAGGCATCTACCGTTTCGGCCCACGTTTGCACTTGGCTTACTACGAGTTGCGCGCGGAGTTGGCTGCCCGTGATTAAGAGAAAGAGGAGTAGGGAGTAGGGAGTGAAGAGCTTCATTTTTTTGATCGTGAACAATGAATAGGTAGTTGTGAATAGTGAATAAGTAATTTGGTAATTGGTAATTGGTAATTGGTAATTGGTAATTGGTAATTGGTAATTTGAATCAATCGTGAAAATTACAGGATTACTAATTACAACTGAATTACAACTGAATTACAAAGAGTTACCATTGAATTACTTCTTCCTAATTATCTATGATGGTATAAATCACGCTCACCGTCTCGGCTTCATTTTCGATCACCGAAAAATCGCCGGCCGTGAAATGCAGTTCGTAAGTGATTTGGTGGCCGTTGCCCGCGCCGATTCCCGTGAAAGCCCCGCCGATGCCCGTAATCAAATCCTGCGCGCTGGTGCTCAGCGTCACTTTCCCGCTCACGGGATTTCCCAACGTGCCGCCCCCGCTGCCGAAAGCACTGCCCGCGCTGGCCAGCAAGTCAAAACCGCTGGGCATCGCGCTGCCCGACAAAAAATTCACCTGCACCTTCCGCAAAATGGCCAAAGGCACGGCGCTGGAATAGTTGATCCATATCGTGGAATTGGTGCTGAGCGGGTTGCTGCCCAGGCCCGCGCCCGCTTCGGTAGGCAGCGGCGGATCCAGCGACAGCGTCAATCCGCCGCCCGTATTTTCCAGATCCAACAGGGCGATGCTCTGGATTTCCACCTCAAAAGTGGTGTGGGTGCTCAGGCTGTAAGTGGGATTGACGGGCTGCGAGAAAGCCGCCATCGCCGACAGGCAAATCAGCAGGAAAACCAGAACCGCCCGCGTGTCTTTGGCTTTTATTTTTCGAAAATTTTTTTTCATATCGTCTTCGCAATTTTACCTTTCCATACCAAAATCCCATTGGGATTTTCTTCACTACGGAAAAACCAAAGGCCAGCATTTCTTCCGTGGCGCGACTCCTCTCCTCGCTCGCGAGGAGGGGTGAAAATTCCGACTTTCTTAAGTCATCGGAATTTTCGGGGTGGTGGTTGTCTTCTTGGTTTTCAATTTCTTTATGTATAAAATCTTGCACGCAACCACCCCTATCGCTAAAACGATTTTCCCCTCCATTTTAAGGAGGGGAACTGGGCCGCACCGCCGAGCCAACGTGATGAAAAACTTCAAGACCTTCCTAATTATAACCATAACTCGATAACAATCCATTACCAATTACCTAATTTCAATCCTTTGGGATGGTCAAAACCTTGGAGGTTTTGGAAACCTCCAAGGTTTGCTACCTCGTCTTCCCAATCTTCTCCGTAAACCGTTCCCCGCGCGCTTCCATCATAAAAATGTAAATGCCTTTGGGCAGATTGCCAGTTTGAATCGAATGGCGGTGGCCGCTGCCTTCCTCAAAACTGCCGCGCCGCAAAATTTTCCCGCCCAAATCCACCAGTTGCCAATCGCCTTCCACTATGTCTTTGCGCGTGGTCACCAGCAGTTCGCTGTCGCGGAAAAAGGCCGTAAAAGGATTGCCTTCGCCTTCGCGCTTTTCAAAATAATCCCGACCAAAATGCAGCACGAAGCGGTCGGGGAAACTCGCATCTTGCTGGTATTCATACGGTTGGTCGTTGATAATGTGCCATTTCTCGGTTTTCAAATCTTCTAAATAGACTGTCCAACTTGGCGGCGTTTCCACGGCTTCGATGGTGAGGAAATCGCCGTCGCCGGCGCGCACGCCCAGCCGCACACTGTCTTCCCCGTAAGGGAAATCACGGGCGGCAATGGCCAGCCGCTCGCCGCCTTTTTCGGTATAAACCGCGCCCACGTCTTTGTAATAAGTGAACAGCTTGCGGATGTCTTTTTGCGGATTGAAATCCTCTGGCGCGCCGTTTTCAAAACGGAGAATCGTCTCGTCCTTCTTGTTTGAATTTTGATGGACGGTGCGGATGTACAATTGGTTGTCGGTGCTTTTATACACGTTGCCGATGCCAGCGGCGCAGGTGTTGGGCCGGTCGGCATCATCCAAAGTGAAAGTGCGGCCCACGTTGACCGAGCCTTGCCCGCCCGCCGTGGAAGTCTGAACGTAAAATCCCTGAAAAGGAGCAACATAGCGCATCAAACCTAAAGTGCCGCTTCCGCTGGAATAGACGGCAAAAGTGGAATTGTCAGCATCCCAAACGTGATAGCCGCCCGCGATGCCCGCCGCCGACAGACCTTTGTCCACGGCATCCCAATCCAAAACGGAGGGGAACGGATTGGCCACCAAATTCCAGCCGCCGTTGTTTTCGTTCACCGCTTGGTTGACCGTGCCGTCGTTCAAAGTTCCCGATACGGAAACCGTCCACGGCGCGCTGTAAAATCCGGAGCTTTCATCCAGATATAAATTCCAGCCTTTGGAGCCGTCAAAATTTTCGGAGCCATCGGTGGCGGTGCGCCAAGTGCCGAAAGCATTGGTGGCGCCAAAGCCGATATCACCGCCGTTGTTGGCACTGGGGTCGTACCACCACAAATTGCAATAATGGCAGGAGTCCAGCGAATTCCCGCCAAGGGGAAACTGCAAAAAGCCGTTGCCATTTTCAAAAGCGAAATCGTCGAAATGGGTGTCGGAAAAAGGCGAACCGATATGGTGCCAGCCTTCCTGTTCGATGTATTGCTGGTAAGTGGCGGCCACGGGCGGGCCGTGATATTGGCCGAAGCCGGTGGCGTCAGCCTCCAAAATAAAATCGCCACCGAAATCATCAAAGTCATCGGCGGCCAAGCAGGCATCCGGCTTCACCGCCAGCACCGCGCCGCCCAAAGTGGAAACCGTGGTCACTTGTGCCGCTTCGTCTATCCTGGCCGTGTCGCCAGCCAAAATCAGCAAATCTTTGAGGGTATCGCCCGCATCATCGGAAGGGGCGTGGGGATTTAAGATAGAAAGCCCGCCGCGCCATTCCGTGCCGTCCCAAACAATGAGGCCCCATTGGCCAAAGGTGAAAAACTGCGTGCCGTCAAAATCGTAATCGCCGACGTAAACCGAATCGCCATTGAGCAAGGTTTTGGAAAGTTTCACGATTTCGAGGTGGGTGGAAAAGTTGGCATCGTCGGCCACCAGCAACACTTCGTCAATGTTCCCGTAAGGAAACCAAGCGTCTAGCGAATCTTTGGGGACGGCAATCTGCACGGAATCGATACTGCCCGTTTCCACGATTTTCCAAGTGCGCTGCAATTTGTCCACGATGCCGCTGGGCAAATCCGAGTTAGAGGCTTCGGCGGCCAGCGGTTCATCATCGTTTCCCCACAGCAAATAGCTGTAGTCGCTGGAAAAATTGGCCGTGTTGGCTGGGTTGGTGGCGGCGATGCTGCCGAGGCCCATCTGCACCAGCGCGTCCGTGTTTTCCGATCGGGATTGCTTTTGCGAAAGCTGGGAGAGCGCATCGGTGGCGAGGCCCGCAATGTCATTGTTATAGCCGTTGTTGGCGGAATGATCCCACAAAATAGTGGCATTGTTGGAGGCGATATAATCATCGCTCAGGGTGAGTCCGTATTTGAGGGCGAGGTAGCTTTCCAGCCCTTCGCGCTCGCTGGCGGTCAGCGCCTTTTGGTGGTAGTAGATGATTTCGGAAACTTCGCCGTCGAATTCCTCGCCACTTCCCACGTCCTCGTTGGGCGGAAACTGGCTGGAAGCGTCGATTTCGCCTATGCCCACGTCGCCGCTGTGGCTGGGAAAATCTTGGTAGGCATCATAGTCCGCCATCGAAAAAGTGCCGTTCAGATACCCGTACCAATCGGTGGCGCCGCCATCATATACAAAGCTGGCCACATAAACGGTGTTGGCGCTTATGGGAGTGGAATCATCATCGTCCGCACTACTGCGCCAGTGGTTGAAGTGCAGTTCGCTGTTTTCCAAATACATATTCATCCCGTGGGTGCCGCCGCCTTCTTCGTAAATCAACTGGCGGGTGGTGATGTCCGCCCCCGTTTTGAAAACGATGCAGTAGGATTTGGCGGTGGAGCTGGAGGTGTTCACGTTGCTGGCATCGTTCATCGTCAGTCCGTCAGTGTTCAGAAAATCGATGGCGGGGTTAAAATTGAAAGCGTTTACCTTATAATGCGGGTCGGTGCCGATGTCAAAAAAATTGTTGCCGCCGTTGGACTGGTCGTACCAGTCGGTGATGTCGCCACCATCGGTGGTAGTGTTGGTGCCAGCGTTGGCTTTCAGCCAAAAAGAAACATTGTCCAGCACCACCCCGCCGGGGCTCACTTCATCATTGTCGGTAAGGGTGGCGGTAGCCTTGTCGGCCCCGATGGAAAAAGGCCCGTGGCTGGGGTTGCTGATTTGGGCAATAAAAGTTTCTTCGGGTTCTTTAATAAGATCATCCAAAACAGACACCGTATAAGTGCCGCTGCTCGCGCCGTTGGCCACGGAAATTTTTGCGCCGGCGGGGATGGCGGTGTAATCGTTGCCGCTGGTGGCGCTGCCCGTGCCAAAATCATCAAAATCAAAAGTAATCGCACTGCCGGTGGTGTTCACATCGGGCAGGGTAAGGGTGAAAATGATATCCACCGGCCCGGCTTCGTTGCCGTTGGTGGTGGCGTCCAGCACCGTGCCGCGCACCCCGAAGCCGAAATAATACCCGTCGGGGATGTCGTAGGAGGTTTCCCAATAATCTCCGTTTTGCGACATCGGCACAATGTTGCCTACGCTGGTCATATCAGCGTCATCGTCCACGAAGAGAAAGACGGTGTCAGCATCCGGTAGTTTTTGCGATTCGGTGCTGGAGAAGGCGGGCACTTGAAATTCCACCGCGCCCACGCTGCCCGTTTCTTCCACGCGCCATTCCCGATTCAGCCGCTGATAGTTGGAAGGTGCACTGGGGGTAAAACGCAGATTGTCGCCATCGTGGCCCCACAGCAGGAAGTTGCCGTCGCCCACGCTGGCCGTATTCGTGGCGTTGTCCACTGCCACATCGCCGAGGCCAATTGCCACCAAGGCATCGCCATTGGCCGATTTGCCTTGCTTTTGGTGTAAATCCGTGTCGTCGTCCTGCCCGATTCCCGCTATCCCATCGTTGTAGCCGTTGTTGGCGGAGTGGTCCCAATAGGTGGAGGCGGCGGTAGAGGAATAATCAGTTTCCAAGGCAATCCCATATTTGACGGCCAAATAGGAGCGGACTTCCAGCCGCTTGGTGGCATCGAAGGCATCGCCGTTCCAGTAGGCCATTTCCATTATTTGGCCATTAAAATCGCCGCCGGTGTTAAAGGTGATGTCGCCGTCAAACTGCGTATCGCCATTCAGCCCGCCGAGGCCGATGTAACCGGTGTGGCTGCCCAAGCTGCTGGGGGCGGTGGCATCGTTGGCGGCCAAGGCGCCGTTCAGATAAGCGTCCCACGTGCCGGCCGCGCCATCATACACAAAACCCACGATGTAGGTAGTGTTGGCCGCGATGGAGGTGAAATCCGCATTGTCGGCATCCGATTGATATAAATTAAAATGCAAGTCGCCGCTTTGGATGGACAGATTGATACCGGTGAAGCTGCCGCCTTCCTCATAGATAATTTGGTCGGTCTGGATGTCGCTGCCCGTTTGGAAAGCGATGAAAAAGGTTTTGGCGGTGGAGCTGGCACTGTTGATTTGGGGGTCGTTATCCAATTCCAGCGGGCTGGCGGTGTTGCTGAAATCCACGGCGGGCTGGTAGCTGTTCCACACTTTGCGGTAGATGGGGCCGGTGCCATTGTCGTGGGCGTGGTTGGCGTTGCCGCTTTGGTCGTCCCAGTCGGTAATGGTGCCGCCATCGGTGGTGGTGTTGGTGCCAGCGTCGGCTTTTAGCCAAAAGACCAAATTGGCAGTTTGCCCGCCCGGCGCTACTTGCGCGGCCAGCATCCCCATCGAAAAAAGAAAAAGAGTGAGTAGAAAATGTTTCAATCCCAAATCGTTGGTTTTGAGTTTTTTGGATTTTCGGACTTTTTAAATAGAGCCTGAAAATCAATGATTTAGGAGGGAAATATAGGGGAAATACGACGGGTATCCAAACCTTCAAGTCCTGAATCCGACGGATACAAAAGTGGTACGCGCTGGAAATGCGCGCCAGCGGGGCGCGCGATAAACACACGCTGGCGGGGGTCATTTCAAATCTTCTGGTTTGCGCTGGCTCACCTTTTCCAAAGGGTTTTCCCAACGCGCTCGATGTGCCGCCGCAAGTCCGGTTCATCTATCCGATTGAAAATCACGAAATCCAAGCGGCGTGGCCACCACAAACCGTGGGAGGCGCGGCGGATTTGCAGGAGATCGTCCAAGTTCAAGTTTTCGCCCGCTGGTGCGCGATTGTATCGCGTTCCTAATTTGAATTTTTTCAGCGATTTCGGAGGCGGTTTCTTCATTATAAGAATGGGAGGTCAGGTTGCGGCTTTCCATCAGGTTTGCCCAGTTGATGCGCATTTTTTGGAATTCAGATTTCAGAAAGTTTGTGACTTAGTATATAATTGTTCTCGCCGAAATTTCTGCGCATTTAATTTTGGAGAGGCTTTCACCCAGAATAACTCCTAATTTTGCCTTCAAATTTAATTTGCTCTTTCGAAAGAGCAGCCCCATCCACTCAAATAATTTACATAGAACTATCGATTGAAATTGTAAATCCGTAATCTTTTGGAAAAACCTATCTTTGAAAATGCCAGAATTATCGAGATTTTTTGGAATAATAATTCGGATGTATATGGAGGTTGGCGTTCGGCACCACCGCCCTCATTTTCACGCCTATTATCAAGATAGCGAGGTGGTGGTGGCGGTGGACGAAATTGAAGTTTTGGCGGGTGAATTTCCCAAAAAACAGCTTCGTTTAATTTTGGCTTGGGCGGAATTGAATCAAATTGCGCTAATTGATAATTGGGCAATGTTGCAGGCTGGCGAAGGCTTCTTTCCCATTGAACCTTTAAATTGAAAAAACTATGCACGGCAAAGTAAAAATTACCAAGGTCAAAGTATTGAAACCATACCAAATCGAGGTGGGGTTTCACAACAACACTTTGAAAGCCATAGATTTAGAACCAATTTTGTATGGTTCAGTTTACGGCGTTTTGCGAAATCCCGCTTTGTTTGAGAAAGTGCGGGTGAACCCCGAAGTGGCGACCGTCGAATGGCCGAACGGCGCGGACTTTGACCCCGAAACACTTTATTATTGGGAAGATTATAAAGAGGAGTTGGCAGAGCGGGCAAAATCTTGGGTGCCGATAAATCAAGAATAATCTTAGATCGGTAATGATATTGACGAAAAAAATTTGGAGGAAAAATTGGCTTCAAGCCATCAATGAATTGACATCATCAGAATTGCAAAGGAATAGCTGGTTGGATTATGAAAATGCTCATCCCCATTGGTCATTTGTGGAGTTTATGTGTTGCTATTTTGACGACGTTTTTATCGACAATGATTTTCACCATTTAATTGAAGAAGAATGGGTGTCAATGGAGGTGTTTGAAAAAACTAAAGAATGGCATATTTTGCTCTCGGATTATAAGCCGCCCAATGACAACCATTATGACGATGAAGCGATTCTCGATGATAAAGAATGGGCGGAGATTATGAATGCTGGTTTTTCAGCCAAAGAAAGATTAAGCAAATTATTGGAAAAAGAAGAAAGAGAAATACTGCTTAGAAAAATTGACCACCGAAAAGAAAAATTTTGGCCAGTAACTGTGGGTTAGAAGATCAATTTTCTTTGGATTTGACTGTAATTGTGTAAAGTTTTTCTTTTAACATTGAAAAAATTCCGTCATCCGCACCCTCCCATCTAAATCCTATTTTTGCCCACTGGCGTGCGTCCCGATGATTATAGGGAGAATCGCGCGCCTAAAACCCACAGGCCGTGGACCGTCGTCCATCGACCGTGGACTTCCTAAAAAATGCAAGAAAAACTCGACGCCATCCAGCAGCGCTTCCACGAGGTGAACGACCTCATCATCCAGCCGGACATTATTGCCGACCAATCGCGCTACAAAAACCTGATGCGCGAGTACAAGGATTTGAAGGAGATGGGCGAAATGCGCGAAAAATATATGACGCTGAAGAAGCGCATCGCCGAGGCGAAGGACATTATCCAAGACGGAAAAGACGCCGAACTGAAGGAAATGGCGGAAATGGAACTGGAGGAAGCCGAACCGGATTTGGAAAAACTGGAGGAGAAAATCCGTTTGATGCTGATTCCCAAAGACCCAGAGGATAAAAAGAACGCGGTGGTGGAAATCCGCGGCGGTACGGGCGGCGACGAGGCGGCGCTGTTTGCGGGCGACCTTTTTGAAATGTACAAACGCTACTGCGACGGCAAGGGCTGGAAAACCGAAATCGTGGATTACAACGAGGGCACGATGGGCGGCTACAAGGAAATTATAATGGAAGTGAGCGGCGCAAACGTGTACGGAACTTTGAAATTCGAGAGTGGCGTGCACCGCGTGCAGCGGGTGCCCACCACTGAAACGCAGGGCCGCGTGCACACCTCGGCGGCGACGGTGGCGGTGCTGCCCGAGGCCGAAGACGTGGACGTGGAAATCAATCCTGCCGATGTGGAAATGCAGACCTCGCGCAGCGGCGGCGCGGGCGGGCAGAACGTGAACAAAGTGGAAACCAAAGTGCAACTGACCCACAAGCCGAGCGGCATCGTGGTGGTGTGCCAAGTGGAGCGCTCGCAACTGGCCAACCGCGAGCGCGCAATGAAAATCTTGCAGACCAAACTGTACGAACAGGAATTGGAAAAACACAATTCCGCGATTTCGGACGCGCGGAAAAGTTTGGTTTCTACGGGCGATCGCTCGGCAAAAATCCGTACTTACAATTTCCCGCAAGGGCGGGTGACGGATCACCGCATCAATTACACGGTTTATAATTTAGATAATGTATTGAATGGCGAAATCCAAGATTTTATAGATGAACTGCAACTGGCGGAAAACGCGGAGAAAATGAAAGAAGGAAGCGACTTTGCACCCTGAAAGGGTGCGACCGCCCAGCTTGGGGCAACGCCCCAAGATTAAAAAACCCAACATTCCCGTACCCTGAAAGGGTACGACCATAAAACTTGGGGCATCGCCCCAAGCCCAACGCGCGAAGCGCGACCCACGACCCCATCGGAATCGTGACATTATAGGATTTGACCCCAATGGGGTCACGTTGCCGTTTCAAACCGATGGCTACAAATATGGGATGCCGCTGGCATCCCGACCAATTTATACCGATATTTAGTTATCTGTATTTTAGGAAACAGTTTATTAAAACCATCCCTCGGCAGCGACTTGTCGTGAGTTTGCCAAAAGGCTAAGGGCGACAATCGAATTACAACCGAATTACCCGATTACAACTGAATTACCAATTACCACAAAATTACAATTGAATTACCTGCATTTTTTATGACCCGACAACAACTCCTGCAACAAATAAAGTCCAAGAAATCAATGCTTTGCGTAGGCTTGGACACCGATTTGAACCGAATCCCAAAACATCTTCATAAAGAAAGCGATCCGGTTTTCTGTTTCAATAAAATGATAATTGACGCCACGGCGGAATTTGCGGTGGCGTACAAACCGAACACCGCTTTTTACGAGGCCAACGGCTGGAAGGGCTGGAAAAGCCTCCAAAAAACCATTCTTTACATCCAAAAAAAATACCCCGATATTTTCACCATCGCGGATGCCAAGCGGGGGGATATCGGCAATACGTCCACGCAATATGCCAAGGCATTTTTCGAGGAAATGGAGTTCGACGCCATTACCGTGGCACCCTATATGGGCGAGGATTCGGTGAAACCGTTTTTGCAATTTGATAAAAAATGGGCCATCCTTTTGGCGCTTACTTCCAATCCCGGCGCGCAAGATTTTCAGATGCAAGTCTTGGATCGTTTCAAGCAGGCTTTGTACAGCAAGGTGCTACGGTCCAGCGCGGAATGGGGCACGACGGAAAATTTGATGTTCGTGGTGGGGGCCACCCAGGCGGCATCGTTGAAACACATCCGCAAGATTATTCCCGACCATTTTCTGCTGTTGCCGGGCGTGGGCGCGCAGGGTGGGGGATTGAAAGAGGTGATTCAAAATGGGATGAACGGCGAGCCGAACCTGCTCATCAATTCGTCGCGCGGGATTATTTATGCGTCCAAGGGTGACGACTTTGCGGGCGCCGCGGCGTGGGAGGCAGAGAAATTGCAAAAAAAGATGGCGGCTTTTTTAAAATGATGGCAGCCAGCCGCTTCCGCAATTTGACTAAGGCCACCACCTTCTTATATTTGTAGGAATAGTATTTCAAAATAAAATATATTCTGTGCCGATTCCTGCAATCCATCTGCTTGATACTCACGCTTTGCACCGCTCCGCATCCGCCATTGCAGCAGGGTTTTTTGGGAGAGGGCGGATTAAAATCCAAAGTTCATTTTTTTAAAAGTTTGATTGTCAGCCGTTTTGTTTGACACATTGCTTTGCCCGTATGTTTGTAGGGAATTTATGACGAAGGATTTTGAAACTCAAACAACTGGAAATTAGAAGGCGGCCAAACTCAAATCGGAAACTCTACTCTCTCTCTCTTTTTTTATTGCTGCTCTTTTCTTCAAATCTGGAACTCCTTTCCCAAGCGGGGAAGGAGTTTTGGTTTGTGGCCCCCGAGGTTACTTCGGATCATAATGATCGTCCTATCAAATTGCGCATTTCCACTTACGGCGATTCGGCTTACGTCACAGTTTCACAGCCGGCCAACGGCGCGTTTGCCACCCGATACATCGGCATACCCGCTGGCGACACGCGCTCCATCGACCTTACGGCCGACATCGAAACCATCGAAAATTACCCGCCCGATACCGTGCTGGACTACGGACTGTTGATTGAATCCACCGCTGATATCGCCTGCTATTACGAGGTAAACACCAGCAACAACACTGACATTTTTACCCTAAAAGGCGCCAACGCCTTGGGTATGGAATTTTTGGTGCCTGCTCAAACGTATTGGAAAAGCGCCACCAAATATTCGCCCGACACCTACGCCGCCATAGACATTGTGGCCACGCAAGACAACACTTCCATCACCATTTCGCCCACCGACACGCTGGTGGGCCACGCGGCCAATGCCACTTTTTCCATCCTTCTCAATCGCGGCGAAACCTACAATCTCCAAGCGGGCAGCCAAGCCGCCAACCACCATTTGGAAGGCACTGCCCTGACCAGCGACAAACCCGTGGCCGTTACCATTTCCGACGATTCGGTGGAGCGCTCGGAGCGCGGCGGCTGCAAAGATTTGATTGGCGACCAACTTATCCCATTGGAAAAACTGGGCACGGAATATTTAGTGATGAAGGGATTTTTGAACAAAAACGGCTACACCAGCGACAAAATTTACGTGCTGGCCACGGAAGACAGTACCGATGTTTTTATTGACGGCGCAGGGACAGCGGTGGCCACTTTGAACAAGGGCGAGCAATACGAACACACGCTGGACGACCCTACCGTTTATATCAATACCACTGAAAATGTGTATGTGATGCACGTTACCGGCTTCGGCTGCGAGGTGGGCACGGCGGTTTTGCCATCGATGTATTGCACTGGCAGTGAGGAAGTTGCCTTCACCCGCAGCAAAGACGAAAATTTTTATATGGTAGTGCTGACCTCGGCTGGGCTGGAAGATTTTTTTGAAGTGAACGGCGACCCCGCTTATTTGCAGCCCTCCGATTTCAACGCAGTGGCGGGGACGGGCGGCACATACGTGGCGGCGCGCAAATTTTTCAACCCTTCCGACATTCAAAAAGACGAGAACTACCGCGTGGTGAACACCAAGGGAAATTTCCATTTGGGGATTATCAACGGTGGAAGCTCGTCGGGCTGTATGTACGGCTATTTTTCAGATTTCGGGGGTATCCGGACGGATCCCATTTTTCATCAATAATTTTAATATCAACTCAAAATCGACTCAAAATGATACACTCTACTCAAAAACTCCTCGGCGCGATGGCCGTTTTGGCTTTCGTGACGATGGGCACATCGGCTTCGGCCCAGACTTACACCTACACCGACACCGTTTGCGGCGGCTCGCAAAATGTGGTGTACGGCATCAGCAACCCCACGCCCAACAGTACCTACGACTGGTATTTGGCGAGCGGCGGCACGTTGGACACCAGCATCACCAATCCTGACACCATCATCCAAGTGGACTGGGACAGCACGGCCGGCACCTACACTTTGTACGCCGTGGAAACCAGCGCCAACGGCTGTATCGGCGATTCGGTGCAGTTGGATATTGTGATCAATGCGCTGCCCACGGCCATCGTGGCGATGGACTCCGTCTGCGAGGGCTTTTCGCCCACTATGATGGTTTCCTTTACGGGAGAAGCGCCTTGGTATTTTGATTATGAAGATGGCAATTCCAACACCTTTTCGGACACGGCCAACAGCTCTCCTTATGTGGTTTCGCTGCCGCCGCAAAATTCCAGCACCACCGTCAGCCTCACAAGCTTGACCGACGGCAACGGCTGCGCTGCTGACCCCGCCGGACTGCCTACCAACGTACCGGTCAATATTTACGCGAAGCCGAACACCGGCGCCATTTTCCACTACTAAAATATCCGGTTTTTGTGTGAAAGTCGTTCGCGACCATAGCGTCGGAAGGCCAAACTCGAAAGCTGCTCAACTACTCGTTTGCTAAAAACTGGATATATAGCGCTCGCGCTTTGGCTGTGCCTCGCCTTCTCGGCGGCGGCACAGCCCGTCATTGATACGGTCTGCACCGATGGTGGGGTTTCCCATCTCGGTGTGGCCTATCAGGCGGGCGTTTCCTACGATTGGAAAGTGGGCGGCGGCGCAATTATCAGCAAACCCGATAGTTCCGAGATAGAAATTTTATGGGCCAACCAATCCGGCCAGTTTTTGGTGGAGGTTTTGGCTATCAATGAAAACGGCTGTACGGACAGTTCGGTGGGATTCGTGTTTTTGGTGTCGCCCAATGGCGCGCCGCCGCGCAGCAAGCGGGGTTTTTGTCGCGGTACACGGGTCGTTTTGGTTCCCCCTTTTGATGGTTCCTATTATTTGATTGGCGATAGCGCGGTTTCGCAATTGGCTTTCACGGCCATTAGCGACACTTCTTTCGTGGTCATCCAGCCCAGCGGCGTTTGCGGCAGCGACACCATTTTCCAAGATATAAAAGTCAGCCAGCCGCCCAGCGCGTGGATGAATACCGCCACGGACACGCTGATGCTCAACGACTTGCTGAAATTAAAATTTCAAGGCCCGCAAACTACAGAGGTAGATTGGTATTTGGACAGCACTTTTTCCGGCAGCGGCCGTATGATGGAATTCCAGTTTTCCAAAAAGGGCAAACACACCATCACCCAAATCGCCACCGAAAACGGCTGCACCGACACTTTGCGCAAAACGGTTTTCGTTTGGGATGATTATAAAATCTTCATTCCCAATGCGTTCACCCCCACGGCCGACAATGTAAACGACCTTTGGAAATTCGACGGGGAGGGTATTCAATCCTTCACAGCGGAGATTTTCAACCGCTGGGGCGAAAAGATTTACGAGTGGGATAACAACACCCCCGTCCACGGTTGGGACGGAACGAATTCCGGCCAGCCATCGCCGCAGGGTGTGTATGTGTACGTGATTATCGCGGAGGATTTGCGCGGCGGGGAACACCGCTATACGGGGCAGTTTTCACTCGTCCGCTGACGGCTTTTCGCGCAGTTGGTCCAGCAATTGGCTCATCAGTTCCGCTTCTTTTTCCGTGAGGCTTTGCATCATACTGAGGCGGTTTTCATCTTCTTTATCGGTTTTTGTGAGGAGTTTCAGCCCTTTCTTTTTGATGTGCACATCCACCAGCCGCCGGTCGTTTTCCGAAGTCTGTTTCTTCACCAATCTCTTCGCCACCAATCGATCCACGATTCGGCTGGTGTCGCTCATCCTGTCCAGCATCCGCCCGCGTATCTGAGTGGTGCTCAATGGTTTGGGGTGGCTGCCCCGCAATATCCGCAATACATTAAACTGTTGCGGTGTCAATCCAAACTCCCGTAATTCCTTTTTTACCTTCTCCTCCAACCACTTGCTGGTAAACATCAGATTGATGGCCAGTTCCTGATAGATGTCCTTGAATTCCGACTGTTGGATTTCTTCTTTGATGCCCATTTTGCTTTGAAAAAACGCTTCGCTAAAATTGCTTTTATTTGCTCAAAAGTAATTTATTTAAAAGATGTCTTTTCAAAAACCTTCATTCATTTCAAACAGCTCTTTTTACCATAGGATAATAAGTAGCACTTTTCCATCCAGCCACCCCCTCTCGGAAGGAGAGGGGGACGGGCCTGCCTGCCGGTAAAGGCAGGGGGTGAGGTTTTCCAACCCCAACCGACGGTTTAAACCGTCGGCTGCGACAAACCCGAAACCCGAAACCCGAAACAAATTTCCCAATGAAAAACATCCTTACAGTTCTCCTTCTCTCGCTTTCGCTAAATACGTTCTCCCAAGAATACACCATCCTCCTCCACGGTGGCGCGGGCAACGGCATCAAACCTGAAAACTTCTCCGCCGAAAGGCAAACCGAGTACGAAGCCAAAATGACCGAAGCCCTCCAAGCGGGTCAGCAAATCCTTGAAAACGAAGGAACTGCCCTCGAAACTGTTGTCGCCGTTATCAAAGTGCTGGAAGATTCCCCGCTCTTCAATGCCGGCAAAGGCGCCGTTTTCACGTGGGACGAAACCAACGAAATGGACGCCTCCATTATGAACGGCGCGGATTTGAGCGCGGGCGCGGTGGCGGGCGTTTCGGTTGTCAAAAATCCCGTCACGGCGGCCTTGGCCGTTTTGGAAAATTCCCCGCACGTGATGTTGAGTGGGAGCGGGGCGGATGATTTTGCCAAACGGCAAAACTTGGAAATTGTCTCGCCGGAATATTTCAAAACCGAGAAAAGTTTGCAAAGCCTGCAACGGTTCAAAAAATTACAGGGAACTGTTTTTCAAAACGATACATCTGATTTTCATCAAAATAAAGACTGGAAATTCGGCACGGTCGGCTGCGTGGTTTTGGACAAAAACGGCAACCTCGCCGCCGGCACTTCCACCGGCGGGATGACCGGAAAACGCTTTGGTCGCATCGGCGATTCGCCCGTCATCGGCGCGGGAACTTACGCCGACAACGAAGGCGCAGCCGTCAGTTGCACCGGCCACGGCGAGTATTTCATCCGCCACACGGTCGCTTATAATCTGAATGCACGGATGAAATTCGGCGGGCAAACTTTAGAAGAAGCCGCCGAAGAAATCATCCACCAAGAATTGTCGCCGCAAGCCGGTTCGGGCGGCCTCATCGCCATCGATAAAAACGGGAACATCACAATGGAATTCAATACTTCGGGAATGTTCCGCGCCTATCTCAAGGAAGGGCAAAAACCTGTCGTTCAAATGTTTGCGGAATGACGGAAGATTTTCTCCATTATTTGTGGAAGTACCAAAATTTTGAAAAGCAAGGTTTGCGCGCGCATTCCGGCGAGCTGCTGCACATTATAAAACAAGGCGCGCACAACCGAGATGCCGGCCCCGATTTTTCCGAAGGCCGCGTCCAAATTGGCCCGCAAATTTGGGCAGGCAACATCGAAATCCACGTCCGCGCTTCCGATTGGAAAAAACACAATCATCAAAACGACGCGGCTTACGGCAACGTGATTCTCCACGTCGTGTATGAAAATGACGCGGAAGTTTTGGACAAAAACGGCGCGCCGATTCCAACTTTGGAATTAAAAGGAAAATTTGACGAATACGAATATTGGCGCTACGAACAACTGATTCAAAACCAGTCGGTTATTCCCTGCGCGGAGCAATTTCCGCAAGTGGATGATTTCAAAAAAGAAACGATGCTGGAGCGCGTCCTTGTGGAACGGATGGAACAAAAAGCCCAGCTTATTTTAGAAATTTTTCAAAACAATAAAAACGACTGGAACACCACGTTTTACCAATGGCTGGCGCGCGGTTTTGGCCTGAAAGTAAACGCCGAGCCGATGTTGCTTTTGGCGCGCAGCCTCCCCCAGAATATCCTCGGAAAGCACAAAGATTCGCTTTTTCAAATCGAAGCGCTTTTATTTGGAACGGCAGGTTTTCTGTCTGAAAGTCAAGAAGATTACGGAAAAGAACTCGCCAAAGAATTTTCCTTTTTACAGAAAAAATATGAGCTGCCCATTTTGGAAAAATCCATCTGGAAATACGCCAAACTGCGCCCCGCTTCTTTTCCCGATTTACGGATTGCCCAGTTTGCCGCGCTCGTCTATCGCAGCGAAAATCTCTTTTCCAAAATCCTTGAAATCGGAAATTTGCCCGTATTAAAAAAACTGTTGAGCGACTCGCCTTCCACCTATTGGCGCGAGCATTATAAATTTGGCAGCGAACGAAAACGCGGCAGCGGCGCAATGGGTGAAACTTTTCAAAACATCCTGATTATCAATGTGATAATTCCTTTTCTTTTCATTTTTGGAAAAGTGAAAGACGAACCTTTTTACCGTCAGCGTGCCCTCGATTTGCTCGACCAAATGGACGGCGAAAACAATCGCATCACCCGCATTTTCAAAGATTTAGGTTTGGAAATCCACTCCGCTTTCCGTTCGCAGGCCGTTTTGCAATTGCACAACGAATATTGCCGCCCCAAAAAATGTCTAAATTGCACCGTTGGAATCCATCTTTTGAAACGCTGAAAAATGGTTGAAAGAATTCGCGATTACTTTGAGCGGCGCGGCTTTGAGGTGTGCGCCCGCCTCGGCGACCGGATGGGCATCCGCCCCAGCGTCGTCCGCCTTTATTTCATTTATACCAGCTTCCTCACGCTCGGTTCGCCCTTCATTTTCTACCTCATTTTGGCCTTTTGGATTCGCGTCAAAGATTACGTCCGCCCCAAGCGTACTTCCGTTCTTGACCTCTGAAAATGAGAACCTTGCGTAGATTTTCTCTCTTCCGAAACCTCATTCTCGCCTTTGTTTTTTTGGTCATTATTTTGGCCGTGGGCGTGGTCGGCTATTCGTTCATTGAGGATTACACCATCCTCGAAGCCTTTTATATGACGGTCATCACGCTCAGCACGGTGGGTTATGGCGAGGTGCGGCCGCTGTCGGAGGGCGGGCAGCTTTTCACCTCGGTGCTTATCATCACCAGTTTCGGTATTTTCGCCTACGCGGTTTCGGCCGTTACGGGTGCTATCTTTAGTGGTGATTTGGCTCGTTTTTATAAGTATTACCGATTGGAAAAGCGTATCAAAAAAATGGAAAACCACGTCATCATTTGCGGCTATGGACGCAACGGGCGACGGGCGGCGCAAAAGCTGCAAGCCTACGGCCGCGATTTTTTGGTGGTGGAAGACAGTGAAGAGCGCATTGATGATTACCTAAAAGACAGTGGTTTAGTTTTTATAAAAGGCGATGCCACGCAGGAAGAGGTGTTGGAAACGGCGGGCATCCACCGCGCCAAATCCATCATCAGCACCCTCAGCGAAGATGCGGACAATCTCTATCTCGTAATCACCGCGCGCGAGTTGAACAGAAATATTAATATCATCAGTCGCGCGGCGAGCGGGGCAGCGGAGAAAAAACTGAAAGCTGTTGGCGCCAATTATGTGGTGCGGCCCGAAGGCGTGGGCGGCGCGCATATGGCCACGCTCACCATTTCGCCCAACATCGTGGAATTTCTCGACAATATTTCGGTGGAAGGCAGCTCTTCCATCAATCTCGAAGAAATTGAAGTCAGCCAAATCACCGACCGCGTGGACAGTTTTCAGTTGAAAGATTTGGCCTTACGGCAAAAAACGGGCTGCACCATCATTGGACTGAAAACTACTGAGGGCGAGTACGTTATCAACCCCGCCGCCGATGCTCACATCGAACCGAACAGCAAATTATTTGTACTGGGAAATCCCGAAGAGATAAAGAAATTGAATCGGGTTTTGCAAGAGTAGATATTGACGATTGATTCGATTTACGATTTACGATTGGAACGGTGCAAGTGGAAATTAAGGATAAAAATTGTTCGGAGGGTTGTCCCCCTCCTTGGAGGGGGTGCCGAGGAACGAGGCGGGGGAGGGATTAAAAAATGTTGAAGTTTTATGGAAAATTGCTTAAAGATTCGAACCTCCCCCGTCTTTTCCCGATTTTGAGAATCGGGAAAAGCCACCCTACTTCGACAAGCTCAGCACAAGCTCTCCAAGGAGGGGGACAGCGCACGGAACGAGCTTTTTGGAAGACATCATATTAGCTATGTCTTACGTAAATTTTTATCGATAAATATTTCACAGAATTTGATTAAAAATGCATCTGATAATACTTTAATTCCTAAATGAAATTTCTATTGAATTACAATTGAATTTCTATTAGGTTTCAGCCAATTACCAATTACTCAATTTCAATAAAATTACATTCTTAAGCAATGAAAATACTAATCACCGGCTCAAACGGACTATTGGGCCAAAAACTCGTTCACGCCCTAAAAAACGACCCCGAAGTAGATTTAATCGCCACCTCGCGCGGCGACAACCGCCTGAAAGAATTGCAAGGCTACAACTACCGCGAAATGGACATCACCACCCGCTCGGAAGTCCTTGCCGTGGTGGCCGCCGAAGAGCCGGACTGCATCATCAACACCGCCGCAATGACCAACGTGGACGCCTGCGAATCCGACAAAGAAGGCTGCGATAATCTGAATGTGGACGCCGTAAAATATCTGGTGGAAGCCTGCGAGGAAAACAATTGCCACCTCGTCCATTTATCGACCGATTTCATATTTGATGGCGAAAATGGGCCTTACAAAGAAGATGATAAACCCAACCCATTAAGTTATTACGGGAAAAGCAAATTGAAAAGCGAAGAAATCATTCAAAATAGTGATATAAAATGGGCGATTTTACGAACGGTTTTGGTGTATGGAATTGCCGAAGATATGAGCCGTTCCAACATCGTTTTGTGGGCAAAAGGGGCATTGGAAAAAGGCGAAAAAATCAATGTGGTAAATGACCAATTCCGCAGCCCCACTTTGGCGGAAGATTTGGCGCAAGGCTGCATCCTCGCCGCCAAGCAAAAAGCGGAAGGCATTTTCAACATCTCCGGCAAAGACCAGCTCAGCGTTTTGGAAATCGTGGAAAACGTCGCCGATTTTTGGAGTTTGGACAAATCCATTATCAATCCGATTAGCTCGAAAACCTTGAACCAAGCCGCCAAACGTCCGCCGAAAACGGGTTTTGTTTTGGATAAAGCGCGGAAAGAATTGGGCTACGAACCGAAGAGTTTTAGAGCCGGATTGGAAATTGTGGATAGACAAATGAACTCTTAACTTTTACTTATTCATTATTACCTATTCACTATTTGCTAACGATTTCTATCACTTTTTCAAACACCGTTTCCACCTCTATTTTTTCAATCCGTTTATTCATTTCGGATGATACATTTTTCCCATAAATCGTAGCGGGATAATTTTCATTTTCCCCTTTCGGAATTTCGATGCGAAAATCTTCCGGTTGTCCGACCGGCCAAAAACCGGCCAACGGCGAAGTGCTGCCCCACAGCGAAACCACTGGAATTCCGGCCAGCGCGGCGAGGTGCATATTGCCGGAATCCATTGCCACCATTGCGTCGAGCTGGCTCATCATCCAGATTTCACCGTCCAAAGTGAGACGCCCCGCCATATTGAACATAAAGATGCGCTCTTCGCGGAAACGCTCGATTTTTTCGCGCTCGCTGGGCGCGCCGAAAAAGAAAATACCGATGCCCTCGTCCAGCAATTTGCCGACCAGTTCATCGGTTTTTTCCAGCGGCCATTGCTTGCCCTGCCACGCGGCGAAGGGCGCGATGCCTACGTTCATTTTTGGCTGTTTCAGCTTGTTCCAAGTTTTTTGGGCATACTCATTTTGATAGGAAACTTGAAAAGGTGCGGTCGGGTCGAAATCCAGTTTCAAACCCGCTTTTTCAAAAACTTCGGCGTAGCGTACCGTGCTGTTTTTTAGTGGTTTGAGGATTTTGTTTCGAGAGCGGGTCAGTTGCTTTTTTTCCTTGCGGCCTTTGTCGATTTTATAAACGGGCGTGCCGCTCAATCGAAAAAAACTGTCTAAAATATGGCTGCGTAAAACGCCGTGCAGGTCAATTATTTTATCAAATTTTCCTTTTTTTGATAAATGGGAATGCAACTTTTTTAAACCAAAAAAACCTTTATATTTTTTAGAAAAATCTGCACCGAAAAATTCGACATCCAATGCCGAAAAAATGGGCCGAAATTGCTCTTTGGAAAGAACGGTGATTTGGGTATCGAGATGGTTTTTCAGGACGTTTTGCAAAACGGGCACCGTCATCGCCACGTCGCCAAGGGCGGAAAATCGAATCACCAAAATCCGCATTTCAGTTTTTCTTTTGAGAAGAATAAAGCACCGGATTCAGCGCGGGGTCGTTGTACATTTTCATTTGGCGGTAGGTCTTCATTTTACGATTTCCATTGTGCAAATCATCTAACAATTGATTGATAGCTAAACTTAAATCTTTCCTTTGCTCCAAAAGCACCGAAAGTTTGTGCCTATTTTTTTCTTTTTGATTTTGCTCGATTTCGGTGCGCTCGGCTTCGATTTTCATATGATAAATCTTGAGCGCCAAAATAGAGAGGCGGTCAATGGCCCAAGCCGGACTTTCGGTATTTAGCCGTGCGTCATTTTTCAATTTAACATCTTGAAAAAGAGAAAGATAATAATCATCAATCTGCTCCACCAAATCCGTGCGGTCTTGGTTGCTGGCATCAATTTTCCGTTTGATTTGCAGTGCTTTTTTCGGATTTATTTCAGGGTCGCGGATGATGTCCTCCAAATGCCACTGCACGGTATCTATCCAACATTTTTGATACAAAAGTGCCTGAAAAATATCTTTTTCAAAAGGATTTTTCAACGGCGTTTTTACATCGTCTTTTTGATGATAATCGGCAATGCAATCATCAAAAATTTGGTTCATTTCTTCCGCTTTCATTGCAATTTTTCTACGGCGTTTTTGATGCGTTTGATGGCTTCGCGCAAAGTATCTTCATCGGTGGCGTAGCTGATGCGGAAGCAATCGGGGCTGCCGAAAGCACTGCCCGCGACCGTGGCCACCTGCGCTTCTTCCAATAAAAACATACAGAAATTTTCGCTGTTGCCGATTTTTTCGCCCTTGTAACTTTTTGACAACAAGGACTTTATATTGGGAAAAAAGTAAAACGCGCCTTCGGGATGGTTAACCTCCATTCCGTCGATTTCCTGCAAAAGTTTCAAAACCAAGTCGCGCCTTTTTTGAAAAGCATCTTTCATATAAGAAACCCGCGACGGCTCGGCTTCCATTGCTGCCATAGCCGCCCGTTGCGTGATGCTGCAAGTGGCGGAAGTGAACTGCCCCTGCATTTTGTCGCAAGCGTCGGCCAACCATTTGGGCGCACCCAAATAACCGCAACGCCAGCCCGTCATCGCAAAGCCCTTGGAGAGTCCGTTGATGGTTACGGTTTGCTCATAAACATCTGGAAACGAGGCCAATGAATGATGCTTGCCCTCGAAATTAATCAGTTCATAAATTTCATCCGAAATCGCAATAATATGAGGATGCTTGGCCAAAGTTTCCGCCAAATTCTGCAATTCATTTTTTGTATAAACACTACCTGATGGATTGCACGGACTACTGAAAATCAGCATCTTGGTTTTATCGGTAATGGCTTTTTCCAATTCCGCACCGTTGGTTTTGAAGTCGTTTTCGATGGACGTTTCCACCACTACTGGCATCCCGCCCGCCAATTTCACAATCTCATAATACGTGACCCAAAACGGCGCGGGCAGCAACACTTCGTCGCCTTCATTAATGGTGCACAACACCACGTTGGCGATGCTCTGCTTGGCGCCAGTGCTCACCACGATTTGGTCAGGAGAATACTCCAAATCATTGTCCCTCAGAAACTTATGGGAAATCGCCTCGCGCAAATCTTTGTAACCCGAAATGGGCGGATAGAAAGAATAATTGTCGTCGATGGCTTGTTTGGCGGCCGCTTTGATAAAATCCGGCGTATGAAAATCCGGCTCGCCGAGCGAGAGGCTGATGACATCCTTGCCCTGCTCGCGCAGTTCGCGGCTCTTTTTGCTCATCGCGATGGTCTGCGATTCGGACAGGTTTTGGATTCGTTCGGAAAGTAGGTTCATCCGCGGCAATTTTTTAAGGCGGCGAAATTACGAATAATCGCCAGCGGCCTCAGATTTTTCCGATATTTGGCGGCCTTTAAAAAAAACGCAAGCTCAAGAGAATGGATGTAGTTCTGGAGATTCTGAAATACGCGCTGCCCGCGATTTTCCTGCTGATTTTGTGCTATCTGATGCTCAGCAATTTTATGGACAACGAGGAAAAACGGCGGCTTTATTTTCTCAAAAAAGAAACCCAAAAAAGCGCGCTGCCCGTGCGTTTGCAGGCTTACGAGCGCTTGTCGCTTTTCTTGGAGCGCATTTCGCCGGAGCGGCTTTTGGTGCGGGTGCATTCCGATAATCTGAACGTGCGCGAGTACCAAACTTTGCTGACCGAGGCCATCCGCAGCGAGTTTGAGCACAACGTTTCGCAGCAAATTTACATCAGCGACGAGGCGTGGAAACTGGTGGTGAACGCCAAATCGGCGACGGTGGGCATTATTAATACTATTGCTAACGAAATGAACGGCAAGGACAACGGCCTGACACTGCGCAAGGCGATTCTCAATAAAACGATGGAGATGGAAAACTTCCCGACGAAGGGAGCGCTGCGGTATTTGAAGGCGGAGGTGAGGAAGAATTTTTGAGGGAATTATTTAGAAATTCCGCTTCCCATTCTTTCAACCAATTTTCTTGGCGGGATTCATTTTTACCAAAGATTTCATTTGCCCTATCGCGCTAATATTCAGCCGCTCCAATCGCTCCCCTTGTTCGATGCCCATTTTAATAAATTCCGCGTTCAGGCTTTCCAAATTGGCTAACACCAGCAACTGCTCCAAGCTGCTATGGTCGCGGACGTTACCTTTTTTATCAGGATTTTGATGGCGCCATTGCTTGGCGGTTTTCCCGAAAAGCGCCACGTTCAGCAAGTCCGCCTCGCTGGCATAAATGAAGGATTTTTGCTTGGTGGTGATTGCTGGTGGGATTAGATTTTCTTTTACCGCATCGGTGTGGATGCGGTAATTTACCTTGGCCAAGGTGCGGTGTAGGTTCCATTCGCTGGAAAGCCGTTTGCTTTCTTCGTCTTTTAGGCGTTGGAATTCTTTGATGAGATAAAGTTTGAATTCCGCGCTCAGCCAACTGCCAAATTCAAAAGCGATGTCTTTGTGCGCGAAAGTGCCGCCGTATCTTCCAGTTTTGGCGATTAGCCCAATCGCGTTGGTATTTTCAATCCAGCGCTTGGCCGACAAGAAGAAGCGATTGGTGCCGGCTTCATTTTTAATTCCCTCGAATTCGAGGGAATTAAAACTTTCATTATTGATGCGTTCCCAAATCCCTAAAAACTCAATGGTGTCCTTATTGCGAAGCCACTGCTCGATGAGCGAACTGCCCCCTTCAAAACTTTTCGCCATATCGCTCAGCGAGATAAAGTCAAATTCTCCTCCTGTAATAATGGTGATTTCAGAATCTTGAACTTTGATTTTCTTCTTTTCCATTTCGTCTTTTTCTAATCTTTATTAAGATGTCAAAATCTTCTAATTATGGCGAATGTGCCATAATTAAATTTTAAAGTGGTCGAATTTGACCACTTTTAAACCCCTCGAATTCGAGGGGTTTAAAACATTTCTTTTCTAAATTTTGAAAATCTCTAAAGGGGTCGAATTCGATCCCTTTTAATTCCACCAATTTCGGTACAATTAAAAAGGACTTTCAAAAAAATCCCAAACTAATTTTTTCGCTCCTTCCCACGCCTCCATTTCCTTCCGCAAGATTTTTCCTCTCATTTCCTCCATCCGTTTTTTCATTTTTTCGCTGTTGCGGAAATGCTGCATCACCAGTTCACCGAGTGCTTCTTCAAACCAATGCAGTGCCTGCCGCTGGCGGTTTTTTTCAAAATGGCCGTTCGTTTTTTGCTGGTTTTCAAAACTTTGCACGGTTTCCCAAACATCCGCAATGCCTTGGTTTTCAAGGGCGGAGCAAACGGCGGTTTTTGGAATCCAGCCGTTTTCTTGAGGTGGGAAAAGGTGGAGCGCGCGGGTGTATTCCGCTTTGGCGCGCTTGGCGGCGGGCGCGTTTTCGCCGTCCGCTTTGTTGATAAGGAGCAAATCGGCCATTTCCATAATGCCGCGCTTGATGCCCTGCAATTCGTCGCCAGCGCCGGCCAGCATCAGTAAAATGAAAAAATCGGTGATGTTTTTGACGGTGGTTTCGCTTTGGCCCACGCCCACGGTTTCCACGATAATCACCTCATAACCAGCGGTTTCGCACAGCAAAATGCTTTCGCGGGTTTTGCGCGCCACGCCGCCCAGGCTGCCGCCGGTGGGGGAGGGGCGGACAAAAGCATTCTCGTCCTGCGACAATTTGTTCATCCGCGTTTTGTCGCCGAGGATGCTGCCGCCGCTGCGGCTGCTGCTGGGATCCACCGCGAGGACGGCCACTTTTTTTCCCAACGAAGTCAAATGCGAGCCGAGCGCCTCGATGAAAGTACTTTTCCCCACGCCGGGCACGCCGGTGATGCCGATGCGGATGGCATTTCCCAAAAGGGGCAAGGCTTTGTGAATCAATTGGTTGGCTTGTTTGCGGTGCTTTTCCAGTTTGCTTTCCGACAAAGTGAGCGCGCGCGCCAAAGCACCGCGGTCGCCCTTTTTAAGTTTGTCAAAAAGCGCGTCCAAATCGGGTTCGGCGGTTTTGTCTTTTTTGGGAAAATGGGGATTGAGCGGTTCCACTGTTTTGGTATTGAGCGCGGAAGGTAGCCAAGATTTGGATTTTGGAAAATGAATACCTTCGGCAAGATTTTAAAAATTCAGCGATGAAAACTTTCTTTTTTAGCTTTTTTATATTGATTTTTTTGAATGCGTTTTCACAAATCGAATTGCGTTATGAAAACAATCAAACTTTGGAATATGCTGAAGTCATCAAAGCGTATCAATATTTGGATGAAAAATATGAGGATACAAAATTGATGGAAATGGGACTGACCGATAGCGGCCGGAACTTGCATCTTTTTTTGATGAAAAAAGGTGGGATTTCCAACGTGATTCCGATGGCGCAACAACTGGAAAACCAAGCGGTGATTCTCATCAACAATGGCATCCATCCCGGTGAGCCTTGCGGGATTGACGCATCGATTGCCTTTGCGGAAGATTTGTTGAAATCAAATGAACTTCCTGAAAATGTGGTGATTGGAATCATCCCCGTGTACAACATCGGTGGCGCGCTGAACCGTGGCCGCGACAGCCGCGCCAACCAAAACGGCCCCGAAGAACACGGCTTTCGCGGCAACGCCCGCCATTTGGATTTGAACCGCGATTTCATCAAAGCCGATGCGCTAAATACCAAAAGTTTTTATGCAATTTTCCATTTTTTGAAACCGCATATTTTTATTGATACCCACACTTCCAATGGCGCGGATTATCAATATACAATGACATTCATTTCTACCCAAAAGGATAAACTAAATCCCATTTTATCGAAATTTTTGACATCCGAATTGGAACCTTTTTTATATGAAAATATGAAAAATGAAGATTGGGAAATGACCTCTTATGTAAATGTTTTTCGTGATACGCCGGACAAGGGTTTTGCGGCATTTTTGGAAACGCCTCGTTATGCCAGCGGATTTACCACCTTATTTAATACCATCGGGTTTATCACCGAAACGCATATGTTCAAACCTTATAAAGACCGTGTGGAAAGTACCCGCGAATTTCTGCACCAAATCACGAATTTTTCAGGTAAAAATTCCCAAGAAATCATCGAAAGAAAAAAGCGAGCCGATGATGCTGATTTTCGCACCAAATTTTTTACATTGAACTGGACGCTGGATTCTGTCCAATTTGAAACGCGCGAATTCAAAGGTTTTGAATATGACTACTTGAAAAGTGAAATTTTAGGGCAAAACCGACTGAAATACAATCGCGAAAAACCCAAAACTTATGAGGTGAAATATTTTGCAGATTACAAGACAGCCGACAGTACGCAGCTTCCCCAATATTATATTTTGCCACAAGCCTATCGCGAAGTAGCCGAGCGATTGCAATACAATGGTGTTCAGACGATTCCATTGCAAAATGACACCACCATCCGAGTGGAAAGCACTTATATTTTTGAACCGAAATTTCGGAATTATCCCTACGAAGGCCACTTTGTTTTAACCGAATTTGAAACGGAAAAAGTGATGCAAAACCGCCAATTTCTAAAAGGCGATTACTTAATTCCAACCGAAAATATCCATCGCCGTTTTTTAGCGAATACTTTGGAACCTGCCGCCGCCGACAGCTATTTGCGCTGGAATTTTTTTGATGAAATATTTCAACAAAAAGAATATTTTTCGCCCTACGTTTTTGAAGAAACTGCCCAACAACTTTTGGATGAAAATCCTGAATTGAAAATCAAATTTGAAAACTGGAAAAAGGACAATCCCCAAGAAGCCGAAAAAATGTATCCTCCTTTAGAATTTATCTATAAAAATTCCGACTATTACGAACCCGAACATTTGCGCTATCCGGTGGCCAAAATTTGGTAATCAGGCCGCGTCCACAATCTTGGGCATCGAGTCCCAATCCTCCCGCCATTCGATGATTTTTTCGGTGCCGTCCTTTTTTAGATAAAGGCGGTGCAAGCCATTGTTTTCCGTCTGTTTATAAGGAACGAAATCGCCCACTTCATCAATTATCTTTTTGAGAGCCAGCCCGTTGGGTTTTAAAGAAAGCCCTTTGCGGAATGCATAACCGTGGTTTTCGGCAATGCCGCAACTGCTGTACACACCACAAATTCGGCTACCCATTTCGCCCTCATCACGGATGTGATATTTAAAAAGAAAGTGCGTGTATGGTGTGGCGGTCAGATAGGCGCGCACGTCCCACGCCGCCTGTTGTTGCAGCAATTCGTCTTTCCACTTGGGCCAAAATGTATCGTCATAAAAAGTCGTTTGCTGGCGGCTTTCGCCGAATTTTTCGCGGTCATCTTGAAATGCCTCGTCTTTTAAAACCACACTATTTTTACTGACGCCGGAATGGTCGTAGCCAAATTCGGTGAGTGCGAATTCTTTCCCCATCCGTTGAGAATATTCATAAAACTGTTTGGTCTTACGCAACCATTCGCTATCTTCCGGCGGGATGCCGTGCGAACCGGTGCGGTGCTGCAACCCGCCTTGATTGTTGCAATAACTATTAGTGGCAATAAGGTCGGCGCAGAATTCGCCATCAATGCGATTGGCCTTAAACCATTCGTTCGCCATTTTTACGTATGCCAAATTGTTATAAGCGGTACTTATCCAAGCCAGCTTCATTTTGGGCGATACATCTTTAATTCCTTTGCCAAATTTTCCTTCGTGGCCGTCCCACATCATACTCTGCGCGGCCGCCACCATAAAGGGGTTCAGCCGATGTTCCAGCCCGCGCCACAGTTTGTCGTATTCGTTAAAGGCCTGAAGGATAACGGTTTGGTCGTACTCTTTGAGCGCCTCGGCAATCTTTACCATCTCATCGCGCAGCGGCGCCCACGTCTGAGGGTCGTACATCCGCTTACGATTGTCTTCAAAAGACAGATTTTCATCCCAATAAATCCACGGAAGGTCGCCACGGTGCTGGAATTCCTTAGGATAGGTATCCATAAATTTTGGAAGGTTTCCGACCATACTGAACATCAAAGTGCCGTTTTTATTCGCGATACGCTTGGCGTGGTTCGGCCGGACGCTGCCTGCCCAATTTTTATCGGCAAAGAGCGGCTCGCCCTTTATCACTTGGTTATTGTAATTTTTATGATACTCGGCGTAGGTGCGTTCGTTGCGCATCGGGTTCACGGATTGGGTGTTGTAAAGGCCAACCTCTGGCTGGTCGGGCGCGTGCGAATAATCGTGGGTGTTGATGCCCCAAGTTTCCGCCAAGGTTTTGCCAGTAAAGGGTTCAACTGACTGGGGTTCAGGATCTTTCTCCAAATATTGACCAATGATTTCCAACTCACCAAAGCCACTCAGCCCACCTTTGGGCGCGCCAAAATAAAGGTAGCGGGCTATTTGGTTCACATCCACTTCACGCCAGCCGTTGTAGCCGTCCAGCGGTTCGGTGGCCACTTTCTTCGGTTTGAAAAATTCATCGGAACAGTAAATGTCCAGTTTGTCATCCACACCATAGGTATCGAAAACGCGTACTTTCTGCACGTCCACTTTTCCTTTTAAATCCACGATGAGGATTTGCCCGCGCAGTTCGGTATTGGGAATCACGACTTCATCCGGCACGGCGCGCTCGTCGAACCAAAACCCGGTGTTTTCCAGCATTTTACCATCAAAAAGTACGGGGGCTTGCATTTTCACCTGGGCGTGGTCAGCCCAAATCATATCATCGGTGATGATGATTTTTTTCTGCGCAGCCAAAGAAAAAGTGGCCGCGCCCATCGCAAATAAAAAGATGCTTTTTTCAAAAAGGGAAAACCGCAGGTTCTTTGGGGAGGGGAAGTTTTTGATAATCAAGATGTAAGATGCTTTTATATGAAAGGTGAAATCTGAAACAGGTTCGCAAACAAAAGCCAAGCCGTTTCTATAAAAATACCGAAAAGACGTTTTGGCAGTTGTTGGGTATTCTGTTGATAAATGTGTCAGGTAGTTTTATGCAAATATCTTATTTGGAATAGTTTTGGCGACTGAAATCGAAAAATTTTAGTGATGGAGAAATTGAAAGTGGTAACTAAGCGCGACGATATTGTTGACAACATAAAAGTGTTGGAAACCGCGCTGCATTCTAAAGATGACAAAGAAAAAAAGGCCGTGAGGGAGATGGTGAAAAGCGGTGATAAATTGGTGGCTTACAAAGTGAAAGGCGACAATCATTTTGCACCGGCCGGTTTTGTGGCTGTTAAGGATCACACCATTGCAAAATATCAGAAAAATGTCGAGGCCGAGGAAATTCAAAAACCGGACAAGGTGATGGAAAAAGTGGTGGGCCTGCCGTTTTCCAACAGCACCACCGAGGAAAAATTTGCGGAATATTTGGAAAAATTGGGTATGAAACCTCCTAAAAATGAGCGTAAATTTTGGCGCTTGAAGGACGAACGCCGCAAGAATTTAGACTTGAATCTTTAATTCTTAAGAATATAGAACTAAAAACCCCGCCAAGCGCGGGGTTTTTTTTGTTGATAAAATGAAATTGTTCTGGTCTTTTGATGGCCACTGAATTTGCACCGAAGCGCCTAATTACGACATCGGCCCGCCCGACCACATCGCCTCATATTTCATCTCCGACGGCGTAAAACACATCACTGGAATTTCGCTGTGATAAATCACGGCTTGCACTTCCGTTCCCATAAAATAGTCGGTAATGTCGCGCTCGCGGTTATCCTCGGTAATGATAATCAAATCGCCTTTGTGCTTTTTGGAAAACTGTAAAGTGTTGCGCACCACGCCTTTCTTTTCGGGTTCGATCAAATCGGCCGTGCAGTCCACGCCGGCCTCGGTAATAAATTTTTGCACTTGGTTCACGTTGGCGCGCAGCCGTTTTTCCTCATCTTTTGCGGTGAGGATGGCCACGATCTTGATTTTCGCGCCAAACAGCCGCGCGTAATGCAGCGCCACCCCCGTCTTTTCCTTGCTGCGCCGGTCCAGCGTCAGCGGGAAAATGATGGTCTTTACTTCGTCCACTTTGCGCACACCTTTTACGGTGATCACCGGCGGCTCCACGCTCATCACGATCCGGTAGGCGTTGCTGCCGATAAAGCGCTTGCGGAAGTTCGTCGGCTTGCCGTTGGTGCCCACGATGACGAGGTCGGCCTCGTCCAGCTCGGCCACGCGCGCCACCTCTTCGTACACCGTCCCCGAAGTCACTTTGGTTTCGATTTCCAAGCCGCTTTTTTGGCGGTACTCCTCGGCGTAGCGCTCCATTTCCGCCTTCACCTTCTCCCTGATTTCGTCCTTCTTGTCATCCTTGGCGTCAAATTTTTGCAAGAACTGGTTGTTATCCTCCATCACCGTCAGCAGCTGCAGCCGCGCGCCCATCGCCTTGCCGTAGATCACGGCTTGCTGGAGGGCCAAGATGGATTGCTCGGAAAAACCGAGGGGGACGAGAATCAGGGGAGTTTTGTCGGCCATTTTCAAAAGGGTTTAATTTGCGGCAAATGTAAAATTTATCTGATAGAAAATGCGCTCCGAATTGATATGGAATCCCGACGGCAGTATCTACCACTTGGGACTGAAACCCGGCGATGTGGCGCAGGTCGTCATCACCGTGGGCGACCCCGAGCGGGTGGCCAAAGTGAGCCGCCATTTTGATGAAATAGAATCCGAAACCGCGCGCCGCGAGTTTGTGGCGCACACCGGTTCCCTTGGCGGGAAAAGGCTGACGGTAATTTCCACCGGCATCGGCACGGACAATGTCGATATTGTTCTGAATGAACTACACGCGCTTTTTTTACAACAACAAGAAGGCGGTTTTCCGTATTTTAATTTTATCAGAATCGGCACCAGCGGCGCGGTGCGGGAGGATGTTCCGGTGGGGGCCATTCTGTTGTCAGAGGCGGCGGTCGGTTTGGATGGGTTGCTGCCATTTTATAATTATCATTTTTATGAAAATGAAATCGATGCTTTAGTGAAAAGCCATTCCGATTGGAAAAACCTGCCTCGGCCCTATGCCGCTTTCGCGGGAGAAAAACTGGCTTCAAAATTTGAAAAAGTGGCCGACCAAAAAGGTGTAACCCTCACCGCCGCAGGATTTTACGCGCCACAGGGCCGCTCGGTGTACCTTCCCGCCAAGGTGAAAAACTTCACCCAGCTTCTGTCAAAATCCGCTTTCGCGGGAATTCCAATTACCAATATCGAAATGGAAACGGCGGGGATTTACGGGTTGGCGAAATTGCTGGGCCACCAAGCCGTCAGTTTGAATGCCATTTTGGCCAACCGAATGACGGGTGAATTTGCGGAAAATCCTGAAAAAATCGTGGAGGATTTGATTGAAAAAGTGTTGGAAAAAATCGTGGAATTTTAGTCAGCCTTTCCCAACACCCGCTCCGCCTGCAAGATATGCCTTTCGGTATGTGCCAGATTGAACATAAACGCATCCGCCAAATGCAATTTTATGAACGGCAAAAACGTCTTGATTTTCACTTGGGTAATGTCGCGGTCATAGGATTGTATCATCAGTTCCTCCATCTCCTCCAAGTCCGCGATGAAATCCTGAAACACCACGCCCTCTTTGATGATGATACCTTTCTTGGCGCGTTTTAGCGGGTCGGCCTTAGCGAAGGTGGGCATCGGCATCGGGATTTTGCCATCGCGGGGCTGCATACTTTTCACGAATTTTTTGCCCAGCCACGAAATCTTTACTTCGTCGTGTTCCACTTCCGGCGCTCTTTCCAAAGCGTTGGCAATCTGTTTGTTATAATATTCTTGAAAAATATTGATGTGCGCAAACACCTCGATGACGTTCCATTTTCCCTTGGCGGGGCGGCGGCGCAGGTCTTCCTTTTCCAAAAAATAGAAGTTCTTCTGAACGCCGTTGCGGATGTCGCGCAATCGTTTGCGCAAATCGTTCAGCAACTCGGAGCGGGATGTTTCTTGGAGGTTCAATCTGTTAGGATAAAAATTTTGCGATTTTGGCCACTTCAAATAATTTATGGACAATGCCTTAAAGTTCATTTTTGATTCTATCCAAAATTTCTTTGGGCAGTCCCGTCAGTCTGGCTACTTTGTCCGCTTCCATACCCTCTTTTAAAAGTTTTTTTTGCCATTTCCATCATCGCTTTTTCTTCACCTTTTCTAATGCCTAACTCAATACCTTCCACTCTACTTTCCACTCTCCCTTCTTCCTTCCCTTCCTCCTAGCCCTCTTCCTTCGCCGTGTCCAGCGAGTTTTTCAGGTCGCGGTAGTATTTCAGGCTGTCCTCGTAGGATGTCCGTTGCTCGGGTGAAAATTTTGCGATTTCGGCCACTTCAAACAGTTTTTGGAAATTTCCTTAAAGTCCTTTCTTGATACGCTTCAGGATTTCACTCGACAACTCCGTTAGGGCAGCCACTTCTTCAAGCTCATACCCTTTTTGCAAAAGTTTTTTGGCCATTATCTGCATCGCTTCCTCTTTGCCTTCTTGCTTTCCCATTTCTATTCCTTCCTTTCGCCCTTCCAGCTTACCTTCCTCTCTCCCTTCTTCTCTTCCTTCTTCTCTCCCTTCTTCTCTCCCTTCCTCCCAGCCCTCTTCCTTCGCCGTGTCCAGCGAGTTTTTCAGGTCGCGGTAATATTTCAGGCTGTCCTCGTAGGACGTCCGTTGCTCGGGTGAAAATTTTGCGATTTCGGCCACTTCAAACAGTTTTTGGAAAATTTCGTCTCTCAGTTTCTCGGGTACGCGGTCCAGCCGGTTCAAGTTTTTCAATACAAACAGCCACTTGTCAAATTTGGTTTCCAGCTCCGCCTCCGATTTGGTGAATTTCGGCATTTCCAAATAAATGAACGTCAGCTTGTCGTAAAACACTTGGCAGGTTTCCGTGTCCGTCAGTTGCACTCGGTATAGATACTTTTCCGGTTCATCCCCGTCGTGGTCAAACACAAAATCCAAAATGGCAATCGTATAAACCGCCTTCAACTCGTAATTCCACACGCTGCCGCGCTTGGCCTGCTCTTGGATGGGAAAAGTGGAATAATAGACCGTCCTATCTTTAAAAAAATTCTGTTTGGTTTTCTGCAATTCCACGATGAATTTTTCGCCCTTTTCGTTTTCGCAATACAAATCAAAAATGGCCTTGCGGTTCAGGTCTGAATCCAGATGTTCGTTTTTCAGATAGGTCAATTGGGTGATGGTGCCCTCCTCGTCACGCAGCAGCTCGTTCAAAAAATCCAACAGCAAATCCTTGTTCGGTTCTTCGCCGAACAGCCGCTTGAAACCGTAGTCCGTAAAAGGGTTGATGTATTTTTCTACAAAATCGTCCATTGGGATTGCCCGTTGCGCGAAGGTAGTCAGTTTGTTGGTTTGTGCGGTTTTCCCGCCAAGGAAAACTACGTGCTTTTTTGGGATAGCTGTCTTTACCACAATTTATTTTAACCACTAAGGTACAAAGACACAAAGTTCCCATTATTTAAATAAAGCTACTGAAAATCAATCCATTAAAACCTTTGTGCGCTTTGCGTTTTGGTGGCTGAAAATTTTGAACACAAAGAAGCTCCCTTGGTTTTCACAATTATTTGACGAAACAAAATTTCTATTTTAAACATTCACCCGTTCGCGCGTTTTTTAAAACGTTGAACATTAAACTTTGAACTTTGAACACTTCAGAAAACCCACTCCTCCTCCCGTTTTCCACGCCCTTTGAAACGCCGCCTTTTGATAAAATAAAGGAAGAATATTTCCTGCCCGCCTTGGAAAAAGCCATCGAAATTGGCAAGAACGAAGTGGACGAAATCGTCAATCAAAACGACGAACCCACTTTTGAAAACACCATCGAAGCCTTGGAGCGCAGCGGCGAAAAAGTGGCGCGGGTGTCCAGCATTTTTTTCAATCTGAATAGCGCGGAAACCAACGACGAAATTCAGAAAATTGCGCGGGATTTTTCCCCGAAGCTGAGCGAGTATGGGAATGATATAATGTTGAATGCGAGGTTGTTTGAAAGGGTGAATAAGGTTTATGATGCGCACAGTGCCGCTACCCCCCCCTTGGGGGCTGGGGGGCTTTCTAAAAGCGAAGCCCCCCAATCCCGTAACTACGGGAGGCGAAACACACGCTCGCTTTCTGAAGAGCAGCGAATGCTTTTGGAAAAAACCTACCGCGCCTTCATTCAAAACGGCGCAAACCTCAACGATTCCAAAAAGGAAAAACTGCGCGAACTCGACCAAGAACTGGCGAAACTGTCCCTGCAATTCGGCGAAAATGTGCTGGCCGAAACCAACGATTTTGAACTGTGGATTGAAGATGAAAGTGATTTGGCCGGACTTCCCGCTGACATAAAAGAAGCGGCTGCCGAGGCCGCCACCGAAAAAGGAAAAACAGGCCGCTGGCTGTTCACGCTGCATTATCCCAGCTACGTTCCATTCATTACCTATTCTGAAAAACGGGAGCTGCGCGAGAAAATGACCAAAGCCTATGGCGCGCGCGCTTTTCAAAATAATGAAAGAAATAATGAAGAAAACGTTTTGAAAATCAGTCAGTTGCGACACGAGCGGGCGCAGCTTCTCGGCTACGATACCCACGCCGAATACGTTTTGCAGGAGCGGATGGCGGAGCGGCCGGAAAAGGTGAAATCCTTTTTGGACGAGATTTTGGAAGCCGCCAAACCCGCCGCCGAAAAAGAGGTGGAAGATTTGGCCGCTTTCGCGAAAAAGCGGGATGGCATCGGCACTTTGCAGAAATGGGATTTCGCGTTTTATTCCGAAAAACTGAAGCAGGAAAAATTCGAGATTGACGATGAAAAACTGAAGCCGTTTTTCACTTTGCAGGACACGGTGCGCGGCGCTTTTGAAACCGCCCAGCGCCTTTACGGAATTTCGTTTCACGAGCGCGACGACATCCCAAAATACCACAATGACGTTACGGTTTACGAAGTCAAAGATCTGAACGGAAACCACTTGGCGGTGTTTTACGCCGATTTTCATCCCCGCCAAGGGAAGCGCGCCGGCGCGTGGATGACCAGCTACCGCAGCCAAAAGAAAATCAACAAGACCGACATCCGGCCGCACGTCAGCATCGTGTGCAATTTCTCCAAACCTACCCAAACCAAGCCCTCGCTTTTGACCTTCCGCGAGGTGCTGACGCTGTTCCACGAATTTGGCCACAGCCTGCACGGCATCTTGGCCAGCGGCACTTACGCCAGCCTCAGCGGCACCAGCGTTTTTTGGGATTTTGTGGAGCTGCCCAGCCAAGTGATGGAAAATTGGTGCTACGAAAAAGAATGCCTCGACCTCTTTGCCGCCCACTACGAAACGGGCGAAAAAATCCCCGCCGAAATGGTGGAGCGGCTGAAAAAGAGCGCCAACTTTATGGAAGGTTACGCCACGGTGCGGCAGGTCGGTTTGGCGCGCTTGGATTTGGCGTGGCACGCGCAAGACCCCTCCGAAATCGACAGCGTTAAGTCATTGGAAAACAAAACTTTGGGAGAAACCGAACTCCTCCCCGAAATCGAGACCAGCAACACCTCCACCAGCTTTTCGCACATTTTTCAGGGCGGCTATTCGGCGGGCTATTACAGTTACAAATGGGCGGAAGTGTTGGACGCCGATGCCTTTGAATATTTCAAGGAAACGGGGATTTTCAACCCGCAAACGGCGAAGAAATTCAAGCGGCTGTTGGCGGCCGGCGGCACGGTGCACCCCGCTAAATTGTACGAGGAATTTCGCGGGAAAAAACCGGATGCGAAGGCGTTGTTGAGACGGGCGGGGTTGGTGGAAGGGCAAATTTGAACGCCGGATATGACGCATTAGAGATAAAAATGGGATTTATTTTAGTAGGAAGTGGATTTAAGGTTTAAATCGTGGTTCTCTAATCTAAACTGCTATGTAGGATTTTGTTACAAGAGATCCCTCGGCTGTCTTGTTTTAGGCTTCTATTAAGTATTATTGAGAAAGAATTTTAATCATCTTCAAAGCTTAAAGAATAAATTGGTTTGAGCCACAGTTGGTTGGGCTGATTCTCATAGATAATAGAGCCTTGCTAAACTTCCAATGCTACGGTTTGAGTAGCTTTTTGTACTATTTGATATGATTCCAAATTTTTAAAATCCGAGTAATCATTAACAAATTCAATTATTCTTTTTCTCTCAAACACAATTTTATTGCTTAACGATTCAGATTGATGAAATCCATTCTGCTCACTTGACAAATAGTATGGAATGAACATTGAATGAAGCGGTTTTTGTTTATAAAAGTTTAGAAAGCTTTCATAATTTCCAGTTTCATTCGTTTTAGAAGGCCATTTCTTTCCGCAAGCACATTGGGCAAGTAAAATCACAGTACTTGCAATTTTATCTTCAAAAGGGAAAAACGCCAATAAATCCAAACCTTTTTCTTGGGTTGCCGTAGGCGAAAGTTTATCTACTTCTTCTTGTATAATCGAAACGTTCAAATCTTTAGCTAATGCTTTAATTTTTTCTTTTGTATTTCCTTTGTAAGTTGAGTTTTTTCCCAATTCCGCAATTATCGCATTAGGGAAATATTCTTTTAAGGCATTTGCTGATATTTTTTCAAAGTCTTTGGTTAAAATATGTTGAAGTTTTGGAAAATTATTAAGATTTGAGTCTAATAAAAGCTTTATATAAAGTAAATGCTTTTCGTTCAGTTCCGTTTTCAAGCGAATATAGTTATTCTTTCTATCTAAATCGAAAGGATAGTCAATTTTTAAAAGTGTTTCTCTCTCTTTTAAAGTTATAAAGATTTCAGTAATTTGCGATAGCAACCTGTCATCATTATCACTTGCATCGCTCCCAACTTCATTTGAGTTTTTTTGCTCATCTTTTCCTTGGTCTGAATCTTTGTAATGACCAACAACATCTATATGGGTTAGCCATTCTTCTTTTGCCCAAAACAAACATTTTAATTCTATGAAATCTGCGTGTAAATGTGACAAGTACCAAGGATGAGTTTTCTTTGTGTTTGGTGCAATAATCTTCAAAGAATCGTTAATCTCTTCTTGTAATTTTTCTTCAAAACTCATTGCCAGAAAATTCGTCGGTTTGTAATTCGTCTTTGGTGGTTTTGATACTTCTTGAAAGTTTAATTATATCTCGCAAATCATCTTCTATCGATAAATAGAAGTTTTTAATTTTAAACTTCAGCTTTTCTGCACGTTCAAGCTCTACCAATGCATTCTCTACTGCATTTCTAAAAGTCTTATCAAAATCTTCTGTGTAGGTGTAAGCTTCGGATAAAGTGGCATCATTATTAATAAATTGTTCTTTAGCCTCTTTACTTCCGAGGATGGCATTGAGCATATTAAGGTCTTGACTTTTACCTTTTAATCTCGTTGTGACTCTGCCCTTGATTTCAATTTCTTTATATAACCAAGTCGTCCAATTTTCAAGATGTTCGATATTTAATCTCTCAATAGGATTTTCGTCTGACATATCGATACCCAAATAACCAACAATATTATTTTGTCTCAAAGAATCTGCGATATAGCTAAAATAAAAGCTACCATCATCCTGTAAGTTTTTAATCTTGAAGAAGTGATTATCCTTGATTTTAAGAAATACTAATTGACCAACAAGCAATCTTAAAACATAGTCACTTTTACTCCCTATCATTTTTCTTATCTCATTACTCGCTTGTTGAATTGTTAATGTTGAAAAATTTTCGGTTCTTAAATAAGTCAAATATTCCGCTTTTTGACGAAGATTCCAAGGTTGAATTCCTGTGACGTGCCGATAAACCTAAATAGTCGTGAATGTCTTTAGCTTTCTCAAAAACCATACAAGGCAGCTTGTCGATATTCTGAATTTGAGCATCCTTTTCAATCTTTTTGACAATAGTACTTTGTGCCGTTGCAAGATTTGGATTGTTGAGAAGTTTTACAGATGTAAGCCTTCTATTCCCTTCAACCACTGTATAAGTTTTTCCATCATCATTTTCTACCACTAATAATTGTTCGCCAAGAAAAAATCCTTTTTCGCCAATTGCTTGCATCAATTCAAGTGTGGATTCTTCCAAAATCATATAGTCTATGATTTCTTGCTCTGATTTACCCTTCATATATTGGGGCAAACGGGGGTTTTTAGCATCAAGTAATAAATTCTCAACTAATAATCCTTCTTCGTAATATGGATATTTTTTGCTCATAGGTTTATTTATTCCGTTCCCAAAACTGGGATAATCTCATCAATTTGCCTTTGTCAAATTCCTTCATATTTGAGATTGCCTGTCCAGATTCAATTTTTTCTAAACTTCGCGCAGCCTTAGTGCCTTCGTTATCGCTAAACCCTAAGAATTTATTAATTGCTTTGCGATTGGTTTTGTCTTTAATATTTAAAAGGAAAGACATTTCGCAATTACTTGAAAAGTCAAAGCCGGGTTGGTTAAATTCGGCAATTCCTTGTGAGAGTAGGACGACAGCAACTCCTTTAGAACGAATTTCCCTGAGTATTTTATCAAGTATCTCTTGGTATTTTTTCTCTTTAAAAATAACGTGTGCTTCGTCAATTAAAAGCACGTAACGCATACCACGATAACCATTGTCTGTTGGCGTGCTTTCCATATTCATAAAGGTATTGTAGATGTAATTTATAATTAAGAAAAGTGAGGTAAAACGAACAGAATTTGACAAATCGCCAGATAAGGACAAATAAACATTTTCGTTTAAGAATGTATTGCCCTTTCTGTCATCTGCAAATATGTTATAGCGACTGAGTTCATCAATGATTTCTGTAAGTGAGTCTCTTTTGTCGCCGACCACTTCTAAAAGATGCTCATTGATTTCAGGCATTGTAGGATATTCGCCTGGCTTTTTGGTGTGAAAAGCTTCTAAAACTGCTTCCCGAAGCGAGCCTCTTTGTTTTATGCCAATATTTGAATACTTACAAATAATATCAACAAACTTGTCAATCCCCATTTGTCTATCGACCTCGTTAATACTGTCGATAAAGGATAATGGATTTACAGGAAAAGAAACTTTAGGTGCATCAATAAAAATTGCTTTTGTAGCATCAAAAAATGGTTGAAGGTCTTTAACATCTTCATCTTTCAGTCCTTTAAAATCAAGGTAAATAAAACTGACGTGATGGTTGGACTCGGTGCTAATTTGCTTTAATAATTCCAAGGCAAACTGCGTTTTTCCTGTGCCAGACGTACCTGCAACTGCAATGTGTGAATTGTTATATTGATTTGTATTGTTAAAACCCAATGTTATTTCTTCGTCTGAATCAATTTGTCTACCCACCGTTAGATTGATGGGTTCTTTAAAGAATGATTTTTCAATATTTTGATTTTTGTTTCTTACGGCATCCAAGTTTACATCTACTGTGCTGAGCATCGAAATTCCTTTGTCTAAATGCCCAGTTAAAAAGTCGAAAAATGTATAATTCTTACTACTCGAAAATAAATTGTCCATCATTTCTAAGCCGTGGTCAATGTGCAGCTTTACATATTTAGGAATGCCATCATCAGTCTTGTAAATCCCATAATGTTGACAAATCAAAGCAATGTAAAAATCACGATGCCTTGCATCAAAAAGTATATGGTCTTTATATTCCTTTCCTTTAGAGTCATAAAAATTGAACTCTTTGCTTGTAAACTTCTTACCTTGTTGCAATGAATATCCTAAAGCAATCCGTGCAATTACATTTTCTCTTGTGCCTGTAGGTAGTTTGCTAGTTAGATTGCGAACTATCTCTTGGTTATCGGATGATGTTCTTATATTAATTTGCATTGAGCTCAATATATGTTTGGAATAATTTGTTCGCTGAGGTTTCTATAAACTCAGACCCTTCTGGATTGTAGTTATTGATGAGATAAGCGCGATTGATTTTATTTTTTAAAAGATTATATCGTGGTTCAGTAAGCTCGCCTTCTAATAAGGGAAAAATAATTACCTGCTCTGAAACATTTGGGTAAAATTCTTCAATTACACTTTGCGCGTGGTCAGCATCAAATTTTTGCACCGGCGAATCTATAAATACTGGAAATTCAATATCTGATTCGTCAACAAGTGCTTTGAGGAGGGCGGAAGCGTACATCTGTCTTTCGCCCATAGATAAAGAACCTTTATCTATTTTTTCATCGCGGGAATTGAAGATGCTAATATCCACATCATCGCCAGATTGGTTGATATCTACGGTTACTTTCTTGATAAAATCTTTTTTGTGCAGTAGCGTGCTTAATTCCTGCAAAATATTCTCCTGTAAGGACTTCTTCTTTTCTTCTTTAAATGCTTTAATGAAGTTTTTTAATCGGGAAATAATCTCTTTTGCTTTGGCATCCTTTTCAGAATATTTTCTGCTATTGTCAATTTTCTTTCTTAATTCCTCTTGTCGTTGCTTTAAAGTTTTCTTATCGTTCTTTATAGAGCCAATTTTTTCTTTCAAATCGCGTATTTCATTTTCGATTTTGAGTACACGTTTATCAAGTGTTTCTTTTTCAGAGCGTAAATTTGCTATATACTCGTCCTCAGCATCTTTTTCCGCATCTCGAATTTTTCTGCGAATACTATCAAGTTGATTTTTAGCTCTAAAATATTCATCGCTCATAGATGTAAATGACGATTTGAATGAATGCTTTAAATTATTGATTAATGAATTGAGTTCGTTGGTTTCAGTATCCGAAAAATCGTGTAATGGTTGAAAACTTTTAGAAATGTCTGACGTTTCTTTAAAGAAATGTTTTTTGACCAAAGCGGTTATTTGCTCCTCATAAAAGCGACGAATATCAGTAGTAATTACAGTCGGGAAGCCTTTTTTCTTTTCTTCCAAGTCATCCAGTAAAAGTTTTGTTTTTTCATCAACATCCTCTTGAATAAATTTGGACTTACGTTGCGTGGTTTCTTTGTCTAAGTGATTTGAAATTTCCATTAAGGTTGCGCCAGCCAAACCAAACGGAATTAATTCAAATAAATCTTTTAGTTGGTCTTGTAATTCATTAATTTGAGTGGTCAACTCTGTTTCTTCGAATTTAAGTTTATTTAGCTGTTCGAGGGTCATTTTGTTTCCACCTTGAATTAGCTTTCTCTGAATTTCGTTAGCTTGGCTCGACTTCTCGATTTTTTCATCGTCCAGTTGCTGTACCTCATTTTCTACTGCCTCAATTTCTATATCAGTATTGTCAATGTCTGCAATAATTGAGTTTAGCTCTGTTTTTTCCTCTGGTTTTGCAGACTTTTTACGGTAATCATCCTGTATAGATTCTAATTTCTCTTTTAAATCTTCATACTTCTTTATCCCTAGAACTTCGGTATAAGCTTTACTCAGCAAACGTCTTTGCTCTGGTGAATTTATCTCCGCAAGCGCAACTATTTTTTCTGCATCAAAAAAGAAAAATTTGGCAATTTCAATAGGAAGAATATAATCTCGAATAAAAATTTCTTCGCCCTGTTGGCTATCTGTGGTTAAATCTAAAATCAATTCATTTTCACGACCATCAACCAAGACTTCAACTTTATCGCTTGTACTTGTTATGGTATCGTAAGACCTCGTAATTTTAATTTCTTTACAAGGAATTTCTTGGATTTTAACATCGTTAAAAGTTACAGAAACAGAAAACTGGGTTTCGCCCTGGACTTTTGCTAAACGATTTAAGCTATTCCCAATGTACTTTCCATATCCTCCTTTATCCGAAATTTCTTTTTGGTATAATTCATCGACCTTTTGCATTTGTTTACCGTACAGACACCAAACCAACGACATAAGAAAAGTGGTTTTGCCAAACCCATTCTTACCACTTATTACGGCAATGTTTCTCTCAGAAGTTGGCGAAAATTGTATTTTGTTTTCGCCTTTGTAAATTCTGAAATTGTTTAATTCAATTTCTCTTATGAACATTTATTCTTCTTTCTTTAAATATTCTTCAATTTTGTTTTCAATATCATTTTTTAAACCTCGCTTTTTATTTAAGAGCGACTTGTTTTTTTGAAGAAGTAGTAATTCCTGAATTAGATTAAAATCCTGCGGATTCTTCTCACAGGATTGTTTAAGCAATTCTAATTCTTTTTCTTGTTTTTTATTCTGTTGTTCCATATCTACTTCAGATTTATAAGCGGTGTGGTAAATATTTGAAACATTGTAGTTAAAAATTAAATCACGATACCAAATAGTCTGGATGGCGACCAACTCTTGATTTGTAATAAGCTCAACGTGTGGTTTTTCACTTTGAATTTTTTTTTGCGCTTCTAATACGCGCTTTAGTAGTGATGCGCGATATTTTGGTGTGTATGGCCCCATACCGTTGACCGCATCTGCCCCATTCCGTCTTTTGGGCATACGATTGGATTTGATATTCCGCTCGTCGTACATTTGATTCCTAATATCCAAAAGAGGCGATAACCATAGTAATCCGCTTTCAATAAGGGCACTCATTGATTTATCTTGCTTCACGACCGTGCAAACCCAGCATCCAAATCTACTTTGCCCGCAAGATTTGTGTTCTTTGCTTGTAACCACAGTTGGACACTCATAATCATCTGCACTCGCATCCGAATAAATTTGAAAAAGTTCTGAATTGTCAGCGCCCCAAGGCGAAGGCATTGTGTTTATAATGTACCAAACTTCCTCTAAAGAGAGGTTTCTGATAGGTGCATACATATAGGTATTGGCTTGAGTTGGGTGTTTGGTCAATCGTTTCCCTTTGCGAGCGTGTTTTTTCATCGACTTTGCTCGCTGTGCGCTTTCCGCTGACCTCGTGCCAATCAAGATAATTGCTTCGCCAAATTCATCAATTTGTTCTAAAATAAATCTTGAGGTTGGCTTGATTTTTAACCTTTCGGTGCACCATCTAAAGGCGCTGTTCGGCGTAGGGTAACCTCGCCCCAATAAATTGACCCAAAACGAATCTTCCAACCTCGGAATTGTCTTGCGGACATAGATAGGCATACCTTGGTTTCTCGCGGCAATCTCAATTTTGTCTAAAACCCGATAAACATATTCGGTAATTACCGGATTTTCAACCATTGTGTCATTACATACAATATGAATATCCCTTTTTACAACTCCGGTAAGCTCTTTTATTTGAGAAATTGCATTCCAAACAAGTTGAAGCATTACGGTGGAATCTTTGCCACCACTAAACCCAATAATCCACGGACGTTTGGTTTCGTCCGCATACATATATTGGTCTATTATTTCGTCTGTAAGATTTTGTATGAGAGTGGCCATATTTGGTTGTGAAAATTGTTAAAAATTATTATCAACATTGAAAAAACTGTTTTTATGCCAATATCATATATGTAGTTCGTGCGTCTGCAATTGAGCTGATTTGAAATTAGTCCTAATCAAAACATATAGGTTTACACCATTTTCAGCATCAGGTGACGAAGGTTTAGAAAACCTGATCTTCATCCACACTATGTTATTTGCTCTCCGAAAGGCTGTTAGTCTGAATTACGATCGTTCATCTTAGTTTAAATTTCTCTCGCGCCAAAACTAAACCATAAAAATTACCTCAAACGATTGAAATTTCAACTCATCCTCACACCCCAAAAACCTCCCCATCCTCCCCACCCGAAACCCATTTTCCACCACCCGTTTCGAGGCCTCGCTTTCTGGATTCTCCACCGAATTGGTATGGTTAAAATGAATGAACACAATCTTCCGTTTTTCGCTTTCGGGCAAGGGTTCAAACTTCGCCAAACTTTCGATGACAAAAGGATGGGGGATAGGGTTGGCCACAACTTTCATTTCACCAACCTCGAATCAAAATAAAACCGCTCCTTTTCCAAAACAACCACTTCCCCATAACGTGGGTGTTTGCAATTCAGAATGACATTTTGAGAAGAATGAATGATACTGCTGGGAAATTGAAGTCCCACGGTTTTGCCTTCCTCCACCCATACTTGTCCCATTTCCGATAAAATGGTCGGGGCAGGAAATTGCGACCAATTTTTGGGCAAGTCTTTTATTTCCAAAATGGAGATGGAATCATCGGGAATTTTCAGGGTAAGAATGTCCAAATCCGGCGAAATCATCGGAGGCAGGTGGACGATGTTTTCCAATAGCGCAATTTCTTGGGTCGTCCCCGTATAAAGTACGGGCGTGCCTTTTTTATTCCACCGGCCGGGGAAAAGAGCGGCGCCCGTGCCACTGATGTCGGGGGAGTGCGTGCGTTTTGTAATCCGATAGACAATCATCAGCTATACACGCCATGCTCAATCCTGCCCAACAAATCTTTCACTTTGGATATTCCGCTGGGGATTTCGAGAAGCTCTTTGGGCTTCAGCCCGCCGAGCGCGGTATTGGGCAGTTCCAGCCACTTGAAGAAATTTTCCTTGCTTTCAAAAACTTCGGCCCCGTACAGAAAAAGGTCGGTCAGTTCAAAAAGCTGTACCGAATAATTCCGGTCGAGTTTTCGGTTGTTCTTAATCCATCGGTAAATGGTAGGTTCGGATACGTTTAAAAGGTCAGCCGTGAAATCTCGCGGTATTTCAAAATGAAGCCTGAAGTTGTTGATAATGTGGGCGTTGATGCCTTTGTTGGCAATGGTGATAAAGTCGAACGGGCTTTCGATGGGGCGACGGATAAATTTCTTCCCCAGAATTTGAGTGAGCTTGTCAAAACGTTCCGTGGTGGAGCGGATATTTTCTTTGGTGGTCATTTAATACTATTATTTATCATTTGACAAAGGTAACTTATTCGGTTTTAAGTGGAAATTGAAAAATGGTAGTGATACGATATGAGCTTATTTTATACAATAGTGATTCGGTCGGGGGCGCAATCTGATAAGTTGATTATTTATCCACGAGTCAAGCATCGACGCCTCCTCACAACCCAAAAACCTCCCCCATCCTTCCCACCCGAAACCCTTTTTCCACCACACGTTTCGGGGTCTCATTTTCAGGATAAATCATTTTTCACAAAGTGTGAATGAGAGTTTTTCAAGCCGAAATCGCCTTCACCTCAATTTGCCCACCCACCGCCTTCAACACCTTCAATATCGTGGCAAACTGCGGCTTCGCCCCATCGGACAAAGCCTTGTAAAGACTGGGCCGGCTCATTCCGGTTTCCTCGGCTATTTGGGTCATCCCGATAGCTTTGGCCACGTGGCCGATGGCTACTACCAAATCCGAACCGTCCCCTTCTTCGAGGACCGTGTTCAGGTATTCGGCAATCATTTCCTTGCTGTCCAAATAATCTGCTATGTCAAATTTTGTGGTCGTCATATCATTGATTTTTTAAGATGCCCCAAATTTTTTTCGCTTTTTCGATGTCCTTTTGCTGGGTGGATTTTTCGCCGCCAATCAAGAGAATCACGAGTTTTTCATCCTTTTCATTAAAATACACTCGGTATCCTTTGGCGTAATGGATTCGCATTTCACTGATTCCGTCCCCGACAGGTTTGCAGTCTCCAAAATGCTCGTCGGTTTCGAGTTTCTGTATCCGGAAGAGAATTTTGGCTTTCGCCCGAATATCTTTGAGCTTTCTCATCCACCTATCGAACTCAGAAGTTTTCTCGATACGAATCATTCTAAAGTGTCTCCGTTTGGATACAAAAGTAAAATATATTGAGAACTTACAAAAGGTGTCGAATTCGACAGGTTTAAAATTGGGGTTTTTCAGCGCCTCTCACAACCCAAAAACCTCCCTCATCCTCCCCACCCGAAACCCTTTTTCCATCACGCGTTTCGCAGCCTCACTTTCGGGCTTCACCACCGGATTGGTATGGTTGAAATGGAGGAACACAATCTTCCGTTTTTCGCTTTCGGGCAAGGGGTCAAACTTCGCCAAACTTTCGATGACAAAAGGGTGCGGGATTTCGGAAATATCGCGGTGGCCGATTTCCGCGCCGCTGTAAAAGGTGGCGTCCAAAAAAGCGTAATCCACCTTTTCGATTTCCGCGAGGATGTCTTTCTCCCACTTTTCCCATTTGTCGATGTCGGGGATGAAAAGCGCGCTTCGGTTCGGCCCTTCGATGCGGTAGCCCACCGTTTCGGAAAACTCGTCGCGGTGCGGCACGAGGAAGGGCGTAACTTTCAGGTTTTCAGAAAGATGGACGGCTTTTTCATTTTCCAGTTCGTTCAATTGGATGTTTCCGGTTTCCACCAATTGGCTCCACGGGCCGCTGGTTTGCAAGAAACCTTTCATCCGCGGCATAGCGTACACGGGCACGTTTTGCGCGTTCATCGCCTCTTTTCCCAAATACATCAGCCCCGTATAATGCCCGATGTGGGCGTGCGTCAAGAAAATCCCGTCGGCGATTTCGCGCCCGTTCGATTCGCCGAATTCGGTCAGCAGTTTCATTTGCGAAGTGATGTCCGGCGTGGCTTCAAACAGGTATTTTTTGCCCGTCGCCGCATCGTACAATCCCAGCGAAACCACCTTGCGGCTCGGGTCGGGATTTTTAAAAAAGTCTTTGCAACAATCTTTGGTACAGCCGATTTGTGGCGAGCCGGCATCTTGGAAAGTGCCGAGAAGAAGGAGGGAGGTGGCGGAGATTTTTTGGCTTTCCGTTGCGTCCGAATCAATGGTGGGATCAGGGGCATTTTTCGATTGGCAGCCCGCTAAGACGATTGTGAAGAATAGAAGGTGGGATATTCGTGGAAACACTTTTAAGAAAATTGTGGAATGAAAGATTTGGCAGTAAAACTACTGTCTTTGGGGAGTTGTTGAATAGTTTAAAAAAAACGAAGATGACGGATCTAAAAACCATCAAGTAATTCAAGCGGCTACACTGCACGAGTAAAATCTAATAAAGCACACGGCCAAGCCCTGCACCAATTGAGGATCGTGATTTTTTATTTTAGTTTTTTCATTGAGCCACTTTCCACTAACGACTTCATTTGAGTAATCGCAACTTGATTTAAATGTAGAAGCCGTTCGCTTTGCGGCAGTTTCTGTCGGATAAGCAAGGCATTTATACTTTCCATATTGCTCAATATTACAAGTTGTTCCAGAGTAGCGTAATCTCTAATGTTTCCGCTTTTTTCTGGATTGCCTTCCCGCCATTCTTTTGCCGTCATCCCAAAAAGCACCACATTTAGCTGGTCGGCTTCATTGGCATAAATAGAACTTGCCTGTTGCTTTGTGATTTCTTGGGGTATCAAGTTTTCCTTAATCGCATCGGTATGAATCCGGTAATTTACCTTGGCCAAAGTGCGTTGCAGATTCCATCCTAAGTTTAGGCGGCTGTCTTCATCTTCTTTAAGGCGTTGAAACTCGTTTACCAGATAAATTTGGAATTCGGGGCTCAACCACATTGCAAAGTGAAACGCAATGTCTTTGTGCGCATAGGTGCCGCCGTAGCGCCCTGCTTTTACAATTAACCCGATGGCCTGCGTCCTGCGAACCCACTGGCCTACAGACATTATAAAACGATTGGTGCCTGCCTCTTGCTCAATTACCCCGAATTCGGGGTAATTAAAATCTGGATTCTTGACTCTCTCCCAGACATCCAAATATTCCAAGGTATTTTTGTTAGTTATCCATTTCCCAATCAATCCGCTGCCTTCGTTAAAAGAGGAGGTCATATCCGTCAGGCTGATATAATCGATTTGGTTTTGGGTTATAACTGTTATTGCAGAATCTTTTACCTGAAGTGTTCGTCCTTTTGCCATACCTATTTAAATAAGCCTCGAAAATTAAGAAAATAGAGTTTAGATAGTTTCTTAAATTTTAAACTGTTTTATTTTTACTATTCTTTACAATTTCCTCCTCAACTCCTCCAGTTCCAAACGGTAATCCAACTGCAAATCTTCGTGCAAGCCCGCTATTTTCTTTTCGGCCGAAAGGAGTTGGCGTTCACAGAGATTGAGGAGCGTGGTATTCTTTTTTATGGAAGGCTCAAAATGGAGGAGCCGTTCGCTAAAGTGCAGCAGGAGAGCCACTTCCGTTTCTTTGCTATTGGAATAGCGGATGCACTTTTTTACTTCCCGCAGTATTTTGCGCACACTCTTTTTGAGGTAATACCAGTTCTTGTTGGGAATTGTATCAAACAGTTCGTCCACCATTTCTTTGATGTGGCGCACATAACTCTCTTCATTTTCCGCTTCGAAAAGAAGATAGGTCAACAACTCTTTATTTTCTTTCTTGAAGCGCGCCAAACGCAGGCACAGCGCCTCGATTTCGGCGGGCGAGCGAAGTTTCAGTTCTGCTTTGATTTGCGCTAAAGTGGCGGGTTTCAAAAGTGGATTGCGGTTTTGCGAAAATTTGTTTAATCGAGTTTCAAAACTAAAGATTTATCATCGTTGAATTTTCCAAAGTTTAGAACTTTGGAAAAGTTTTGCGGTCGCCTAATTTTGTCCGCCGCTTTTAGTTTCAAAAAAATGAACATCACCCGTTTTGCGCCCACGCCCAGCGGATTTCTGCACATCGGAAACCAGTTTTCGTTCGCCATCACGGCGCTGGTCGCGGAAAGGGAGGACGCGCAAATCCTGCTGCGGATTGACGATTTGGACAACGCCCGTTTCCGTCAAGAATATTTGGAAAACATATTCGCCACCTTGGAAATTTTAGATCTGAATTGGCAAATCGGCCCGAAAAACCCGCAAGATTTTATCGATAATTTTTCACAACAAAAGCGACTTTTTTTATATCAAAATTATTTGGAAAAATTGTGGCAAAAAGAGTTGGTTTTTGCGTGCAAATGTTCCCGTAAAGATTTGCAAGACCGAAAGGAGGGAGGCTGCGCTAAAAATTGCCATAAAAAAAAGTATCCCAAAGAAACTAAAAACGCCGCTTGGCGCATCAAAACGGATGATCGAAAATTGACCGTCAAAACGTGGCCGAACGGCGAAATCCAAACTCAAATCCCCAAAGAAATGAAAGATTTTGTGGTGCGCCGCAAAGACGGGATTCCCGCTTACCAACTGGCCTCGCTGGCCGATGATTTGCACTTTGGGGTCAACTTGATCGTGCGTGGAGCGGATTTGTGGCCTTCCACTTTGGCGCAACTTTTTTTAGCTGAAATCTTGGAAGAAAAAGAATTTTTAACAGCGCACTTTTTTCATCACACATTGATAAAAAACTGGAGAGGGGAGAAGCTGAGCAAAAGTGCGGGTGTTTAGCAGTTTGCAATTGGCAATCAGCAATAGACAAAGGCGAAAAATGAGATACCACCACATCAGACACATTACTCATCCACCCATCACCCATCACCCATCACTCCCTCGCCGCCGGCCCGCCCGCACCCGGTTTTCCTTCCCGCGCATTGTAATAAATCCGCTGCGTGGGATAGGCCAAATCGATATCCGAATGTTGCGCAAAAGCGCGCAAAACATCCTCCCAAATCGCTTCTTCTGAGCCGCGCCGCCGCCGGGGGTTTATCAGATAACGCATCGTAAAATTGACGCCGCTATCTTTTACGGAAGTATAAACGATCGGGGTCAATTTGCGGTACAAAATCATATATTTTCGCGAGGATTCCAACAAACTTTTTTCGGCGGCCTTGCTAAAATGGGTGGCGTGTTTGTTCACGATTTCATTTAAAATTTCCTTGGTTTTTTCCCAGTTGCTTTCAAAGGTCACCATCACGGAAATTTCGTTCCAAATATGCAGGAATCCCTGCGTATAATTGGCTTGGGAAGCGGTAAAAACTTTCCCGTTGGGGATGTGGATGATGCGGCCGGTGCTTTGGTCGGCGTCCACCCAGTTGCCGATTTCGTTCAGCGTAAACTGGAAAAAACGGATATCGATGACATCGCCGGCGTTGCCGTCCACCTCAATGCGGTCGCCGATGGCAAACGGCTTGCGGACGATCAGAAAAAGCCAGCCCGCCAAATTGACAATCGGCGATTGCAGGGCAATGGCCAAACCCGCGCTGAGCAAGCCAAAATAAGTGGCCACCGAATCGAACCGATCAATCCATATCGCGCTGATGATGACGATCAGCAGCACGTAATAGGTATTTTTGATGGCATTGTTCCAAGTATAACTGCCTTTGATGGAACGCGATTTCCGAAAGACAAAGCGCGAAACCCCGAAACGAACCAGCCACAAAACCACGATTACCACCAAACTGTAGAAAATCTTTTTCTGCGCGCTGGGCGGAATGAGCCAGTGGGATTCAATCCAAGAAGTAATCGATTCTACCATTGCGCAAATATCCTTTTTATTTCAACTTTTTCAAGAAACATTTTTTTCCGATAATCGGTATTATATTAAATTAAACTTGGAGGCGCTTATTGAATAGTCACACCGTTTTCCCGTCCTTAAATTTTCCAGCGCCTTCCAAAGCAAGCGGCGGTGCGCAAATTTTGGAATTTCCCAAAACCAAAAAAAACCCCAAACTCGAAAGTCGGGGGTTTTGCAATGCCTAAAAGATTTTCTGGGATTCTATCCCAATGCGTCAATCTTCGCTTGGGTTTCTTGCGCTTTTTCTAACATCCTCAATTTATAGTACACCTCTTTGAGTGCGTTCAGCGTGTCGCGGTCTTGGGGGTCTATTGCGTGCGCTTTTTCAAAATGTGGCAGCGCGGCCCCAAATTCTTTTTTCTGCTCCTCCTGTAGTTTGTTGTACTTGGTCTTTTCGCTCAGCTTCAGCTTGTTCATCTCTTCGGTCAGCTCGTTGGCCCGCTCAATGTGGATGAGGCCCATCATATAGCGCGGATCCAAATAGTCATCGTCCAAGGCAATGGCGGCGCGGTAGGCTTCCTTGGCGGCTTCGTTGCTGTCCATCGAAGTTTGCAGGATATAGCCTTTTATATAATGGAACAGTTTGTCGTCGGGGTTTTTGGCGATGGCGCTGTTCAGGTTGGCCAGTGCCTTATCGTAATTTTTGTTGTCCAAAAACGTCTGCAGCTCGGCGCGCAGCAGCGATTCGTTGTCGGGAAATTTCTGTCGCCCCTCGGCCACCAGTTGATCATACTTGGCTGTGTCGCCCGCCTTCTTGTTTAGGTTGGCCGCCGTGATGTACAGGTCGGGCCGCACGTCGCCCTCCACTTTCGCATCCTTGAACTTTCCAGATTTCATCACCAAATCCAATTCGTCTTGATTGGCAAATTCCTGTTGCTGCCCTGTTTCGATTTCCGTGGCCGTATAGCGCAACCCCTTGTATTCCATCTGCATCAGGTCTTGGTAAATCTTGAGCGCCTCCTCGGTCTTGCCATCGTTCTGTGCCATCAGCGCGGCGTTGTAATACATTGAGGTGTCGGTGCTGTTCAGGTATTTTTTCTTGAAATTGTAGGTTTCCAAAAACTTGTCATAAGCCTCCCCATATTTTTTCTCGTTGGATGCCTCTATGCCCTGCGTCGCGATTTGGTTGGCGATCAGCGGCAGCTTTTGCCGGCCCTCCTCGGAGTAGCGTTCCTTGCCGGCTTGCTTTTCGTAGGACAGCAATTTTTCGATGGCCGTTTTGGATTTTTCCAAAGCATTGGCATCCAGCGCTTTGATGGCTGGGTCTTCGCTGGTGGCTATCTGCAAGTTGATGATGCCTTGGTACAGATAGAATTTCGTGAGGTCTTTTTCCCTCACGTTCCCCTCCCCTTTCTTTTCTATGATTAGGGCCGCTTCTGAAATATGCTCTTTCGCTTCGGCCAAGCCGCCCGGATTGCGCAGGGCGATAATGGCGCTCGAAATCTGTGGGCTTTGGGCAATGGCGCCGGCCCCTATCATCAAGGCCGCTATTGTCACTATCTTTTTCATCGTGTTTATCTGGTTTTTTTGCAAAATTAACATTGAATGTATCAATCGGAAGCCAAAGATTGTTCCACTATCGTAAAGAGTGCCTTTTGGAAAAGACGTTGCCCCGTTCACCAAAACCTTCTTAAAGTTGTATCGTTGTATTGGCATTATTTTAAAATAAGGAAAATATGAAAATGGATTTGCAAACCGTGGGATTCCACGCCACCGAAGATTTGACCAACTACGCCCGCCAAAAAGCCGAGGGCCTGACCAAATATTACGACCAAATAGTGGGCGCCGAAATCTACCTGAAACTGGAGCCGGACGGCCAAGAAAACAAAAAGGCCGAGATAAAACTGAACATCCCCGGCAATGATATTTATGCTGAAAGCACTAACGGCAAATTCGAGGGCGCCATCAACCAAAGCTGCGACAAGCTGAAAGCGCAGATTCGGAAACTGAAAACCAAGATGAGCACGTATTGAGGATAGTTAGCAGTCAGCAATGGGCAGTCGGCAATTAGCAGTTGAAAATCAAAAGATTGGACATTTGCAAACTGCCCATTGCAAAACTGCAAACTGAACAAGAATGGAATACGTGACCCACGGCCACTGGCTTTTCGCCGGTATTTTTTTGCTGCTTTTCCTGTTCTTTTTGGGATGGGCGTACCGCAAAGATTTGAGCCTCCACAAAATCCACTACGGAAAAACGGTGTACGTGGCGGTAGGCATCGTGCTGGTGCTTTTCGTGTTTTATGTGGCCAAGCAGTTTCTTTTATAAAAAGAAGTGTTAATGAGTTTTTAGGTTATTGAGTTATTTTGGCATTCCTGTTTGTGTCAGATTTGTCAGGAGGTTTTATAATATGCAGTCTTAATAACCTCTATTAACTTGCTTACCCAATCACTCAAAACAATGCCCGCCCTCAACGAAATCAAGTTCAAGAAACCCATCTACCCCGTGAGGGAGGGCTTGGCCGACTACCTGAACAACCACGGGCGCACCTACCAAATCCCCATTGAATACGCGGACTTGCGGCGCTACGAGCAAGCCTTCGCAAAACTGGACGACGACGGCCGCCCCACCCTGTGGCAAACCGTGGTGTACAGCCAGTGGGAAATGGACGACATCCATAAAAGTCTGGTGGATTTGTACCAGATCTTGATTGGCGACGGTTCGCACCTGGATCATCTCAAAGTGGATAGCGTGGACTTCTGCGCTTATGGGAATTCCCAGCCCTTCCGCATCAAAATCCTGAATCAGCTCAACGACAACCACGATTATTATTATATAAAAAAAGCCGACGCCAGCCGCGTGTACGGCTTGGAAATGGAGCACCTCCTCTCCCCCAACAAAATCAATTATGCCTACGCGCGGGACACGCTGGTGGAAGAGCACATCATCGGGATTCCCGGCGATGATTTTATAGAATTGTTGAAAAAATTCCCCGAGGCGCACAACGAAGTGCGGCTGGCCAAGGAATTCGTGAAATTCAACGAGCGCTGCTTCGTGCAGTTGCTGGGCGATATGCGCGCGTACAACTGGGTGGTGGTGGTCAATCAAGATTTTGACCAGATCCAGTACCGCATCCGCAGCATCGACTTTGACCAGCAGACCTACGAAGGCCGCCACCGGATTTACCTCCCCCAATTTTATAAAGAAAACTTGGACTACGTAAAACTGACCCAGCGGAAAATGAGCATTCCCACCGCGCAGCAGTATGTAAACGAAGAGCAGGCCCACCTCCGCAAACGCTACCAGCACGGCGAAAGCCAGTTTGTGGAATTGATGCAAATAATGAAAACCGACACCCTGAGCGACGCCGGCCGTACCCGCCAATTAGCCAAAGAACTGGCAAAAGTGTATGGCAACAACGATTTCAAAAAATGCGGAACAATGGCGGAAATCTTGGAAATGAACGTCAAGGCGCGGCTGGGCATCTGAGATTTTTCTTTAGGAATTTCGTGGGTTTTCATTTTTTTATAAAAAAAGAACGGCGCGCCGCGAACCTAATCGGGCGTGTCAAGTTTTGCGGTAAGTCCATTTTTTAAAAAAAAATGGCCATTCACCCAACTCCTATTAAATTATGTTTCTACTAAAAGCATTGGTCACTTTTTTCGTCACGGCGGCGGTCATTTATCTCTCCGCGCGATTTATGAAGAAAGTGCACATCAAAAGTTTTGGCTCGGCCGTCATCGTGGCGTTGCTGATAGCGGTCTTCAATTTTCTGATTGGCTGGCTGCTCCGCTTCGTGTTCCATTTGGCCACCTTCGGCATCCTTTATTTTACGGGGCTTTCCATCGTCATTTCCATCGTGGTGAATGCCATCATCATCGAAATAGTGGACCAAGTGATGAAAGGGTTTGATACGGACGGCTTCCTGCCCAGTTTGCTGTTGGCGGTGATTTTGGCCGTGGCCAATGGTATCGTTGGCGCGCTGCTGTTCTGAAAAATGCCGCCATTCCAACTTTTTTTTTAACCCAAAATTTCTTCGCAGAATAATCGGTGGCCACTTTTTAAGAATTGAAAATAAGCGGCCTCGCCAAACCGTGGCATTTTTGTCAGGCAAAACTTTCGCCAACAAGCAAGAAGTAGTACATTTGAAGGATTTTTTTTTTAGAAATGCCAAACGAAGCCTTACAAGAATTCTTTTTGAAAAAGCCAATGCGGGATGAACTCCACGCTGGCGACATTTCGCAGCAGTTGCCCGAAATGATTTTCCAATACCAAAGGAAGCCAGATGGCATCGGCCGTTTTCTCTACGTATCCCCCTCCGCCCACAAGATTTTTGGATACCCCGCCCGCCTCATCATCAATAATGAGAAACTGGCTTGGAACGCCGTGCATCCCGACGACGCGGAAAAGCTGCGCCAGCGACTGGATGCCAGCGCCGAGGCAATGGCCGATTTCCGCTGGGAGGGTCGCGTGATAGACCGCCAAAACTATCAACTGCAATGGATAACCGCCTCCGCACGCCCCAAGGCGGGCCCCGATGGCGCGGTGATCTGGAACGGCGTGATGCACGATGTGTCTCGCCTGAAACAGGATCACATCGAAATGAAACACGCGTCAGAAAAGGCCGAGGAAAACGCGCAGATCCGCGAGGACGCGCTGGCCGTGCTGAGCCACGAGCTGCGCACGCCACTGAACGGCATCTTGGGCGTGGTGCAGCTGATGGAAATGGACGCGCGCCCCGACCAAACGGAATACCTGCGACTGATGAAAGGCTCAGCGGAAAACTTGATGGGGATGATCAACAATATACTGGACAACAGTAAGTTGAACGCCGGAAAAATGAAAATCGGCAATCAAGAAATCCATTTGCAGCAGTTTATGCAATTCTTGCGCAGCACCCACGCGGCGCGCGCCGAGCAGAAGCAAATCCAGCTCCTGTTCAACGTGGAAAAGGCGATGCCCAAAGGGTTTAAAAGCGACGAAATGGTGCTGAACCAAATCCTTAACAACTTGATCGGCAACGCGGTGAAATTTACCAACAACGGAAAGGTGGAACTGGAAATCCAACCGTTGCAAGAATTCCCACAGCAGCTCCTCACCCGCTTTGCCGTAAAAGACACGGGGCCGGGCATTTCCGAAACCGATCAGCAAACCATCTTTGAAAAATATGCCCAAGCCGAAAGCGCCCAAAACCACATCGGCGGAACGGGGCTTGGGCTCAGCCTTTGCCAGCGCTTTCTTACGCTGCTCGGTTCCGAGTTGCGGGTAAAATCCAAGGTGGGAGAAGGCAGCCAATTCTATTTTGACTTGGTGGTGGATAAAGTGTAAATCGGTTGTCGGTTGTAAATGAACCGTTAACAATACGCGCTATTTCTTCAGAAATACCATCGGGTTTCTATCCAGTTGCAGATTTTACGATTGCCATTCCTCCCCCCTACTTTTACGGCAAAATTCTTTCGATGAAAAAAATTCTTTTTCTGATTCCCTTTTTGTATGGGATTGAAAACCAAGCACAAAACGCCGAAATCCAAGCGGGGCCGATGTTGGGCTACGCTGAAATGAAGGAGGCCGTGGTGTGGGTGCAAACCACGGAGTCAGCCGAAATTTGGGCGGTTTACGATGATTTGTCCACCCCAGAAATCGAAGCGTTTGAAACCGAAAAAGTGCAAACTGTGACCCACGATGGCCATACTGCTAAACTCTATTTCACCAAAGTGAACGCGGGCAAAGAATACGCTTACACGCTGAAAATCAACGGGAAAGATTTTCAAAAAGACTATTACAAATTTAAGACAGCCCCGAACTGGGAATTCCGCACCGACCCGCCGGCTTTCAAAATGGCAATGGGAAGTTGCGCCTACATCAACGAGGGCGACTACGACCGCCCCGGAAAAGCGTACGGCGGTGATTATCAAATCTTTGAAAGCATCTTGGAGAAAAAGCCCGACGCGATGCTCTGGCTGGGCGACAATATTTACCTACGCCCCGCCGACTGGTGGACGCGCACCGGATTCATCGGCCGCTACACCCACACCCGCAGCCTGCCGCAGATGCAAAAACTGCTGGCCAGTTGCAACCATTTCGCCACTTGGGACGACCACGATTTTGGCCCAAACGATGCCACCGGAAGTTGGGTGCAAAAAGATTTGGCCTTGGAAATGTTCCAGAAATTTTGGGTCAACCCCACTTTTGGATACTCTGATTTACAGGGGATTATGAGCGGTTTCGTGTATATCGACCTTCCTTTTATTTTGATGGACAACCGTTTTCACCGCACCGAAAATTTTGAAAAAGGTGAAAAGCAAATTTTTGGGAAGGCGCAGTCCGACCGGATGATTGATTTGCTGAAATACAGCCAAGCGCCGTTCAAAATCGTGGCCGTGGGCGGGCAGTTTTTAAACACCGCCCAAGTGTACGAAAACCACGCGAATTATAGCGAAGAGCGAAATTACATTTTGCAACGCATTGAGGAAGAGGATATTAAAGGCGTTATTTTCGTCAGTGGCGACCGCCATCACGGCGAAGTGTCCGAACTGGAACTGCCCAACGGAAACAAAATATGGGAAATCACCACCTCGCCGCTGACGGCTGGGCCGGCCAGCAGGGTGGAAGAAACTAACGAAAACCGCGTGGAAGGGACGCTCATCACCCAGCGCAATTTTGCGGTGCTGGAAGTATCGGGAAAGTTCCGCGCGCGGAAAGTGAAATTTGTTTTCTACGATTCGGACGGCCAAGAATTGCAGGTGTTTGAAATCGACTCCGCTGACGTTTATGGGAAGAAATAAAAGCACATTTTCGGAGGACTAAATTCTCAACCTTTAGATGTGGGAATGGGGAGACCTGACAGATTTTAAAACCTGTCAGGTCTTTTTTTTTTGCGGAATAAAATCTCCACCTACTTCAGAATTCCTAAATTTACTTTTGTTAAAAATTTGTTCCAAAACTTTGATTATCTGTTTTTTGAAAGGCTTTAACTAAACAATAAATTTCATCCCTTTCGACTCAATTTGATTTATCCAATTGTCTTTTTTCCAATCTGTTTTTTCGCATCAAACCCGCGCTTTACATTTGCAAAATATTCTGTTTTACAAAATGAAAGACATCGCCGAGCGCATCCGCAAACTGATGGAGGACAAGGGTTTAACACCTACCGAGTTCGCCAAAGCCATCGGTGAAAACCCTTCCAAAATCTCCCATTTGCTTTCGGGTCGGAACAATCCCAGCTTGGCCTTGCTATCTAAGATTCAAAGTTCGTTTACAAATGTGAATTTGCACTTTCTAATCACGGGCGAAACCATTGAAAATAAAGAAGTTGAAAATTTACAAAATGAAAAATCCAAAATGAAAATCCCAAAACCCCTATTAGAAAATCCCGACCCAAAAGCGGTGGAACACATCACTTTTTTTTACCAAGACGGCACGTTCAAAACCTACCGCCCCTGAACTTTCCCACCTCCCTCTCCTTTCTTACTTTTGAGCCTTCTTATCGAAAATTTCTTATGAAAAATTCCAAAAAATATTCGCTGGTCTGGATGGGTTTGATCGGGCTGGCCATCGCCACGCGCTTCCTCCCCCACCCGCCCAACTTTACCGCCGTGGGCGCGGCCGCCCTCTTTGGCGGTTTTATTTTTAAGAAAAGTTGGAAAGCCTTTTTGATTCCCGTTATCGCGCTGTTCCTCAGCGATCTGGTTTTGAACAACTTGGTTTTCGCGGAATTTTACAGCGGCTTCGTCTGGTTCACGCCCGGTTTCGCCTTTATTTATGGCGCGATGCTGATTGGGGTGGTTTTCGGCCGCTATTTCACCAACGGTTTTAAAATCGCGCCGCTGCTCGGTGCGGGCATTGGTTCGGCGGTGCTTTTTTATTTGATTACCAACTTTGGCGCGTGGCTCGGCAACCCGCTCTACGCGCAGGATTTTGGCGGTCTGATGTTTTCGTATGAAATGGGGCTGCCCTTTTTGGCCAACCAAGTTTTGGGCACGCTTTGCTACGGCGGAGTGCTTTTCGGGGCGGCTTATTTGGTGATGAAACCGTCTGAAAAAACGGTGGAAGAACTGGCGGGATAATTCCACCCAAGTTATTTATCTACTAGCTGGCCTATCGCTGATTCAGCAGTGCCGCGCTGTTTCTCACAAACGGCAAGGCCAGTGCTACGCCGCTCCCCTCCTGCCCTTTTGCGCCTTTCGGCAAAAGGGTGTTTAGTTTTAAAAACTCCGCTATATTTTTGGTGATTGCTTGGTCGGGATGCTGGCACAATTGGACATAATCCAACACTTTTTCATCGATTTTAAAGGCGGTCAGAAGCGCGGCCAATTCCACGAAACCGTCCAGCAAAACCAACATCCTTTTTTCGGCGGCTTTTAAAACGGCACCACACATTGCCGCCGTTTCCAGCCCGCCGTAAATCGTCAAAAGCGTAAACGGGTCGTGGGTTTTGGGATGGATGCGCAGTGCTTTTTGGGCAGCGCGCAACCATTCTTCGGGGAGAAATCGGGAGGTTTTTTTTTCGATAAAATCGGCGTTGATTTCCCAGTTCATCAAAGCGGAGCAAAGCGCCGTGGCCGAGAAAAAACGCCCTTCGCCCAAAGAACTTAACCCGAGTACGGTGCTGCCTTTTTTCCATTGGTTTTCAGCCAGTTGTATCCCCACTTGAAAGGACTTTTCCATTTGCGCAGTGGTCATCGCGGGAAACTCCCAAAAATTCTGGGTGCCAAACGCCACTTTTCGCGAAAGCATTTTGCTGCCGTGGTGCAGCCAATAGGTCAAAGTGCCTTCAAAAGAATGGTTCACCCCAACGTCCACCACCTTGGCAATCAACTTGTTCTGCGCGGACAAGCGGCTGGCTGCCCCCTGCCCGTGCAGAAATTCCAGCACTTTTTGCTCCGTTTTGGTGGAAATCAATTCTGACGAAAATTCCCGCTGGATGCCGTGATCGGCGGCGAAAATCAAGAGCGTGGGCATTTTGATTTCCGGATGCGCGGAATTTTGCATCAAACCCAAGCGCAGCGCAAGACTTTCCAAAGCCCCGCCGTTGGGCGAGAAACGGAACAACTGCCGCTTCAACTGGGCGCGCAACCGCTCGTCCGCCGCCAGCGCAGAAATTTTTATGTCATTATTTAAACTCAAAACTGGAAGGGAAAACGCCGACCTCAAATTGGTCGATTTGCGAGCCGCCAAGTTCGTAGCGGTTTACCGTGCCCGGCTCGCTGGATTTGGATATGGCCAAGTAAATTTCCTCGTTCACGGGGTCGATTCCTAATCCATAAAATTTCCCAGCAATAAACGGCGAAGCAGGCAAAAATCCCGTGGAAAGATCGAAGCGCAACAAATTGCCCTCAAAGAATTGATCCAAAAAATAAAGATAGTTTTCATCCGGATCTTTCTGCATCTTGGCAAATTGCAGTTGATTGTCCGCGAACACCAGTGAATCCTCCTGTTTCAGCGTATCGATATAAAAAGCGAGGGAATCAATCCCCACGTTGAACCGTTCCAAAGTGCCGCTGGTGCTGGCAGTTTGGTTGCCAAAAACCTTGATGCCCGACGTCAGCACCCACAGGGCGGTGTCGCCCACTATTTGCATCGAATTTGGATTGTGCCCCACGTTCAAGGTAGCCACGATAGTATCCGCCAGCGCGTGGATAACGGTGATGGTACTGTCGCTGCTGGCAAAATTTCCGCCATTGGCCACAAATAGCAAGTCCTTGAAAACCAGCATATTTTCCGGCCCGTTGCCCGTTTTGATGGTTTTGCCTATTCCGGAATTGAGGTTGTACCGCACCACCCCTTGCTCCAGCCATTCGCTGATGTAGTAATTGTTTTCGCGCACCCTTACGATATGCCGCGGCTCGATGAAATTTTTGATGCGTTTTTTCAGCTTATACGTTTCAGGATCCACCAGCAGCACTTGGGCGCTGCCGTTCATCACACACCACAGGCCCGCGTCGTCCATATAAAGGCTGTTCAGCACATTGCCCATCGTGCTGCCGGGGTTGGCTTTTTGAAAAATGTTTTGTTCCACCGTCTTGCCCGAAGTATTGTAAATGCTCAATGAAGCGGTGCCGTTGGGAAAAACCCCCTCGTTGCCGATGAACACACCGGACGTAACGGGCTGTGGCTCAGGCGGGGGCGGGTCGTCTTTGCAGGCGGAAAACAGTAAGAGGAACGTACTGGAGAAAATGAAAAAATTGAGGGTTTTCATAATAAAAATCGGGTATTTAATGAAAAAGAAAAATGAAGGCCAGGCATCGGTCGGCTGGCATAGAGTTGATAATTTTCATTGGTAAGATTGTTCAGCACCAAAGTGGGCGTCAGTTCTATTTTTCTTAGTTTAAATGAGGTGCCTATTCCCGCGTTCAAAATTACGTACGGTTTTAACTTGGCAAAAGGGTCGTTGCCTAAGTCGGTAAAAGCACCACTGCCGTAGCGCGCGGAAAGGTAGCCAAAAACGCCACGCACCTTGGCGGTGATGGAACCGGCCGCCACCCGCTCCTCCACGAAGGGAAGCAGTTTTGGCGTTTCGCCGCTGGACGAATTGCCCAGCAAATGCGGCCTGACCAAAGTGGCCGAGCCGGTCAGTTTCAAAAATGTTTTTGGGAACGGCCGCCATTGGTTTTCCGTGTAAATTTCCATCCCTTGCGTGCGCACGCGGTTCACGTTGAACGGCCCGTAAGTACGGCCAACGGGCCGCCACACCACGCGGTTTTCCAAGTTTTGGTAGAAATACGTCACCGAATTCTGGGTGGAGAAATTCCAAAATTTCTTGTTCCAGTTCAGTGAGGTTTCACCGCTCCAGCCGCTCTCGGGCAAGATGTCGGGGTTGCCGCCGCCGGGCCAAAAGCGCTCGTTCAAGGTGGGGTTGTCGTACACGCCGGCGATTTTCGCTTTCCAAACAAAATTTTTATAAAACTGCCATTCTGCGCCCAGCGAGGGCAGCAGCGCCACGGCATTTTGATCCACAAAATTCTGCGCCAGCGAAACCCGCGCGAGAAATTTACGGGACAGCAACCAAGGCCGCCACGTCAGTCCGCTGCGCAGGCCATATTCCCGCTGGGTGGCTTCCACGTTGGTCCCAAAGGCTTCATAATAATTCAGGTAGCCGCCCGCGTCCCATTGCCAGTTGTCTCTTTCCAAAATCTGATAGCGGATTTCGGTAGAAGATTGAAAGAAGTTGTTGCTGTCCGAAAGGTTGAATTTTTCATCTTCATAATATTGCTCCTCCCACGAAAACCCTTGCTCAACGGTCAGATTTTTAAGATTGAAGATGGTTTGCCACCGCAATTGGTCATCCGCTTGCAAAGCCACGGCGGGGCTGATGGAATTAAACTGGACACTGGAGGCGGGCAACTCGCGAAACGCTTCTTGATACCAAAGAAACGTTTGAATATCAACCTCTTGCGAAAATTTATGCCCTGCCGAAACATTGAACCCCACGTTTTTAAAATCCGAATTTAGCTGGCGGACGGTATCGCCAAAAGGCGTTTCATAGCGAAAATCATTGCGCGCCCATTGGCCGTTCAGGCTTAGTTTCAGATAGTTTTTTTCATTGGAAAAAGACGCGCCCGCGCTTCTTTGCCAGCGCCCAAAACTGCCCGCCAAGTCGTTTACGAAGATTTGCTTTTGTTTTTTGAAAACGCCATTTTGCGAAAGCAGGATGCTGCCGCCCACCGCGCCGCTGCCCAGTTGTGCGCCGTCGCCCCCCGCGATGAGCGTCATATCATCAAAAGACGAAACCGGAAAAAGGCTCAAATCCGAGAGGCCCAGCGTGGGCGAATTGACGGGCATCCCGTTCCAAAACACTTGGGTGCCCTCGCCGTTGGTGCCACGCAGGGCGGGCGTGGCCAAAAGGCCGGGGCCATTCCCAGCCAATCCCAAAGAAGTGCCGAACTGCAAAAGTTGGCCGGCATCGGCGGTGTTGGCAAAACGGTTTTCGTCAGTGGAAAGGTGCGAGGCGTTTTGCCCCACGAACAACTCCGCGCGAGCCGAATCCACCACGTCCACCGCCAGCAGCGTGTCCCAAGCCTGGGCGCGGGCCATCAAGCCCAGCATCATTATAAAAGAAATAAAAAGTGTTTTCATCGCACAGTTCTTGGCCTCAGTTCCCGAAGGCTAAAAACGCAAAATTAAAAGCGATGGGCAGGTCTTCTGACTCGTTTCCGTTTCGGCGGCCTTCCCTTTTTTATCACTAAAAAAAGTGGCCTTTGGAATGCCGAAACCCTTTTTCTGAAACTCACAGCTGCGGGCACAGTTCCCGATTTGCGCGGGATTCCCTCTTCGTTTGGTTTTTTCAAACTAAAAAAACCAAAACCCAAAGCGGGCGCAAATGTAAGTTTTTTAAGCATCGGGAAACTTGTAATGGCAAGATGAATTAGAGCGGGTTGGGTAGTTGTAAGTCCAAAGAAAACCTTGATAAGATTGCCCTTACGGCTTTTTCAAAGTTTGGAACTTCGGAAAAGCTATTCCAATAAGCAACCGCCGATTCGAGATGGTCTTCACGATTTTTCCCAAAAAAAAACCGTCCCGACGCTACGGTCGTGGACGGTTTATGATTTTCAAAAAGGAAGGCTTTACTTTTTCACCACTTTTACCGTGGTTACTTGGCGGCCCTGTACATAACGCACAAAATAAAGTCCGCTGGCGTGGCTTCCCAAGTCAATGTTTATGATGGGTGGATTGCCTGCGCTGCGCGGGAGGCGCTCCACGGTTTTCCCGGCGAAATCTGTCAAGACCACCTGGGCGGTTTCTCCGTCCACCAAAACGGGCAGCAGCAAGGTCAGCTTGCCCGTGGTGGGATTGGGAAAGACTTCCACCAATGCTTCCTCATCCAAAGGTATGCGCGCCGTGGCGTTGTCTTTTTTCACCAACACGGATTGCCCACCTTTGGAAACATCCAAACGGAAGCTGAAACCGCCTCGGTCGCTGGCCTTGCTGAAGTTGCGCAGCGCCACCGTCAGTGTGTTGGTTCCCGTTTGGAAAACGCTGTCCAAATCATTGGTGCCCACGAAATCGTACATCTCGCCGCCCGCGTTGCCGTTGACGAAAGTTTTGGCCGTGCCGTCGAACGCGATGTCGTGTGCGGGCAGCTGGTCGTTGTTCGCGCCCACGGTATTCTCGCGCAGCAGCTTGATGCCGTTCACGTAAATCTCCACTTGGTCATCGAAGGTGGCGCGGAAGCGTGCATCCAGATCATCGCTCTCGGTCAGATCGAACGTTTTGCGGAAGTAGCGGATGTTATTGGCACTCTTGATCACGTGTGAGCCCGCCACCCTGTCGATAGAGTGGAAGCTGTAGGGCTGGCCGGTATCCACGGGCAAAGTAAAGGTGCTGTCCGGCGGCAGTCCGTTGGTGCCGCTCCACGTTCCGCTGAAACTCGAAGGCGTGATAACCGTGCTCTTCCGCCAAGAGGTGTCGGAGACGCAGCTGTCTCGGCGGGGCAACGGCGGCGCGGCGGTGTCGCCCGTGCCAGTGCAGCCCACGTCCATCCTAAAGCTGAAGCCCCCGCGGTCGGTGGCCTTGGCCAAGTTGCGCACCACCACCGTTACGGTGTTGGCACCCGTTCTGAAAATGGTGTCCAAGTCGCCGCCCGTCGCGAAGTCGAATGGCTCATTGCCCATATTGGGGTTGTCCACCGTGCCGTCGGCGTTGAACATCACGTCCAGCGGCGGGCTCTTGTAAGTGCTCTGCCCGAAGCTGTAGTCGGCCGTCACCAACTTGCCGTTGACGTAGATTTCCGCTTGGTCGTCCACGCTCAGGCGGAAGCGCGCCTCCACGTCCACGTTGTTCTGCAAATTGAAGGATTTGCGGTAGAACCGGATGTTGTTGCCGGAGGTGATAACGTGTGCCGAGTCCACGCGGTCGATGCTGGGGAAGCTGTAGGGCTGCCCCGTATCCACGGGCACGGTGAAGCTGGAGACTGGCGGCAAATTGCCGTTCACGCCGTTCCAGTTGCCGCTGAGGTTGGAGGGCCGCACGGTGGTGCTGCGCCTAAAGCTGGTGTCGGAAATAACCACCGTGCCGCAGGGGCCGGTGGGTTGCTGTGTGCAGCCCGAGTCGTTGCGCAGAGCCAGTTCCGTAACCACGGTGCTGTCGCAGCCACTGGCATTGGTCAGGATTTCTGAAAAATTGCCCGCAGTATCGCGGAAAGCGCCCGCGATGAAAACGCTGTCGCCGGGGCAGATGCTGTCCGCCACCATAGTAATATTGGTATCGTTCACGATGAGTTCCGTAGTCGTGATGCTGTCGCAGCCCGCGCCATTGGTTGCGGAATCCGTGAAGAAGCCGGCCATCGTTTCAAAGTTCCCAAAAACCACCGCCGAGTCGCCCTCGCAGATGACCACCGGCGCGGTGGTGTCGTTCGAGCCGGGTAGTAGGGTTGTGACCGTGGTCACCACGCTGTCGCAGCCGTCCGTTCCCATAAAAGTCATCGTGGAACTTCCCGCCACAGCGGGGTCGCAAGTGGTGGCCATCAGCATAGTGCTGTCGGTTTGATTTACAATCAGGCAAACCGTGGCGATGCTGTCGCAGCCGCCGCCGGAAACGGAAGTGTCAGTGAACGTGCCCGCCATTGTCTGCGGCATCCCGAAAATTATGGCGGTGTCGCCATCGCAAATGGTTAGCGTGTCCTTAGTGGAAATCATCGGCACCACCTGCAGTTCCGTAATCGTGATGCTGTCGCAGCCCGCCGCCGTTTGTGCGGAGTCGGTGAAGGTGCCCGCCATTGAACGGAAAGTCCCGAATATCATCACGGAATCACCTTGGCAGATTTGCACCGGAGCGGTGGTATTGTTGAAAATGGGGTTTACGATCAGCTCAGTGATCGTAATACTGTCGCAGCCCGCCGCGCTGGTGCTGGAATCCGTGAATGTTCCAGCCATATTTTCGAAGTTGCCGAAAATCAATGCGGAATCGCCATCGCAAACAATCACTGGCGCGGTAGTGTCGTTGAAGCTGGCCAACAAAGCGGTCATAGTGGTCACCACGCTGTCGCAGCCATCACTTCCTGTGAAAATCATTGAGGAAGTTCCCGCCATAGCGGGATCACAGGTGGTGGCCGCCAGCATCGTGCTGTCGATTTGATTTATAATCAGGCAAACCGTGGCGATGCTGTCGCAGCCGCCGCTGGAAACGGAAGTGTCGGTGAACATACCCTCCCTCGTCTGCGGCATCCCGAAGATGACCGCTGTGTCGCCCTCGCAGATGGTGAGCGTATCTTCGGTTGTGATGTTTGGGACGGTTTGGAGTTCGGTCGTGGTGACGCTGTCGCAGCCGTTCGCGCTGGTCGCAGAATCGGTGAAGAATCCGGCCATCGTTTCGAAGTTGCCGAAAATCATTGCGGAATCGCCTTGGCAGATTTGTACCGCTGCGGTTGTATCGTTGAAAGTCGGGTTCACGATCAATTCCATGGTCGTTACGCTGTCGCAGCCCGCCGCGCTCGTGGACGAGTCCGTGAATGTTCCAGCCGTATTTTCAAAGTTGCCGAAAATCATAACAGAATCGCCGTCGCAGATTTCCATCGGTGTAAGGGTGTCGTTAAAGGTCGGGTTCACGATTAAAGTAGTCTGCACCACGCTGTCGCAGCCGTTGGCGCCCATCAAGGTATCGTTGAAAACACCCGAAGCCGTTTGGTAAACCCCGCCCAGCAAAATGCTGTCGCCGCTGCAGATGCTGTCCGTCAGCGCGGTGAAGGAGGCGGGCCGCACGGTGAGCGCGGTGATGACAATGCTGTCGCAACCGCTTTGGCGAGACAGGCTGTCGGTGAACACGCCCGAAGCCCTCTGGAACGCCCCCGCCAAAAGGATGCTGTCGCCGTTGCAGATGGACGTATCCCGCAAAATGGGAGTATTGAAGGTATCCACCACCGTTACGGTGGCCACACAAGTATCGCCATCGCCGTTGATATCATAAATGAAAAGGCTGACCGAATTAGCACCGACATCCGCACAGGTAAAAGTAGCTTGGGAAACCGCGAACGAATCCAAACCGCAAGCAGCGGCACTGCCATTGTTGAGGAAAGTGGAATCGATGAATGCTATCCCATTGGCATTTAAATAAACAGTGGTGTCTTGGCATTGGGCCACGGGTGCAGTACAGGAAAGAGCAGCCATCTCAAAAATATAGGCCGAACCAGCAAAGGAAAGGGTGTTGCCCCCAGCCGTGTCCTCATCTTCCCCAATAGCCCCCACGATGGCCCGGTGGCCGGAAATGGAGACGGAAATGCCAAACTGGTCAAATGCCCCTCGGTCGGAGGCGGCCAGCTTCTGTGCCTCTTGCCAAGCGCCGCCGCCGTCCCGCTCAAAAATGTAGGCCGAGCCGGCAGCGAAAAGGAAGTTGCCCCCGGCCGTGTCCTCATCTTCCCCAACAGCGCCCACGATGGCGCGGTCGCCCGAAATGGAGACAGACCAACCAAAAAGGTCACCTGCCCCCCGGTCGGAGGCGATAAGCTTCTGCACCTGCTGCCAGACGCCGCCCCCGTCCCGCTCATAGAGATAGGCCGAGCCGGCATCAGAAAGGGTATTGCCCCCGGCCGTGTCCTGATCTTCTTGATAAGCCCCCGCGATGGCACGGTCGCCGGAAATGGAAACGGAAAAGCCAAAATTGTCATCGACCCCCCGGTCGGAGGCGGTCAGCTTCTGCACCTGCTGCCAGATACCCGCACCGTCCCGCTCAAAGAGGTAGGCCGAGCCGGCATTGTTAAGGGCGTTGCCTCCGGCCGTGTCCTCGTCTTCCTCAATAGCCCCCACGATGGCGCGCTCACCCGAAATGGACACGGAATAGCCAAACCGGTCATTTGCCCCCCGGTCGGAGGCCACCAGTTTCTGCACCTCTTGCCAAGTGCCGCTGCCGTCCCGTTCAAAAAGGTAGGCCGAGCCAGCCCTTGAAAAGAAGTTGCCCCCTGCCGTGTCTTGATCTTCCTGATAAGCCCCCACGATGGCGCGGCCATCCGAAATGGAGACGGACCAACCAAAATTATCAAGTGCCCCACGGTCGGAGGCGGTCAACTTCTGCACCTCTTGCCAAGTGCCACCGGCGTCCCGCTCAAAGATGTAGGCCGAGCCGGCATCGGAAAGGGAGTTTCCCCCGGCCGTGTCCTCTTCTTCCCGATAAGCACCCACGATGGCGCGGCCGGCCGAAATGGACACGGAATAGCCAAACCGGTCATTTGCCCCCCGGTCGGAGGCGACCAGCTTCTGCACCTGCTGCCAGGCGCCACCGGCGTCCCGCTCAAAGATGTAGGCCGAGCCGGCAGCTACACTAGTGTTGCCCCCAGCCGTGTCTTCGTCTTCCAAATAAGCCCCTACGATAGCCCGGTCGCCCGAAATGGAAACAGACTGGCCAAAAAAGTCAGATGCCCCTCTGTCGGCGGCCACCAGTTTTTGGAGTTCTTGGTAATCGTTTTGGGCTTGAGCGGCAAGACCCAGCAACAGCATCAGCGCCAAGCCGAATCCCGCCAAGTGGTGAGTGAATGAACGAAGAAAGCCTGGAGAAACAGAGGCCTTTGGAGCTCCGACCGTAGCCGAGCTGTGGTTTGTAAAAAAATTCATTATGGTAGTCAGTTTAGGATTGGTATTCAATCGAAAGCCAGCACTGCTGACTTCATCGCCCCGCTTTTCGCGCGAATCAGGGACGGTTTGGGTAAATGGTTTACATTCCATTGTTCTTGGTTTTTAAATTAAACATTTTTTAAAATCTCAGAAAAACCACCTTGGTTTAACGCCCCAAAACTCCAAAGTCCTAATAAGCTGTGATTGTAAAAATCGGACACTATAATTCAAGAATCTGATTTTCAAAATGTTATAGTATAAGAAAGTTACCTATTTATTCTATTTGCATTAAGATAGTTAATCAATTATTCAGCGCTATGAAATTCCGCACCGCCCTGCCCCAGCCCGCCCTGCGCGGCCTCGTTCGCCACTATTGGCACACCAGTTATGATTCCGCAAAAGATGCCCAAGAATTTCCCTCCCACCTGCCGGCGATGACCGTGCAGGAAATCGGGTTCTGCCTGAAAAAACCCTTCAACACCACTTGGCAAGACTGCAGCACCTTCAAAATGCCGATGGCCTGCCTGCGGAGCCACCTCACCAAGCCGGCCGAAGTGGACGGCCTGGACGAAGGCTTTGCCATCCACCTCCACCACTGGGCGGCCTTCAAACTCTGGGGGATTCCAGTGAACGAACTGGCGGACGTGCCCGTTTCGTTGCGCTCTTTGCTGGGAAAGCGGATCGAACCTTTTTGCGACCAGATTTTCTTGGCCAAAGATTTCCAGGAAAGAATCCGCATCTCGGAAGATTTTTTGCTCGGCGAGCTGCGCGAGGTTTCGGAAAGTCGGTTGAAACTGGAAACGACCGTAGAAAGGTTAAGCCAAAAAAGCGGCTTTATCTCCATAAAAGAACTAGCCGAAAAAAACGGTGTTTCAGAGCGCCAGTTTCAGAGGATGTTCAGAGGGCAGATTGGGTTGTCCCCGCAGCTTTATTCTAAAATACTGAGGGTAAACCACCTCATTTCCGCCATCCCCAACCAAAGCGAGGTGGACTGGCAGGATTTTATTTACCAATACAATTACTTTGACCAATCGCACCTCATTCGAGATTTCAAAAGGTTTGCGGGACATTCGCCCTCGGAGTTTGTAAAAATGAACATCCATCGTTTTTGCAAACACTACGTGGCGCAAGACGGGGAGAAAAGTGCCACTTCGCCACAAGAGCCGTCGGGTATCATAAATTAATGCAAGTCTTCCCCTTTTCCAATGGGAGCATTCCACAATTTGACTTGGCCTCCTAATCTCGTCCCACCCCCCCACCCCGTTTCCTGTCTTATTTTTGTCGAAATTTTTTCGGAAAATGTTGAAAATCGGAGTGCTGGGCGCGGGGCATTTGGGCAAGATTCATTTGAAATGCATCAAAGGATTGCCGGCGCATTATCGCTTGGCGGGATTTTACGACCCCAATCCTGAAATAGCGCGCGCCGTTAGCAAAGCCTTCGATATCCCCCGTTTCGATTCGATGGAAGAGCTGATCGCGAAAGTGGATGTGGTGGACATCGTGACGCCCACGCTGGATCATTTCGAATGTGCCAAAAAATCAATCGCCCGCAAGAGGCATTTTTTCATTGAAAAACCCATCACCGAAACGCCGGCGCAGGCCCAAGAATTGATGCAACTTTCCGAGGAAGCGGGCGTATTGGCGCAAGTGGGCCACGTGGAAAGGTTCAACCCCGCGTTCCTCTCTGTCCGGAATTACATCCAAAACCCGATGTTCATCGAGACGCACCGCTTGGCGGAGTTCAACCCGCGCGGCACGGATGTTCCCGTAGTTTTGGATTTGATGATCCACGACATTGACATCGTGCTGAGCTTGGTGGACAGCCCGCTGAAAATCGTGAGCGCCAGCGGGGTTTCCGTCATCAGCGATACGCCGGACATTGCCAACGCGCGCCTCGAATTTGAAAACGGCTGCACCGCCAATTTAACGGCCAGCCGCATCTCCTTAAAAAGTATGCGCAAGACGCGCATCTTCCAAAAAGACGCTTATGTGACGGTGGATTTTCTGAAAAAAGAAAGCGAGGTGACGCGGATGATGGACGACATCGACACCGAAAACCCCTATGCGATGGTGATGGAACTGGGCGGCGGCAGGCAGAAGCAAGTGTTTTTTGAAAAACCCGAAGTGCCGCACACCAACGCCATCCAGGAAGAGTTGAAATCTTTTGCCGAGGCCATCAATAAAAACGCCGCGCCGCGCGTTACCCTTGCCGACGGTCACCGCGCTTTGGAGGTAGCTACCCAAGTGCTGGATCGTATTCGGTTAAACCTCAATGTGATAGCCTGAAATATGGCCCAAAACTATTCTCGCCCCGCCCTTTTGTGCGTTCTTTTTATTTGGATTTTTTCAGCCTGTTCCCGCGACGAGCTGAAAGCGCCGCTCCCCCTGTACATTTCGATTCCCGAAATCTTTTTGGAAACCGAACCCAGCGAAGGTTCTTGCCACAGCCAAATCACCACCGTATGGATTTCCGCCAACGGCGCGGAACTGGCGGTGTATGAACTGCCCGCGTACATTCCGCTCCTTTTGCAAAATGGCGCCAACGACATCCGCATCCTGCCGGGCATCACGGCCAACGGCATTGCCGCCAACCGCGCCATTTACACGCGCTACGATGAAATCAATCTGACCGTGGATTTTGACGAAGCGGCCATCGGCGCGGACACTTTGCAATTATCTGACAGCGAGCGGACTACGCGCTACAGCGGATTATCCACGGTAGAAATTTTGGAAGATTTTGATGGCACGGGACTCAATTTGGAACGCAGCGTGCAGGCCGATACGGGAATCCTAAAAACCAGCGACCCGAACGAGATTTTCACCAACCCCCAAAAACCCAGCGAAATCAACGGCAGCGCGGGTGTTATGTACGTTTCCGAAGCGGGGGGCTTGTCTGAAATAACCACCGTGAATCCCTACGATTTGCCGAAAGGCGGCACCAACGTATGGCTGGAAATGAGCTATAAATGTGAAGTGCCCTTTACCGTCGGCGTCTTTGCCCTCACGCCTTCGCAGGTCATCCCCGCCCCTACTTTGACGGTGAACCCCAAAGAAAACTGGAACAAAATATATGTGAACTTGGTGGCCGAAGTGAGTGGAAACCAAGGCGCCACGGAATATAAAATCTTCGTGCGCTCCAATTATGACGCGGCAACGGGCGAGGGCCGGATCTGGCTGGACAATCTAAAATTGGTGTATTGAATTCCCAAAAAAAACCCGTCCGGCAAGTCCTGATTTACGTTTTTGGAGATGCGCACGCCGCCATCGCCGCCTACACGGCGCTCTACGTTTTCCGGCGGGTTTACATCGAGCCAGCGCCCATCCCCTTGGCGGAAATCCGCTTCAACGAAACGTATGTTTACGGCCTCGTCCTCCTGCCCGTTTTTTGGGTGGTGGTGTATCTTATCACGGGGTTTTACAAAGACATCTACCGCCGTTCGCGCCTCAAAGAAATCATCTACACTTTCAACGCCGCGCTGTTGGGGAGCGTAGTGGTTTTCTTCGCCCTCATTTTAGATGACTGGGTCGGCAATTACACCGATTATTACCGGGGCTTTTTGATGTATTTCGTCAGCCAATTCCTGTTTACGGCGGGCGCGCGATTTCTTATCAGCAGTGGCACGGCGCGGCGCATCCGGCGGGGCAAGCTGGTTTTCAACACCTTGCTGGTGGGCAGCAATCAAAAAGCGGCGGATTTATATGGCGAAATGTCCACCGAGACGGCGGACGGCCACTATTTCGTGGGGTTCGCCAGCGTGCATAACAATATTCAGTTTTTGGTAAAACAGAAGTTGGAACACCTTGGCTCACACGAAAATTTGCCGAAAATCATCGCCGCAAAAAACGTGGAAGAAGTCATCATCGCCATCGAATCATCCGAGCACGAAAAGCTGGAAACCATCATCAATATTTTGGAAGGCACGGACGTTAAGGTGAAGATGATCCCCGACACCTACGACATCATTTCCGGCAAAGTACGGATGCAATCCATTGGTACTGCGCCACTTATCGAAATCAATCACGAACTGGCCCCGCTATGGCAGCGCGTCGTCAAGCGTTTTTTCGATGTTTCAGTATCCATCGTCGTCCTCATTTTGCTCTCGCCCGTTTTTCTTTTTTCAATGTTGATGGTGAAATTTTCCAGCCCCGGCACCATATTTTTCCGCCAACAGCGCGTGGGCCTGAATGGCAAACGATTCGACATCCTAAAATTCCGTTCGATGGCGCGCGATGCCGAAAAAGACGGCCCGCAACTTAGCTCGGAAGATGATCCGCGCATCACCAAATGGGGGCGCTTTATGCGCAAATACCGCATCGACGAATTGCCGCAGTTTGTCAACGTCATCCTCGGCGAAATGTCCATCGTGGGGCCGCGGCCAGAGCGCCCTTTTTACATCGAGCGCATCCAGATGGTGGCGCCGCATTACAAACACGTTCTGAAAGTAAAACCCGGCATCACCAGTTGGGGGATGGTCAAATTTGGCTATGCCGAAAACGTGCAGGAGATGATTCAGCGGCTGAAATACGACATCATTTACATCGAAAACATCAACCTTTTCAACGACCTCAAAGTGTTGATTTACACCGTTTTAATAGTGTTGCAAGGCCGTGGCAAATGATGGATTTTGAAAAATTCAGCCGGCAGGCTCATTCTCAAAAAAAGGAGAACCGCGCTTTTTTCAAGCGTCTGAAAAAGTGGCCTCCCAAAAAATTGGATACCGAATTTCACGCCGCGCATTCGGCCGCTTTCGCGGAAATCGACTGTTTGGAATGCGCCAATTGCTGCAAGACCACCGGCCCGCTTTTTACGGATAAAGACATCGATCGGCTCGCCAAACATTTCAAAATGAAAGCGGCGGATTTCATCGAAAAATATCTCCGCGTGGACGAGGACGGCGACTTCGTTTTGCAGTCCGTCCCCTGCCCTTTTTTGGGTTCGGACAATTACTGCTCTGTATATGAAAACCGCCCCAAAGCCTGCCGCGAGTTCCCCCACACCGACCGCAACCGGATGCACCAGATTTTGGATTTGACCCGCAAGAACGTGGAGGTTTGTCCTGCCGTTTTTCAGATGGTGGAGCGGATGAAAAACCAATAAGCGAGACTTCGCTTACCGACTCTCTTTGATTTTCGAAAATTTTAAACCCAGCTTTTCCATTGTGTCACCCCTCTCCTAAAGGAGAGGGGCCGGGGGTGAGGTCTTCAAACTTTTCCAAAGTTCCAAATTTTGGAAAAGCTGGCCGAAAACCTACCCCAACGCCGCCTTCAAGTTAATTTTATGCACCAACTCCTCCGCCAGCCCTTTTTCAAAATCCTTCTTGCGGTATTTTTTCACCCACTGAACGCCGTGGATAGCATTGGTCAAATACACCGCATCCGCGCGCTGCAACTCAAACGGTGAAAAACTTTCCTCCTTGATTTCAAAACCGATTTTTGGGAGAAGTCCGATGACTTGCTTTCGCATCACGCCTTTTAAACAACCGTCCGAAAGCGGCGGCGTGAACACAGTTTTTTCCTTCACCAAAAATAAATTGGAACTGATGCAATCGGCCACCATCTTATTGTCGTTCAATAAGATACACTCGTCAAAACCGTTTTCTTTTTTAAAAATGGAAGCCACCGTATAAAGCGTGGCGGCGGTAGTTTTAAGGTTGGAAAGCAAACTCGCTTGTTTGTAATAATCCTTGAAAAGGTCGATTTCCAAACCTTCATCATTCAGCTCGTATTTGGGATTTTCCAATTCGGAAACGGTGATTAAAAAATCTACACCGGAATTTTCCGGTGTGTAGAATCCCCCTTCCATGCGAAAAACCAGCAATTTTACCCGCGCAGTCTTGCCTTCCAAATCATTGGCCTGCAAAGTTTTACGCATCTCATCTTCCAAAAATTCGGGTGAAAATGCCATCGGGATTTCCATCCGTAAAATCCGCATCGAACTCATCAAGCGGAAATAATGGTCTTCCCAAAAGTTGATGCGGTTGTGCGCAAACTTCATCGTTTCGAAAAGGCCGTCGCCGTAGTTCAGCGCACGATTTTGTATAGATAATTCTATCGTTTTTCCATCAAGGATTTTACCATTGAAATTGTACAACATTTTTATTTTTTTATTCATCAAGCGGTCGCTAAATCCTACTATTAATCTAACAACTTAACTTAGTGTCTTTGTGCCTTTGTGGCAAAAATATTTGTAGTAGAAAACAGTAAGGAAAACAACACAACCAGTGCACAACCAATCACATTATACCACAGATATTCCACCTTAAAATTCAAGAAAAACGGAATCTCATACACTTGCCCAAAGTGAATCAAAAGCACGATACTTTCTGCAATCAAGGCGCTGATAAAAACCGCGTTTCCCTTTATTTTTTTAATAAAAAACGCCACTAAAAATATCCCCAAAATAGTTCCATAAAATAGCGAACCGAGTACGTTCACCATTTCGATGAGATTATCAAAAAGCTGCGCCGCCAAAGCGAAAGAAATCGCCAAACCGCCCCACAAAACCGTGAACAGTTTGGACATCCAAACTTGTTTTTTCTCCGTCATTTCGCCTTTATAAAATCGTTTGTAGAAATCTACCGAAGTAGTGGTAGCCAAGGCGTTTAGCTCGCCCGCCGTACTACTCATCGCGGCGGAGAAAATCAGCGCGATAATCAACCCCACAATCCCGATGGGCAAATAATCCATTACAAAAACGAGGAAAACATAATTGGTATCCTTGATTTTGAAATCGGGATTGGATTCCGCCAAAACTTGCTTCACCTCGTTGCGGATTTGCAAATCGTTTTGCAGACTATTTTTAAAATTTTCTTTGGCTAAATCATTCTTTTCCGAAATTCCGCTTTGAATAGCGTTTTCATAATTGACTCGATTTGCTTGTAATTCTTGATAATTAGCATCAAACTTTCCGTTCAATTCCTGAATCTTTTCTTGATAGATTTCACCTTCCACATTTTCTACCGCCGTTTCATTAAAAAATATGGGCGGTTTTTCATATAAATAAAATACAAAAACCAGCACTCCCGTAAATAAAATAAAAAGCTGCATCGGGATTTTTATAATCGCATTGAACATCAAACCGAGCCGACTTTCTTTGATATTTTTTCCCGTCAAGTAGCGCTGCACCTGGCTTTGGTCGGTGCCGAAATAGGAGAGCGCGAGAAACAGTCCGCCCGTCAGTCCGCTCCAAACGGTGTAGCGTTCGTTCAGGTCAAAATCCCAGTCCAAAATTTCCATACGCCCCACGGAACCCGCCAGTTGCAGCGCCGAACCGAAATCCGTGAACTGTTTGATTTTATAGACCAAAATTCCGAAGGCCAAACCCATTCCCAACAGGATGATGCCCATCTGCCACTTTTGGGTCAGGCTCACCGCTTTTGTGCCGCCACTCACCGTATAAATAATCACCAAAATACCTACAAAAAGATTGGTAAAATTGAGATTCCAACCCAATAATGTGGAGAGAATTATGGCCGGTGCGAATATGGTCAATCCCGCCGCTAAACCTCTTTGCACCAAGAACAAAAAAGCCGCTAAAAGTCGCGTTTTTAAATCGAACCTTTTTTCCAAAAACTCATAAGCTGTATAAACTTTCAGTCGGTAATAAATCGGGATGAAAAAAGCGGAAATGAGAATGAGCGCCAGCGGCAGCCCAAAATAAAACTGGACGAAGCGCAGCCCTTTTTCGTAGCCGAGGCCCGGCGCGCTCAAAAACGTGATGGCGCTGGCCTGCGTGGCCATTACCGACAGTCCGATGGTGAACCAATTCATCTGGTTGCCACCGCGCAGGTAATCGTCGGCGGTCTGTTTTTGTCGCGTTTTCCACACGCCGAACCCGACAATGGCAAAGAGCGTGGCGAACAGCACAATCCAGTCGAGCGTGGCCATCAATTATAATAAATAGTGATGAAAAAATAGCAAATCAATTGTATCACTAAAAATGCCAAAACCAAAGTGTACAATTGCCGCCAATTATTAAAGATTTTATTTTGTGCCATTTGGTGTAGGATTTTGATAGCTCAAAATATTGGCTAAAAGACGGTAAGCCCCCGCCACCCCAGCGGGCAATTCGCGGAAAAAAGATATGCCCGTGTAAACGAACGCGCCCTCGCCATAATCCGCGATGAGCAGGCCGCCGTTGCGGGTCGGTTCACCCTCGTCGTGCCAGCCGATAGGGGTTTGGTATTTCTCGTCCCATTCGCCCGCGAAATACAATCCGCGCTCCTGCACCCAGCCTTCAAAATCGTTGTCCGTCAATCGGTTAGGGGAATTGAGCAAGGGATGTTTTTTCATTAAAAACTCCACTTCGGCATCTTCCTCCGTTACGCGCTCGCGGCTGATTTCAAACGGATATGGTCCGATGTCGGTGGTCAATAAATCGCGGGACGCTGTATTGTATTGCACGATATAATTACCGCCGTTTTTTACGTATTCCAGCAATTTTTCGCGATAAGCGGGCAGCCACTCTTGGGTATTGTAGGCGCGAATTCCCGCTACAACCGCTTGATATTGAGATAAGTCGGCGGCGGCCAAACTTGATTCATCCAACATATCCACTTCGTAACCCATCAATTCGATGGCCTCGGCCACTTCGTCGCCAGCGCCTAAAATGTAAGCGATTTTTTCGCCGCGCTTTTGCAAATCCATTTTGACCAATTTCACCTCGGCGGGCTGCAAAACGATGCGCGGGTCGATGTGGTCGTAGTCTATTTCGGTCAGACTTTGCGCGGGTTTACTATCGTACTGAATTTGCAAGCTTTGGTTATCCGAATTTTCCGTAGGATTTATTTCTAAAATAACTTCAGTAAAATTTGCATTTTCAGGTTTTTTTAATTCAATGGATGGCGGTTTGATTTTCCATCCATCCGTATTAAAATTAAGTGTTGCTATTTCATCATCAAAAAACCGAATTTTCAAAGGCAGTTTTTGCGATTCATTTTTAGTAAAAATCAAGTTACTTTTCAAAGGATTGACAACCACTTTCGGCATCATATACACCGGCTCGTTGATTTCGCCCTCCACACGGTCGGAAAATTTGTGGCGCAGCGGGATTTCATACTCAAAATTCTCCCCGTTGATTTCCATTGAAAGTACGCCACGAACGGTGGCCAAATCTTCCGGCTGACCGATTTTAGCTTTATCTTTTACCTCAAACAAATTTTCGTAACTCTCTCTCAACCAGTAAGGATTAGAAATATCATCATTTCCCGAAAAAGAAAATTTCTTTTCCAAAATTTCATTGGAGGAAAGTTTTTCATTCAACGCAAAATCTTGATTGGCCACTTTCAATTTTTGCAAAGAAACCGGCACCGAAGAACGGTTGATGATTTCCAGCGTTAAAGGAATTTCCGCGCCTTTGGCGTAATAATTTTCACCCGCCAAAAGCTCGGCGTTCATTCCTAAAATATTCCAGATAACCGCATCCATTTTTGCTTGAAAATAGTGGCGCTCTGTTTCATCGGAAATCTGCGTAGATTCATTTTTTAGTTGTATCAACTTCCCTAAAGAATTCTCAGGTTTTTGTACTGAAAAATTTTGAATGATTTCATCCAATAGTTCATCACCCTTTTTAAAACCGAAACCGCTCCAATTTTGGGTCAAAACATTCGACAAATTTCCGCTCAATTTTTCGCCTTTTAGATGCTGCAAATATTCCATTTGCGAGCCGCGCGCCACCGATACGCCAAAGCCTTGGCTCTTGTGCTGCGTCCGGCTGAGCGAGGCCAGTTCGTTATACGATTTTCCCAAGAGCGGATTATACCCGCCCACTTCGGCGACCAAATAATCGGGATTGTTGTGCACGATGCTGTCCAATTTCGGGTTCCACCAAGTGCTGGCATTCCAATAAACGGAACGCGGCTGCCACGTTTTTACCAAACTCAACTGTTCAGGAAAAGCGTTTTTGTCCGCCGCTTTTTCAAAGGCCTCGAGGGCCAGCATTGCAGAGGCGGTGTGGTGGCCGTGACCACCTCGACTGTCGGGCGGAAAGCGGGTGATAATCACGTCTGGCCGGAATTTGCGGATGACGAAAACCACGTCGGAAAGCACTTCTTCGCGACCCCATTTTTCGAGCGTTTCTTCGGCGGTTTTGCTGTAGCCAAAATCCACCGCGCGGGTGAAAAACTGCGTGCCGCCGTCGATGCGGCGGGCCTGCATCAATTCCTGCGTCCGCAGCACGCCCAGCTTGGCACCGAGTTCCGTGCCGATGAGATTTTGGCCGCCGTCGCCGCGCGTCAGTGAAAGGTAGGCCGTGTTCGCGCCCACGCCGTTCACCAGCCAACTAATCATCCGCGTGTTTTCATCATCGGGATGGGCGGCCAAATACAGCACCCGCGCGGGGTTTTGCAGTTTTTTGAGTTCGTGGAGGATGTCGGTGGAGGACTGAGAGCCAGCGGGTTGCGCATTGGAAAGAAAAAAAGAAAGCGCGACGAAAAGCGTAAGGACGGTTTTTTTCATAAGCGGGCAAAAGTAGAGAATGTGGAGGCCGGCAGGGTTCAGGTTGTCCAAAAAAATAGCTTTTCCAAAGTTTAGAACTTTGGAAAAGCTACCCGACCGTAAGAAAATATTTGCTTAAACTTCTTTAAATCACAACTTCGTAATCGGCTGCCGCTCCTTTGCCAACCCATTGAGAAAAGCCCGTTGCAAGATGTTTTCAATCAATCGATCCTCCTCATCGTTGGCGGGGTCGTAGGGTGTTTTCAAATCAATATCATAATAATGCGCGGCCGTGTTCCACCAGAAAGCGTTCCAGCCGCTGCGGTATTCTTTGATGAGATTGTAGGTGGTCAGCCCCGTTTCGCGATACACCAATTTGGATAAAATTTGCCCTTCGGTGCGCGTCAATTCCTTCAATTCCGGTTCAAATTTTTGTTCCAAATAATCTTGCAATTCTTTGACCCTTTTTTTGCGCTTTCTTTTGCTATCGATTTCGGCCAATTCGAGGTTCAAACTGTCCAATTTATTGCCGGCAATCACCGCATACGGATATACTTTTAAAGTTTTCCTTCTCAATATATAATAGCGTCGGCGCGCTTCATCGGAATTAAAACTCGGCCGATCCACAAACAAGACCTCATCCAAAATCATAATGGGAATGGTGTCGCCGTCCACGATAATGGCGTCCATCACCTCGCGGCTGGTCTTGTTCACGTATTGTACGATGGAATCTTTGAGGTCTTGCGGCTGCGCAAAAAGATTTGAAAAACAGAGAGTTAGAGCAATTCCAAAAATAAAGCGTTTCATAGAGTGCGGTTCTTTTTCCAGCGCGAACCCGTTTTTGATTTTCCATTTCGGGCCGCGCCGTTGTTTGACTTCTGTTTTTCCAAAAGATATGCCAAGGCCAAAGCCGCCACTTCTGCCTCCTGCTCGTTTTTAGAATCTAAATCGCTGGGCGAAAAGTAGTTGTCTATAAAATGGGTGTCAAAATTTCCGCTGACAAAATGCTCGTTTTTCATCACAAAAGTGCCAAAGGGCAGCGTGGTCTGCGCGCCCACGATGCGGTAATCTTCGCAGGCGCGAATCATCCGGTCGATGGCCTCTTGGCGGTCTTTGCCGTGGGTGATGAGTTTGGAAATCATCGGGTCGTAGTGGATGGGAATCTGCATCCCCTCCTCGAAACCGTCATCCACGCGGACGCCGGGGCCGTGCGGCCGTTCGTAGGTTTTCAGGCGGCCGATGTCGGGCATAAAATTTTCGCGCGGGTTTTCGGCATACACCCGCACTTCCATCGCGTGGCCGTTAATTTTCAGGTCGCTTTGCGCGAATGACAACTTTTCACCGCGCGCCACTTTGATTTGCTCCTTCACCAAATCCACGCCCGTAATCATTTCTGTTACAGGATGTTCCACCTGCAAGCGGGTGTTCATTTCCAAGAAATAATAATTGTGGTTTTCATCAAAAATGAACTCCACCGTGCCCGCGCCGATGTAGTCGCAACTTTCGGCCACGCGCAGGGCGGTTTCGCCCATTTCGGCGCGCAATTCATCCGACAAAACGGCGGACGGCGCTTCTTCGATTACTTTTTGATGCCGCCGTTGGATGCTGCAATCGCGCTCAAAAAGATGGACGCGGTTGCCGTGTTTATCACACAAAACTTGGATTTCGATGTGGCGCGGCGAGGTCACATATTTTTCGATGAACACCGCGCCGTTGCCAAAAGCGGACTTCGCTTCGGAAACCGCCAAATTCATTTGTTCTTCAAATTCTTCTTGGTTTTTCACGATGCGCATCCCCTTGCCGCCGCCGCCCGCCGATGCTTTTATTAATATGGGAAAACCGATTTCCGCGCTGATTTTTTTGGCTTCTTCGATATCGTCGATTGCGCCCTCGGTGCCTGGCACCAGCGGGATGTCGTATTTTTTGGCGGCTTCCTTGGCGGAAAGTTTGTCGCCCATTATCCGCATACTTTCAGCGCTCGGCCCAATGAAAGTGATGTCAGATTTCTCCACTTTTTCCGCGAAGGCCGCATTTTCCGACAGAAACCCATAGCCGGGGTGGATGCCGTCCACCTTCAGTTTTTGACAGAATTCGATGATTTTGTCGCCGTCCAGATAACTTTGGTTGGAAGGCGGCGGGCCCAGCAACACCGCTTCATCGGCGTATTTGACGTGGGGCGATTCGCGGTCGGCCTCGGAATAGACGGCCACGGTTTGGATGCCCATTTCGCGGGCGGACTTCATTATGCGCAAGGCGATTTCGCCGCGGTTGGCCACGAGTATCTTTTTCATAAAAATGGAAATGAGCGGCTAAGATAAAAGGAGCGGGGGATTGGCGGGTTTTATCTTCGCGAGGTTTATTTTAACAAGATGTTTTTTTATTGAACCGCTTTTTTAATTTGCCTTTAGTTTATAGCCACAAAGACGCAAAGGGCACAAAGGTTTTTATTTTACTGATTTAAAAAAGCTATTTCCAAATTGTATGAACTTCGTGTTCTTGGTGCCTTAGTGGCAAAATCATATAATAACAGACACAGTCCAGAAACATCGCCGTTAGCAATGCAAGTGAATTTTGAGATAAGCAAAATCTAAATAATGAATATGCAAATGAAACCCGCCCACCCCAGCGAAATTTTGAAATATGATTGCATAGAACCGCTCGGCCTGACCCTAACCGAAGTGGCGGCCGGCCTCAACGTTTCGCGCAACCAGTTTTCGTCTTTGTTAAACGGACGGGCGCGTATTTCGCCGGATATGGCCATTAAATTGTCGGAAGCCTTTGGCACCACAGCGGAATTTTGGATTGACCTGCAAACTCAGTATGATTTGTGGCACGCCAATCAGCGCGTGGCTCGCAAGTCTGTGCGCCGTTTTCGACAGCCCGCCTGATTATTCAAAAAAAAAATCTATTCGGCGGCCATTATTTTTCATCACAAAAAAATCCCACCGTGCAATTTGGCCTCATCGGAAAATCCCTGATACATTCTTTTTCCAAAGATTATTTTGAAAGGAAATTTCAGCAACTTTCTTTATCAAACTTTTCTTATCAAAATTTTGAATTAAATGATATTCAAGAAATTAAGCTTTTGTGGAAAAGATATCCTGATTTGAAAGGTGTGAATGTTACCATTCCTTATAAAAAAGAAGTGCTGCCATTTTTGGATGAAATTTCATCGGAAGCGGAAAAGATAGGTGCGGTGAATGTGGTTACGAAAATGCCAAACGGAAAATTAATAGGCTTCAATTCAGATTATTATGCATTCTTAGAAAGTTTGAAACCGCTGTTGCAAAATCATCATAAAAAGGCTTTGATTTTGGGAACAGGCGGCGCTTCGGATGCGGTGGATTTTGCTTTGGAAAAGTTGGGTGTTTTGTATAAAAAAGTAAGCCGAAACCCGAATGAAAATCAATGGAATTATGAAACGGCTTCGGATAATTTGGATGACTATTTTTTAATAATTAATACCACGCCGCTGGGTACTTTTCCCAATATAAATGAAGTGCCGCCATTGTCATTGAAAAATGTAAATGCACGGTATCTTTTTTACGATTTGATTTACAATCCCGAGGAAACAACTTTTCTGCGCCAAGCGAAAGAAAATGGCGCGACCATCAAAAATGGTTTGGAAATGCTGCAATTGCAAGCGGAAAAGTCGTGGGATATTTGGCAGAATGATACTTTTGCGACAAAGGAAAAATCTGCAATGGAAAACCGAAACGAAGAAAAAGCGGAAACGGAAATCCGCGACGACAAAATTCAAACCTCTAAAAATGAGGACACTACACTTGAGGGCGAGGTGCAAATAGAAGAACACGACGCCGAAGAAACGGACACCCAAGTGAAGAGCGAGGAGGAAATTCCATCCTCCGAACCGGAATTCAAAGAGCCGGAACCGAAAAAAAGCGAGGAAAAAGCAGCCAAGGATTCGGACGAAGAACTGGAAACTGCCGCGCTTTTGGACGAAAAGAACAAGAAAGCTGATGTGGCGGAAGCGTCCATCGTGGGCAATCCCGAGGAGCTTTCCGATGAAGAACTGGAAGCCGACGATGAGACCGAGGACGTGCATTCCGACGAGGACGAGGAGGCCGATGAGCACGAACCTGCCACGCCCGACTACGCCGAACTATCGCCCGCCGCACTGGTGAAAGAAGCCGAGCAACTTATTCAGGACGAGCCGGTTGAGAAGCTGCGCGACCGCGTCGAAGCTATCCGCAAAAACCTGCTGAGACAACTGAACGAGGAGCGGAAAGAAAAGCTGGCGGAATTTGTAGAAGGCGGCGGGGCGGAAATGGATTTCCGCTACGAACAGCCGCTGCGGGAAAAATTCCGGCAACTGTTCGGCGTGTATCGCCACCAGCGCAAAAAACATTTTGACGAAAAGCGTAAAGTGCTGGACGACAACCTTCTAAAAAAACAAGGGCTGATCGAAAGCATCAAAGAAATCCTGACCAAAGAGGAGTCCATCGGGAAGACGTTCAAGGAATTCAATGCCATCCAAGAGGAATGGCGCGCCACCGGGCCAGTGCCGCGCACGGAAAGCGGTGATTTATGGCGGACGTACCACCATCACGTGGACAATTTTTATGAATTCATAAAAATAAACAAGGAGCTGCGCGACCTCGACTATCGCAAAAACCGCGAGCAGAAAGAGGAATTGATAGGGAAAGCCGAGGCGCTGGACGAGCGGGATTACGGCCGCGCGGTGTTTGAAGCGCTGAACAAACTGCACAAAGAATGGAAGCGCATCGGGCCGGTGGAACGCGAATTCCGCGAGCCGCTTTGGGAACGCTTTCAACTGGCTACCAAGAAGTTGCACAAAAAGCGCGATGCCCATTTTGAAAAACTGCGCGAGCAGGGCGACGAACAAATCGAACGGAAAAAAGCGCTTCTGAAAGATATGGAAGCGTTTGTGAACGAAAGGCACGATTCGCATTCGCAGTGGCAAAAAGCGATGCAGAAATTAAATGATTTTCAAGATAATTTCCGCAAGATTGGCCGCGCGCACCACCCTGAAAATGATGCACTTTGGGAGCAATTCCGAGAGTTCAACAAAACTTTCAGAACGGCGAAAAATAATTTCTATAAAAACCGCAAGCAAGAATTTCAGGAAAACATCGACCGCAAAAACGAACTTTTGGCGCAAGCCGAAGAACTGAAAGACAGCGAAGACTGGGACTACGCGGCGAATGAATTGAAATATTTGCAAGCGGAATGGAAACGGACGGGCTTTGTGCCACGCTCGCAGGAAGAGAAAATCTGGAAAAAATTCCGTTCCGCTTGCAATTATTTTTTTGACAGATTATCGAACAAAAACAAGGAAAAAGACAAAGTTTTTGAGAACAATTTGGATGTCAAAAAAGGGGTGCTAGAAGAGTTGAAGAACTTTTCGATAGAAAAAGACCAACAAAAGGAAACCATAAAAGGACTGAAAAAAATCATTGGCCAGTGGAAATCCATCGGGCCGGTACCGCGCGGGAAAAACAAAATCGAGAGCGAGTTCAACAAGGTGTTGGACGCGAAATTCAATGCCATTGATTTGGACCGCGCCGAATCGCAGCGCATCCGCTACGAAAACAAGATGGAAAGCCTGAGCCAAGGCGGTTCATCGGATTTGAAACGCGAGCGGCAAACGATGCGCAAAACCTTGGAAGAGGCTGAAAATGAGCTGCGCCAATCGGAAACCAATTTGAGTTTTTTCAGTGGCAATCCCAAAAGTCCATTGTTGAAAGATGCGCAGCAAAAAATTGACCGGCAAAAGGAAAATATCGAAGGGTTGCAGCAAAAAATCAAAATGCTGAACGTGAAGATACGGGAGATGGAGAGGCCGAAGGCGGAGGATGGGGAAAGTGATTAGTTGTTGGTTGTCGGTTGTCGGTCTGGGCGCAAAACTTGTGGAAAATTGAATGGGCAATCCACAGAAGGTTAAATACAAAGATGTGGATGATTTGTTCGCGCAACTCCCTGAAGACGAACGTGAAATAGTGTTGCGGCTGCGCTCCATCATCTTAGAAACACTGCCACAAGTCCGCGAAAAATTAGCCTTCAACGTTCCGTTTTATTATCTGAAAAAGCGCATCGCTTTTATCTGGCCGGCCTCCGTTCCGTGGGGCGGAATTTCGGAGGGAGTGGCTTTAGGTTTTACCCAAGGTTTTGTGTTTGAAAATCAGGCGTTTTTTGATAAAACGAATCATAAAAAAATCCGGCAGATTTTATATCAAAATATAGGGGAAATTGATATAGGCGTAGTGAAGATGTTGATTTTGGAAGCGGCGGAAATTTGAATATTTTTGACCACATTTCTGAAATCGGTTCTCAATAAAACGGTATTATAAACCTCTCGAAAAATGTATTGCCATAATTGCGGCCAAAAAGTCATCGGCAAATTTTGCTCCCACTGCGGCACCCAAGTGGCCGGCGGGGAACTGCCCACACCTTCCCCTCCTTCCGGCGACTGGAAAACCGAAAAGCGCTTTGATTTTTTGCCCAAACATTCCGACGTTCGAAAGATGATTGCCCAGTTTGCCGAACAATCCAGTCAAAAAATTTCGGCGGATGAGTATTTGAAGCTGGCCGATTTGGCTTTCGGTTCGCTGATGGGCGGGGTGTCCGCCTCGAAACTGGGCAGCGTTTTGGTGCCCATTTATCAAAAAACGGGAATCAGCACTGGCAAAAGCCAGACGAGAAATCTGCGACCCACCATCCAAGAATTGATAGTGAAATCTTTATGTGCGCTGGCTAAAAACGGGTTTCCCATCGAATCGTCGGAAGCGGCGGCGGACGGTATCGTTTTCACCGCCAAAGTGCCGTCCGACCTGTGGAGCTGGGAAGGGCGGCTGGTGCTTTCCATTCAAGACAATGACGATTTTAGAGAAGTGAAAATTGCCGTCAAAATAAAAGGGCAACTTTACGATTGGGGCAAAAGCAAGAAAATCATTGCCAAGGTTTTTAGGGATATTGAAACTATTGCGATACCATTCTAAAGATGTTTTCATCATTTTTTTAATCAGGTGAAAGTTTCAGATTTTTCTGAATATCGCTATTTTTTTACCACTTTGTTTGTCTAAAAGTTTCATTTTCTTTTTTGAAAACAGAGTTAGTAAAATAGCATTTTTTAGGATAGAAATTTCCGCAAGCGCAATTCACCGAAGCGGCCGATATGGAAGATTTGTGGACGCTGAATGGTTTGATGAAAGGCGGAAAAATCACACCGTATATTGAGAAAACGTCTTTCTGTCAAGAAATCCCAAAGGCGACTGGCTACTTGGAAAAGAAGCGGACGAAGGGAAAAGATGATGATGGTGTGGAGGTAATCTAAAAACAAACAATTCAATAAATAGACAGTATAAGTTTTATAATTGCGTCATTCCATTGGCGCAATTTAGCTAAATTGCGTCAGTCCAATGACGCTATTATGGATTTTCTGAAAAGGCAAATCCTTCAGAATCTCAAACGAAATAAGATGGTTTTTCTTTGAAAAAGTGAAAGTGCCAAGTGGTTGGAAAAAGGGGTATCTCGATGCACATTTTGAAACCATTTCGCGCGATAATTATTTGGAGTGGGTGGTTGATTAATTATCGGTTTTGCTGTCCAGCGCGACCATTTGTAAAATCGCACGCCCGTGCGATTCTACAGGGTCGTGCGATTCTACACGGCCACGCAATTCTACGACCCATTCCAAAATTCCCTAAGTTAGCCGATGCCCGCTCACAATAAAACTAATCGCCGCTTTGATAAAATCCATTCTTTTCATTTTTGGGATTTTTTTTGCCGCCCTCCCGCTCATCAGCCAGCCCGAATCCTCCGCCGATTCACTTTGGAACATTTGGCAGAATGAAACCAAATCCGACTCCATCCGCCTGAGAGCCCTCGATGATTTGTCTTGGCAGAATTACCTCTACAGCCAGCCAGATTCGGTGTTGTACCTCGCCAATTTGGGGTATAAATTTGCCCTATCTAAGGGACTGGAAAAAGAAGCTTCCGCCGCGCTGAACACGCTGGGTGTGGCGCAGAAGGTGCAAGGAAATTATTCCGAAGCTTTGGAGTATTACCAGCGCGCTTTGGCCATCCGCCAAGAAATCGGCGACCGCAGCGGCGTGGCCAACACCTTGAACAAAATCGGGAATGTGTACAGTCGGGTGGGCGATTTTCCCAAAGCGCTCGACCATTACCAGCAGAACCTCACCATCAACGAGGAAATCGGGAATCAAGTGGGGATTTCCAATGCCACCAACAATATTGGTTTGCTTTACTATGCGCAGGACGATTATCCCACGGCTTTGGAATATCTTGAAAAAAGCCTCGCGATGGATCAAAAAATCGGGAAAAAATACGGTATCGCCAGCTCGCTGAACAACTTAGGCATCATCACTTCCGATATGGGCGATTATGCCACGGCGCAAGACTATTATCAACGCAGTTTCCAGCTCTTTTCGGAAATCCACAATCAAACCGAAATGGCAAAAGCCGCAATGAATATCGGCACGAATTATCAGGATTTAAATGATATTGAAAAAGCCTTTCAATACTTTCAAAAATCTTTGAAAATTTCGCAAGAAACAGGCGATAAAAATGGTATTGCTGGTGCTTTCAATAATATTGGAATTATTTATCGAAATCGTGGTGATTATCAGATAGCCATTGAGCAATGTAAAAAAGGATTGAAACTGGCCGAAGAAACAGGTTCTTTTTCCAAACAAAAAACGGCTTGCGAATGCCTTTATTCTTCGTATAAATCCATTGGGAATAACAGCAAAGCATTGATTTATTTTGAGCAATTGACCACCCTAAAAGATTCCATTTTCAATGAGGCCAATACCGAAGAACTCACGCGGCTGGAAATGCAATATGATTTTGACAAAAAGGAAGCCGCCGCCCAAGCCGAACAGGAGAAAAAAGACGCGCTGGCCGCCGAAGAACTGCGCCGTCAGAAGCTGGTTCGCAATAGTTTTATGGGCGGTTTTGCGGTGGTATTGCTTTTTGCGGGTGTGTTTTTTACTCAGCGCAACCGCATCGGGAAAGAGAAACAACGCAGCGAAGATTTGCTGCTGAACATCCTGCCGGAAGAAGTGGCCGACGAACTGAAAGAAAAAGGCCATTCCGATGCTCAACTCATCGAGCAAGTAACGGTGTTGTTTACTGATTTCAAGGGGTTTACCGCGATGAGCGAAATCTTGAGCCCGCAAGATTTGGTGAAAGATTTACACCAATGCTTTTCCGAATTTGACCAGATTTGCGAGAAATACGGCATTGAAAAAATCAAGACCATCGGCGATGCGTATATGGCGGCGGGTGGGCTGCCCGCGCCCAATTCCACCCACGCCAAAGACGTGGCGCTGGCCGCCTTGGAAATGGCCGAAGTGGTGAAAGCGGGCAAGCAGAAAAAGATGAATCAGGGGCTGCCGTTTTTTGAGGTGCGCATCGGCATCCACACGGGGCCAGTGGTGGCGGGCATCGTGGGCGTCAAAAAATTCCAGTACGATATATGGGGCGACACCGTGAACACCGCCAGCCGGATGGAAAGCAGCGGTGAAGTGGGCAAGGTGAACGTCTCGCAGGATACCTACGCGATTTTGAAAAACGACCCGCATTTTTCGTTCGAAAGCCGTGGGAAAATTGCGGCGAAGGGGAAGGGGGAAATTGAAATGTGGTTTGTGAATCGCTTGTAAAATCGCACGACCGTGCGATTCATTATTTATATTACGCGGTTTAATCTGGTTTTAATCGCACGGCCGTGCAATTTCCACCCCAAAAAAAAATCAAATGAAACCAAACGGCGGCGTAATCTGGCGGCGGCGGTTTCGTAGGGCCGCACGGCCGTGCGGTCATTTTATTATAAACCATTCATAATGAGGAATCGCACGGCCGTGCGATTCTACGGCCGTGCGATTTTACAAGACCGTCGTGATTTTTACCCATCAAAAAACATATATTGCACGGCGTATTCAAACCATCCCAAAATCGAACGATTTAAAAACAAATTCCGTGGCGGTTCGCGCCGATTAAAAGGCTGGGATTATTCCGCCGATGCCTTGTATTTTATTACCATAGTTTCAGCGGGTCGGGAATATTATTTTGGTGATATTCGGAATGACAAAATAATATGCAGCGATTTTGGGAAAATCGTTCAAAAGGAATGGTTCAAATCATTTGAAATCCGAGGGGGATTTTTTTGTGATGAATTTGTGGTGATGCCGAACCATTTGCACGGGATTGTGGGGATTGACAACATCGCGGGAAAATCGGATGGTTCGGCAGAATCGCGCGGCGTAGAATCGCACGGCCGTGCGATTTTACAGCCAAAATCCGGCGCCGTTCCGCCGAAAAATATCCGAAAACCCAAATCCATTTCATCGTTCATCGCCGGTTTCAAATCGGCCGCCATTCGTGCCATTGATGATTGGATTGATGAAACTGGCTCGGCCATTCCAAAATTCAATCGCCTAAACCCATTGTAGCAGCCTAATTTTCACGATCATATCATTCGGAATGACGAATCGTATCATCGCATCAAACAATATATTATGTTATGGATAATCCGAAAAAATGGGATGAGGATAGGTTTCGGTCGCGGCCGTTGGATTCGTAAAATCGCGCGGTTTTACAGCGGCCGTCCTGTAGGGCCGCACGGCCATGCGGTCATTTTATTATAAACCGTTTGCAATAGGGAATCGCACGGCCGTGCGATTCTACCAAACGCGATTTGATCGCACGGCCGTACGGCCCTACTAAATCGAAATAAACGAATACTTCGTTTTCACCCCTTTCATTTCACTACCATTGAGAATGAGTACCGGCGTTTCCAAGTCGTTGGTAATCATCGCTTGGGAAAAATTGTCAAACTGCGGGATGAGGCTTTCGGTATAATGCACGACAGCAAAAAGGTCGGCGTCGTTTGCTTGGCTGTAAGCCGTTACTTCTTGGGCAAATGAATCTTTGCCATCCAGCATTTCCACTTGGTAAGACACATCTTCTTTTACCAAAAACTGCCGCGCGCGGGTGATGTTGTTGTTCAGCCGTTTTGCCAAAAATTCATCTTTCTGCGGCTGGCACAGCAAATGAATTTCCGCCTTGAATTTTTGTGCCAGTTGGCTGGCAAACTTAACAATCTGTACACTTTCCTTGGTCAGGTTCACGGCCATCACAATTTTCCTTATATCCTTTTTCGGCCCTTTCGTTTGTGTGATGATAAAAGGCGTACTGGAACTATTGACCACTTTGATGGCGTTGGAACCCAAGATTTTCTGCAAGCCCTTGGCGCCGTGTGTGCCCATTACCATCAGGTCGGCATCGCCCTCATCGGCCTGTTTGGCAATGTCTTTAAAAATATTCCCCATTTGAATTTTGAAAGAAACCCGCGCCTTTTTCTCGGCGGGAAGACTTCCGATAAGTTCCTCCAGTTTTTGCTCGGCTTCGGCTCGGTTTTTTTCGTTTTTGATGACGTGGAAGAGTTCGATTTCCGCGTCAAAAACCGGTGCCATTCCCAAAGCGTGGTCTAACGCGGTTCTTGTAATTTCAGTAAAATCGTAGGGGACCAAAAATTTCATAGCGCAGTTGTTTTAGAATGTTTGAGGGGGTCGAAGGTACGGTGGAATGGTGCGGTGGTTTTGAGAAATCGCACGACCGCACGATTCTAAAGAATTCCACACTACGAACTCACAAGTCTTAACCCTAATTTCATAAATTCGTCGAACCCAATCTAAAATATGTATGAAGGAGGAAGGACTTGATTTTGAAGTAGATAAGCTCACTAATTCTATCGAAAATGTAATTTCGGGCGACAGTTTTTCTACCGAAATTACTTTGGTTTCAAAAGAAGATTTAAAACGCATTACCAAAAAGAAGAAATGGTTGTTCAACTGGAAACTTGAGTATCAGCAACCCCAGCGGGAAGTCTACAAATTGACCATTGTGAACAACCCTAAAATTATTCAGGGCTTGGTGAGCTTGGAGGTAAAACCCGACCACGTTTATATGCACCTTTTGGAAAACGCACCGTTTAATCAAGGCTCGGAAAAGGTGTATCGGGGCGTAGCTGGCAATTTGGTGGCGTTTGTTTGTAGATTGTCGTTTCAAAGAGGTCACGCTGGAAATGTGGCGTTTGTTTCCAAAACGCAATTGATTGACCATTATGAAAAAACTTTGGGCGCGGTTCATTTTGGCGGGCGTTTGATGATTTTGGAAACTAATGCCGCCCTAAAATTAATTGGTAAGTATTTCAAAGACAGTTGATTATGAAAAATGATAAAAAAGAATTAAACGTAGATTTTATAGGCGGGCAAGAACCGCTGACGCCAGAGGAAGAAAAAAAGTTGCAAGATTATTTTGCCAAGAAAAAGGCGGCCCGCAAAAAGGGACACCAAAAGTTGGAGGTGCTATAAATTTTGCCCCTCCCTACCTTTGCCCAATGCCCACCCCCTTCAAAATCACCTCCGAATACGAACCCACCGGCGACCAACCGCAGGCCATCAAACAATTGGTGGAAGGCATCAACCGCGGCGACCGCTACCAGACGCTACTCGGCGTGACGGGTTCCGGCAAAACCTTTACCGCTGCCAACGTGGTGGAAAAGGTGCAAAAACCCACGCTGGTGTTGAGCCACAACAAAACGTTGGCCGCCCAATTGTACGGCGAATTCAAGCAATTTTTCCCACAAAACGCGGTGGAATATTTCGTTTCGTATTACGATTATTACCAGCCGGAAGCCTACATCCCATCGTCGGGGACGTACATCGAAAAAGACCTTTCCATCAACGAGGAAATCGAAAAGCTGCGGCTGAGCACCACGTCTTCCCTCCTATCTGGACGGCGCGACGTGCTGGTGGTGGCCTCGGTTTCGTGTTTGTATGGGATTGGCAACCCGCAGGAATTTGCCAACCAAGTCATCGAACTGGACAAGGGCGCTACGATTGCCCGCAACAAATTTCTGCACCTTTTGGTGAACGCACTTTACAGTCGTACCACCGCCGAATTTGGTCGTGGCAATTTTCGTGTGAAAGGCGACACCGTGGACGTTTTTCCGGCGTATTCCGACACGGCGTATCGCATCCATTTTTGGGGCGACGAAATCGAGGACATTGAACGCTTCGATCCGTCCTCGCGCGATGTCATCGAGAAATTTGACCGCGTTCGGATTTTCCCCGCCAACATATTTGTGACCAGCAAGAGCAAAACACAATCGGCCATCCATCAAATTCAAGACGATATGGTGGACCAAGTGGAGTTTTTCAAACAAACGCAAAGGCCGCTGGAAGCCAAGCGGTTACAAGAGCGCACCGAGTTTGATTTGGAAATGATTCGCGAACTGGGCTATTGCAGCGGCATCGAAAATTACTCGCGCTATTTGGACGGCCGCCTGCCCGGCACCCGGCCGTTTTGTTTGTTGGATTATTTCCCCGACGATTTTTTGATGGTGATTGACGAAAGCCACGTCACCACCTCGCAGGTGCGCGCGATGTACGGCGGCGACCGTTCCCGCAAGGAAAATTTGGTGGAATACGGCTTCCGACTGCCTGCCGCGATGGATAACCGCCCGCTGAAATTCGAGGAATTTGAGGCGCTGCAAAACCAAGTGATTTACGTCAGCGCCACCCCCGCCGATTACGAACTGGAAAAATCCGGCGGCGTGGTGGTGGAGCAACTCATCCGCCCCACCGGCCTGCTCGACCCACAAATCGAGGTGCGCCCCGTGGAAAACCAAGTGGATGATTTGATGGAGGAAATCAACAAGCGGGTGGAAATCGACGAGCGCACTTTGGTGACCACTTTGACCAAGCGGATGGCCGAGGAACTCACCAAATATCTAACGCGCTACGGCGTGCGCTGCCGCTACATTCACAGTGATGTGGACACGCTGGAACGGGTGGAAATAATGCGTGATTTGCGGCTCGGATTGTTCGACGTATTAATAGGTGTAAACTTGCTGCGGGAAGGTTTGGATTTGCCCGAAGTTTCACTGGTGGCGATTTTGGATGCCGATAAAGAAGGCTTCCTCCGCGCGGAACGTTCACTCGTTCAGACCGTTGGCCGCGCCGCGCGAAACGTGAACGGCCTCGCCATAATGTACGCCGCCAAAATCACGGACAGTATGCAAAAAACCATCGATGAAACCAACCGCCGCCGCGCCACGCAACAGGCTTACAACGAAAAACACGGCATTACGCCAAAATCGTTGGTGAAAAGCAAGGAAAGCATTTTGGCCGCCAGCCGCGCCACCAGTGCCAGCAAGTATCTCCAGTCGGAAGCGCCCGTGGGGATGGCCGCCGAGGAGGAGGTGTATTATGCTAACAAAGACCAGATGAAAAAAGCGATGGACAAAATCCGCCGCAAAATGGAGAACGCCGCCAAAGCGCTGGACTTTATGGAAGCCGCGAAATTGCGGGACGAGCTGGGGGTTTTGGAAGAGCGGATGGAGTTTGAGTTTGGCGGGGGGTGATGGAAACCTGTCTGCCAACAGGCAGGCGCGCCTGTCCCGCCTTTGCGGGAGATTTGGCGGATAAGGCGGATAGGACTGATTTCTTTATCCTTTAAAAACTTGTGATACTGATGAAATCTACCTTTCCCAAAGTTTCACTTTCAGGCAACTTTGCTTTACTTTTGCCAAATGGCTCGCCCTAAAAAAGTTAGGAACATAATTTTTTTCAAAAAATATTTTGAGGACTTTTTTGTGAAACAAACCGAAAAAGTAAGGGCAAAAATTTTATGGACTTTTGACTTGATTGAAGAGCAACCGCGCGTTCCAAAAACCTATTTGGACCATTTGGAAAACACCGATGGGCTATATGAAATCCGTGTGCAATTGGGTTCAAATATTTATAGAATCTTTTGCTTTTTTGATAAAGGACGATTGGTTGTAGTGGCCAATGCTTTTCAAAAGAAAACCCAAAAAACCCCTAAAAAAGAACTTGCCAAAGCCTTAAAAATTAAAAAAGAATATGAAAACGAAAGAAAGTAACTTGATGAATTTGGAGGAATTTAAGGTAAAACATTACGGCCCCATTGGAACTCCCAAACGCGACGAACTGGAAGCCGGCTACGAAAATTTCAAAATCGGCGCGATGCTGCACGCGGCGCGCCTCGAAAAAGGAATGACGCAGGATGAGCTGGCCAAAAAAGTGGGCACCACCAAATCCTACATTTCAAAAATCGAAAACAACCTGAAAGAAGCACGGATTTCTACTTTACAAAAAATCGTGGAATTAGGATTGGGTGGGCGGTTGGAACTTTCTTTGAAGATTTGAGAAACCGAACAATTGGGTTCAGAACCAAATCTTTTGTTAGTTTTCCGTTGATAATTCTAAATCACCACAATTCCAATTGGCTTTTAAAAAGAATACCTTTCCGCTCTTGGAAATTTCTATGGAAAAAATTGGCATCTTTTCGTTTTTCGCTGGGGCGGGATTTTTGGATTTGGGCTTTGAAAAGGCAGGCGGATTTGAAACGCTTTTCGTGAATGAGTTTCACGGCGAGTTTCTGAAAATCTACCGAAGCACCCGCCACGACTTGGGGATTCCTGAACCCGAATTCGGGTTTCAATGTGCTGATATTCAGGAAAATTTATCAAATCTCAATTCGCTGTGGCTTTTAGATAGTTTACAGCAAGCACGAAAATCCCATAAAATTATCGGTTTCATCGGTGGGCCACCTTGCCCCGATTTTTCGGTAGGCGGAAAAAACCGTGGAAAAGATGGGGAAAACGGACAGCTTTCAGGCACTTATGCCGAATTGATTTGCAGGGCAAAACCGGATTTCTTTCTGTTTGAAAACGTGAAAGGTTTGTACCGTACTAAAAAGCATCGTGCTTTCTTTAATTCTTTAAAAAGAAAGTTTAAAAGCAATGGCTATATATTAACGGAAAAATTGATAAATGCTATTGAATATGGCGCGCCGCAAGACCGCGAGCGAATTATCCTGATTGGTTTTCACCAAGATTTCTTAGATGAAAATGGGTATAATTCAAGAAATAATCTCAAAGAATTTGATTGGAAAAAGCATACTTTTTATGATGCCGATTCTTTACTAAGAAAAGATTGGCCCACTCAAGAAAAGTTTATCGAAAATTCCATCAAACCCACTCCAAAAAATGTGCCCATCGAATTGACGGTAGATTACTGGTTTCACAAAAATGAAGTATTTCGGCATCCCAATGCCAATCATCATTTTCAGCCGCGCGCCGGTCTGGCAAAATTCAAAGTGATTGACGAGGGCGACGATTTAAAAAAATCCTACAAACGGCTGCACCGCTGGCGCTACTCGCCCACGGCGGCTTATGGAAACAACGAGGTTCACTTGCATCCATACAAGGCGCGCCGCATTTCCGCTGCCGAGGCATTGGCCATTCAATCGTTGCCCAAAGATTTTGTAATTCCCGGCGAAATTTCGCTATCGAATATGTTCAAATCCATCGGGAACGGAGTGCCATTTTTGGCTGCCAAAGGATTGGCGAAAACTATTTGTGATTTTATCAATGAAAATGTCTTGAAAATTAACACCGAAAATGAGGAAGCTTACAGCAAGCAACTTGGTTAATTTTATTGCTCAGTTGGACAAGAGTGTCAATTACAATTATATCCATAAAAGAAATGCTTCGCTTATAGAAATAATCGGGGTAGATTATCCAGAGGGCCCCGTCCAAATTAAAAGATGGAACCCCAAAAAAGGCGAGAAACCTTCGCAAAAAGAAATAGAGTCAATTTCTTCCGAAATGATTTGGCGTGCAGCCAATGCTTTTTCCTCCCAACAACCGATGAACTTGGACAGGGTGCTGGGCGGTAGCTATAATACCCGCAGCGTTTTGGAATCCCTCTTAGCACACACTCCGCAATTTTACGTAACCTACCCCGGCCGAGTGGAGCAAAAGGGTTCGCATACCGAAATCAAAAAAGGTCATAAACATTTGGTTTGGAGACCGGAAGACCCGCACAAGGCAGGTCGGATCAAGCATTTTGAAACCAATAAAACGGTTTCGGAAATCCCGTTTCAGCAGGCAGTTTACGAATCGCTTTCTATTGATATTGCCAATCGGCCCAATGACATTTCCGAAGACGAGCTGCGGCGACACGCCCAAATTCAAATGGCGCTATTTGAAATCGGTCAGCAACTCAATTTCCAAACTTGGATTGCGCTGAATGATCAAAGCATTGAATATAAATCAAAGAAGATTATTGAGTATCACGGAGTTGTAAAGTCGCTTTCTGATATGAAATTAATGAAGGCTTTTGATGAAGCTACCAAAGCGGCCTTAATGATTGATTGCATTTGGTTCAAAAATGGAAAATTAATGCCAGCGGTGATGGAAATCGAACATTCCACAGGCGTTACCAGCGGCCTAACGCGAATGAAAAATTTTGATGATTTATTTATTAAAGTCCCTACACGCTATGTAATTGTAGCCCCTGATGAAATTCGTGATAAAGTTTTTAGAGAAGGCTCCAAGCTGCAATTTCAATCATTGCGGCCAAAATATTTTCCTTATTCCGCCGTGGAAGAATTGCTTGCCCTTTGCCAAAGACGAAAGTTGCGCGGCGTAACCGAGGAGTTTTTAGATTGTTATATGGAACCGATTTTGGAAAATTAAAATCTTCCAAATCCATTTTTTCCTCTATAAAAAAAGAACGAGAAATGCCACACCTTGAAACTCAAATGAAAAAGCTCCTCTTCCTTTTTCTCTTTCCCACATTTTTACTTGCTCAAACCCCTGATTTCAAAAACAAAACCCGGGCTTGGCAAGCCCAACAAAACGCCGAATTTGCCAATCCCAAAGAATCGCCCTTGACCAAAAGAGCCTTGCGGAAATTTGATTCCTTGCCCTTTTTTCCGCCCGATGAAAACTTCCGGATTGTCGCGCAATTTATCCGCGCCGACAGTGCCCAGCCTTTTCAAATGAAAACCACCACTTCGCGCTTGCCCCTTTATGGAAAATACGGTGACGCCCAGTTTGAAATCAACGGCCAAGAGTTTGTTTTGCCGATTTACCAAAGCTACCGATTGAAGGCGATGGAAGAGTTCAAAGACCATCTTTTTCTCCCGTTCACCGATTTGACCAACGGAGTGGAAACCTACGGCGGCGGGCGTTTTATGGATGTCAGCATTCCGCTGGGCGACACGATTGTTTTAGATTTCAACCGATGTTACAATCCCTACTGCGCTTACAATTCGCGTTATTCCTGCCCGATTCCGCCCGCTGAAAATCATATTGATTTTCGGATTGCGGCGGGGACGAAATACGCAAGCGAGACGCACTAATCTTTATTTTCGCTTTTCAAATTTCAGTTTTGAAACGCAATTTCCAACGTCTTTTTGTGATGTTCCTCTTCGCTTGGATGTCGCTCACCGTGGTCTTTAGGTTCAAGTTTGGCGAGCCGTACCCCGCCATTTACCAGCCCGCCTTCAGCCACGCGCCCCAATCTACCGAAACCGTGGAAGTTCAACTTGCCGAGCTCACCGCCATTTCACCCGACGGCAGGCGCACCGAGCTTGACTATTCTCAAGTGTATGATTTTACGCCTGACAAAAGGGACGTGCAGATGTATTATGCCACGCCGGAAGATGCCCCGAAGTTGCCAGATTCGATTCCGCACCAAGCTGGTTATAAGCATTTTATGAATTGGTTTTATGGTGATTTTATAGCGGGCTATGAATGGAAGATGGAACACAAACGCGCTGCGCAATACCAAGAGGCGCTGGGTTATTTGCATAAAAATGCCGAAAAAGCCGCCGGCCATCCTGTGAAAAAAATGGAATTGCGGCTTTATTTAATCACCAAAAACCTAAAAACCCAAACACTGATAAGAGAGAAACTCGGAACCAAAACCATCGTATTTTGATGATTAAAAAACTACGTCTTTATTTCGACCATCTTCTCTTTCAAGAATATAAAATTTCGCTCGAATCATTGGGCGTTTACCGCATTTCTTTAGCTCTTGCTTATCTGCTTTTTGCAGGAATTCCCACGTTTAGCTATCTGGCCAAAGTGCCTGATTTTTTCTATAGCCCTCAGACTTATAATATCGCCCGCTTTTATACCGAAAACACGCCTCAATTATGGATTTTGGCATTGATAGATTTTGGGATACTTTTCTCGTTGCTTTTCATTTTGTTTGGCTATAAAATCCGTTGGAGTTCCATTTTGTTTTCCGTCCTGTTATTGCTCGGTTTTTCAATGAAATTTTCATTGGGAAAGCTTGGTCACGGCATTATGCTGGTCGTAGTTCCGGCCGTTATGGCTTTTTCTGGGTGGGGACAGAAGTTTTCACTGCCCCAAAATAGGGCCGTCAAAAAGTTTTTGCCCAGCGGTTATTTTCCGTTTTTGCTGGCATTGATTCTCGGCTTTGCAATGTTTACGGCCGGCCTGAGCAAAGTCGCTGGTGGCTGGGGATCTCCTCAATACAATGGCACTTTTTACCATTTTTTTTACCCCTTTCACTTTTGGGAAGGAAAGCAAAGTTTTTTGGCGCCAATGTTTGCCAACCTGCCCGTTTGGTGGTTTAAAGCGATGGACTATTTTACCGTGGCGTTTGAACTGCTTTTTCTACCAGCAGTCCTTAACAAAAGAATATTCCAAATCTTCTGTGTAATTTCCGTGTTTTTTCACATCGCTACGATGCTGATTTTTAACATTCCCTATATAAATAATTTGATTGCCCTTTTACTGTTCATCCGTTGGGATGGAGTTATTCATTTTTTGAAAAGAAATAATGTACTTTCTTTTTTACAGAAAATGATGACTTGGAAAAACTTTTTTATAATAACTATTCTCTTTATAGTTCAACACCTTCTTTTTTTATTCATTTGGAACGAAAATTTGGTCGATGACAAACTCATTTCCCCCCTATCCTTTTTGGCATTGATGGTAGAGCCCGATTTCCGCTTTATCCGCGCGATGGTGTTGCTGCCGCTTTCGTTTTTGATTTTGGTGGGGCAAGCTATTTTGAAGCCCACATCAGAGTAATGTTTCGCCAAGGTTAAATTTTCTTAACAAAGCGGTTTCGGTTTGATTTCTGTTTAAAGTTGCAAAATCAAAATTCAACTGCGATGAAATTATTTTTACCCCTCTTTATGCTATCGTCTTTTGCCACATCCTGCGCTTTTCACAGCGGGAGTATGACGGGAAACGCAAGCTTTGCCGACAACAATTTCACCATTGAAAAAACGGCCGTCGGCAAAGCTACTTCCCTGAAAGTACTGGGCATCGGCGGTTTTGGCTCGGATGCATTGGTGCTGGAAGCCAAGCGCGATCTGGAGCAAAATTTCCTGCTCCAAAAAGGTCAGGCCTTGGCCAACGTGACCGTTAATTTTAAGTATGGCTTCTATTTTCTTTTTGATAAAACCACGGCGGTGGTGAGCGCCGATATAGTTTCGTTTGGAAATTCCACCCAAAGCCCGGAGAAACGGGAGGCGTTTTTTCAAAAGGGAGACGAGGTTTTTGTACGGTTGGATGGCCGCTTTGAAAATGCTTGGATTTTGGACAAAAACTTTACGGGCGGCTATGATCTCTTTTTTTACAGAAAAGGAGAAAGAGCCAAATTTCAACCCATTGGTCCTACGGTGCCCATTTTCCGGGCTAGCTTAACGCCGGATGAAGCTAAAAGCCAAGGTTTTACGATAGGCCAAAAACTCTCTACCAAGCAAGATTTCAGCACACAAGGGCCAGCGGGTATCATCCGGATTTTACAGGCCGAAACCGAAGTAGTGATTATCGGAATATCGCCTAACTATCTGTTGATAAGTGAGTTGGAAAACCCGCAAAGGCGGGGAATGATAACCAAAGCCTCGGTAGGGAATTAAACGGTTTGGCGGTTATTCTGTGGGGAGCGATTTCTCCCCACCAAAAACGCCCGCACCATCAATAAAATCATCAGCGGGACGAGGGTATTGTGCAAATCTTGCGGAAGCCAAGCCCATAAAATCAGCAGGAGCAAATACAAGAGGGCCACAATTTTGAAATAGCCGGCCACCCAGCTTTTGGTCTTTTTTGCGATCAGGATAAATGCGATGGGAAAATGCAGCGGAACGGCCCAAAGAACGTTCAAATTATTGTAAGCGGCGGTGTGGTTGGTCAACGTCCATAAAGCGAGGAAAAACCAGCCTAAAATTCCTACGATAGTAAACAACAAAATATCGAAAACCCGAAACCATTTGGAAAGGAATATCTCAATAAATGTGAGTATCAATCCAATGATACAAACCGCCGAAAACCAAAACCAAGGCGTGTTCCAAGTTTTTTGAAATTCCACGGGCGTAGAATCATAAGTGATTTCAGTGGATTTTACCAAGGGTTTTTCGTTTCCATTTTTTATAATGGCAGCGTGGTTGAAACCTGCTTCAATATAATCCGGTAAGAACATATATTCTTGCGGCGTGGCGATTTTGTCGATGGGTAGCCCCAAACACAAATCGATGCCCAAGTCGCCCCACGGCTGGTGTTCCAAATAAATATCCGTCAAATCGCGGAGGGAATATTCGGTGTCGATATACGAACCATCGAAAACCAAGTTATCGCCCAAGGATTCCTTTAAAACATCGCGGATTTTGGTGGCGCAATTATCATAATAATAGTCATAAAAATATTGATTGTTTTCAGGCAGTGAATTGAATTGCAAAAAATCAAAAACGGCTTGTTTTTGTGTTGAATCTAAGTTCAGGATTTGCTCGTGGATGTAGCGGTTTTCGGAAATGTAGCCACGCTTGAAACGTGCATAATTTTGCACCCCCAATTTGTAAAGCATAAAACCCTTGGCAAAATTCAGATAAAAATTAGGCTGATTGTAATCAAAAATGCCGTAATTGAAGATGATATCAAAACCATTTTTGGGGTCATTGATACGAAATGCACTGTGGCCGAAAGCGGAATACAATTCGCCTTGGTAGGGCCCGCAAGTGACCACGCGGATTTCGGCGCTGTCGGAAAGCGTGATCTGTGCAGTAGCAAAAAGCGGGAGGAGAAAAAGGAAGAAGATTTTTTTCATCGGCGACAAAGGTATTTGGTGATTCGTTAATTCGTGAATTCGTTATTTTGTCGGTTCGCGGTCAATCGGCTTCACCGATTCACGAACCACAAATCACGACCCAAAATGGCAGAATTGAAAACGAAACCGACCGGCAAAAGCATCGAGGAATTTCTAAACTCCGTAGAAAACGAAACGCGGAAAAAAGATGGCTGAGAACTATTGAAAATATTCCGTGAAATCACCGGAGAAAATGGCAAACTCTGGGGGCCGAGCATCGTGGGGTTTGGCGAGTACCATTATCAATATGAAAGCGGGCGCGAAGGCGACTGGATGCGCAACGGCTTTTCGCCCCGCAAGCAAAATCTCTCCCTATACATAATGGCGGGATTTAACAAGCGCGGCAAACTTTTGGAAAAATTGGGAAAGTATAAAACAGGAAAAGGATGCCTGTATATCAATAAGTTAGAAGATGTGGACGAAAAAGTGCTGCGCGAATTGATTCAGGCGGACTGGGACTATATGATGGAAAAATTTCCTGAAAAAGCTTAGACTTTATTTAGCGAAACCCGCGCGGCGCGGTAGAAAAAATAGATGCCGAGCGTCATAAAAATATGGCCAATATCATTGTGGTTGAACCACACCGAAAGGCCAATTTTCAAGCCAAAAAAAACGCCCGCCGCCACCACCATCCCGATTCCCCAAAATAGCCATTTGGAGAAATCCTGCCTCCCGCGAAAGCGGTAAAAAACGGCGAGCGAAATTCCCAAGACACCAATCCCGACGGCGGTTTGCAAAGTGGAAAACAGGAATTTTTCAAAGGCGGCGCTCAGGGCCATCGCCGCCAAAGTGATAAGTAAAAAACCAGCGGAAAAGGCTTTGCGCCACTTCGGTCGGATTTCGCCTTTTCCAAAAGAAAGCAGGGCCGCCACCCAGCAAAAAATCGCCGCCGCGCCGAGCCACCAACCGGGGAGTTTTCCCATCAAAAAAGGCAGTTTGTAAAGGAAACCGTGGCCGAGGAAGCCGCCGAGCGCCGTGCTCAATCCCATCAGGAAAAAGAACCAAAGCCAGAGGTTTTTTAGTCGGGGGTTGGGGTTTGCAGTTTGAGGTTTGAGGTTTGAAGTTTGCCGATTGCCGACTGCCGATTGTAAATTGCCGACTACCAACTGCCAACCGTGGACATTCCTCAACTTGGCGAACGCCCAAAAACAGACAGCCGCCACCAGCAAATCCGTGAGGACGGTGACGGGTTCTTCCACTTTGAGGCCATAGAGAAATACGGAGGGCTGTTGGAGGTTTTTCACGGTGCAAATATTACGTGCAAAAGTGGCTCAAATTAAACTTCAAAAAAGGTGGAAAAACTTATTTGGTGGAACGGTTGGTTTCCATAAATTTGCACCCCTCTAAAAAAGAGGCTTGGTGAGATGGGTGAGTGGCTTAAACCAGTAGTTTGCTAAACTGCCGTACCCTAACCGGGTACCGGGGGTTCGAATCCCCCTCTCACCGCCAGTGGGAGCTTCGGCTCTGGGTTGAAAACATAGAAGGTCGCGGGGCGTAGCGTAGCCCGGTATCGCGCCTCGTTTGGGACGAGGAGGTCGTAGGTTCGAATCCTGCCGCCCCGACTTGAAAATGAAGGAGTTACGGTTGTAAAAACTGTCGCTCCTTTTTTTATTTCCAAAATATTTCTTTTTGAAAAGGTTTGATCGGGGCGAGCAAACCTACCGATTCCGCCAGAAAAAGGGCATAAAAAGAATCAAGACCGTGAAGAGTTCCAAGCGGCCGAGCAGCATCAGGAAAGACAGGAACAGCTTCCCTCCCATTGGGATGTGGGCAAAATTATCGACCGGCCCCACGCTGCCGATGCCCGGGCCGATGTTTCCCAAAGTGGCCGCCACAGAGCCGAGCGCGGTGTTGAAGTCCAAGCCGAGCACCGACATTACCAGCGCGCCCAAAAAGAAGATAATCAGGTAGATAAGCACGAAGGCGGTGATGGTGGAAGTGATATTCCGGGGGACAGCCTTTCCGCTGAGGCGCACGGGAATCACCGCGTCGGGGTGCAGTTGGCGCTTCAATTCCAGCAGGCTATTTTTGATTAAAACGATGTAGCGCATAATCTTGACGCCGCCCGCCGTGCTGCCGGTGCTGCCGCCGCTGAAAAAGAGGATGAAAATCACGAAGCCCAAAAAATAGGGCCACTGCGAATAATCATCGGTGATGAATCCGGTGGTGGTCATAATGGAAACCACTTGGAAAAGCCCGCTGCGCAAGGATTTTTCCCAACCGTAATCCTGAAAAAAGAAAAGCCCCGATACGATAATGGCGCTAAAAATCAAGGTGTTGTAAAAATAAACGCGCAATTCCTCATTTTTCAGAACGTTCTTGAACCGGCCGGTAAAACCGAAGAAAAGCAAGGTGAAATTGACCCCCGCCAAAAACATAAAAGCGGTGATGATATAATGAATGGCCGGCGCGGAAAAAGCGGCGATGCTGGCGTTTTTGGTGGAAAAACCGCCCGTGGCCATCGTGGCCATCGCGTGGTTGAGGCCGTCGAACCAACTCATCCCTGCGATTTTTAAAAGGAAAGCTTCCACCGCGGTAAGCGCAAAATACACCAGCCACAACCGCTTGGCGGTGTCGGCGATGCGTGGGCTGAGCTTGTCCGGCGTAACGCCCGGCGCCTCGGCCACAAATAGCTGCATCCCGCCCACGCCAAGGAGCGGCAAAATGGCGACCGTCAAAACGATGATCCCCATCCCGCCCAGCCAATGCGTCATACTCCGCCAAAAAAGCAAGTTGCGCGGCACCACTTCAATATCGGTCAAGATGGTGGCCCCGGTGGTCGTAAAACCGCTCACCGTCTCAAAAAATGCGTTGATGAAACTTGGGATTTCGCCACTGAAAATATAAGGCAGGCAGCCGGCCAGGCTCATCGAAAACCAACCGATGGCCACGATGAGGAACCCATCGCGCTTGCGGACATCGCGCTGCGAATTACCCCAGTTGGACAATCGCAACAAGAAACCGACCGTGGCCGAAATGCCGGATGAAATCAGCAGCGGCCGCCAATCTTCATCATAATATAGCGCCACGGAAATACTCAAAAACATCATCCCCCCCACGAGGAGGAGCAAGGTGCCGGCGAGGGCGGCTATCATTTTGATATTGAATCGGTACAACCTTTTTAGTATAAAAACTGCCTTATTTGAAATAGCGGCCCACGGCCTTGGCGCAGTTCGATTTGGCAAATACCACCACGCGGTCGCCTTCTTTGATCTGAAAATCACCTTTGGGGATCAGCGCTTTTTGCTGGCGCACCACCCCGCCCACCAGCGCGCCGCCGGGCAGGCCCAGTTCCATTATTTTGCCTTTGGTGGCCTTCGCCTTCGGGCCCACCTCAAACTCCATCACCTCGGCGTCCACACCGTGCAGGGTGGCCAGTTCCACAAAATCGCCCCGCCGGATATAACGATAGATAAAATTGGCCGCCGCCAGTTTTTTATTGATTAAAGAATCGATTCCGATAGATTGCGAAAGCGACAGATACTCAATGTTTTCCACCATCGCGATGGTCTTTTTCACGCCTCGGTCTTTCGCCACGAGGCAGGCCAGAATGTTCGTTTCCGAATTGCCGGTAACGGTCACCAAAACATCGGTGTCCGCGATGCCTTCTTCTTCGAGTTTCTCCACGTTGGTGCCATCAAAATTCAATACCAATACATCGGGCAGTTCCGCCGCCAATTCCGTGGCGCGGTCGGATTTTTTTTCGATCAGTTTTACGTGGTAGCTGCGGCTCAGCTTCTTGGCCAGTATTTTTCCGGTGCGGCTGCCACCAATGATTACCACGTTGGCCACCTCTATTTTTTCCTTTCCGGTGATGGCCAGCACTTCCTTCAGCCCCTCGGCGTGGGTGATGACGAAAAGGTGGTCGTCCGCCTTCAAAATCGTTTCGCCCTCTGGGATGATGGTTTCGTCGCCTCGCTTAATGGCCACTACGATGTAAGTGCGTTCGTCGTAAATCGCGGCCATTTGGGCGATGGATTTCCCCACCAGTTCCGCGCCCTCGGAAATGTTCAGCCCGATGAGCGTGATTTTGCCATTGTCAAATTCAATGGATTCGGTGGCGGCGTTGGTTTTTATCAAATGCCGCACCTCGCGCGCGGCCAGCGATTCGGGCGAAATCAGCTCGTCGATCCCCAAATCGCGGATGTTCAAAATTTCGGGGTTCGTCAAATATTGCATCGTGGAAATCCGTGCGATGGTGCGGCGCGCGCCCAGTTTTTTGGCATAGATGGCGCTCAGGATATTGGCCTCTTCCACGGAAGTGACGCTAATGAAGAGGTCGGCCGAGGGTACCTTGGCGTTCTTCAACACCTTATAATCCGTCACCTCGCCGGTGATGGTGATGGCATCGATGTTTTGGTCAAAATTTCCCAGTTTGTCGTGGTCGCGGTCAATTAGGGTAATGTCGTGCGATTCGCTGGAAAGCCACCTGGCCAAGTGCGTGCCCACCGCACCCGCGCCCGCTATCACTATTTTCATAGAGAAATTTTAGGGCTGCAAATGTAAATGAGTTGATGGTTATGGATGTTCAGTTATTAATTATGGAGTTATAAATTATTTAGGCATTATATCTTTTAAGCTCAACACCAAATTTTTAGGGGAATTCAGCTTTTAAAATGGACACTTTAGCAGGATGCCCGCTCAGTTAAAAGTCTCCTAAATGCCCAGCCTAATTAACCTAATAACCAATAACTTCCTGGTCCTACCACGTTTGGTTGCGCAGCTTCTGCACCGCCCGCATCACGTCGCGCTGGCTGATTTGGCCCAGCAGTTTCCCGTCTTTCATCACGGGGAATCGGCGCAGTTTCATCTCCAAATGCATCCGCGCGGCTTCCATCACTTCAGTGTCGGGGTCGATGGTTTTTACGTCCGTTATCATCCGGTCTTTCAGGAGGTGCGATTGGCTCATCGTATTGTTGTACTTGCCGCGCAGGCTGTCTTTCAGGCAGTCGCCCTCGGAAATCATCCCCACAATATTGTTGTGTTCATCCACCACCGGCCCGCCGCTGATGTTCTTTTTCAGGAGGGTTTGCATCACCTCGTCCATCGTTTGCTCGGGACGGAAAGTGACGAGCTTTTTCGTCATACAATCCTTGACCAAGATTTGCTGGGCTTCTCTCTTTTCGGGCGCCTTGCGCTGTCCTTGAAAACTTACCATAATTCTATTTTTTTTGAGATTTGAAAAGTACACTTTTTCATAAATTCACCGCCTTGCATTAGTATTCTTCCCCTTGGCGGGAAATAAATTCCATCCCAAAGTGAAATTTCCCCTTTCCTTTTTGATTTTTTTACTTGCGTTTTTTCCGTTGCAATCGCAATGGAGAAATTTGACAACAAATTCCACCGCCAGCCTGCGCGGCTTGGCGGCAGTCTCCAAAAAAGTGTGCTGGGCCAGCGGTTCGGAAGGCACGGTGCTGCGAACCACCGATGGTGGCGAAACCTTCCGCAACGTCCCGCCCAGCTATGAAAAATACAAAACGCTCCAATTCCGCGACATTCACGCTTTTGACCAAAATTCCGCCCTGATTATTTCCGCCGGCCTGCCCGCCGTGATTCTCAAAACCAAAAACGGCGGCAAGACTTGGACGGAAACCTATCGCAACGAAACCCAAGGCGTGTTTTTCGATGCGATGGATTTTTGGGATTCCAAACGCGGGATGGCCTTTTCGGATGCGCCAGACGATAAACTCTTTATTATAGAAACCAAAGACGGCGGCAATTCTTGGCAGCCCCTCCCTGATTCCAACTTGCCTACGGTTTTTGAAAAACAAGGCGGATTTGCCGCCAGCGGAACTTGCCTGAAAACCTTCGGGGAAAGTTCTGTCATCATCGGCCTGGGAAATCAAGCGGCCACGGTTTTGATTTCCAATGATTTTGGGAAATCGTGGGAAACTTGGTACACCACCCTTGATTTCGGCGCGCCGTCCAAAGGCATTTTTTCGTTCGATTTTAAAAATGAAAACGAAGGCATTTGCGTCGGCGGCGATTACCGCGCGGATTCCCTTTCGAAAAACACCATCGCCCAAACGGCGGATGGCGGACGCTCTTGGCAGCTCATTTCTCATCCCGCCGTCAGCGGAAAATATCGCTCGTGCGTGAAGTATCTTTCTGACAATGAAATTGTTGCGGTAAGCCGGACGGGTACGAGTTTTTCAAAAAACAATGGAAAAACGTGGGCACTTTTGAAAGGGGCATTTTATACGCTGAGCTTGGCGGAGGACGGTACGCTTTGGGCGAGCGGCGCGGAGGGAAAAATGGCCGTGTGGGATTTTCAGAAAAAATAGACGCCTCAATGGTTTCTTTTCCAATATTTTAGCATCAAACAAAAAATAAAAAAATGAACCCCCGCGAACACTATATAATAGGCGTGCGCAACACGCTGGAAGAAAACGGCAAAACCTACTGGCGGCCCGACTACAAGCGCCACCGCAAACTGGCGGTGCACTGGCAGAAATACAAGCTGCCCAATACGGTGAACGAACACACCCGCGCCGATAAACCCGTCAAAGGTTTCCCTGAAAATTTTATCGATGATTTGATAGAGGAAATGAAGCAACTGCCTGAACGCCAGCGCACCGTGACGTTTTATATTCACGGTTGGCACCGTTTCAAAAAAGTGTCGCACAAGTTGGATATTTTGGATAATCTTTCCAAAACCTATGGCGAAGGCGGGCCGGTCGGCAAGTTCGTTTTCCTTAGCTGGCCCAGCTCCGGCCTGCGCCATTTGGTGGACGACCGCGCGTTTCAAATCGGGCATCTCTTTGGCAAAAACCACCTTTCCCATTTAAAGGAATTGCGCGACCGGCTGCACGAAATCGGCGGCAAAATGATTTTGATGGCGCACAGTTTTGGTCACCACGTTTTAAACGGCATCCTTTCCACCAGCGCCAGTTTCCAATTGCAGCGGCCGCTGTTCGACCACGTTTTTCTGTTTGCCTCGGACATTGCCCACCAAAGTGTTTTCCGAAACGAGACCACCAGCGGCGTTTTGTTAGGAAATCCGCTGGCCCACCTCGGCCCGCAAATCTATCCTGAGCGGAATTACAACCTGACGGATTTGGCGCGGCTATCCTCGAACAACCACGTGTTTTACCACCGCTACGACGTGATGTTGCACAACAGCACTTTTATGTTCGCCAAAAAAATGTTCAGCGGACTTTTAGACCGGTTGCACATTGACAACGAGGAACTTGCGATGATTCAGAAATCGTTTTGCTTGGGAAATCTCGGTGGCGAAAAACTGCTGGCGGCCAATCCCGATTTTGATTTTGTGAACGTAAAAGAACTGATGGACGACCACCCGCGCGACCGAAAAACCTTCAAAGTAAAACGCAAAAAGCGCGATAAAATCGACGAGTTTTTGGAAGAGCCGCGCAAATTTGTGGGTTTCGGAATTGGTAATTTCGCGGCTTCTGCCTTTAAGCAAAAACATTATGTGGGGCTGCACCAATATCTGTTTTCGGCGGATTCGGTGGTGAAGGAGGTGAAGGGGAAGATGGGGTGATGAAGGTGGTACGCTTTACTTTTGGGCGTTCGCCTCCCATCGAAACTGAACATCAAACAAACGAAATATGAATGGCAAACTCTCATTTCAGGAACGAGCGGCGCGAGCTATGATGCTGTTATCCAAGCAGCCTCCCGTTACCTTAGCGGAGGCCAGAGAACAGGCCCGCTGGTTGAGGGAAAACACCAAAACCGACCAGAAGAAACAGAGAGGCTGATTGGGTTTGCTGAGTGGGATTACTCCCCGAACGGCCGAATTGCAATCCTCTCCCTATTCTGTAACGTATGCTGAAGAATGATTGGCGTCGAGTACCTTATTTTTTTATACAATAAAAAAAACCGACACGGCAATAGGACGGAACATCCTTTTTCCAAGTCTGACTGGGTAATTTTAAAGCTTTCGTCAAAAATTAAAAATTACGATGATTTGGAACAAGCTAAAATCGCCTCCCCTACTGGCGGCTATCGGACTTTTAATGTTCAGCCAGATTGCCGCCATCCTCTTGCGAAATGGCTCGGAAGATCTTGGAATCAAATTGATGGCTCCACTGGATTCCGTGAGCCAAATGCAGTCCGTCCACGATGTGAATTATCATACTATTTCCGCTGATGAGACGACCAAGATCAACCGCTTGAATAAAATTATTTCGAGCCATAAAGAACAGCATAAACTAACCTTTCTCGAATTGTATAAGTTCCATTTTGCCTCGCTGTCGCTATTGACCATTTTTTCGATTTTGACGGGCATCCTCGCTTTTGTGATTGGCCACAATGGATGGAAAGAAACTTCCGGTATGGTGAAAACCTTGTTTTTGACCAGCGTGGCACTGACTTCTTTTTACGGCTTGTCCATCAACGTGTACCAGCAAGATGTAGGGATCAACAAGAACTTGAACAGTTACATTCAGTATGACAATATCCAAAAGGAAATACTGAACTACTGTTCCACTTCACCAAACCAAGCCCTCAACGGCGATACTTTGGCCTTCAGTGATTTTCACACTCTTATCGTAGAAAAGCTGGTGAACGCCAATACCATTTATCTGGAATTTGATCAGGACGCGATAGAAATGAAAGATTATCTCAAATAAAAAAGGAACACAAACAAGCGTATTCAAGGTGCGGAAGCTCGGTCATTCTGTGGAAATTTTACCGAAAGTTGGTACTTATTTCTCAAACTTTCACAGCCCTTTTTTTTGAAAAACAAAGCTGATGCATTTGTTGGGTTTGGAGACCTAACAGGATTCCCACCGCACAAGGACAATTGAATTTAAACTGAATTATTACTGAATTTCTTTCTTTATATGCACCGCCTTCGCGTTCACGAATTCGTGGATGCCGTGTTCACCCAGCTCGCGCCCGTAGCCGCTTTTGCCCGTGCCGCCGAAGGGCATCCGAGGGTCGGATTTCACTAATTCATTTATAAACACCGCGCCATCTGACATTTGCGGGATGTACTTTTTGGCCATTTCGATGTCGGCTGTGATGAAAGAACAGCCCAACCCATATTGGTGGTCGTTAGCCAGTTTCACGGCTTCGTCGGCGTCTTTCGCCACAATCATCGAAGCTACCGGCCCAAACAATTCCTCGTCAAAAGCGGGCATTCCTTTTTTTACATTTTTTAAGATAGTCGGCTGAAAATGAGCCTTTTCCCGCTTGCCGCCGATCACGATTTCCGCGCCTTTTTCTACGGATTTTTTCATCTGCTCTTCCAGTTCCTCCGCCAAATCCTCGCGCGCCATCGGGCCGATGTCGGTGCTTTCGTCCATCGGGTCGCCCTGTTTCATTTCGGCGACTTTCTTTTTATAAATTTCGATAAAATCATCAGCAATTTCCTCCACCAAAATGAAGCGCTTGGCGGCGATGCAGCTTTGACCGTTGTTCATCATCCGCGCGGTTTTGCCCAGTTCGGCGGCTTTTTCCAAATCGGCGTCGGCAAAAACCACAAAGGCGTTGCTGCCGCCCAGTTCCAATAGAGTTTTTTTGATTTCCTCGCCACAAGTTTTGGCCACCGCCGAGCCCGCGCGCACGCTGCCCGTCAGTGAGCAGGCTTTTACGTGGGGGTGGCGCAGCACCTTTTCCACCGATTCGTTTTCCAAAGGCAAATTTTGGAAAACCCCTTTTTCAAAGCCCGCCCGCTCAAACAGTTCGACCATCATTTCTGCGCAGCCTTGCACGTTGGTGGAATGTTTCAACAAGGCGGTATTGCCCGCCATAATGGTAGGAGCGGCAAAACGGAACACCTGCCAAAAGGGATAATTCCACGGCATAATCGCCAGCACAACACCCAGCGGTTCGTAGCTCACATAGCTTTCGTCGGCGTCGGTTTCGATGAGTTGATCGGAGAGGAAACGCTCGGCGTGCTCGGCGTAAAACTCGCAGACCCACGCGCATTTTTCCGCTTCGGCGCGCGCGCCAGTAATGGGTTTGCCCATTTCGCGGGTCATCATTTTTGCGTATTTATCGGTGTTTTCCCGCAAGTCATTGGCAACGGCGCGCATTTTTTCGGCGCGCTCGGCAAAGGTGGTTTTCCGAAAACGCCAGAACGTTTCGTGGGCGAGGTTCACCCTGTCCTTCGCTTCGTCGGCGGAAATTTCCTCGTATTCTTTTATCACTTCCTGATTGTGAGGATTGATGCTTTTTATTGTACTCATAATGTTTTTTTTGCCACAAAGGCACGAAGAACACAAAGTATAAAAACCAATTAACCTTTTGCTTTAGAAAACTGAGCTAATTTCTTTGTGTCCTTTGAGTCTTCGTGGCCAATATTTTAAAATGTTAGTTTTCGACCGTTTTCTTTAAGAAAAATGAAATCAACTTTTTGTCCGATTATTATGGGAAAAGTGTGGTTCAAAATCTTGCCGTTTTTTTCTTCTTTCAGTCCAAATTTGTGGCGCAAATCACCGATTTCTTCGATTTCAAAATGCGTTTCCAATTTTCCCGTCTCCAAATTCGGACGCTCTTTTTGTAGCAAACCCACATCAACCGTGAAAGTTTGGCCATTTTTTTCAATTTTGCAATCACGGAAAATCCAGTCCAGTTGGTTCTTGGAATTTTCGGGGATTTGGTGGTAATCTTCTAAATTATTTTGCTGAAAACTGCCGTCCGCGATTTGCCGAAAAGCTTCCAACAAACAAAGGAAATTCAACCGCCGCGCACGGTCGCGGAATGGGTCGTCAGGATATGCGCCGCTTTCGATTAAAACCGTGGCAACCCCCTGATTTTGAAACCAATCGCCGATGGCGCGCGGGTAATATTCGTCGGAAAAGCGGGCGCAGTGGTTGGGTAATTCTTTCTCGACAAGTTTGGTAATTCCAGTAATCAACTTCATTGCTTTTTCGCGACTTTCGTTCATTTCCCTTTTTTCGGAAACGCTCGGCGCGAGAAAACTTACCGTTGCCGATTTCCGTGAATCGCCCACCGAAAAAATATTCCGCTGGTCGTGCAGATTAAATGCCCAATCCAATTTTTCGGCTTTCGCCAAAGCGGTCAGAATTTTCGTTTCCGGCATTTTTTGGGAAAGGGCATCGCGGTTCAAATCCACGCCCAAAATGTTTTCCCGCGTAAAGTTTTCCGCGCCATCGGGATTCACCATCGGCACATAAACGAGCGTCAATTGCTCCGAAAGGAAATTCCGAAAATCATCATAACTATCTGATTTTGAAAGGAAATTAAACAAATCCACCATCGCCAAAGTCGCCGTGGGTTCGTTGCCGTGCATTTGGCTCCACAGCAGAATTTTGGTTTTTCCCGTTCCGAATTTCACCGAAACGATCGGCCGATTTTCCACCGATTTTCCAACTTCTGAAATTTTCAGAATTCCGTGATTTTGAAACTTCTCTAATTTTTCATACAGAAAATGCGGCCGCAGCCAGCGGTGCCGGAAATCTTGCTGGACGTAGCTTCCATAATCTTGGGGGTCGAAAACCTGGGGCATACTTTCTTTAGTAGGGAGTAAGTAAGGAGTTAACTGGCAACTGGCAACTGGCAACTGGCAACTGGCAACTGGCAAAAATGGCGTGAAAAATACAATTGAATTACTACTCAATTACAATTGAGTTACTATCGAATTACAATGAATTACTTCCAGATTCACCCCGGCAACTCCTCATTCTCCGAATAGTCCACCGGCACTTCTATCAAATACACCCCCTCCCCTTCCACGCAAGATTTTAGTTTTTCTGCCAGTTCGGAAGCGTTTTCAACACGCGCCCCTTTCGCACCATAGCTTTCCGCAAGTTTCACAAAATCAGGGTTTTGCAAATCCAAACCAAAATCGGGGAAACCCATATCGTCTTGTTTCCATTTGATCATTCCCAAGCCACTGTCGTTGATCAGCAAAACGGTCAGATTCAGTTTTAGCCGCACGGCCGTTTCCAGTTCGCCGGGGTTCATCATAAAGCCGCCGTCGCCGCAGATGGCCATCGTTTTCCGTTCGGGAAAAACAATCTGCGCGCCAATGGCAGACGGCAATCCCGCGCCCATCGAGGCCAGCGCGTTGTCCAGCAAAATGGACTTGGAATTGTAAGCGCGGTAGTTTCTCGCAAACCAAACTTTGTACATTCCATTATCTAAAGTAAGCATCCCGTTTTCGGGCATAATTCTTTGCACGGTTTGCACCAGTTTTTGTGGTTTTATCGGGAAATCTTCATCGAAATCTTTGCCCCAAATTTCCTTCTCCGCTTGTTCTTTTATCTTATCAAAATCAGAAAAATCCCACTGACCGGATTCCAAGCGATCGGTTAGTTCTTCGATACTGTAGGCAATATCGCCAATCAACTCATAACGAGGACGATAGACCTTTACTATATCGGCGGGGTGGTAGTTGATATGCACCACTTCGCAATCGTCCGAAGTGGTAATAAAAGGCGGTTTTTCCACAATATCGTGACCGATGTTGATGATCAGGTCCGAGGCGGAAATGGCCTCGTGGATGTAATCGCCCGAACTGAGCGCGGCCGTGCCTAAAAATTGTGCGCTCCGTTCATCCACCACGCCTTTCCCCATTTGGGTGGAAAAAAACGGGATCTTGGTTTTTTCGATAAAGGTGGAAATCGCCGCACAATTGTTTTCCCTTTTCGCGGAAGCGCCCAGCATCACCAGTGGTTTCTGCGCCTTTTGGATTAGGTCCGCCGTTTTTTGGATGGAGGTTCCGTCCGCCAAACCGATGTCGCGGTGGTTGCGTTTTTCGATGATCACTTCCTCTATATCTTGTTGGGAGACGTCTTCGGGCAGTTCCAAATGCGTGGCGCCGGGCGGCTCGTGCTGGGCGGTGCGGAAGGCTTGCCGAATTTTGTAGGGAATGGTGCTGGCCACCGTTATCTGCTCGCTCATTTTGGTCACGGGCCGCATCATCCGCACCACGTCAATGATTTGAAAAGCGGCCTGTTTGCAGTGCGCCAGCGGTTTTTGACCGGTAATAAAAACCGCCGCGAAGGCGCCCAGTTGCGCGTAGGCCGTGCTGGTCAAAAGGTTGGTGGCGCCGGGGCCGAGGGTGCTCAGCGCCACGCCGGGCTTTCGCGTCAAGCGGCCGTAGGTGGCGGCCATAAAACCCGCCGCCTGCTCGTGGCGCGTCAATATCAGTTGGATGTTGGATTTTCGCAGCGATTCCAAAAAGTCCAGATTTTCCTCGCCGGGGATGCCGAAGATGTATTCCACGCCTTCGTTTTCGAGGGCTTTTACGAAGAGGTCGGAGGCTTTCATAGCTTGAATTTTTTTAAAAAATAGTAAGGGAACGCGGGCGGGAATGTTTTGGCCCTGGGCAAATAGGGTTCATCAATAAAAAATAGGAATTTGCCAACCAAGACGGCCCGGCGCGATGACCTAAAAAAACCCCGCCACCCTTTACGGCAACGAGGTTTTCCATCCTATGAAAAAAAAAATCCCTGAACAAAAAAAGTTTAACGCGAAATCTCGTCCATAAACTGGTTGATGTTTCCGCTGAACTCGGCGGTGGAAACCCGCTGACCATCAGCTAAATAAATGTCCAAATCGTGCGTGCCGTTCAGGTTCATTTGTTGGATTTCGGAGATGGGAAACACCTGCTCGGATTCCCCCCACTTTTTGCTGTAGATTTTTTGGCCGTCGGTTTTTAAATAAATATTGAACTGAAAGGATAGCAACAAAAAGGCAGGAATCAATGCCAAAGTAGAGGCCGCTTTTCCGATTATTTTTTGATAGGATTTTTTATGGGAAATCAAATGGCCGTAAAAGATGAACTCATCCTCGCCGAAGAGCAAAACATAAACACTTTTGACCAAACCCGAAGCCGCGTAAAACCCTGTTATCAAAGCGGGTAAAACCAAGCTGGCTTGGTGAACCACCATCACGCTTTTGAAATCCCCCAAATGGTGGACGATGCTGAAAACCCCAAAAATCAGCCAAAAATTGATACACGAAAACAACCCGCCGAGGATAAAAAAGACGAGGGAAAAAGTGCGTTTTTCTTTATGGTATTGCAGTTCGTTTTTTTGTGAAAATCTTTTTCTAAAAGCAGGGAAAATCCGAACGATGGATTTTTGGAGAAGAAAATAGAGCGCGGCCAGCACGGCCAACTCCAAGGCGAGTTTTGCGAAAAACATAATGAGTAGAGTTTGAGTTGCGAATTCCTTTTACACGAATTTCCAAATCTTTTCCCCGTCGGGAAGCGGTGCCTCCAGGCGGATGTTTTCTTTGGAAACCGGATGAACAAATGTAAGGGATTTCGCGCAAAGACAGACACTTCCATCTTTGTTACTCCTTGGAAATCCGTACTTTAAGTCTCCCTTTATGGGATGACCCATTGCCGAAAGCTGCGCGCGGATTTGATGGTGGCGGCCCGTTTCCAGCTTGATTTCCAGCAGACTGTAATGCTCCAATTTTTTCAAGACCTGATACGACAAAATCGACAGTTTTGCGCCGGAAGTTTTTTCGGCCACGGGGAAACTTTTATTCTTTTTGGAATCTTTTTTAAGGAAATGCTCCAGTTTGGCGGCTTCCTTTTTGGGCGTGCCCTGCACGATGGCCCAGTATGTTTTATCCACTTCGCGCTTTTCAAAAATGGCGTTCATCCGCGCCAGCGCCTTGGACGTTTTCGCAAAAAGCACAATGCCGGAAGTCGGCCGGTCCAGCCGGTGGATCAGCCCCGTATACACGTTGCCGGGCTTGTCGTATTTCTGTTGGATGAAGCGGCGGACTTTTTCCAAGAGCGGCTCATCCCCCGTGTAGTCGCCCTGCACCAGCTCGCCGGGCAGTTTGTTCACGGCCAGCAAGTGGTTGTCCTCGTGGAGGATGCGGTTTTTCAAAGTTTTCATCTTGCCCATTCGCGCAAATATCTCGGCTTGTGGCTTTCCATCCAAAAAAAAATCCCCCACGGAAAACCGAGGGGGATGATTTTATTTTAAAAGCGGTAAGGTTATTCTTTCACGAATTTCCGCGCCCAACTGCCTTTGTCCGATTCAATTTCTATCAGATATACACCTTTGGGCAAATCGGCCACGTGGATGCGGCGGGCATTTTCCAGTGCCACTAATTTCACGGCTTTTCCGTTCAAATCGCGAATTTGCGCCGTCTGCAATTCCACGTCGGCATCATCACTTTCGATGAAAAGAAAATCTTGGGCGGGATTCGGGAATACAGATATTTTTCCGGTCAAGCGGTTCTCTTCCATTCCGATGGACGCGGCGCTGATTTCTTGCGCCACCATCATCCGCGGCACGGCGTAGCCCATTATTGTATCGATAAAAGTACGCGCTTCCGAAGCAGGGCGTGGGTTGGGGAACGCTGGGTTGCCGCTGGCCCACCACTGCCAAGGCGAACCCTCGTTGGCAAACCGGCTGGCCTTCAACGAGCGGACAATCGGAAATAGTCCGTCCAAATCGTTGCGCAGCGTGATTGTATTCTGCGAGGCCAAAAAGTAGGAATACGTCTGACCATATTTGGCTTGGGCCACCGAGGTGAAAGCCCCGCTGAAAGTGGCGGTATCAAAAGCATCGTTGTTGCCCAAGGCATTTGCTTTGGCGATGTAAACGTTGGGGCCCTGCGCGTCCACCACGTCTTCATTGGTGGTGGGGACGATTACGGTGCCTTCGTCGAAGGGCGCAAAAGGATCGCGCACGGCGTGGAAAGAAACCATCGGGACATCGCCCGCCTCCAACCAAGAGGTGTCGGCCAGCGCGCCGCCAAGGCTGATGGTCATATCAAAATCAGCGGAAATCCCATTGTTGGGGTACAAATTTAAAAGGCCGCCATAGCCATTGATGTCTCCCACAAAGGCGGGCTGGATGTAAGAGGAATCGCCGCTGCCGGGGAAAACGAACTTGGGGATTTCCGTTTCTTCCACCTTGTCCAAGGTTGCCGTGGCCAAAACCACGTAGCTGCCCGAACCTTCCCCGAAAAGGGTGATGCGGCTGGTGTCGATGCTGTAGGTATTGCCGGCGGCCACATCTTCACGGAAAAAGCGGATGGCTTTTTTGGTATCGTGGATGGCGCGGTACACGGCGTTGAGCAAAGTGGCGCGGCGGGTGATGGCGCCCGTCACGGGATCGTTCGCCAAGGGATCCCAGCCCAAGCGGTAATTGATGGAAGCGGCCACGAAGCCCCGCTGGGCGTAGCGCTTGCAGATTTCCACCGCCGAACTGTCGGTCTTGTCGCCCGCCAAAGAACCATTGATCTGCGGGGGCAAAAAGTTGCCAGTGTGCAAATAAATCACCAAGGGACGCTCGGCGCCAAACCCGTTCGCGGGTTCGTAGATGTCCATTTTGATGTCGGACACTTTCAGGATGGTGGTGGTGTCGGCGGGGTTGTAAAACTTGGCGTCGATGGAGGTACCGGCCGCCACGGCGCCTTTCAGTTGCGCGCTTTCCATAGCAGCTTGCTGCAGGTTGGCCGCCGCTTCGGTGAACATATCCAAATTTTTCAGGATGTCCACATTAGTGCCAAAGGTTACGTCTTTGGTCACCTTTACGGCGTGTTGCGCAAAACTTGCGCTGCCGGCCAATAAAAAGGCGGCGAGTATTCTTTTTTTCATAGGGATGTTTATTAAATTTTCAGAAAATTGAGAGCTGCAAAAATCGTCAATTCCATTCAAATAAAACGCTGAAATATGCAAGGCGGCCTACCGAGGGCCCGCCATACACTTGGAAGACTTCATTGTTCAAAAGATTGGAAGCGCCCAACTTGAAAGTGCTGTAAATTTTGGGGATTTGATAACTCACTTGCGCATCCACCAAACCATAGCTGGGGATGAAACCCGAAAACTGCGGCGAGCCTTCAAAGCGAAAACCTTCCACCCATTTGTAGGTGGCGGCGAACCCCAGCGTGTGGTCTTTTTTTGAAAAAGGCTTGTAGCCCCGTCCGGTCACTCCCAAGTTGTATTTGTGGCGCGGCGTGTTGTAGGCGGGGATGATGGGATTGTCCGAGCCTTCCAGATCAATTTGATTGTAGGAATAATTGCCGTTCAGCGAAAGTTCGTCGGTCAGGTAGTAGTTGAGGCCGAGGTTGGCGCCGTAAGTTTTGACTTGCTCGGGCGCGTTGGCCGAAATGCGGTAGGCCTGTAAATCCGTAAGGAAATTCGTCACCGTTTGGTCAAATTCCAAATCCAAACCAAACTGGAACCCGATAAAATTCCGGTACCAATTGTAATAGCCATTGATATCAAAATAAAGCCGCTTGAAAAAGGTGGCGCGGTAGCCCGCCTCCACCGTCACCACCTGCTCCGGCTGGATGGGCGCCACGTTGAAATACTCCAAGCTGTCCAAGGCCGCGCTGTTGTTTCGATATGCGTCAAAAGATTCCAAAGTCACCAGCGAATCGAAGCCGTTCAAATTTCCCAAAAGGATGGCGCGGCCCACGTCGTAGCGCAGATACTGGTCGGCCAAGGTGGGGTTTCGGATGCCCTTGCTGAGCGAAAACCGGACGGTATTTTTTTCGTCCACCACCCACACGGCGGAAAAAGCGGGCGAAAAAAGGTAATCGAAATTCTGGTTTTTGTCCATCCGCAAGGTGGCGGCCAGTTTTAGATTGTCGCCCCAAAAAGCGCGCTCCGCCCCGAGGTAAGCGCCGTATTCGTAATTGCGGATTTGGCGGTAGCCGTATTCGCGGCTGATTTCTTGGCCCGTCATTTCATCTTCTATAATCGTGGTATCAACAATTTCATCGAAAATATTGCCGCGCGAATCGGGCAGGTACAAGCGGAAGTTGCCGCCGGCGCGGAATTTCAGTTGCCAGATGGGGTCGAACTGATACTCGCCCATCGCGTGGTAAAGCGCCGAGCGGTCGTAAAACCGCGAGCCTCCCTCGGTAAAAGTGCGGCTGGTGATGTAATTAAACAATGAATCAAAGGCCGCGCTGCCCGGCTCGGGATGGAAGAGGCTGTCCAAGATGCCGCGCACCTCGCCGTGGTAGCCGCTCACGGTGGCGTTGTATTTCTGCAACGAATCTTGGTATGGCCCGCGCAGCCACCACTGGCCCACGCTGTCGCGCTGGGCGGGCGGAAAAGCCGCGAGGTTGAAAAGCCCCGTGATATTGTCGCGCACCCTGTTTCCAAACTTGAAATCATTGACATAAAACCGTTTGTAATCTTGGTTCCAAGTGCTGTTTTCGTGCAGGGCCTCGTTCATTTTGAAGGCGGTCAAAACGGCATCGTAGGAATTGCCCGCGTCCTCATTGGTGGCATAAGCGCGCACGAAAAACTTGTCCTTCTTTTTCAGTTCCACCACGTTTTGAAAAAACTGGATGTCTTTCAAACTAAAGCGGTTTTCGCCTTGGTACACCGTGGTGCCGGTGCCGTAATTGAATTGGTAGGAAAGTTCCAGATCGGGCGTGAAACGGTAGGCGAGTTGCAAGTTTCCCTTGAAATTCCGCGTGTCGTAATCCACCAAGTCCGGTTCGCGGTAGCCGGTGCGGTAAAACTTGCCCAGCCCCGCCGTGGAATTGGGCTGGTACACCCCGGAAAGGTCGAAGCGCGAATCGTTGCCGCCCGCCAAATCCTCGTCACCATAAATATTCACCGCATCGTAGCCGCCGGGGTTGTCGGCCGGCACGTCGGAATCATCGATGGGACGGTAATTGGTGGCCTCCCAATCGTCGGCGCGGAGATAAAATAGGTTGATTTTGAAAGCGAGATTTTCATAATCGGTAATCCCGACCCTGAAACCTTCGGCGTAGCGGACGGCGGTTTCGGTCAAGTTTCGCTCGCCCACTTTCACGCTGGCGCTCAATCCTTGGTAATCGAACGGGTTTTTGGTGGTCATCGAAATAACGCCGTTGAACGCGCCCGGCCCGTAAAAAGCGGTGCTGGCCCCGGCGATGATATCCACGTTCCGCACGTCCAATTCGCTCGCGCCGAGGAAATTTCCCAAGGAAAAATTGAGGCCCGGCGCTTGGTTGTCCACGCCGTCGATTATCTGTAAAGAACGCACCGGCGAAGTGCTGTTGAAACCGCGCGTATTTATGATTTTAAATCCGATGCTGGCACTGGTCAAATCCACACCTTTGAGATTGCCGAGCGCCTCGTAAAAATTGGCGGCGGGCGTTTCTTTGATGGCCAGCCCGTCCAGCGCTTCCACGGTCAGGGCGCTGTTTTGTTGCTTTTCGCTGAGGCGTTGTTCGATGATGCTCACCTCGCCCAGCATTTCCGCGTCTTCCCCCAACTGCACTTCTATTTTCTGGTTGGCATTTTTTACGGAAACCGTTTGCGTTTGGTAGCCGATAAAGCTGATTTCCAAATTGACAGGAAACGTCTGCGACCCCGTTTTCAAAATAAATTTCCCATCGAAATCGGTAGTGGTGCCGTTGCTCGTTCCTTTTATAATAACGTTGGCCCCGATGATGGGCTCGCGGTTTTCGTCCAATACGGTGCCCGAAATATTTTGCGAAAAAGCGGTTGCCGAGTAAAAAAATACAGCTAAAAAAATCCCAACAACTTTCCGCATCTGACTTTTGATATTTTTATAGAAGGCGGGAAAACTACGAAATATTTGAGCCGCATAGGGCCCAATAAATTCTAAACTCTAAATGACAAACCCGAAACAAATTCTAAATAGCAAAGTGGATAAATTCAAAATTGCGGCATCCCAACGCTCGTGTGCTTTGTTTTATATTTTTTCAAATTTTGAATTTGTTTGCTATTTCGAGTTTCGGGTTTAGAATTTGAATTACTCCTAATTTCGCCACCGTGATAAAAGGCCAAAAAATAGTAGTCGTGCTGCCCGCCTACAACGCGGGGCGCACCTTGGAAAAAACCTACCGCGAAATCCCGATGGACATCGTGGACGAAGTGGTGCTGACCGACGACCGCAGCACTGACGACACCATCGAAAAAGCGCGTGAGCTGGGCATCGTCCACATCATATCCCACCAAAAAAATCGGGGCTACGGCGGCAACCAAAAATCGTGTTATAACAAAGCGCTGGCAATCGGCGGCGACATCGTGGTGATGCTCCACCCCGATTATCAATATACGCCAAAGCTCATCGAATCAATGTGTTACGTCATCGGCAATGGTTTGTATCCGGTGGTTTTGGGCTCGCGCATTTTGGGGAAAGGCGCGCTGAAAGGCGGGATGCCGTGGTACAAATATTTGGCGAACCGCATCTTGACGCTTTCGCAGAATATCTTGATGAACCAAAAACTGAGCGAGTACCACACCGGCTACCGCGCGTTTTCGCGGCAAGTTTTAGAAGCCGTTCCTTATGAAAAAAATTCCGACGATTTCGTGTTTGACAACCAAATGCTGGCGCAGATTTTTTACGCGGGTTTTGAGATCGGCGAAATCACCTGCCCGACGAAATATTTCGAGGAAGCCTCTTCCATAAATTTGAAACGCAGCGCCATTTATGGGCTGGGGGTTTTGAAAACTTCTTTCCAGTATTTCTTTGCAAAATTGGGATTGGGAAAGCCCGATTATTTAGGAGAAAACCTAAACTCTAAAAAATTATAAAAATGGATTTAATTTTCGATACAAAACTCAACCAAAATCTGAAGAAGAGATTCAATCAATTAAAACCCGAAACACCCCGTAAATGGGGCAAAATGGATTGCCCGCAAATGTTGACGCATTGCAATTTGGCGATGGAATCTGCCTTTGATGACAACCAACCGCGACCCAATTTCTTAGTGCGCGCGATGGTCAGGCTCTTTGTCAAAAGCACTTTGATTGGCGACCGACCTTACAAGCAGGGTTCGCCGACTGCGCCCAGTTTTGTGGTGAAAGACACCCGCGATTTCCAAAAAGAAAAAACACGCGCTTTGGCCAATTTGGACAAGTTTGAAAAAGAAGGCCGCGCCTTTTTTGAAGGCCGCCCCCACCCAGCGCTGGGCCCGCTGACTGCCGCGCAATGGAGCCGGTTGCAATCCAAACATTTGGAACATCATTTGAATCAGTTTGGAGTGTGAAAAAATTCTATTTTTCAATAAATAAAAGTGACTATTAAAAAGTCTAAATTGTCTATGGAAAAGTCCTTATTCCTGTTGGGATTTTATTTAATTTCTTTGATAAAAAACAAACCCATTTTTTTCATATAAAAATTTTGCATCGGGTATTTGTTTTTCCAAGTTTTCTCTTTGCGTAATTTTGGTGGAAATCAATACGGGACGGTCCGTTTCGCCAAACATTAAATCGGGTTTTTCTTCGGGATGGAGAGGCGGTTTCACTTTGGCGTAAAACCACGGCACGTAACTTTTGTAGCCAAAAGTGGTGACGTAAACGTCCTTGTCCTGAAACTTCTCAAAAAATTCCACATTGGCATTTTGTGAAATTTTTTCGATTTTTCCGATAAATAATATCAAGGTCAACATTACCCAAATTCCTGAACCGAAAAACAAGGCGCGGTAGGCGTTAAACTTGTTGATTTTCAATAGGATACCGTAAATTATCAAAACGACGATTAGCCAAATTCCGGCCGTAAAATCCCACCAGTGCCAATCCACTTCGGCTTGCAAATTGGCCATCGCGAACGCATCTTTTTCAAATAGAAATCGGATTTTTTCGGGGTGCATTCCCGCCCAAGGCAAAGCAGCGGAGACGGCGGCAATTAAAATTCCAATGAAAATAATCGCGGGGGCAAACCATTTTTTGTGGTCCCGTTTTTTTTCCAGAAAATTCCATACGGAAAGCGCGCTGAGAAAAGTTATCGGGTAGTAAGCCAACGAGGAATAATGCACGATTTTGGTGCCCACCAGCGAGAACAAGACCACTACCACGCCCAGCAGGATGATCATCCATTTTTGGAAATCGGCGAGGTGCGCCGGCAGCTTTTGGAATCGACCCAAACCCCTGACAGCCAAAATACTGGCCGGAAAACATCCCACCAAAAGCACCACAAAATGATAACCAAAAAAACCGCTGTGGCCCGCATCACCGGTGGTCAAAAGTTCCCATTGGCGGATGGTGAACTCGATGATGAAGTCGGGACCGTTCAACAGGAAATCCAACAAAAACCAAAGCGAAAAAATCAGCAATGCAATGAGTGAGAATTTTAAAAACGACAGGAAGGAAAATTGCCACTTAAATTTTTGCAAAACCCAATACACCAAAATGCTCAAAAAAATGAGCAAATAACCCACCGGCCCTTTGGTCAAAACCGCCAATCCCGTGAAAATGCCGGCCATCCATAAATAGGCGGTGGCCGATTTTGAAAAATACAAATTCCGGCAACCCGATTTTTTCCAAAAAAAATGAATCAGGAAAAATAACCCGTTGAAAATAAAGAAGTTGAACCACGGATCGATGATACCGGACTTGAAATACAAAAACGGCAAAAGGCTGCCGAACCAACTGAGCGCCCAAAGAAAACCGAATTTTCGATCGACCAAAAACTTGCCGCTGACGTAGAGCCACGGCAGTACGACCGCGCCCAGCAGCGCATTGGGAAAGCGCGCGGCGAATTCGCCCACGCCGAAAATTTTCATTGAAATCGCCTGCAGCCAAAAAAAGAGCGGCGGCTTTTCAGTAAAGATTTCGTAGTTGATCTGGAGGCGCAGCCAGTCGCCGGTGACCACCATTTCGCGGGCCAGCTCGGCAAAGTTGATTTCGTCCCAATCAAACAAATGGACGCCGCCCAAGAACGGGATGAAAAACAGCGCCCCGACGACTATCCAAAACCAAGTATTTTTATCGAAATAGCGCACGTTTGGCAGGTTTTACATAAGTCTTTTTTCCATCCAATGGGAGTGCAACCGCTTCATTATCAAATAACTGATAATGGCGATGAGCGTGCCGAGCGCCGTGCCGGCAATGACGTCTTCCAAAAAATGCTGCGACAAATAAATGCGCGAATAGCCGATGCACGCGGCCGTGATGAAACACAGAATTTGACCCCAAGCGGGCCGGGCCAATAGCGCCAAAAACCCGAAAAGGCCGAACGCCATCGTGGTATGGCCGGAAGGAAACGACCGTGCGTGATGCACTTTTACGCCTTCTACCAATCTTAGTTCCAGCTTGTTCTCAAAATATTTGACGGGGCGCACGGTATCCCCAAAAACTACTTGCTTAAAAAATCCCACCAACAGCAAAACCAGCAACGCATTGATAACCAACCCGATAAACCAGCGACATTTCACAAAAGGCAAAATAAGCGCGGGGACGATGTAGGCGTAGCCATCGCCGAGGAGGGTGACGAGCGCGAAAAAATGGTCGAAAAAGGGGTTGTGCCAGCCATTTTGGGTGATGTGGATCAGCTCTTTGTCGTACAGCGACAAAAAAGCAATCCCGGTCAAAAAGAAAAGAATGACCGGGATAAAATAAGCCCATTTGTTCCGAAACATCTTGGAACCAGATTTAAAAATTAAGAACCGATGACGTGAAAAAGTTGGTGTATCTGACTGTCCCACAGCAACTTCTCTTCTTCCAGTTCGTCCTCTTCGCAGTAGTCGGTCACCATCAGCGCCGTGTCGTTGGTCAGTTCGTCCACCACTATTTTAAATTCAAAATAATAGGGATTTTCCTCGTCCACATCCTCTTCCCAGCGGAAGCGGATGAAGATTTCCTTTTTCTTGCTGATCATCATCGCCACGCGCTCGTCGCCATCCCATTGGAAGGCAAACTTTTCGCCGCGCGAGTTTACGTCATCGCAAAACCACTCAGCCAGCCCGCTGGGCGTGGACAGATAAGGATAGAGCATCTGCGGAGACGCCTTGACGGGGAACTCCATTTCGTATTGTATTTTTTCTTCAGCCATTTTGTTGGATAGGTCTTGTGCAAAGGCGGCAAGATAGAAATTTTTTGGAATGAAATACTCAAAATTTCCTAATGAAGCTGGTTTGGCGTTGCCTATAAAAGTATATCTTTGCCGCCCAAAAATTCGGCGAGGTAGCTCAGCTGGTTAGAGCGCAGCATTCATAATGCTGAGGTCGAGGGTTCGAGCCCCTCTCTCGCTACCCAAGCAGCCGATCGGCTGCTTTTTTTTGTGCCCGTTCTTGGCTTTTCCCGTAGTCCTATTTCTTATTTCCATTGATCGTTGGATTTGATTTCCGGCTATATTTGCTACGCATTTTTTTTAAACTAAAATTCAATAAATATGAAAAAAGTAATGTTAGCGCTGATGGCCCTCGCGCTTTTTGCAAGCTGCGAAAAAGAAGAAGGCCCTGAAGGACCAGAAGGGCCGCAAGGTGAACAAGGCATCACCGGACAGGACGGGCGAGATGGCCGCGATGGGCAGGACGGCGAAGATGGTGATAAAGGTGACAAGGGCGATAAAGGTGACCCCGGAGCGGATGGCAACGCAAACGTGAAGAGCTACAATTTTGTGGTGGCCTCCAGCGACTGGGTCGTACGCGGCATAGCAGGACAACCGGAACACGCATATACCGCAAAGAAAACGCTGTCCCAACTGGATGCCAACGATTACGCCAATTCAATGATATTAGGTTATGCTCAATATACCTCTTCCTCTTGGGCGCCCTTGCCAATCACTTTGACCAGCAATGGCTTTACCCGCTCTTTTAGTATGGAATTTGAAGTAGGAGCGGTTACTTTCGTGGTTCGGGACAGCGATCTTCAAACCGGTGCCCCCAGTGGAAACTTGGGATTCCGGGTGGTGATTGCCGAGGGTGCGCCGGGTCGTATCGACATCGAAAAAGAATTGACGGATAGGTACGGAATGGAAATTCGGCAGCCCAAATCTTACGAGGAATCCGCTTTTCGCTAAGCTTCTGTAAATTACGATTTGAATAAGCGGCCATTTTGGGCCGCTTTTTTTTTGCTCGATTTCCGCAAATACCGCCGGAAAATTCGTGTGAATTCTACGAATGTCCTTTAGTAAAATCGCTTTGATTTGGATTGGAAAGGCTGTTCTTCATTGAACCAATTCCAACTTTTTTTCTGATAAAAAATCTGCGCCATCCCTGTCTGCCGACAGGCAGGTGCGAAATCTCCCGAACAGACGGGACAGGCGCGCGCCTATCCAAACACCAACTCCCCGTCCACTTCCATTTGATTAAGAAAATTTTTCGCATTCTGAATATCCACCGAAAGAATCCGGTCTTTCTCAATAAAAGGCACTTCCTCGCGGAAAGCATTTAAAAAAGATTGTAAAAATTCGCTGGTTTTTTCGGCGCGGAAATGACCCGCCTGCGCGGCACAAATCAACTCAATCGCCAGCACCGTTTCCAGATTGTCCACCACTTGCCAGCATTTCGTCGCGGCGTTCGCGCCCATACTCACGTGGTCTTCTTGGCCGTTGCTGGAAATAATGGAATCCACGGAGGCGGGCGTACAAAGCTGTTTGTTTTGGCTCACGATGCCGGCGGCGGTGTACTGCGCAATCATCAGCCCCGAATTGAGACCCGGCTTGGCCACCAAAAAGGGCGGCAACCCGCGCTGGCCGCTGACTAATAGATATGTTCTCCGTTCGGAAATGCTGGCGAGTTCGGCCGCCGCAATCGCCAAAGTATCCAAAGCAATCGCCAAGGTTTGCCCGTGAAAATTGCCGCCGCTGATGATTTTGTCGGCATCGGGGAAAATGTTGGGATTGTCCGTAACGGCATTCATTTCGGTGGTGAAAACCTTTTCGCAATATTCAAAAACGTCTTTGCTGGCGCCGTGCACCTGTGGGATGCAGCGGAACGAATACGGGTCTTGCACGTGCTCTTTCGACCGCGAAATCATCTCGCTGCCCTCCCAAAATTCGCGCATCCGCTCGGCGGTTTTCCGTTGGCCGGAATGCGGGCGCACTTTGTGAATCAAATCATCGAAAGGTTCGGGGCGGCCGTCAAAGGCATCTAAACTAATGGCTGAAATCAAATCACATAAATAACTTAATTTCAATGATTTATACAATGAAAAACAACCGTAAGAAAGCATAAACTGCGTACCGTTCAAAAGCGCAATGCCTTCTTTGGAACGCAATTTCAGCGGTTGTAAATCCGCTTTTTCCAGCGCCGCTTGCGCGGGAATTTTTTCATCATTATAAAAAACTTCGCCCTCGCCGATGAGCGGCAAACTGAGGTGGGCCAGCGGCGCCAAATCGCCCGACGCGCCCAGCGAACCTTGCTCGTACACCACCGGAAAAATCCCCTGATTGTAAAAGTCCAACAGCCGTTGGACAGTTTCCGTTTCCACGCCGGAATGGCCGTAGGAAAGCGAGCGCGCCTTTAAAAAAAGCATCAGCCGCACCAGTTCCGGCGGCACTTCACGGCCCGTTCCGCAGGCGTGGCTGCGCACCAAGTTTACTTGCAGCGCGTTCAAATCTTTCCCTTCGATGGAAATATTGTAGAGCGACCCAAAACCGGTGTTGATACCGTAAATCGGGTCGGTTTCCGTCTCGATTTTTTGGTCGAGATAATCGCGGCAAATCTGAATGCGCCTTTTCGATTCCTCGGAAATCCGCAGTTCTTTTTCCGATTCAAAAAAAGCAAACAAATCGCTAAGGCTCAGATGTTTGTCGCTAATTTCAAAAAATTCAGTGGCGTCCATAATGCGGCGGGTTTTGGTTTGAAAAAAATTCCAAAAGTTCAATCCGGCTCCATTCTTTTTGCTCGCCCGTGGCCATTTCTTTCATCGAAAATTGCTCGTTTTCCATTTCGCGTTCGCCAATCAAAACCACGTAGGGCACGTCTTTTTTGTTAGCAAAATCCAGTTGCTTTTTCATTTTGGCCGCGTCGGGATACACTTCGGCGTTCACGCCCAAATCGCGCAGTTGGTTGGCGAGTTTCAAACTGTAAAGCGCTTCCTTTTCACCGAAATTGACGAACATCACCACCGTGCCATCTTTCTGAAAATCAGGGAACAAACCTAATTCTTCCATCACCAAAAGGATGCGCTCCAAACCGAACGAAATGCCGATGCCGCTCAGGTTTTTCATCCCGAACATTTCCGTCAAATCGTCGTAGCGGCCGCCGCCGCCGAGGCTGCCCATCTCGGCGTTTTTGGCCTTGATTTCGAAAATCGCGCCCGTATAATAATCCAGCCCGCGCGCCAAGCTGATGTCCAATCGGACGTCGTTTTGCAAATCCAGCGCGTCCAAATTTTCCAACACAAAACGGATTTCCTCCAGCCCCTTCCCTCCTATTTCACTGTTTTTCAGTTCGTTTTCTAAAATTTTCAATCGGCCGAAATTGTCTTCTTCATTGTTTAAAATCGCAAAAAGCCGCTCGCCCACTTTTTTGTCAAAATTGTTTTTTTCCAATTCTTTCAAAATTCCCTCCTCGCCGATTTTGTCCAGCTTGTCCAAAATGATGGTGAACTCGCCCAGCCGCTCGGCAATGCCCAGACTTTTCGCCAGCCCCGCGAGCAGTTTCCGGTTGTTCAGATGAATGGCGACTTCGATGCCCAACGCCTTGAAAACCAAGTCGTAAATCCGCAAAAATTCCAGTTCCAGCAGCAGCGAATCCGACCCGACGGCATCCGCATCGCACTGCCAAAATTCTCGGAAGCGCCCTTTCTGCGGACGGTCGGCGCGCCACACCGGTTGGATTTGAAAGCGTTTAAACGGGAAATTCAGTTCGTTTTGATTTTGCACCACGAAGCGCGCAAAGGGGACGGTCAAATCGTAGCGGAGGGCTTTGCCGGAAATTTCGTTCTGAATACTTTGAGAATCAGTTTCAAAAAAATCTGTTTTCTGAATATTTTTTTCTAAGAACTCAAAAAAGCGGCTTTTATCAATTTTTACTTCACGGAGTAATTCATACAAGTCTTTATCCTTAGCATTCTCTCTATTATTGAATATGCTATGGTATGATTCAAATAATGGTTGATATTCCTTTAAAAATGTATGAATGGAGTCAATCTGTGATTGGGTAAAAAGTCTTGATTTTGAGAAAACCTCTGGCGACTCCCATACTTCTGTCATTTTCTTTCCACCTACATAGCCTCGCAGGATTTTCAGAAAAAATTCCTCAAGCATTTCTGCTAGAATACTTGATTTTCTTCCAGAATAAATTTTCTCTTTTCGAGATTTCAGAAAATCCCCATTGTCCAAAATCTTGAAAATCAAGCGATCGCCTTCCTCGCCGTATTTTCCGGTGAGGGTTTCCAGTTTTTCCATCGCCGGCGTTTCGATGGGCTGAAAACCGTGGCGCTCAAACACTTGGCGGACGGTTTTCAAGATGTATTCGCGCCGCCGCATCTCGGCGGGCAGCAGGTCGCGGGTGCCTTTGGGGAGGCTGGGTTTTAGGGGCATTTTTGCATTTTGGAAATTCCCGCCAAAAGTATTGAGATTTCGCACATTTGCAGGGCGGCTGGCGAATCTTTTCCGAAGCGTAGAACTTCGGAAATTTATCCCATCAAAAAAAAAACCCCGGAATGCAACTGAAAAAGGACAACCCGCTTTTAAAAGACTTGGCCCAAATCATCGAGCAAGGCAAGAAAACCGCCGTAGCACAGGTCAACAGCACCTTGACTTTGGTGTTTTGGCAAGTGGGTCACAAAATCAATACGCATATTTTAGAAAACAAACGTGCAGAATACGCCAAAGAGATTGTGTCGACAGTGTCGACACAATTGGTGGAAGGGTACGGACGGAGTTTTGCCGAAAAAAACCTGCGGCGGATGATGCAGTTTGCCAATATTTTTCCAGAAATGGGAATTGTCGCGACAGTGTCACGACAATTGAGTTGGTCGCATTTTGTGGAGTTAATACCCTTAAAATCAACGGAGAAAAGAGGCTACTATTTACAAAAAGCAGCCGAAGAAAACTGGAGCATAAGAGAGCTGAGACGGCAAATAGAACGCAAAGCCTTCGAGCGGAAAGAAATCGCCGATGTGCAAATATCCACCATCGACCAAGACCTACAAACCCACTTCAAAGACCCTTACTTTTTTGAGTTCTTGGATTTGAACCAAGGGTATTTGGAGAAAGATTTGGAAACGGCCATCCTGCGGGAACTGGAGCAGTTCATCTTGGAACTGGGGAAAAGTTTTGCCTTCGTGGAGCGGCAAAAACGTATGATAATCGACGGGGACGATTTTTATCTGGATTTGCTGTTTTTCAACCGGAAAATCCGGCGGCTGGTGGCGGTGGACTTGAAGCTGGGGAAATTCAAAGCCTCCCACAAAGGGCAGATGGAACTGTACCTGAAATGGCTGGACAAACACGAACGGCAGCCCGAAGAGGAGCCGCCCATCGGGCTGATACTCTGCGCCGAGAAAAAGAGCGAGCAAATCGAACTGTTGGAAATGGGCAAGGACGGGATAATGGTGGCGGAATACTGGACGGCGCTGCCGCCTAAAAAACTGTTGGAAGAAAAACTGCACCAAGCGCTGGTGGAAGCGAAGGCGCGGATTGGGAATCAGAAGAAGCTGGGGAAATAAAAATTTACTTTTGAAGCGTGGCATTATGGAGTAGGAAAAGCTATTCGTTTTAAAAATAGGCGGAGTGTTTTTAATTCTTTCTTTTTTAGATTAGCGAAATTTTTCCATTTTTGAGGCGCTAATCGAAATTTAAAAATGAGCAAAATCAGCCTTTAAAACTCTTTTGCTCGAACTGGTCCCACCATTAAAAAACCTTTATGAAGAATATTGTCCTCCTATTACTTGCAATAGGATTATCAAGCGGTTGCGGAGTGACCAAGAGATATGAAGAGGCTAAAGCCTCTAATTCAATTCAGACTTATGAAGATTATATTTCAAAGTACCCGAAAAGCAAGTATCTGCAGCAGGCAAAAGATGAACTCGCGGAATTATATGAAGAACGAGACTGGAGTTCCGCGAGAAAATCTAATGCCATTTCCGGCTACAATAGATTTATTTCAGATTATCCCTACAGCAAATACACTTCGGAAGCTGAGAAACGAATAAAAAAGATAGAAGAAGAAAATGCTTGGAGCAAGTCCGTAAATATCAATTCCATCAATTCATATGAGAACTTTATTAGCTCCTACCCAGCTTCCCATTATGTGCTTGATGCGAAGAACAAAATTCAAAAGTTAAAAGACAATTTGGCTTGGGAGGAAGCCGAGTTAGAATCCACAGTTGAATCCTACCGAAAATATATATCAGCTTTTCCTAATGGATTAAAAAAGGCTATTGCGCTGGACAAAATCAAGGAAATTGAAGTTATTCGACCTGCTTGGGACAGGACGCTGAAAAGCAACACCCCAGATTCGTATCGAAGCTTTATAGGTCAATATAGACACAGTTCTTATTCTGTTGTGGCGCAACAAAAATTGGAAGGTTTAGAGAGTGATTATTGGAAACAAGCTGAAAGCAAGAACTCCATAAGTCAGTACCAAAAATATATTTCAAACTTTCCCAATGGTCGTCATATCCCCGAGGCTGAAAAGGAAATTATTGATATTGAGGTTGATAATATTTTCAAAGGCGACCATGGGAAACTTCCTCCAATGAGTAAAACTGCAAGCGGATACTCATATACCACTTCAAACGATATTGAGATTTACAATAATACTACTTACACCCTTACTGTAAGGTATAGTGGAAGCGGAAGCCTCGAAAGCAAGAAAATAGTTTTGGCTCCAAAACAAAAGCAAACATTTACGCTCCAAAATGGGGACTATCGAGTAGCTGCCTCCGTCAATGTAGCCAATGTCACGAATTATGCAGGAAAGGAAAAACTGGAAGGTGGCAGCTATTCTTCCGAGTTCTTTATAGAAACAAGCACCTATTGGGGAAGATGAACCTCATTAAACTGCTTTTGGGCTCTCTTTTTTTGGTGTGCCTGTTGGATATGCCTTACGGATACTTTCAACTGGTGCGTTTCTTAGGGATGATGGGATTTGGAGTTCTTGCTTATTCTGCGTATAAAAGCAAAGATAATTTCTATTTTATAGCTTGGTTAGCCTCTTCTATTCTAATTAACCCAATTTTCAAAATTTCTCTCGGAATAGAAATTTGGAATATAGTTGATGTTATATGGGTCATAGGATTAATTGTGAGCCTGAAAACTAAAAAACAGAAAGAAGAATGAACCCCACCCTCCGCAACATCCTCGCCCTCGTCGCCGGCATCGTCGTCGGGATGATTATCAATTCCGGTATCGTGATGCTCAGCGGCGCGGTCGTCCCGCTGCCGGAAGGCATCAACCCCAACGATATGGAAAGCCTGAAAGCCAACGCGCACTTGATGGAAGCGAAACATTTTGTGATGCCGTTTTTGGCGCACGCGATGGGCACTTTGACGGGCGCAATGGTAGCAGCCGCCATCGCCGCCACCCGTAAAATGACGTTTGCTTTGGTCGTCGGGGTTTTCTTTTTGATTGGCGGAATCGTGGCGGCTACGATGATTCCCGCGCCCACTTGGTTTATCGTTTTGGATTTGGTGGTGGCCTACCTGCCAATGGCGTGGCTGGGCGGGAGGTTGGTGACGGGAAGGTCAAACCCAGCAGCCTGAAAGGCTGCGACAACATAGCTTGGGGCATCGCCCCAAGACCAGCCAAAAAGACAAAATTCAATCCATTTCCGCACATCCCCACCCGCGCAGCCTGAAAGTCTGCGACTACAAAACTTGGGGCACCGCCCCAAGTCAATCCAACTCCGCACACCCCGCCCAAGCCTCCGCAAACCACCCCTCCCCTTTCATCCTTTCCCACTCGCCTTTATTATGACTAAAATTATCCCAAAAGGAAACCTCCGAAAACAGCACCGTGGCCAGTCCGTCAAAATGTTCCTTTTCAAAAATGCGCATCGCCAAACACACCGAGCGGCGGTTTTTCTCGGATTGATCCAGCGTTTTCCAATCCTCGTAAAAAATAGCCTGCAACTTTTGCGAAGTGATTTTCAGGTAGCGCCGCATCGTTTCGGGGTGCACTTTTTTGAAATCAACACGATGCAAATCAGGATTGTGGCCGCTGTAAATGACCTCAAAGCGGTCGCCCACTTTCAGCGGCATCCCACTTTTTGAAATCGGGTCAAGGCCGTCAAACCCCAAATATTTCTGGTATTCGCGCCGCTGCTTACCTACTTTTATTTTATAGATGATCCGCTTGGTGGCAAAGCCGGAAATCTGCGCCTCGGCCACCACGGGATTGCTTTCAATCATCAAATTTTTATAAAAAACAAAGCCGCGCCAAACGGCGAACGCGATAACGAGAATTCCCGCCAAGGCAAAAATCCCACGCGCATATTCGCGCCCCTGTTCTATTTCTTGCGCTCGCCGAAACTCGCGCACCCGCTCGCGGAATTTGGCCTTCGCTTTTTCCTCGGCCGCCTTTTTCATCAGGTCGCGAATTTTGCGCAGTTCCTCGGCAGAAAGCTGGTGTGTGGCCGTGCGCTTGCGCATCCCCGTCAAAAATTCGTAGGCTTCCAAAATCTGCCGGAACTTGTCCGCCGCCGCGGGGTCGTTCGGGTTTTTGTCGGGATGGTGGCGCATCGCCATCTTGCGGTAGGCGCGCTTGATTTCCGCCTTGGAAGCATTGGGCGGGAGGCCGAGGATTTTGTAGTAGCGGTTCATCGAGAGGCGGGAAAATTACAAAAGCCGACTTTGTGATTTATCTTGCCTCCAAATTCAAAACAATGATTATCACTTACATCCTTATCGGGCTGGTCGTTCTCCTATTAATTGCCGGCGTTTTTATCGTAAAACAACAGCAAATAGCTGTGGTAGAGCGCTTTGGAAAATTCCAGAGCCAGCGCGGCCCCGGTTTCCAACTGCGCATCCCCATCGTGGACCAGGTGGCGGGGCGGGTCAATCTGCGCATTCAACAACTGGACGTGCTGGTGGAAACGAAAACCAAGGACGACGTTTTTGTAAAAATGAAAGTGTCCGTCCAATTTCTCGTGCTGCCCGACAAGGTGTATGAAGCCTTTTACAAATTGCAACGTCCTCAAGACCAAATCACTTCCTACGTTTTTGATGTGGTGCGGGCGGAAGTTCCAAGGCTGAAACTGGACGATGTTTTCGAGAAAAAAGACGACATAGCCGTGGCGATAAAACGCGAACTGGAACAGGCGATGAGCGATTACGGATATGGGATTATCAAAGCGCTCGTAACCGATATAGACCCCGACGAGCAGGTAAAACACGCGATGAACCGCATCAACGCTGCGGAGCGCCAAAAGACGGCGGCGGAATATGACGGCGAAGCGGAGCGCATCCGCATCGTGGCCAAGGCCACCGCCGAAGCCGAGAGCAAACGCCTTCAAGGTCAAGGGATTGCAGACCAGCGGCGCGAGATTGCCAAAGGGCTGGAAGAATCCGTAGAAGTTTTGAACCGCGCGGGTATCAACGAGCAGGAGGCTTCCGCGCTCATTGTGATTACCCAACATTATGACACGCTACAAGCCATCAGCGAGCATACGCGGAGCAATCTGATTTTGCTGCCCAACAACCCAAGTTCCGCCAGCGATATGATGACGCAGTTGATTACCAGTTTTGCGGCCACTTCCAAAATGAGCGAAATGGCGAAAGAAGCAAAGAATACTGATGCAACGGATTAGGACAGATTTTTTGCGCCTTCGGCGCTTTTTTTTCACATAGTTCACATAGGGTTTTCACATAGATGCACAAAGTTTTTGCATTTGCATCTATGTGATTCTATGTGAAAACCACTTTATGTTCTATGTGAAAATTTACCGCACCTGCAATTTCAAAACTTCCAGCTCCTCCCCGCTTTGAAAGCGCACCAAATACGTTCCCGCCGGCCATTCGCCTGCTGGGATTTCGAGGCGGTTTTTGCCATTGATGAGGTGCCATTCTTTTTGCCAAAGCCTTTTGCCATTCAACGAAAAAACGTGAATTTGGCCGCGCTTTTCCGACAAAGATTCGTGCAGCAAAGTGGCATTGCCGTTGGTGGGATTGGGAAATAGTGCCAAATACTCCGAACGTGCCACCACGCTGTCTTCGGGCGTTTGAACCCTGTCGAAAGGTTCGTCTTCGGCAGTGGCGCCGATGGTCAAATTCACCGCGTCAATCGCCATATCGCCACGGCGGTGGGTGCCCGTCACCGCGCGGAAACGCAAAGTCAAATCCCCGCCCACAAAACTGTCGAGCGGCACGGACGCCGAATGCCAAACGGCGATTTGCTTGCCGGAAATCGACCACAGCGAATCGTAGGTGACCCCGTCGCTGCTGCCTTCCAACGTGATGCTGCCCATCCTAAAATGGCCGTGCATAAAATAGCTGAAATCGAAACTGGCCGCTGGCACATTGCTCAAATCAAAACAGGGGCTGTAAATAATGCCGGTTTTGTTCGGGCTGTTGGGCTTGTCCGCTTCCACGTATAAATAATGCGTACCGTCCACCGGAACTTTCGGGCCGGTGCGGTTGGTGGGCGTGTAGCCATTGTAGGGAATCCAATCGTAATCGTCATTGGCATCCTGCGTCCAGCTTCCGATAGTATTTTCAAAACCTTCGGAATGGGGCAAGCTGCCTGGGTTGGCACAGGCCGTGGTGGAAGTGGAAAGTTCCAGATTATCGACCGACATATCGCTTTCCCAATGATTGGCGGTGGTGCCCACATACCGCAACTGCACGGTGTCGCCGAGATAAGCGGCCAAATCTACGGTGGCGGTTTGCCAAGCCGTGCCTTGGTCGCCGGATTTGCTCCACACCGTGGCGTAGGTCAATCCATCCGTGGTAGCCTGCAATTCCAAAACCCCCATCTGCGCGCCGTACATATTGTAATCGAAAACAAACTGGGCGGAACTGTGGCCTACCAAATCAAAACACGGCCCGTTCAGGATGGCCGTTTTAGCGGGATGATTGGCAAAAGAAGCTTCTGTATAAAGATAGAAATTGCCTTCCGAGGCGGCTGTGGGGCCAGTGGCAATGGAAGGCGTGCCGCCGCTGTTGCGCGACCAATCAAAATCATCGCCCGCCGCAACCTGCGACCAATCGCCGAGGCCGGATTCAAATCCTTCATTGTAAGGAAATGACGAAATGGGCGCGGCGCAGAACGGCTTGGCCACAATCAGTTGCAAATCGTCCACCGCCATATCGCTTTGATAAGAACTGCCCGTAATCCCCGAAAAACGGAAGCGGACTTTTAGGCCCAGCAGAGTATCCAAATTCAAAGAGACGGGAAACCACTGGTCGCCTTGGTCGCCGGTGGTGCTCCAAACGGGTTGCCACGGGTTTTTGCCCACGGCGACCTCCAAGGTCAGCGTCCCCATATTCACTCCATAAGTATGGTATTGAAAATTGAAAAGCGCGCCGATTTTGCCCGTCAAATCAAAACAGGGGCTTTCCAAGATGGCGGTGCGGCTGGGATAGTTGGGCGAGGAGGCTTCCATATAAACATACTGCGAACCGGCCGCTGCGGCACTCGGGCCAGTGGCCGTGGAAGGCGTACCGCCGCTGTTGGTCGTCCAATCGAAATCGTCGCCAAAACCCTGAAACCAATCGCCGAGGCCGCTTTCAAAACTTTCCGAATACGGAAACGAAGAAATGGCCGTGAGGCAAGGCTGGCCGCAGTTGATGCTGCCGTTGGTGCGCTGTTTCGCCAAGGTGCGCCGCCCCGCTTTGCCGTTGATGACGGCGGCCACCGCGTACCAAACGTCCGTGGAAGTGGTGCTGAAAATTTCGGTGAAATCGGTGGTGGTGGAAAATCCCACCGAATCCATATATTTTGCGCCAAGCCTATAAACGTTGTAACCCGTGGCGCCGCTCACGGCGTTCCAACTGAGCGAAACGGTGTCGCCGCAAATTTTGGTAAACTGAAAATTGGACGGCGTGGGCAAAATCGTAAAATCACCCAAGCTGGCCGAACTTTGCCCGCTGCGGGTTACGCGTACCCTGGCATTCCCCGAAAGGGCACTGGGCACGGTCCAAATATGGTAGCGCTCGCCGCCGCTTTTGGTGGCGATAAAATTCCAAGTGGCGCTGCCGTCCGTAGAATATTCCAACGAAAACGTGCCCGTATTTCCCAAGGCATCCCAGCGCAAATATTCCGAAGTGCCGGGCACAAATTCCTCGCCGCCAATCGGATAGGTCAGTGCCACTTCATTTTTTTCATAATAATAAACGATAAAAAACTGCTGCGAACCGCTGGGGATGTTGAAAGCGGAAACCGAAACGGAAACGGCGCCGCCCGCCGTGGCGGTGTAGGTTACTTGCTCGGCGTTGTTCAGGCTGTCGCGGGCGCGGACGGCGTTGGCATCGAGATTGGCTACGTTGGCCGTGGGATCCAAAACCCACGGATCGTAAGAAATGCCGCCGTGGGAAACGTCCAAATCCAAATCATTGACCAAAGCGCGGGCGGCGCTGGTGCTGGCGGGCAAGTCCGGCCAGTACAACATCACGCGAACATTCGCGCCAATGGGCGGCGCGGGCAAGGTGAAATTCTGCGTGCCACCGGAAATTGTTCCCGTGATATAATTCTGATTTTCAATCGCTTCCGCCGCGCGTTTCGCGTTGATCCGCCCGTAGCCATATTTGAAATCTGGGCCGGGGTTTCCCAAATCTTCGGCGGTGTTCATCAGGATGGCTTTCATCAAACCGCCGTGCGGGTTTTGCGCGGCATTTTGGTTTTTGTACGCTTGATACAAAGTGGCCAAAACGCCCGCCACGCCGGGGCAGGCCATCGAAGTGCCCGATTTCAAAGTATAAGAATTGGGGTCAGTGGTGCTGAAAACAGAGCTGCCCACCGCGCCAAGGTCGGGCTTGATGCGGCCGTCGCTGGCGGGGCCGCGGCTTGAACTTCCAGAAAGTCCGTCCGTCCGCGTCAGGTTTGCCGTGGCGATGGCGTTCTTGGCGATTTTGTGGCCGCCCGTCACGTTGCCCCAGCCGCTGACCGAGTTGGGGCTGCCGTAGCCGCAGTTGCTCCCGCCGCTGTTGCCCGCCGAAAAGACGTGGATCAATTCGGGATTGTCGATCGCGTCTTGATCCATCTGCCGTGTAAAACTGGTGTAGCCCGCGTTGCAACCGTTGGAATAGGAACTGGCGGTGATGCGCACGTTTTGGGTGATGTAATTACCGTCCGCGCTGTGCAGGTTGCTGGGATAACTTTGGTAATAAATCTCCGCGCCGGGCGCCATCCCCTTGCCGGTGGGGTCGAGGTTTCCCGCGCCAAAAATCGTCCCCGCCACGTGGTCGCCGTGGTCGCCGTTGGAAGGATTGGCGTTTTGCGTCAGCCGCCCCGCAAAGTCGATGTGCGGGCCGATTTCGCCGTCGTCGCCGTGGCCCACGGTTACGCCCGCACCGTCGTAGCCGGGCGCGCCGGGATATTTTCCTTGGAGGAAATTCACGCGGTGGTTGCTGCGCGCCGTGTAGTTTTCCGGTGTGCCGGGATCCTCCATTTCCTGCAGATATTTCACAAAGGGAAAGCGTGCGATTCTTTGCACATCGGCCAAAGTGGCCGACACGGCGAAGCGGTTTTGGGATTCGTCATTTTCCAAAATGGAAACACCCAAGCTGCGGGCCGCCTCGCCGACGGAGATTTCATCGAAACAATGCACCCACAATTTAAATTGATTGCCGCCCAGTCCCGCCCATTCGGGAATGTCTTGATGAAAAAGGCGCGGCGAAAGTTTCCATTCGGGCTGGATTTTAAGCACCACCGCTTTGTCGCCCAAAAACTTTTCGGCTTTTCTTTTTTCCGATATAGCAATGCGCGCGATGAAGGAATTCTTTGGCAAATATTCGAGGGGCAAAATCCCAGCGGCCTCCTTGCCGAGCGTCAGGTTTTCCTTTTGCAGGATGCGGTAAAAATGGCCGTTCACCGTTTCGTTTTCCGAAATGTCAAACCCTTGAAAATCCGCCTTTTCCGGCCGGAGGGTTTGGTTTTTCAACAGGATGGGGGAAGGTGGCGCCACATTTTGCGCCACAGCGCCCACCGCAAGAACGGCCGCGCCAACGGAGAGTAGTAGTTTTTTCATTTTCATAAATTTTAAAAGAACGAGCTTAAAGGTAGATTTTTAAAATGGGGTTTTTGTGGGAAAATCCTTTAGTGGAAAAGTCACAGAAAAGGCGGGCGGTGGCGGGGGCTTTTTGGTCGGCGGGCTTTTACTAAAAAATTCTATTGCTTTGAAAAATAATTTAAAAAAATACGAACAATTGACTTTGACCTTCCTTATCGCTATGATTTTAAACCATTTAACATTTCCAAAAATGAAAAACTTTTACCCCTTCCTATTCGTGTTTTCTATTTCTATCGGAACACAGTACGGTCAACTAACACCAACCACCCCGCAGCAACTGGCTGCCCTGCCCAGCGAGAACTTCAAATCCCATAAATACTTTAAGCAAAATTCCAGATGGCATCTTTACGATAGCCTTTCGCAAAAACTTGTGCCGCTGAACGAAAAGGAAATCACCCTGATTTTTGGTGATTCCGCAACCGCCTCCCAGATTTCCTCTTTTGAGAGCACAAACAACTTGACCTTTTTAAGAAAAGCGGAAACGGGCTGGCACGATTACACCCTCCCATTAAATGCAAATATCTTTACCGTAGCTAAAGCGCTGCGCAGTTCCGCAATTGTGGACAATGTGGAAATTACGGGCTACGGGGAGTTTTTGCTGCAAGCCAATGACAGTGCCTACTATCACGCTCCTACCCAGCAATATTATCAGTGGAGTCATAGGTCTGGACGCGCCGATGTGGAAGGTGCTTGGAACAAAACCACGGGCGATCCATCTGTGGTCATCGGTTTTATAGATACAGGGGTGGATTGGTTTCACGAAGATTTTGCCCAAGCCTCGCCAACCGCGGGAGGCGGTTTCGCCGGAACTTTTTGGCTTAACCCCGGCGAGGACGAATGGTCTGACCACAATGACCCCTCGACCGGAAACAAGTTGGATGATGATGGGAATGGCTATATTGATGATTGGAGGGGCTGGAATTTTCAGGATGATACTAATGATGTACGTGATTATGTTGGGCCCACCTCAAACTATCACGGAACAGGAGTTGCGGGTATTGCCGTTGCTCGTTCAAATAACCAAACTGGAGTGGCTGGCGTTGCTGGAGGCTGGGGAAGTTCAGATGGTGTGAAAGCAATGGTAATTAAAACGCATAGTGCATTTAATGGGACAATACCGGATATAGTTTTTGATGATGCTTTAGAATATGCTGCGATAAATGGAGCTAATATCATCTCTACTTCTTTGGGAATATACTCAAATTTTGTGGCTATTAATGATGCTATTGAACTCGTATATAACAATTACGATTGCATTATTACGGCTGCGTCAGGTAACTCTAACACTAATAATAGTGGCAAGCCAACCTTATATCCAGCGAATCATCCGTTGGTATTGGGTGTTGCAAGATCAAATGATAATGACAAAGTTTTTCAAAGTCATACTGGCTACAGACTAGATTTGACAGCTCCAGGACACGATTTACCCATTTTGAAACCTACCATTCCCGCGCCCGCTGGTAAAAAATATGTTAATCAAAGTGGATCTTCTCTCTCCTCCCCATTCGTAGCCGGTATTGCTGGGCTTATGCTTTCCATAAATCCTTGTTTGGGAAATGAAGAGGCATATAATATCCTAAAACATCGCGCCGATAAAGTGGGTGGCTATAACTACAATCATAGTGTGGATTCTGCTGGGCATTCTTTAAGAATGGGCTGGGGACGGGTAAACGCGCAACGCGCCGTAAATACCGCCGAGGCAATGAAAATCAACAATTTGGATCTTTACATCAAAGACCGCAACGATGATTTTGGCTATTTCGGCAGTTACGATACAACCCTTTATTTTGACGAAGGGCCGGACATCTGGGTGCGCCAGCAGCCGGACGGCTTCGTAAATCAGTGGCACCAAAACCCAGAGTCAGACACTAATTCCCCCGTATATGTATATGTGCGGGTACACAATAAAAGCTGTGTACCGTCCTCGGGCAACGAGACGCTTGATTTGCACTGGTCCAAGCTCTCCACCAACAACTCTTGGCCCAGCCACTGGGACGGCTCTACCCAGCACGGCGATACCATCGCCTCCGTCCCCATCCCGCTGTTGGAGGCGGGGGGCGATACCATCCTGGAAATCGCTTGGCAGCCCACGGACGGGGACGGTTATCCGGAATGGGGCGTCTGCTTGCTGGCGCGGATTATTTCCCAAGACGACCCGATTACCCCTTATCCCAACAACTTGTCCGATGAGATCAAGCTCAACAACAATCTTGCGGTCATAAACATACGGGTCACCAATGCTACGCCCGAAAAGATTGCGCCCGTCGTCAACGGGGTCGAATATCCCCACGGCACCTTCGTGTATGTCGGGAACGGCGGCTCTGATAATCAGGATGTGTTTGACATCAATTTCGACACCCCCGAAAATTATTCGGGCAATTCCATTGTAGATGAAGCCGAAGTCCACCTTTTCCTCGGCGATGAATTTTGGAGCATCCTACAATCCACCAACCCTGCCACGGACTGGATAGGGATGGAACAGATTGGCGAGCAAGAATTTATGGTGATGGCCGACCACGCCCAGTTCAGGAATATGGTTTTCCCGCCGGGCATTCAGGATTCAATCTATGTGGGCTTCAACTTCCTGACCGATGAGATAGACGACAAGCACCGCTTTGGCTACCACGTCAGCCAGTCGCGCAGCGGCGCGGAAGGCTATACGGGCGGCGCACATTTCATCATCAATAAAGCGGAGCGCGAAGAATTTCAGGCCGACGGCGGGCCAGACCAGTCCACCTATCAGGGTCAATCCACTTCTATGCAGGCCAGCAGCATCAACGAACCCGCCACCTACAATTGGTACGATTCCAGCGATAGCTTGGTGTATTCTGGCCAAACGATGTCCGTTTCGCCGCAAGTAACCGAAAAGTACCGCTTGGAAATCATTTCCGACGAGAACCGCTTCAAGGATTACGATACGGTGCAAGTAAACGTAAATCCGTACGCCATCCGTTCCATTGCGCCAAATCCCGCCAGCAACCAAGTAACGATTGATTACGATGCCGATGAAGCTAAGTCCGCATATCTGTCAGTTTTCCCCACTTCCAACCCTTCGGCGGTAAACAACTACATACTGAACACGAACCTAAATCTTCGCACTTTTAATGTTTCAAGCGTTCCCGCTAATGTTTATACCGTGCAATTGGTTTGTGATGGCGTGGTAGTGGATAATAAATCTTTAATAATTCAATAATTATGAAATCTTTAAAAGTCTTTTTCTTGAGCTCCTTCGTTTTAACAATTGGATTTGTTAAAGGTCAGTTTATCGATTCTGTGTTTGCCAGTTATCAGAATGACACTCTTGATTTTTATTTGGAATCACAGGCTTTCACCTACGACTGGGACGCTATTAAGGGAATTACCGACAGCTCCTTTCAAGACTCCATTTTTTTGGATATCTATTATATGCCTTGTAGCGCTCTTCAGCTTTTTGCCCCTAACGATTCGCTATTCAAAATTCCTATGCAACTATCTTTAGGGAAAAAAGACATTCGAGTCTATACTTATTTGGCAAAAGGCACAGACTCCTCTTGTGGGTATTATGAACCTAAAGATAACAGAGTTGATACGGCCTATTTAAAACTTACGGTACTTTCGCAAAACGAATTTTCATCTCTTTCTGAAAAACTGAAAACCTACCCCAACCCCACCAGCGGCAAACTTTCCCTGCAAAAGGATTTCCCCGAACCCCTCCAATCGTTGCAAATCTCCGATGCGGCGGGCCGGAACATCCTGTGCCTTGAAGATGTCGGGGAGGAAATCGACCTTTCCGCCTTGCCGCGCGGCACTTATTTTTTAAGGGTGGAAACGGCGGAGGGGTTTTTTGTGAAAAGGATTTTGAGGGAATGAAAGGGATGAGACCTTGCAGGTTTATGAAAACCTGCAAGGTCTTCCAAAATAAAAAAACCCCGCCCCGACGCTACGGTCGTGGACGGGGTTTTCATTTTTCCAGCGGTTTTTTTTTACCGCACCTGCAATTTTATCGTCTCCGATTTTTCATTGGTGGAAAAACGCAGGATGTAAATTCCCGCCGGCCAATCCTGGGACGGGATTTCCATCTTATTCTCGCCTTCGGAAACGCGCCAATCGTTTTGCCACAGCACCTTCCCGCCAAGGCTGAACACCTGCAAGCGCGTGTTTTGCGGTTGCGCAGATTCATACAACAAAGTAGCGTTGCCGTCCGTGGGATTGGGGAAAAGCGAAAATTTTGGCGACGCCACTTCCGTTGGGCCAGTATTGGAATGGGCGGTTTCTGACGATTTTGCCACCGAGCTGCCCGCCGCGCCCACCGTCAAACTCACGGCATCAATCGCCATATCGCCACGGTCGTGCGTCCCCGTTACCGCGCGGAAGCGTAGCGTCAAGTCGCCGCCCACGAAGGTGTCCAGCGGAACGGAAGCTGTATGCCAAACCGCGATTTGCCGACCCGAAATCGACCACAGCGAATCATACGAAACCCCGTCGCGGCTGCCTTCCAAAATGAGGCTGCCCATCCGAAAATGGCCGTGCATAAAATAGCTGAAATCGAAACTGGCCGCCCCTACTTGGCTCAAATCAAAACAAGGGCTGTAGATGATTCCAGTTTTATTGGGACTGTTCGGCTTGCTCGCTTCCACATATAAATAATGTGTGCCATCCACGGGTACTTTCGGGCCGGTGCGGTTGGTGGGCGTGTAGCCGGTGTAGGGAATCCAATCGTAATCATCGTTCGCGTCCTGCGTCCAACTGCCGATGGTGTTTTCAAAACCTTCGGAATGAGGCAGGCTGCCTGGGTTGGCGCAGGCCGTGGTGGAAGTGCTGGCCGCCAACTCCAAATCGTCGATGGCGATGTCGCTTTCCCAGCCACTGCCCGTGGTGGCCACGAATTGCAGTTGAAGGGTATCGCCCAAATAGGCGCTCAAATCCACGGACGCATTTTGCCAAGCCGCGCCCTGATCGCCCGTTTTGCTCCAAACGTTGGAATACGCCAAGCCATCGGAGGTGGCGCGCAGTTCCAGCGTTCCCATCGTGGCGCCGTTCATATTGTAATCAAATGTGAAAGTGGCGGAACTGGCGGCGGACAAATCGAAGCAAGGCCCGTCCAAGGTGGTGGTGCGGCTGGGATGGTTGGCAAAGGAAGCCTCGGCGTAGAGATAAAAATTACCTTCAGAAGCCGCGCTGGGGCCAGTGCCCACCGAGGGCGTACCGCCGCTGTTTTGATCCCAGTCAAAATCGTCGGCGGCAGATTGCGACCAATCGCCGAGGCCCGCTTCAAATCCTTCATTATAAGGAAAACTGGCAATGGGCAAGGCACAAAACGGTTCGGTGGCCAGCAGTTGCAAATCGTCTATCGCCATATCGCTATCAAAAGAACTGCCCGTAATTCCCGAAAAACGGAAACGGACAGTGCCGCCCAGCATCGTGTCCAAATTCAAAGTGGTGGAAAGCCACACGTTGCCTTGGTCGCCGGTGGTGCTCCAGATGGCGTTCCAATTGCCGCCGTTGGTGCTGGCCTCCAAAGTGAGCGTGCCCATATTCACCCCGTAAGTATGATATTGAAAACTGAACTGCGCGGCCGATTTCCCGGCGAGGTCAAAACACGGGCTTTCCAAAATGGCGGTGCGGCTGGGGTAATTGGGCGAAGAGGCTTCCATATAAATATATTCAAAACCGTCCGCCGCCGCGCTGGGGCCCGTACCGGTGGAAGGCGTACTGCCGCTGCGCGTGGACCAATCGAAATCATCCGCAAAACTTTGATACCATTGGCCCAGCCCGTTTTCAAAACTTTCCAAATAGGGAAAGTTGGAAATGCCAAAGTTGCAAGGATCGTAGGGCGGCGCGCTGTCCAAGATCGCGTCCAAAGCGCTCAATCGGCCAAAACCGTATTCCGCATCAAAACCCGGCGCGCCCATATCGGTGGCGTTGTTGATGAGCCGCGCGCGGGCTTGGGCTTCCGTCAAAGTGGAATCGTACGAAAGCAGTAGCGCGCCCACGCCGGCCGCCGCTGGGCAAGCCGCCGATGTGCCGCCAAAGGAATTAGTGTAATTTCCGAAAGTATAGCCATTGCTGCCCATCCGGTCGATGGTGCGGACGCCTGCCGCGCCGTTGGAAGGCGTTACCACATCCAGCGTTGGCCCGTAATTACTGTAGGATGAGCGCGTTCCGGTGTTGGTCACCGCGCCCACGGCAATCACCGAGGGAATATTGGCCGGGTAATCCACGCAACTTTTAGAACCGTTGCCCGACGCAAAAAAGACCAAGCAACCTTTGCCGCCGCGCCCGTTGATGGCGGCATCGTTATAAGCATTGGTAATATTGGAAAAACCCGCCGAACAGGATGTATAGCCCCACGAATTGCTCATCACGTCCGCGCCTTGGTTTTTGGCCCACGCCACGCCGTTGGCAATGTCTTGCGTACCCGTATTGTTTTCAAAAATATTTACCGAGATCACCTGTGATTGCGGCGCCAACCCTCTTACCCCCAAGTTGTTGTGCGAGGCGGCAATGATGCCCGCGCAGGCTTGGCCGTGGCCGTCGTTGCTCAATACGGGCGTGCCGTTGCCGTTGATGGAAGGCGTGAGGCCGGGCAGCACCCGCGAATTTCCCGAACCGTCGTTCAGATCCTCGTGGTTTTCCACGCCATCGTCAATCACCGCCACGATTACGTTGGCGCCCAAGTTCAAGGCCCACGCTTCCGGCGCGTCCACGTCGCAATCGGGCTGCCCCGCAAAGCCGTTGATGGTTTGCCCCGTATTGTTCATTTGAAATTGGTCGGGATATAAGGGGTCGTTGTACAACGTGATGGGCGCGTAAAAATCGGGGTGCGCCCATTTTGCCAGTCCGCTCTCTTTCAGGGCGTTGGCCAACGGAAGCGCATCCTTCATTTGGGACATTTTCAAAATTGGCGTTTCAATTTCCGTATGGGAAAATTGTGCGCCGTATTCTTTAAGATAAAAATCCAAATCGGCCAGCGAGCGGCCGGAGGCCAGTTGCAGCACCACTTCATCGGACGTCCAAATGCGGAAGCCATCGTCCAGCATCAGGCCGAAATCGGCATCGCGGACTAAGGATTGGGAAAGCCCCCAACTTTCCAAAAGTTGGCTTTCGGAAGTAAAGCGCGAATCGCTTCGAAGCCACACCACCACGCGGCGGGTGGGCTGTATGTAGTTGATTGTCAGTATCTCAGTTTGTTGGAGTTGAGTTTCTACCGTTGGCCACTCTGCGTCGGGAGTGAGGTAGAAGGAAATCGAGCTGCGGTCTTCGCTGACCGCAATTTTGCGTTCGTCGCTCCAATAATAGGATTGCGCACAAAGAGTAGCTGCCACGCCCAAAAAGATGGCGGCGGATAAAAACTGTTTCATAATGTAAAGAACGGTTTAAATGAAATTTTAACAATCGCCGCAAATATTAGATTTTTGATGAAACTATTCTGCCTCTTTTTTCCGTCAGTCCATCCTTACTTTGTTGAAATTCAGCCTGTTTCAACTTCATCCCATTTCACCTCAAATTCATTTTTACACCATTTTAAAACCTAAAAACCAATTACTTAAAATAATTTTTATCCTGAAAATAAAAGTAGGAATAGTATGCACGAAAAAGGGGATTTGGAAAATGAGATTTGGCGTGGCGGTGGGATTTTGGGAGAAGTTATTGGGTTATTGGGTTATTTAGGCAGTACGTGTTGTATGGTGCGCAAAAAGACCCAACCGAACTTACCCGCGAATTTTCATTTCTTCATCTGGCAATACCTAATAGGTTTTTTTAAACCTGTCAAGTTTCTCCTTCACCCTAATAACTTAACAACCCATAACTTAATAACTCCTTTCCTCAAACTTCCTGCGCCTTAAACTGCATCTCGTACAAATTCGTATAAAAACCGCCCTGCGCCAGCAGCTCCGAATGCGTCCCCTCCTCCACGATTTTGCCGTGGTCCATCACCAAGATTTTATCGGCTTTTTGGATGGTGGCCAAGCGGTGCGCGATCACCACGCTGGTGCGGCCTTCCGTGATTTTGTCGATGGCTTTTTGGATGAGCTGTTCGCTCTCCGTGTCAATGCTGGAAGTCGCCTCATCGAGAATCAAGACCGACGGATTGGAAACGTAGGCGCGCAAAAACGCCAGCAATTGCCGCTGCCCCACCGAGAGCATATTACCGCGCTCGCGCACATTGTAATCGTATGATTCCGGTAGGGTTTCGATGAATTCGTCCACACCGATAAATTCTGCCGCCGCTACCACTTCCTCGCGCGAAATGTCCTTATTTAAGGTGATATTATTTTCAATCGTATCCGAAAAAAGGAAAACATCCTGCAAAACCACGGCGAGGTGTTTCCGCAGCGATTCCAGTTTAATTTGTTGAATATCAACGCCATCCAAGAAAATTTGACCGCTGTCGATTTCGTAAAAGCGGCCGAGTAGATTTACAACCGTCGATTTTCCCGCGCCGGTCGCGCCGACAATTGCCAAAGTCTGTCCAGCTTCTACCTTAAAATCGATTCCTTTCAAGATGGGTTCGTCCGGCAAGTAGCTAAATTTCACATCTTTAAATTCAATGTCGCCTTTCACATTTTCCAGTTCGATGTGACCTTCATCCGGAATGTGCGATTTGGTGTTCAGCACTTTGAAAACACGCTCGCTCGCCACCATCCCCATTTGCAGCGTATTAAAACGGTCGGCCAACTGCCGCAGCGGCCGGAACAGCATATTTATAAAAATGATAATCGCGGTGATTTCACCCAAGGTAATCGCCATCATATCCGGCGCTATTTCCCAGTTCATTGAATGATACAGCAGGAGTTCCAGCGAGATTTTGGAACTTTCCTGCGCCGCCCGCAAACCGCCGTACCACACCGCCAATCCAATACTAATGGCGCTCATAATTTCGATGACGGGTAAGAAAATCGAAAAGTACCAAATCGAACGAATGTTGGCTTTTTTATGCTTTTCGTTGATTTCTTGAAATTTTTCCATTTCGGCCTCCTCGCGGTTGAAAATCTGCACCACGTTCATCCCCGTAATGTGCTCTTGCACAAAGGCATTGAGTTGCGAAACTTGGGTGCGGACATCCTGAAAAGAGCCTTTTATTTTTTTCTGAAAAAGCCGCGTGGCGTAAAACAGAACGGGGACTACCGAAAGTGAAATCAAAACCAAGCGGAAATCGAAAAAATAGAACATCGCCGCGACCATAATAAAAATCTTGAACAAATCGCCGAAAATGGTGAGAATTCCTTGGGCAAAAATGTCGGCGATTGTTTCAATATCACTGACCGCACGAGTGACCAAAGTTCCTATCGGAGTTCTATCAAAATACTGTAACTTGAATTTTAAAATATGTTCATACAATTGGATGCGCAAATCGCGGATGATATTTTGACCCAAATAATTGGCGCCGTAAATGAAAGTGAACTGCACCAGCGCTTCAATAATCAAAAGGCCAATCAAAATCAAAGTGAAGTTGAGAAGTCCTTCGGCGTTCGGTGTGATTACAAAATTGTCGATGATGTATTGGATGACCAGCGGCCGCGCGGTGGTGAGCGCGCTGAGCAAAATCGTCAAAAAAATGGCACCGTAAAACACGAAACGATAGGGTTTTACATACGCCAAAATTTTGCGCAGCAAACCCAAATCAAACGCATTTCCGGTAACGTCTTTTTCCTTTTCAGCCATTGAAATAATTTTCGGGATAAGCGACTTCCATCAGATACAGACCGTGGGCCGGCGCGGATTCGCCCGCTTCCCTCCTATCATTTTTTTCGATGATTTTCGGAAAATCATCCACCTGTTTTTTGCCCAATCCAATTTCCACCAAAGTGCCCACGATGGCGCGCACCATATTTCGTAAAAAGCGGTCGGCCGCAATTTCAAAAATCCATTTTTCACCGTCAAATTGCCAGTCCGCTTTTTTGATTTGGCAAAGGTTGGTTTGCGTCTGCGTATTGGTTTTGGAAAAAGAAGTGAAATCTTCAAAGTCAAATAAAAATTGGGAAGCCGTTTTCATTTTGTCAAAATCCAAATCATTAAAAACGTGCCACGCAAAATCTTGTAAAAAAGGGTTTTTTTTCCTGCAAAATTTGATAGTGATATTTTCGGGAAACCGCATCAAAACGGGTGTGCGCCGTTTCGTGCATTTTCATCACATTTTTAATATAAATATCTTTTCCCAAAAAACTGTTCAATCGATTCGTTAAATTTTCGGGCAGATTTGTATCAAAATCAAAATGGGCGAACATCTGTTTGGCGTGGACGCCGGTGTCCGTCCGGCCTGCGCCGACCACATTTATATCTTCTCCTAAAATTGTATTAAGTGCTTCGTTCACAACCTCTTGCACCGTGATGGCATTCGGCTGGATTTGCCAACCGTGAAAGTTTTTGCCGAAATACGAAAGCTCGATGAAATGGCGCAACGGAGGGATTGGTTTACTTTGCCGCGAAGGTAAAACGAAACCCCCGCGCCGTGCCAAGGATTTCTTTATTGAGCGATACGCATTCGTATATGGACGACCAGATTTTGCGCTTCTGCGAGGGCAGCGACGAGATTTGGCACGCCGGCGACATCGGCGATTTGCGGGTAACGGATGCCTTGCAAAAAGTCGCGCCCGTCCGCGCCGTTTTCGGGAATATCGACAATGCTAAAGCCCGCGCGCACTGGCCTGAAAATGAGCGTTTTTACTGTGAAAAAGTAGATGTTTGGATGACCCACATCGGTGGCTACCCCGGCCGCTACGACCGCCGCGTCCGCGAGGAAATACGGCGCAAGCCGCCGAAACTTTTCATCTGCGGCCACAGCCATATTTTAAAAGTGATGAACGACAAAAAGCTGGGTTTGCTGGCGATGAACCCCGGCGCGATTGGGAAACACGGCCTTCACAAAGTACGGACGATGCTGCGGTTTCAAATTGAAAATGAGCGGATTTTTGGGCTGGAAGTGGTGGAGGTGAAGCGGTGAGTTTTTAAGTGCACATCCTTTTATCACGGAATTTCTTCTTGGTAGAATTGAATGTGAAATGTGACACGGCGAAACCCAATACAATTCTTAAAAAAAATCCAAAACTAAATGGGCGCGACCCGCTTTTATCTGCGCCAAAAATCCTTTATTTGCCGATTGTCATTTTTGAAATCCCCAATGAATTTTATTGATTCCCGCCTCTTCAGGGGCACCGTCCTCCTCCTTTTTGTGGTGCTGTTTTTTTTCGGTTTGGTACGCGGCGCGCCTTTTCTGCAGCCGCTGGCCATCGGGTTAATCGTGGCTTTTCTGCTGCTGCCCATCGCGCAGTGGCTGGAAAAAATCGGCGCCAACCGCGTCTTGGCCTCGCTGCTCGCTTCCTTGGTGGGCGCGCTGTTTGTCGCGGTGCTGGGCGGCCTCATCGTGTTTCAGGCCGGGCAGGTATCCGACGATTGGGAGCAGCTCAAAAAGAAAGGCGCGCAGCGGATGGAGGAAGTGAAAAGCTGGGTGAGCGACAAAACCGGCATCGAAAAACAGCAAATGGATAAAATGGGCGAAAAGCGCGATTTCAAGAAAATCCTGCAGTCGGCCAGTTCAGTGGCCACGGTCGTCCTTGTGTCGCTGGCGGATTTGCTTTTGGTGCTGGTTTACACGATTTTGTTTCTGCTCTACCGAGGGCGTTTCAAGGGATTTGTCCTGCGCTGGGCAGACAATGACCAAAAAGACGAAGCCGTGCAGACCCTCCGCGAATCGGGTGCCGCCGCCCGCGATTTCCTCAAGGCCAAGTTTATTTTGATATTGATCCTGATGGTCGTCTATTCGATCGGCCTCACGCTGATCGGCGTCAAGTTCGCCATCTTTTACGGGGTGCTGGCGGCGCTCCTCACCATCATCCCTTACATCGGCAATTTCATCGGCGCCAGCTTCCCCTTGGTGATGACCTTGATTTACCAAGACCTGACCGCCACGCTTCTGGTAATGGGGCTTTTCAGCGCAGTGCAGCTTTTGGAAAGCTACGTTTTGGAGCCACTCTTGGTGAAAAAAAACGTGGACCTGAACCCTTTTTTCAGCATCTCCGCGGCCATTCTGGCCGGCACCGTTTGGGGCGTGGCGGGGATGATCATCGCCATTCCCTACTTGGCAATTCTCTATATTTTCACGCGGCATTTAAAGGGGATGAAACCCTTTGCCTACCTGCTGGGCGGTGGCGAATCGGAAGAGAAATAAAGGCTAGGATTCGGTTCGGATGTCTCGTTTCGGGTCGGAATTCGGGGCTGGCGAGTTTTTAACTCCCCAACATTTCCCGCGCATTCTCCACCGCCGCCGCACTGATTTTTGCGCCGCTCAGCAGGCGCGCCAGTTCGTCAATCCGTTCTTTTTCAGAAAGTTGCACGATTCGCGTTTCTGTTTCGCTTTCGCTGGACATTTTCAACACCTTGAAATGTTGCGCCCCGGCGGCGGCGATTTGCGGCAAGTGGGTGATGGCCACCACTTGCATATTCTTTCCCATTTCATTTAAGATTTGCCCGATTTTCCCCGCCGTTTCACCACTCACGCCGGTGTCTATTTCATCAAAAATAATGGCGGGCAGATCGGCTTGCCGCGCCATCACCGCTTTTAGCGCCAGCATCACGCGGCTCATTTCGCCGCCACTGGCCACTTTGGAAAGCGCCTGCAATTTGCTGCCGGGGTTCGCCGAAAATTGAAATTGAATATGTTCCGCGCCGTGGGGAAAATAGCCATCCAATTTTTCTACACGGATTTGAAAGTTAGCATTTGGTAGATTTAACAAAGAAAGTAACTCTTTGATTTTTAGACTTATCGATGGCGCTATTTTAAGTCTTTGTTGATGTAAATTTTCAGCGGCTTTTTGCAGTTCGGTTTCGGCTTTCGCCAATTTGTTGTCCAATGATTTACGCTTTTCGTCCGCATTGGCGATGGTTTCCAATTGATTGGAAATCGCGTCGCGCTTTTCGATGAGTTCCGTCTCGCTTTTGGCGCCGTGCTTTTTTTGCAGATGGACAAGTTGCGAAAGCCGGCCGTCCAGTGTTTGCAATCGTTCGGGATCCAACTCCGCGCCGTCCGCACGGTCGGTCAGTTCCTGCAGAATGTCATCCAGTTCCAAGCGCAGGCTTTCCCAGCGCTCGCGCAGTTTTTCAAAACTGGAATCCAATTTTGATAAAGAAACAAGTTGCTGCGCCACCTTTTGCGATTGCTCTGAAATTCCCGTGATTTCCGGATTTTCAAAAGCGGCCAAAACCGTCGCCAGCCCCTCCCCAATTTCCTCGGCATTTTCCAAGGTTTTCAGTTCGGCTTCGATTTTTTCCTGTTCGCCACTCTGCAAATTGGCCTCTTCTAATTCATTGAACAAAAAATTCAGATAATCCAAATCAACCCCTTCTGAACCAATAGATTGTTCAAAATTTTGAATTTCTTTTTGAATAGTTTTAAAACTTGAAAAAGCTGCCGCGTACTTTTCTTTTTGAGAATCGCTTTTTGCAAAATTGTCCAACAGTTCCAGTTGAAATTTCACATCGGAAAGCAGTCGGTTTTCGTGTTGGGAATGCACGTCGATGAGCCGTTCGGAAAGTTCGGAAAGCACCTTCAGTTTTACGGGAGTATCGTTCACAAACGCCCGCGATTTTCCACTGGGCAAAATCTCGCGCCGCACGAGGCAGGGCGATTCCAAGTCCAAATCGTTTTTTTCAAAAAAGGCCGCGTGATTGTCCAGATTCAAAACAAAACCGCCCTCCACCACACATTTCTTTTTGGGATTTCGCAACGAAGAAAAATCGGCGCGCTGACCCAAGATCAGACCCAAAGCACCGAGAATGATGGATTTGCCCGCGCCCGTTTCGCCCGTAATCACGGTGAACCCGCTGGAAAGCGAAAGTTCCAGCTCGTCAATCAGCGCGTAGTTTTTTACGGAAAGGTGTTGCAGCATTTGGGGCGCGAAATTACGGTTCAGCCACTATCAGCGCGACGGGCCAAATTTTCCGAATCTCCATTATCTTAAATAAAAAAGCCCCGACCAAAAC
>CBDCAU010000005.1:0-197171 GCA_965214115.1 Owenweeksia sp.
TTGGCCGAATGCGCGCCGTCCATTAAAAAGAAAGCGTTCACGCCCACGCCGTCCGCCGCCCTGCCCACGCCATTGCGGCCATAGCCGACGGCCAGTCCCACCGTGCCTTGCGCTTGGCCCGGCTGGATGAATACCGGCACATTTTCCAAAGTCTTTCCGTTCACCGTCACGTTCGCGTAGCCGCCGTTCAACGCGCCGTTGCTCACGTGGCGGTTTTCGATGTCTAAGTCCAGCGCGTCGGCGGCGGACACCGTCAGATAGTTGTCCCAGCTCGTGCGCGTGATGGGGTCGGGCATTTCTTGCAGCCACGGGTTGTTGGCCAAGTTGCCAATGCCCACGCCGGCCTTTTGGTAAAACTGGATTTCCAGCCCCTCGCTTTTGCGCGCGTTCAGCCTTCCGGCGGAAGCCGCTACATCGGCCGTGCGGCGCGGGGCGGGGGCAGCTTGGCCGTTTTGGGAGTTGGCCTCGCCATTTTCCTCGCCATCCTCAAAAGTGAAAATCCGCTTGAAAAATCCTTCTTTTTCGGGCGCATCTTCGGGCACACTGGTGGCGTAGTTGCTTTGGCCGCCGTCCAGTTTGTTGCTGGTCGCAAAACCGTCCTGCAAAGCTTTCGCCCAGTCTTTCCCGCCCAGGGAATTTTTCGCATTGTTTTGAAGATAAGCCAGCACCGATTGCGAGCTGCCCGTCCATTTCAGGAGGCATTCTTCAAACTGGCGCGTATCGAAAAGAGGTTGAATAGTGGGCTGCTGCAAAGTGTACATCCCATCGGCGGGGCGGTGGTCGCCCCAGCTTTCAAGGTAGTGGTGCTCGGCGCAGACGAAGTCGCACAGCTTGGCCGTCTCGTCCATTTTTTGCGAAAAGCAAACGCGGGTCTGCACTTTTTTCAATCCTTCCAAAAACTTGCGATTGCCCGCCATCAAATACACGGGGTTCAAGTTTTGGATGATGAGCGTGCCCACGTTTCCGGCGTTCATATCGTCCACCAGCCGCTTCATTTGCTCGGCATTGCCTTGGCGGAGATAGTTCCGTTTGGAAAAATCCACCACACGGCCGTTGCCCAGTCTTTGGTTGATGGCAATGGTCAGCGCCTCGATGTCCGCATCGTTGGTGCCCGAAACCACCAGTCCCGTTGCTGCCCGCCGCGCGCAGTTCTTTCGCCACGGTTTTCACTTCCTTTTCCAGCGCCGTTTTTCCGGCGGAAGCCGAACCGCCCAATTCGTTATATAATAAGGTGAGCGCCGGCCCGATTTCCGAAGGCTTGATTTTATAGCGCTGATCGGCGCTGGCCCCCGTGTTGGTCATATTGGTTTCAAACTGGATATGGCGGCTCATACCCTTGCCGGGCTTGCGGCGCTTGGCGTAGTCCGAAGCCACGCTCTGGCCGATCCAATCGCCCAAAAAGTCCGCGTTGAAACCGACGATGACGTCGGCATTCTCAAAATTGTAAGTGGGGAAAGCGCGCTTGCCGGTGGCGGCTTCCAGCGCGTCCAGCTTGCCGCTCCACGAAAAAGCATCGTACATCACGTGGCGCGCGTTCATCTTGTTGATGAGCTTTTGCGTCATCGGGCTGATGACGGTGCTCGTCAAAACCACCGTCTGCTTGCCGCCCGCCAGTCCTTTTTTGTATGCCCGCGTCAATGTCCCCCCAGTTGGCAGCCTCGCCATTTATATAAGGGCGGCGCAGGCGGGTGCTGTCGTATAAATTCAAAACCGAGCCGTGAACCCGCGCGTTGGCACCACCGTAGCGGCCCGCCTCGCGGTTGTTTTCCACTTTGATGGGGCGGCCTTCGCGCGTTTTTATCAAAATGGAAGCGAAATCGTGTCCGTCGAAAAAAGTGGTGGCGTAGTAATCGGCGATGCCGGGGATGATTTCTTCAGGTGCTACTACGTACGGGATGGAGTGGCTCACGGGGGCTTCGCAAGCGGCCACGGTGGCAGCGGCCGTGGAAAATCCCACGAACTTCAAAAAGTCGCGGCGGCTGCTGTTGGAGGTTTCCAATGCCTGCTTGTTGCCAAAAAATTCTTCCGTGGGGATTTTGTTGGCAAACTCGTCCTTGCGGAGTTTTTCCGCCAAGGCCGGGTTGGTCAGTTCCTCGGTCGCTCTCCAGTATGTTTTCGTTTCAGACATATTTCTTTATAAAGAAAGAAAGTTCAGCATCTTAATAATGGCACTTGCCGCACTCCAAGCCGCCAATCATTTCCACGGTGATGGTGGCGTCCTTGCCGTATTTCTTTTTCAGCGCCTCGTGCATTTCTGCGTAGTATTCATTGCTTTCCACTTGCACTTCCGTCTCGCGGTGGCAGTTGATGCACCAACCCATCGTCAGCGGCGAATATTGGTACACCTCCTCCATTTCCTGGATGGGGCCGTGGCAGGTTTGGCACTTGATGCCGCCCGCCGTATAGTGCTGGCTGTGGTTGAAATACGCCAAGTCTGGCAAGTCGTGGATGCGCACCCATTTGATGGGTTTCTGCTCGTAGCCCTCGATGTACTGGCTGGTCTCGGGATCGAAGCCTACTGCCGCGTAAATTTTGTTGATTTCTTCCGCGCCGTAATTCGGCCCGTTTTGGATGGAAAAGTGGCAGTTCATACACACCCCCGCCGACGGGATGTTGCTGTGCATACTTTTCCGCGCGCCGTAGTGGCAGTAGGTACACTCGATTTGGTTTTCGCCCGCGTGCAGCTTGTGCGAAAACTTGATGGGCTGCTCCGGCTGATATTCTTGGGTCACCCCGATGGCCGATAGGCCCACATAGAATTGTTGTAACAAAACCACCGCCACCACCAATATGGCCACGGTTACGATGCGCGGGTTTTTGGCCCCAGCGCGGGTCAGGTAGCCGACATCTTCCAACAGGGTGGACGTCGGCTCGTTCTGCACTTTTTTCAAAGTATTCTTAACGCGCGCCAGCAAGAAAATCAGAAATACTAATACCGAACCGAGGACGAGCAAGACGAAAGTATTGTCGTCGTCCTCTTCGGCAAAAGTGCCGTCCCCACCAGGCAGGGTGGTTACTTCCTTGCCTTGATCCGGCTCGCTTTCGGTATAGACCAAAATGTCGTTGACGTCCTGCTCCGAAAGGCCGGGGAAGGCGGGCATCACCGAGCCGTTGTATTCTTCAAAAAGGGCAACCGCCAAGGCATCACCGTTGGCGCGCAGTTCTTGGTTGTTGGTGATCCATTTGTAGAGCCAGTCGATGTCGCGGCGCGCGGTAACGCCGCCCAGCGCGGGGCCGATAGCTTTTTTGTCCAGCTTGTGGCAGGAGGCGCAGTTGGCATTGAAAAGGGTTTTGCCATTGGCGGCATCGCCCTCAATGCCTTGAGCCGCGCCCAAAAAAGACAAGAGGAGAAAAGAAAAGAAAAATGCGAGGCGTGAAATAGTAGCCGAAAAACGTTTTTCCATAGGTTGCTCTCAGTAGTAGCCCATCGTGCTTTGGCGCGCAAATTTATACACTAAAGCCAGTACGGAAATACTGCGGTGGGAAAGTTTTCAATTTAAAGTGGTTCTAAATAGTTTTTTGGTAGCAAGTCCACGGACGATGGTCGATAGTTTACAGCCAAAGCGCGGAAAAGACAACGAACCCATTCAGTAAAACCCATACTCAAAAAGGACAAAAACGCAGCGTTAGAAATAACACCTTCAAAACTGAAAGACCGCCAACCAAGACCCAGCGCTTCAATTTATTTCACACACCAATTCGTTTTACTTTTGGAAAAATTTTGAAAATGAAAATGGTACGTCTTGTTGGGCTTGTTTTTTTGATGACCCTTGCGGCGCAAGCCCACGCCCAGCCGAGCTACCAGCCGCAGGGCGAACTGAAACTGAACGTGCCGCCGGGCGTGGCGCAGATGCAGGAAAACTTCATCCGCGAAAACCGCCGCAACCCCGAGATGGTGGGCTACCGCGTGCAGTTTTACAATGGTGAAAAAAGTGAGGTGCTAAAAGCCCGCGCGCGTTTTATCACGGTATTCCCCGGCACGCCCGTTTACACTTTATATGAATCGCCCGAATACCGCGTGCAGGGCGGCGACTTCCGCACCCGGCTGGAGGCGGAGCATTTTTTGAACGAAGTACGCGACCAGTACGGCAGCGCGTTTGTCATCAAAACTATGATAAAATTGCCGAGGCTGGAATGGCCGCTGGAGGAGGAGTGAGCGCGCTATAGCGATGATACCGTTCTCGCTAAAGGGATGTACAGGGTTGCCAATCGGCAGGGTTTCGGGCGGGTTCAATTTCCCGCTTCCTTTTCCGCGATTTTTTTGCCCAGCTTGATGTTCCGCTGCCGCAGGTATTTTACCTCTGCCTGCTGGGTTTCGATGATGTCGTCTTTTTTTGAAAGGTATTTCTCCTGTGCCTGCACGGTTTTTTTGTGGGTAATGTCTTCCCCTCGCCCCAGCAGCTTCACCAAATCCATATCCAAAACGGCGGCAATTTGCTGGAGGCATTCCATTTCCATTTTGCCCTTCCTGTTTTCCAGGCGGAAGTAGGTGGACTGGGAAACGCCGATCCTATCCGCCACTTCTTCTTGCGAATAGCCTTTGGCATCGCGCGCTTGGCGCAGCTCGGTCAGGATTTTTTGCCTGTCGGGTTTGGTCATTTTGTTTGTATGTTTTAGTTTATGGTCAAGATAATTCGCTCGGTGAATTGCTATACACAAATCAATTCGGGAATTGAATAAGACAAATGTAGCACATTCTCAAACATTTGCACTCGCAATTTTTAAGAAACCATAAATTCACTTTAAAATGAAGTACTTCATACGTTATACAATAGCATTCTTTGCTGTTCTTTTGGCATCACCACACACGGTTCAATCTCAAAACTATCAAGACCCAGATAAGGCTTTGAGATATATGCTGGGCAGCCTTGATTGGAATCCGGTCAGCACTTATTCTTCACCGCCAATTGCTACGTCAACTCCGGAATTTCTATACGATTATTCCACCAATGTTACTGACTTCAAATATTTTGTGCCAGTATCAAATGACATTAGCACGATTGACAATTTCTTTTTGATGTATGAGGAAATGTGGAACGCCGCAGACGACACCACTATTTGGGAGCGTTCGGACAGTTTGGCTAAAAGGGCTTTACAGATTTCATCTGACACCACTCAAATCCTTACATTCAATTTTGATTTTTTGAAAATCAAAGAAGTCGCCTATACCAATGGTGATTACTTCACCTTTAATACAACGCAAAATCGTCTGGAGGACCACCCAAATCCTATTGGTGATCCCTTTGAGTTAGGCGAGGTTTATGCCGCAACATCCAGCAAAACTTCACACAATTTTACTGATGTACATTACCGCATCGACCCAGCATTTATGATTTTCGATCAACGTAATTCATTAAAAGACCAAAATCCAGAATATGGGTTGCGCATTGATTTTGGAGATGGGAATGGCTTTATAAATTTTGACCCGACGGCAATAACCACCCATACAGTTAATTTTCCAGAGAAAGGGTCGTATGTGATAACGGTGGAGCTTGCTCAGGGAGGTAGCGTAATTAATAGGTCTAAGTTTAAAACGCATATTCTTAGTGGAAACCAAACTGTTCCACCAGACCACTGTGTGGATTTAAATGGTCTTGAAGCTTGCTTTTACGATGGATGTTCAGATGGTTCACAAGCCCCTGAAGATAAAAAATTTGTTATCTACCTAGAAGGTATAGATATATTGGATTTTCTTCCAGGGATGAACCGAAATGCTGATGACATTTATAGCGATATGATTCAGGGAGAGAATCTGGCTGAACTTCGGAACTTTGGGTATAATTTCGTGATTGTGGACTGGAAAAACAGCCGCCGTGATATGAGGCAGAATGCTATGTACGTAGCACAATTAATCGACTACATAAAATGTACATACCCCAATGAACACGAAATCGTGCTGATGGGTGAGAGTATGGGCGGAGTTGTAGGCAGATATGCCTTGGCCTATATGGAATCGGAAGAATATACTAGTGGAAACCAACCGTGGGGCGGAGAGCCTTGCTTTCCAGAGTTGATGCACAAAACCCGACTTTTTATTAGTTTGGATGCACCCCATCAAGGAGCTAACATTCCGTTATCCTTGCAGGAATTTTACAAACATATTACTGATGGATTAATCAGAGGTGTTATAGGCAAAGTGATTGCAGCACCTGTAAGAATTATTCTCGAAGACATTTCTAATGTAGGTTTGGGTAGCGATGCCGCACAGCAATTACTTCTTTACCATGCAGATACAAAGAATGGTTTCTGCGGTACTTCAAATGATTATTGTTATACTGCTCATTCTGAACGTGAAGATTTTATGAACGATTTGGAAGCGCTCGGCGATTATCCGCAATATTGCAAATTGATGGCACTTAGCAACGGTTCATTGGATGGTAATAAACAAACTCGTTCATATAATACGGCAGACCGTTTACCCAGCGATAAAATTTTGGACTTTAATGGAGAAATTTACGGTCGCGTTTTACACTTTATAAAAATCCCAGTATTTGGAGCTGAATTGGATTTAAGAACAAACCCGCAAGGAAACGGAAAATTATACGAAGCTGCAATGGGGACGTGGGGAATTGATATCGATGTCTATTTTATCGGCATTAGGGTCAAAGTTGGTCTCATATCAATGGCTAACAAAGAGGTTTACGGTCAAGGACTCAATTCTTACGGTACTAATGCCGGAGGGCTTATAAGATTCGGAGGTTTGGAACCCGATGCCAATGGGTTTACTGATAACAATGAGGGATGGCCTGGCCCGGATTTCCCGATGTTCAAATATTCCTCAGTCAATGACGGGAATGGTCACTATTCATTTGTTGCAGAGGCAGGAATACCCTGGGTAGCACAAGTGGGTGCTAGTTTAGATTTATATTCAGATGGCGCACATTTTGGATTTATTCCAATAAAATCCGCTTTGGATTGGGAAGACGTTGAAAGGCAACCATTAAGCCCTGATATTGAAGGCACGGCTTGGCCGGCAAAAGTGAACAATTCGCCGTTTGATGTCATTGCTGGGATCCATTCCTCACGCCCTAACAACCACCAAAGTTTTGCTTATACAAATAATAAGCATCACGTAAACATAGAGAATCAATGGATTCCAGGAGAAGAGTTCGTTACCTGCCAACCTAGTGATGAATTTCGAGTCTATGTGCTGAATCGTGAAATCGGCGATGAAAAAATATATCTTAACAACAGAACGATGGCTTGGAGTGCCCTTATCGAGGCAGAAAAAGATATATTCGTAAATGATGGTGATAACAACCCTCATTATGATCACGAATTCAAAGCCGCAGTTCTTCCGCCACGTTGGGAAGGTTTTTATAGCAAAGGCAACCCTTATGCAATGCTGCCAAATAATCCAGTAGGTGGCCAGCCAGTTCTTCTATCTTTAGAGAGTGAGAATGACCCCACAATATCTCCCGATGGAGAGCCAGGCCCTATTGATTTTCAGAACATCCCACTCCCCGTGTGTTGCTTCACAAGTGGCCAGTATAGAGTGGCATCACCCAACGGAGGCAATAGTTCCTTCGTAACAGAAAATAGGGGGAAAGAATCAGAAGGTGGAGCGTCTTCTGAGAATGATGAAATTACATTGGATAAAGGCGATAGTGGATGGTTTATATATCCTAATCCTACAAAATCGCGGTTAGTCTTGGCAAATACGTTGCCTGATGCAAGAGAAGTAATGATACGCTTGTCTGATATAAGTGGAAAAATTGTTTATGAAGAACAATTTACTGCGAGTCCACAAATGGCTAAAGAAATAAATGTTTCACGTTTTGACGCTGGTTTATATTACCTGACTCTTTCAGAATCCGGTACTACAGTTTCTAAACAAAAAATTGTTTTACAATGAGGAGTTTATCATTTTTGGTATTGCTTGTGGTTGCTTTGGCATCCTGCAAGCAAGTCAACCCAGAACACGAATTTTACATCAGCGGGATTTTAATGGACAATTGTCAACATCAAAATCCAGTAGGTGGAGTTGAAATACAGTTCGACGTAAGTGGCCGAACTTACGCAACAACCACAACCAATGCCTTTGGAGAATTTGAATTAAGTGGGACGGCGGTCGAAAGAGGAGGGATGCACGAAAACGAACCCTTTCTGGCCATCAACTTTACCGCTCAAGATAACGGTGGTTTCCGATATAAAAAGTTGGCAAGGTTGCCTTTTGAAGGTGCCGTATTAGACACGCTTTATTACTACGGCACAACCAATGTTGAGTTGAAAGTAGAATCAGGTATGTTTCCATCTTCCAATAAGGACACCCTTTTTGTGTATTATCCATTTCCTTACGATGAGAATCCAGAGTACCGCACCAGTTCCTTTGGAGATGAATACGTATTGAAATATGCCGGGCCGTTTTCGAATGGTGTCATTGATAGCTTGCTAATGGCTAGCCATCCTCACCCCGTCTATCACAATGATATATCTTACCCCGTAACGTACTGGGTAAATAGCTATCAAGATTGGCGAAGAGGATACACGCCGGAAAAATCATTTCGCATTACTTACTCAGGTGCGGGTATTCAAGAAAAACCCATAGGCGGGTGCGATGAAACCCTTTCCGCTACAATTTCTCTAAAATGAAAACTTATATAGCTAATGCAAAAAACGGGATGACTATCATCCTGTTTTTTGCTTTTTTAAATCTTTCAGCGCAGTACTATTTCAACGCGCCTTATGCTGAAAGTTTCGATACCAATGCTACCCCCGCCTGTTGGACAAACGGAGGCACTTGGATGTTCGCCGATATAAATACTTCGGGCTTCCCGTCGCCCAACGCACCGGGGATTGATGACCACACTTGCAATGAGGGTTTTTTTGCTTGGCTGGATGCAAGCAGTTCCAACTTTAGCTCGCTGACCTCTCCTCCGGTCAATGACTCAGGGATTTCCAGTTTGGGTCTGTCATTTTGGTATTATATGCACCACCCAAATTTCTCTCCACCAAAAAATTTCTTAGCCATTGATTTTTACGACGGTAGCAGTTGGAATAACTTAGTGGATACCCTATCCACTAATTCTCCATATTGGCGGTACTACACGGTAGATTTGAGTAGTTACACGATTACTGATAGTGTGCGGGTGCGTTTTCGCGGAATTAAGGGTAACAGCAGTCAAGATATTTTATTGGATGATGTTTTCATAGGGGAATTGCCGACTTGCATACCTCCCCAAACGGTGCTGAACGATACGTCTACAGCTACTACCGCTAATCTCGATATTATAGGGAACCCAGCTACGGTATGGGAATATGAATTTGACACGGCGGGCTTCACCATCGGGACGGGAACGCACGACACCACTTCCAATTCCAAGCTGACCTTGCAAAACTTACAGCCGCTGACCAAATACGAAGTGTACGTCCGCAACATTTGCGGTACGGGCGATACCAGCGTTTGGTACAAGCGTAGTTTCGAAACGACCTGCGGAATTTTTCCAGCGCCTTTTTCGGAAAGTTTTGATGGTTTTGTGACCCCCCAATGTTGGACGAATTATGCCCTAACTGGAAATTTCGATTATGAGTTCAGCGCCCTACAAGACCATACAGGAAATGGTGGTCGCTCTGCACTGCACCGCCGTTCCAACGACGTGGCGATGGAAACGCCTTTAATTGACCTTTCAAGTCTCAGCCAGCCCGCTTTGGTCTTTTGGTTCCAAATGCGCAACCAGTTCATAACAACGCCCTCCGAATCTGCAACGCACCTGAAAGTAGAAATTTCCCAAGATGCCACTGTTTGGACACCCGTGGACAGTTTCGCCGTTATTGATTTCAATTGGCAACAGAAAATTTTAGACTTGTCCAATTTGGGGATGGGCGACACTTTGGCTTTCCGTTTCGTTGGCGAAAGTTTCAACAACCCCAATGGAATCGGGGGCAGCCAAATTTATTTTGATGATGTTTCCATCCAAGAATCGCCTGGCTGCCCGCTGCCGCAGGATAGCCTGTTTTTCACAAATATTACCGATAGTTCCGCCACGGTAAATTCTGTTTTGAACCAAGCTGTAGAAATCGAATATGGCGAGTTCACTTTTTCACGCGGAAGCGGCACTACTCAAGCAATCAGTGGAAATTCGCTGAACCTCTCCAATTTACAACCCTCAACGGTTTACACCGTCTATTTCCGCGACAGTTGCGGCAGCGGCCTCTCCGAATGGAGTTTGCCGTTTTATTTCAAGACGCCTTGTCCCGCTCAGTTTGATATTGTTTACAAAGAATCGTTCAATGCGATGCCTTTCCAAAGCACCGATTTTTCGCTGGAATGTTGGAGCAGCTACGGCACGGGAAACACGCCGTGGATTTCGGGTGGCAGTCCTGAGTTGAGTACCGGGCCGGGCACACGCATAGACGGTCAATATGCTTTTACAGAGGGCGACAGCGGCGCGCCGGGCGACATCAGCTATCTGGAATCGCCGTGGGTGGATATGAGCCAGGCCAACTTCCCCTATATGACGTTCCACTATTTTATGTACGGTTCGGATATGGGCGATATGTGCGTAGAGGTGTCCCGCGACGGCGTACAATGGGATACCGTGCCCAACTTCGGCTGCCTTTTCGGCGAGCAGCAGACTTCGGATATGCAGCCGTGGTTTCTGCGCAACATCCAGCTCAATGGCTATTCCGATACCATCAAAATCCGCTTCAAGGCCAAGCGCGGGCCGGGCAAGTTTTCCGACATCGCCATCGACCAAATCGCGTTTTTCGATACCTGCTTGGTGTTTGACCCCGTGGCTTTGTTTACGTTTAATTTGGATTCGCTTACCGCCGCTGGGCAGTACGTTACCTTCAATTCCACCGCCACCTCCACCACAGAATACTTGTGGGATTTCGGCGACGGCAATTCCGATACGGGCCAAACCGTACAGCATATCTACACCTCCAATGGGAGTTTCACGGTGCTTCACCGCGCCATCAGCGCTTGCAAAGTGGCGGACACGGCGAGTGACACGGTAAATACTTCCGGCATCGGCATTTCCGAAAGGGGTTTGGCGGAACTGGGGATTTCCCTTTTCCCCAACCCGGTGGACGAGGTTTTGAACATCACCTTCCCGAAGAATTTTGCAAAAGCGGACTTGCGGCTGCAAAACGCGGCGGGAAAACAAATCTTCAGGACAGAAACTTTCCGCCGGAATACCGAAATCGATGTTTTCACTTTGCCAAAAGGCATCTACTTCTTGATGGGGAAAATAGAGGGGCAGCCGTTTTCCGCGAAAGTTTTGATTCAATAAGTTTTGGAACCGAAAAAAATGTACAGCCCTGACAGTAGCTCAATACCGCCAAGGTCTCTCGCTTTGAACCAAATTTTCATAGCTTCTGAACATTGGAAAAAGGGTTGTCCGAAAAGACCATACGGATTTAAGAAAACCTTTCAATGTTTTTCCACCGGACCAGACAAATTTTAAAGAATTGAAAATGCCAAAAAAACAGATTTTGATGGCAGCGGCGGCTGGCCTTTTAATAATGGGCTGCCAAAAAAAGAAGGATTCCGATGAAAGGCGCCAGGTAATCGCGCAGTTTGAGGTGAAAAGCGATGCCGATTTTACGCAGATCGATTCCATTGTGTACCCCAGCGCCACTACAGGGAGGCAGACCGACGCGAACGTGAACCTGCCGTGGCAAAAAGAATTGACGTACCTAAACGTGGATTCGGTGGGCTTTGCCATTTTTGGAAGGGTGATCGATACCAGTTTTCAAGGTGGTGGCCTCACCCTCTTTATCCAAGCCACCCAAAAAACGGAAAATCGCACTAAAATAACATCGAACATAGATGTTCTATACCCGCTCCTGGACACGATGATAGTGGCGGACACGATTTCGTTGAAATTCTGAATCACCGCCGAGGGCATTGCGATTCAGCATTCCTCAATGCCCTGCGGTTTTTTTCTGATTCTTTTCTGTTGGTAGCGATTTCAAACGCCTCTGCCAATGCAATTTTTCTGCACTTAAAATTTAATAATAAGGCGCCATAAAAAAATACACCAATACCCCCGTCACCGCCACGTACAGCCAAATCGGGAACGTCCAGCGCACGATTTTTTTGTGCTTTTGATATTCTGCCGAAAGGCCGCGGTAGATGGCGAACATCGCCAGCGGGAGGACGGGGATGCTCAAAACGATGTGCGAAATCAAGATGAAAAAATAGAGCGGCCGAAGCCAGCCTTCGCCGCCGTAGGGGAGGGGGTCGGCGTTGAGTTTTGAGATAACGTAGCTTACCAAAAATATCGCGGAAAGTCCGAAAGCGGAAAGCATCACCGCGCGGTGGGCGGCGATTTTTTTGTTCATTATAAAATAGAGACCCAGCAGCAAAAGCACGGCCGTGGTCCCGTTTAAAATGGCGTGGAAAGCGGGCAAAGTGCCACGGTCAATGCCAAAATCGTATTTAAAAATATCGGGAAACAACAGCAAAACTGCCACGGCCAGCGGCACTAAAAACGTCAGCCCGATGATGACGGGAATCGCCACCGCGTCGTTTTTGTTTTCGTGGAAATCTTTTTTAACGGTTTGGAAATCAGACATTTTTAAATTATAACTTTATTAAGAACCTCCCCCTGATTTTAAAATTTTTTCTAAAAATTTTAAAATCTGTCCCCCTCAGGATGGGGACAATACACGCAGAACCCACCGCTATCCTCTAATCCCGAGCGTCGGCTTTTTCAGCTTTTAAAAATTCTCGCGCGCAGCCGCGGAATCTTGGCTCGCCCGATATTCATCCACCGATTTCTTCTTTTCGTATTCGGCAATCAGCACTTTAATATCATCCTTCAAATCATTCACCGCGTCGGGGCTGAGGCCGTTGTAAACGCCTTTGATATTTCCAAATTCATCCTTCCCGCTGCGGATGCGCCCTGCCCAGTCCACCAAAACCAGCTGCTCGGAATGGAGAAATCCGCCCTCGGCCGCTTCGTCCTCCATCGCATTTAGAAAATAATCCTGCGCGGTGGCGTGAATCGAATCCTGACTTCCCGTAAGGAAAAACCAGCGGCCGGGCGTGGCGTCGATTTCGTTTTCATAATTTTTCAAAACCTCCGCCGTATCGTGTTCGGGGTCCACCGAAAAGCTGACGATGCGGAAATCTTCGTAGCCCTTGAAGCGGTCTTGCACCTGTTTTACGTTGTAATTCATCGCGGGGCAAATGCTGGGGCAGGTGGCAAAAAAGAAATTAGCCAAATAGATTTTCCCCTCCAGTTCATCCGCGCTAAGCGACGAATCGTCTTGGGTAGTATATTCCCAATCGGGGATTTGATAATAGGCAGAATCGGAAATCCACTCGCCTTCATCGTTTTGAATTTCAGAAACTTGGCGCGGGCCAACGTAATCCAGTTTCACGAAAAAATTCTCCTCCGCACTGTAAACGAAGATGAAATAAACTAAAAATGGCAGCACCAATATTAGTATCAGCACTACCACTTTCAAGATGTTTTTGTGGGCCATTTTCGTCAGGGCATCCGTGGTTCGATGAACATCGAGCCGCCTTCGCTCAGTAGGATAAAGGTGAGGTAGGGAATCAAAATGAGCATCGGCAGGGCGATGGTCCAAATGAAGTTGGTGCGCTCAAACTTGAGGTGCATAAATTCCGCCACGATGTAGAACGCCTTTAATAAAGTGAGCAAAATAAAGATGACGTTCAGGATGGAAGTGCCGAGCAAATCGCCCATCAAAAAAGGAGGTTTGATGATGCCCAAGGCAACCTCCACGGTGGTGACGACCAGCAAAATGATGAACACCTTCCAAATCCACCAAACGCCTTCGGGACTTTCGTGGTGTTCGCTGGGAAGTTTCGGATTTTGAGACATAACGTTCTGTTTTACAAAGTTTTATACGAGATAGAAAAAGGTAAATACAAATACCCATACCAAATCCACAAAGTGCCAGTAGAGGCCTACTTTTTCCACCATTTCATAATGGCCACGTTTTTCATAAGTGCCCATCACCACATTAATAAAAATAATAAGATTGATGATAACCCCCGAAAAAACGTGGGTACCGTGGAAACCCGTCACAAAGAAAAAGAAGTCGGCAAATAGGACGTTTCCGTATTCGTTTGCGGTCATCCCCGCTCCTTGAATCGTTTCTGCGTTTTGGATTTTGGATAGGGCATCGCTACGCTCCAGCGTGATTTTACCTTTGCCGGGATAGCGCAAAGTGTATTCTTCGTTCGCCGCAAACGCACTGCGCATTTGTTCCGTAGAAAAGTGCGCGTGGCTGCCGTGTTCCTTTTCTTCTCCAGTGATTAGTTTATTTAATGAAATGATTTCACCAGAGCCGTCCGTCGGGGTTACGTACATCACTTCATTGTTGGCCAACTGCACCGCGCCCTTATCGCCGTTGATAAAATGATACCACTCCCAAGCCTGCGAACCTACGAAAAACAAGCCGCCCACAATGGTCAGGCCGAGCCAAAGGATCACGCCTTTTTTGCGCATTTCGTGGCCGGCCTTTACGGCCATCACCATTGTCACCGAGCTGAGAATCAGGATGAAAGTCATCAAGGCCACGTACAAAAGCGGAGCTTCGCCGTGCACGAAGGGGAAGTGCGTGAACACGTCCTCGGCCACGGGCCAAGTGAGGTCGTACTTAAAGCGGTACAATCCCATCGCCGTAAGGAAACCCGAGAAAGTAAGGGCATCCGAGAGGAGGAAAAACCACATCATCATTTTGCCGTAGCTGGCGCCAAATGGCTGGCGGCCGCCGCCCCACAGCGGGCCGGTTTTATGTTCGATTGTAGCTCCGTGATCCATCGAAAAAATTTTGGTGCAATATTAACGTATAAATACCAAAAACAGGAACAGGTAAATCCATAAAATATCGAGAAAGTGCCAGTAAATACTGGCCAAATCGAAACCTTGGTGTTCCTGTTTAGAATAATTATTTTTTACGGCTTGGTGGGTGGTGACCATCAATACGATAATCCCCGAAATGACGTGCAGCCAGTGGACAAATGTGATGACATATACCCACGAAACGGCGGTGTTGCTGCTTTCCCCCGTAAAATAGAATCCACTGTCAATCAGCGTTTTCCATCCTAAATATTGGATAATTGCGAAACCAAATCCCAAAATCAGGGCGACCCAAAGTGCCTTTTTTAAATTGGAAACATTGCCATTTTTGATGGCGATTTTTCCCACAATCATCGCTAAACTCGCGCCTATTATAAAAGCGGTGGCAACGTAGAATTCGGTGGGAAGGGCAAATTGCAGCCAGCGGTTGGCGGGCAGCAGCGAGGCGCGGCTCACGATGTAGCCGCTGGTCAATCCCGCAAAGGTCATCACGATGCTGGCGATGCCAATCCACAGCAACGGTTTGCGGACTTTTTTACGTTCAGAAGGGAGGAGGTGGTTGGCCAATTTTCTTATAAAAATTTGTCCAAAACGTAAACCAATTGCACCAGCGGCAGGTAAGCGATGCTGGCGAGCATCAGGCGGCGCGCATCTTTTATTTCTTTGGTTTTGAATAGTTTAATGGCTTTCGCCAAAAACCAAAAACCCGCCAAAAGAACAATGATCATCGCGGCCAGCGAAAGGGTCAGACTTCCCGTAATCCCAAAAAACGGGAGGATGGAAACGGGAATCAAAAAGGCGGTGTAAATGAGGATCTGGGTGGCGGTTTTGCCATCGCGTTTTCCCGATGGCAATAAAGAGTAGCCAGCTTCTTTGTAATCTTCATCCGCAATCCAGCCGATGGCCCAAAAGTGGGCGAACTGCCACAGGAATTGGATGGCGAAAAGGGTGCCCGGCTCGATGTCGAAATCGTTGGTGGCGGCCACCCAACCGAGCAAGGCCGGAATGGCACCGGGGAACGCGCCCACAAAAACGGCAATTGGCCCTTTGGCTTTTAAAGGCGTGTAAATCAGCACATAAGAAAATAATGCGAATGCCCCGAAAATCAAAGTGAGCGGGTTGATAAGCCACAGCATCCACAAGCCGGCGAAGGCCATCAAAGTGGAGGCAAGCATCGCTTCCATCACGGACAACCGGCCTGTCGGGAGCGGGCGGTTTTGGGTGCGTTTCATCAAGGCGTCGCGGTCGCGCTCCAGCACTTGGTTGAAACCGTTGGCCGCGCCCACCGTCAAAAAACCGCCGAGCGAAATCAATACAATTTCGAGCCAGCTAACCGACTGTGCACCAAGTAAGTATCCCGCGATAGCGGAATAGACGACGCTGAGATTGAGCCGCGCTTTGGTGAGTTCCAAAACGGCTTTCGCTTTCCCGTAAACCGCCGGCGCGGAACGGGACTCAGTCGCGGAAGAACTTAAAGATTGGACTTGGGTTTCGTGGATTTTTTCCAAGAGAGGAGTTCATTAGTCCCGCGGCTTCGCGCGGGGATGCCTTTTTCAAGGCACAAATTTACGGTGTGGAAAAAGGGTGGGCAAAGTGGAATGGTTCTAATTTGAATTGAACCGCAGCGGTCGCAGAGGGGCGCGGCGATTAACATTTTAATAAAAACTCTGCGGCTCTTTGCGCCCGCTGCGGTTTGTTACTCAAAATGTAACTACCCGATAAGTATTCTCAGAGATTTGTTCCAGCAATTTCTCCCCCGTTTTCTGTACGATTTTTTGCGAATTTTCATCCCAATGACGCACCGTAAAAAGGTTCACGTTTTCCCTGAAATCCGTATCAAATTCCTTTTGCAATTCTTCTATCAATTTCGGTGTAGAAATGGGGTCAAAATTCACGCAGAAAGAAGAAGAAATCGCGGTATTTTGGGAAAGATTGACCCGCGTTCCAAATTGATGGAAAAGTTTATACACTTTGCTCAAATGGTCTTCGGCGATGAAGGCCAAATCGCGGGTGGAAATTTTTATCAAAGTTTGGTTTTCTTTTTTGATAAAACAGGGCAACATCGGTTTTAAGGTCGCGCCATCTTTGATGCAAGTCCCCTGATTTTCAGGATGTAAAAAAGATTTTACCCGTAAAGGAATTTTTGCTTTTTGCAAAGGTTGGATGGTTTTGGGGTGGATGACCGACGCGCCGTAATACGCCAACTCAATCGCCTCGCGGTAGCTGATTTCTTCCAAAAGTTGCACGTCCGCAAAGATTTTCGGGTCGCCATTCAAAACGCCGGCCACGTCTTTCCAAATCACAACTTCTTCTGCACCAAGTAAATAACCCAAAACGGAAGCCGTATAATCCGAACCTTCGCGGCCCAAAGTTGTCGGGTTCAAATCATCATCCGAGCCGATGAAACCTTGGATGATGTAGCGGTTTCCCGCTTTGACGGTTTCCTTCAAAAGGCGTTCGGTATAATTCCAGTCCACCCGCGCGGCGCGGAAATTCTGGTCGGTTTTGATGAGGCGGCGCGCATCCAGCCACTTGTTTTGGTAGCCGTTGCTTTGCAAAAAGCTACTGACGATTTTAGTGGAAACCAGCTCGCCAAAACTCACGATTTGGTCATACACTTGGTTGAAATTCCCTTCGGGATTTCCTTGGCAAATGATGTCCAACTGGTGAAAAAGAATTTCCACATCGTTGTGCACGCGGTGTTCGTCCGACGGGAAAAGCTGGTGGATAATTTCAAAATGTTCGTCCCGCAACTTCTCAATCATAGAGTGGGTTTCCGAACTTTTTTCCAAAAAAGCGGCGGTGATTTTTTCCAGCGCGTTGGTGGTTTTTCCCATCGCCGAAACCACCACAAAAATGTCCTCATCGGGAAAGTGGCCAAGCACTTTCGCGGTGTTTTTCACGCTTTCCGCATCCTTGATGGACGCGCCGCCGAACTTGAAGATTTTCATACACAAAAATTGGGGCGCGAAATTAGCAAACGCAAAATCCTTAGTTTTAAAATCTTAAAATCATTGCTATGAAAATGCGCCTTATAATATATGCGTGGCTCGCGGTGGGGCTGACCGATTGCGGCTCGCAGAAAAATCAGAATGAAGAAACCGCCACGGCGAAAAAATCCCAAAATATGGAAGAGCAAATGGAAGCGAGCCTGTACGGCAAATGGCAACTGAAAAAGATGGCGGACTGGGAAGGGGAAGCCCCGCGCGGAATGCCCACTTTACAAATTGACACGGCTAAATTGGGCGCTTCGGGTTTCGGCGGCTGCAACCGATGGTCGTCTCAAATTACTGATTACAAAGGGGTTGTGAATTTTGAAAGCATTGTTTCCACCAAAATGGCTTGCCGTGGTGAGAATCCCGAAAACACTTTTTTCAACCAGTTGCGCGGTCGGCATCAGTGGAAAATCGCGGATGGGTTGCTTTATTTACGGAAAGCGGATTTTTCGCATATGAAGGATTGGGGAATTGAAGAGGCGCAGTTGGTTTTTGAGAAAACCAATGGTGAAGCTAAGCAGGGAAAAGAGAATTCAGAAGACGAAAAAACCGAAATAGCCGGCCGGTGGGAATTGAAAAAGATGAGGGATTGGGACGGTGAGAGCCGTATGTTTATTCCCATTTTAAATTTAAACCCTTCCGTGGACAGCACTTGGGGAATAGGTTTTTGCAATGATTTTTGGGCAAATGTCATCAAGGAAGAAGGTTTCTTAGACTTTCAAACAGGGTTTGCAACAGAAAGAGCTTGCCAAGAGCCAAAGTTGGAAAACCAGTTCTTTCAGCAACTGAGAGGGCGTCACCAATGGAAAATCGAGGATGGATTGCTTTATTTTCGGAAAGCGGATTTTTCGCATAAGGACGAGTGGGAAACGGAAGAGGCACAATTGGTTTTTGAAAAAGTTGAAAAACAGGAAAATTAATTTTGCACTTTTCGATGTGCAAAATAAGATTTAATCGCATTTTAGAATATGCAATTTCAGTTCAAGATGCGTATTATAGTAAGCTAAATAATAAACTAACGCACTTCTCAATATGCAATTTATTCTAAAATTACACTTTTCAATATGCAATGCTTTATAAATTTGCACAAATAAACGTGCAATGCAACAACTTTTAGAACGTTCGGGACGGATTTTAGAAAGGGTAGAAAACCGTTTTGAACGCTATCTTTTACATCACGCCAATTGGCAAAACCGCCTTATCGGCATCAAAGGTTCGCGCGGCACCGGCAAAACCACTTTGGTTCTCCAACATCTTAATAACCAAAAACTTGCACCCAACCAAGGTTCATATTGGAGTTTGGATGATTTGTATTTTTCCAAAAATTCGCTATTGGAAACGGCGGAGGAATTCATTGCGGGCGGGGGGCAGCTTTTGATATTGGATGAAGTACACAAATATTCCGGCTGGGCGCGCGAAATCAAGAAAATTTATGATTTCTATCCCAACTTAAAAATTGTGTTTACAGGCTCCTCCATTCTAAATGTGACGATGGGCGAAGCCGACCTGAGCCGCCGCGCGTTGATGTACGATTTGCACGGCCTTTCCTATCGGGAGTATTTGAAATTCAATGGTTTGTATGATTTGCCACTCTTAAAATGGGAAGATTTGTTGGATGGAAATCTGAAGGAAAACTTTCCAAAGAATTTCAAACCGTACGAGCATTTTTCAGATTATCTGCGGTTTGGTTACTATCCTTTTTTCAAGGAAGATCCCGACGGGTTTCTAACGCGGCTGCGGCAAACCGTGCGTTTCATCATCGAATTTGATATGTCGGAAATCCGTGGCTTCAACCGTGGCAACACGGGAAAATTGCTGCAATTGTTAGGGATTATTTCCGCGCAAGTGCCCTTCACTCCTAATCTTACACAACTCGCCGAAAAGAGCCGCATCCACCGCAACACGCTGCCCTCCTATTTGGAATATTTAGAAAAAGCCTTGATAATCAATCAATTGTACGCATCGGGAACGCATATCAACACCTTGAAAAAACCGGAGAAAATCTATTTGGACAACGCCAATTTGATGTACGCCTTGGCCGACCGCGAGGTGCAAATCGGCCACGTCCGCGAGACTTTCGTGAGCACGATGCTGCGTTTTTCGCATCAAATCACGTTGCCCAAAAAAGGTGATTTTTTGGTCAATGATGAGATACTTTTAGAAGTAGGCGGCCGCGGCAAAAGCGACAGTCAAATCAAAGGCGAAAGAAATGCGTATTTGGTGCGCGATGGACAAGAAATTTTATTGAAAAACAGTATTCCGATTTGGATGCTTGGGATGATGTATTAAACCGCATACATTTGCACAATGATTTCTTCAAAATCTTTATCATTTTTAGTATTCAATTTCTTATGTTTTTCGGGATATTCCCAATCTCAACACCAATGGCTCTTTTTTGCTGAAGGAGGGCCTTTGATTTCACAAAACTCTGATTATGAAGATAACTGGGGGTTTTCGTTAGGATTTTGGCAGGATATGAAACCGCAGAAAAACTTGAGTATATTTTTAGGCCCTGCGCTTGCGTCCCGAAGTTTTTTGGAAACCGAAAGGGTTATATCAGGATGGGAAAGCGGCGAGAACCTTCGCACCATCCAAATTTGGCTCGAACCTCAAATCGGACTCCGCGTGGGGTTTGGGGCTAATAAAAATTTTGGCCTGCGCCCCAAGGTAAACTTGGGCATACCGACTTGGACGGTTACTTGGGGCACTTATCGCACCAATGGAATTCGCCCATTGCCTAATGGCGGCTATGAACAGGTTTCTTATTCAGAAAAACGCAGCCAAGGGCGGGTGGGCGGCCCCGCTCGGATTACGTTTTCGCTCCCCCTATTTTATCAATTTCAATTCGAGAATTTTCCTGTCGGGATTTATCTAAATCCTGAAATATTCTATTTCCCCACTCTTGAAAAAGTCTCTGAGATAAAGTCCCTCTTTTTGAAGTTGGGGATGACTTACCGATTGTAATATTAGATCTCCCACTTACAATTCCACCACTCCTTTTCAATGTGCGCTCCTAAATTTTCATAAAAACGAACCGCCCCTTCGTTCCAATCAATAACCTGCCAATCCAATCGCTTCACGCCATCTTCCTTAGCGATTTCAGCCGTTTTTTGTAATAATTTCAAGCCAATTTTATGACCGCGAAATTCCGGTTTTACATATAAATCTTCGAGGTAATAACAGCGGCCATTCCAAGTGGAATATCTTGGATAAAAAAGCGAAATCCCCACGATTTCGCTATCAATTTCCGCTACCAAAAAATCAAAGGATTTATGGGTTTCCCAATCTTCCAAAAGCTGGCTTTCGGAATTGCGGACTTTTTCGGGTGCTTTTTCAAATTCAGCCAGCTCGCGGATGAGTTGCATCAGAGCGGGGATGTCGGCGGCGGTGCCGGAGCGGATGACGAGGTTGTTCAATGTTTGAGGTTTGTCGTTTGAGGTTTAGGGACGGTTTAAATTTTCTCGGCTCTTTTCTCCAGCCACTCCGTAATTTCTTCCGTATCCATTTTGCCTTGGGCTACCGCCAACACCATATCAATTTTCTCCTCAGAATCCTCTCTTAAAACAAACCCTGATTCTAACAAGATAATGCGCGCCAAAGCATAACACGTCCTTTTATTACCGTCGATGAACGAATGATTGACGACGATGCTTTCTAAAATGGCCGCAGCTTTTTGAGTGGCTTTTACGTATAAATCTTGTCCGCCGAAAGTGGCAAAAGGCCGGTTGAGTGCCGCATCCAAGGCTGATACGTCGCGAACTCCTTTGGCTCCGCCATAGCGCTCGACAAGTTTTTCGTGGGTTGGGAGCGTCTTCTCAAAAACCCGCTCGCGGAGGTCTTTCATTTAGCCAAAGCTTTGAAAACCTCATCGTCTTCTTCCATAATTTCTTCCAACATTTTCATCCAATCGTCGTCCGAGTCAGAATATTTTTCTTTGCCCCACTCTTGAACAATCGTCAAAACCTTCGGCAATTTGTCATCAGGAACATTTTCCAGTCCCTCCATAATTTCGGATTTCAATTTTAATGCAGTCATTTTTTTTGCTTTTTAATGTTCCGCCAATTTTCTCAACAACTCATCATCTTCCTTGAAAATACGCTGAATGAATGCTTCAAGTTCTGGGGGGTCTGATTTCGATTCCTCAATGATTTTCTCCATCAAATCCAGCACTTCCGGCAATCGATGATTGGGAATTTCATCTGTCATTTGGCGAATTTGAGCACGCCATTTATCTACGGTAGCCATTTCAAAAAATTAGCCTCCAAAAATAGCGAATTTCAATCCAATTCCACTTCCACCTGCCCCCGCACCAAATCCTCCAACCCCTCCCTTTCTCGAATCAATTTCGCCTCGCCGTTCACCAGCAAAACCTCCGCCGGACGCACACGGCTGTTGTAATTACTCGCCATTTGAAAACAGTAGGCACCGGCGTTGAGAAAACACAAAATATCGCCCTCGCGGATTTCGGCGATTTGGCGGTCGCTGGCAAAAGTGTCTGTCTCGCAGATGTAGCCGACGACCGTGTAAACACGCTGTTTTCCGTCAGGGTTGCTCACGTTTTCGATGCGGTGGTACCCGTCGTAAAACATCGGCCGGATGAAGTGGTTCAAACCCGTATCCACGCCCGCGAAAGTGGTGGCGGTGGTGGTTTTCACCACGTTCACTTTGCAGTAAAATTTGCCCGCCTCACTCACCAAAAACTTCCCCGGCTCAAATTCCAGTTCCAGTTCGCGGCCGTATTCTTTACAGAAATCTTGGAACATCCGCGTCATCTTTTCGCCCAGTTCCTCCACGTCGGTCCCGATGTCGCCCGCTTTGTACGCTACCTTAAAACCACTCCCAAAATCCACGTATTTCAGGTCGGGAAAATCACGCGCCACGTCCAACAAAAGTTCCGCGCCGCGCAGGAAAACGTCCACGTCCAAAATGTCGCTGCCCGTGTGCATATGCAGGCCCTCAACTTGGATGCCGAGGCTTTTGACAATGCGCTCCAAATGCCGTTTTTGGTGTATGCTAATGCCGAATTTGCTGTCGATGTGGCCGGTGGAAATCTTCAAATTGCCGCCCGCCATTATGTGCGGGTTCATCCGGATGCAGACGGGATAACCGCCGCCGAATTCGCTGCCGAACTGCTCCAAAATGCTCAGGTTGTCGATGTTCACCTTCACGCCAAAATCCACCGCCATTTTGATTTCCTCGAAGCTCACGCAGTTGGGCGTATAGATGATGTCTTGCGGCGCAAAACCCGCGCGCAGCCCCAGTTCCACCTCTTGGATGGACACCGTGTCCAGCCCGCTGCCCAGCTTTTGGAAAAATCGCAAAACGTTCAAATTGCTCAGCGCCTTGGCCGCGTAATTTATCTTGAGCGGCACTTTGGGGAAGGCGTTTTTCAGCCGCTCATATTGACGCCGCATCACCTCCGCATCATAGACGTAGAGCGGGCTGCCGAACTCTTGGGCGAGTTTGGTGGGGGAAATTTTTGGGTTGGATAGGACTTCGGGCATCGTTTAATATTTTAAGTGGCAAAATTAGGGGAATGCTGAGATTTTGAATTTGCCAAACCAATTCATCAGGATGGCAATATCTGCGTTTTCAGCTTGTAGATTTCAGTCTCTTTATTAAACCCTGCCTCTCGATTTGCTGTCCGCCAATCCAGATGGCGAAACGTGGTTGCCACAATCCGCTTATTTTATAGGAAGAATTCAGAAGTGCGATATTTTTGCGGCCTCATATAAAAGCAGCGAACCCACGAAAAGTCGCGATATGCCAAGAGCCACAAGATGACGCGAAATTTTGAACTTCTATGAAAATCATTTCCTACAATGTGAATGGCATCCGGGCCGCCGCGCGCAAAGGGCTTTGGGACTGGCTGGCCGCCGCTGACCCCGACGTTTTTTGCATCCAAGAAACCAAGGCGCAGCCCGACCAAATCGACACCGAAATTCCTGAAAAAATGGGCTACTACTCGTATTTCCACAGTGCGGAAAAAAGGGGCTATAGCGGCGTGGCGATTTTTTCAAAAACCAAACCTGACCACTTTGAGATAGGTTGTCAGATTGGTTTCATTGATTGCGAAGGCAGGGTACTCCGCGCGGATTTTGGCGAGCTTTCGGTTATCTCGGTTTATTTTCCGTCGGGCAGTTCGGGCGACGTGCGGCAAGAGGTGAAGTTCCGCTTTTTGGAGGACTTCCAGCTTTATATCAATGATTTGAAAAAGGAACGCCCGAGGCTCGTCATCTGCGGCGATTACAACATTTGCCACCGTGCCATCGACATCCACGATCCCATTCGCAATGCCACTTCCAGCGGTTTTTTACCCGAAGAGCGCGAATGGATGAGCCAATTTTTGGACAGCGGTTTTGTGGACAGTTTCCGGCATTTTCATCCCGAACTGCCGCACCAATATTCGTGGTGGAGCTACCGCGCGAACGCCCGCGCCAACAACAAAGGCTGGCGCATCGACTATGCGATGGTGACGGAAAATCTGCGGGAAAACTTGGAGCGGGCGGTGCTTTTGCCGGTGGCGATGCACTCGGATCATTGTCCGGTGGGGGTGGAGGTTGATTTTTAAAAACATCCCAACTTCCCCTTACTTTTGCCACTCCCCAAGAAACTCCCCAAAAAAATGAAATACAAGCGCATTCTCCTGAAACTGAGCGGCGAAGCCCTGATGGGCGACCAGCAATACGGCATCAACGGCCCGCGGCTGAAAGAATATGCCGAGGAAATCCAGACCGTTTCGGAGGCGGGCGTAGAAGTGGCGGTGGTGATCGGCGGGGGCAATATTTTCCGCGGGCTGAAAGGCGCCAGCGAAGGGATGGACCGCGTGCAGGCCGATTATATGGGGATGCTGGCGACCGTCATTAACGGGTTGGCACTGCAGTCTGCATTGGAGCGGCTGGGCGTGACGACCCGCTTGCTGAGCGCCGTGGAAATGGACAAAGTGGCCGAGCCATTCATCCGTCGCCGCGCCACGCGCCACTTGGAAAAGGGGCGGGTGGTCATCTTCGGTGGCGGCACGGGCAACCCTTATTTTACCACCGATACGGCGGCCACTCTGCGCGCCGTGGAAATCGAGGCCGAAGTGATTTTGAAAGGCACCCGCGTGGATGGCATCTACAGCGCCGATCCCGAAATAGATAAAGAAGCGATAAAATATGACAAACTTTCCTTTAAAGATGTGTATGATAAAAAGTTGAAAGTAATGGATATGACGGCCTTCACTTTAAGCGACGAAAACAAACTACCTATTTTGGTATTTGATATGAATAAACCTGGAAATTTGCATAAGGTAGTAGCCGGGGAGGCAGTGGGAACTTTGGTGGAGAATTGATGAGAATTTACGATTGAAAATAGGAGTGAAAATCTGTGTTTTTTATTAAAACAAGACTTTGTTTATTTCAAGATTTTAGAGGAGTCAAATTACCAATTACTCAATTACAACTGAATTACTATAAAATTACCATTGAATTACAACCGAATTTCTATCGAATTACTTAATTACAGATTACCCAATTACATCTACTAAAATGGAAGACATCAAAATTATCATTGACAGTGCACGGGAAGAAATGGACAATTCCGTGAAGCACCTCGAAAAAGAACTGCTAAAAATCCGTGCGGGGCGCGCCAACCCTGCGATGCTGCAAGGTTTGATGGTGGATTACTACGGCAGCCAAACGCCCATCAACCAAGTGGCGAACCTCGGCACGGCGGACGCGCGGACGCTGACCGTGCAACCCTGGGAAAAGTCGATGATCGGCGAGATCGAGAAGGCGATCCGCAATAGCGATTTGGGCCTGAACCCCAGCAACAACGGGGAACACGTGATTATCAACATCCCGCCTCTGACGGAAGAGCGCCGCAAAGATTTGGTGAAACAAGCCCGCCACGAAGCGGAAGAAGCGCGTATTTCCATCCGCAACGCGCGCAAAGAGGCCAACGATGAAATCAAAAAACTGGATGGCATATCCGAGGATTTTATCCGCGACGGGGAAGAAGAAGTGCAAAAAGTGACGGATAACCACATCAAAAAAGTGGATGTTGTTTTAGAGAAAAAAGAAGAGGAAGTGATGAGGGTGTAATTTTGCATAGTTATTTTTTTTCACATAGGGCATATAGGAATTTTCACATAGAATCACATAGTTTTTCTATGGCAGCCAATGCGTTTTATGTGGTAAATATTATAGAATGTATTTATCAAAAAAATATTTGGATGATTTAACCTATAAAATCATCGGGCGGCCATCGAAGTTCATAAACACTTAGAGCCTGGATTGTTGGAGAGTGTCTATCATAGGTGTTTAGCCCACGAATTCACTTTAAGGGGAATAGCTTTTAAAGAAGAATTAGTTGTCCCAATTTCTTATAAAGGTTTAGAATTTGAAACCAAAATTAGGTGTGATTTTTTGGTGGAAGAATGTGTGGCGGTCGAGATAAAATCGGTAGTAAATTTTATACCGAGAGATGAAGCGCAAACCTTAGGGTATATGCAATTTCTTCGCGCCCCAAAAGGAGTTTTATTAAATTTCAATGTAACCAACATATTTAAGGAGGGGCAAAAAACTTTTGTGAATAACCTCTACGAAAAGCTGCCAGACGAGTAGATATCCATCAATAATTCTTTCACATAGCTCACATAGAAGTTTTCACATAGTGCTTTTTCTATGTGTCCCTATATGTTCTATATGGAAAAATTTATGCGCCCGCCAGTAGTATTTTTCACATAGCTCACATAGAAGTTTTCACATAGAATCACATAGACTTCTTTTTCTATGTGTCCCTATATGTCCTATGTGGTAAAATTCAAACGCCTGAAAGGCAAATCACAAATTCGCCTTTGGGCGGATTCTTAGTAAAATATGCTATGATTTCGGATACATTTCCACGCACCGTTTCCTCAAATTTTTTTGATAGTTCCCGTGATACGGAAACCGCCCGATTTTCACCAAAAAACTGAGCAAAATCGTTCAAGGTTTTCAGCAAGCGATGTGGCGATTCGTAAAAAATCATCGTGCGTTTTTCGGTCGATAATTCTTTCAATTTGGTTTGCCGTCCTTTCTTCGGTGGCAAAAATCCTTCAAAGACAAAATTGTGGGCAGGCAAACCGGAGTTGACCAAAGCAGGGACAAAGGCCGTCGCGCCTGGCAAAGTTTCTACCGCGATTTCATTTTTGACAGCTTCCCGCACCAGCAAAAAACCGGGGTCGGAAATAGCGGGCGTTCCGCATCGGAAATCAAAGCGATTTGCGCACCACTTCTCAATTCCAAGATGAGCTTATCTAAAATCTTATGTTCATTATGCTGATGATGAGCGCGTTGCGGCGTTTCGATGGAATGGTGTTTCAACAAAACGCCGCTCGTCCGCGTGTCTTCCGCCAAGATAAAATCGACCGATTTCAGCACTTCCACCGCGCGGAAAGTGATGTCTTTTAAATGGCCGATTGGCGTGGGGACGATGTAGAGTTTACCGCTCATTTTTTTCAATTTGCCACTAAGTCACAAAGGCTCGAAATTCTGAATGTTTAAAAACAGCTTATTTTAAATCCAGCAAAATTCTTAATGTCCTTCGTGTCTTTGTGATTAAAATTCACAGTAAAAAATCTTCGCGATTCAAATCGTCGGCGGGATCCCAAAATTTAGTTTCAAAATCTTGCACTTGGTCGTTTTGAATTTTAATGCCTTCGCTTTCAAGAAGTTGCTGCATTATCTCGCTACCGCCAAAATGGAATTTTCCCGTCAAAAGTCCATTGCGGTTCACCACGCGATGGGCGGGGATGTCCTCCATTCCCACCGCGCCGTTCATCGCGTAGCCCACCATCCGCGCGCTTTTGCCCGCCCCGATGAATTTGGCAATTGCCCCGTAGCTGGTCACTTTCCCATAAGGAATCAACCGCGCCACGGCGTACACTCTATCGTAAAAATTAGCGCGCATTTAGGCCAAATTGGATGTAAGAAATCGACTTGCCTTTTTGACGAAACAAATTTTCATAATGCGTCTGAATTTCGTGCAGCAAATTGTTCTTGTCGGTTAGTTGAAAATCGATATCGTGCCAAGCTTCAAAAACGGGGTAATTTAAAATTTGCAAAACGCCGTGGGTATAACCGTGCAAAAATTCGCTATCGGTTTTTAAATGAACGCGACCGTTTTTTTGTAAGATTTTCTGATACATTTTTAGGAATTCGGGATTGGTCATCCGGTGCTTCATCCGCTTGTATTTGATTTGCGGGTCAGGGAAAGTGATCCAAATTTCGGCTACTTCATTTTCGGCAAAACAGCGGTCAATCAAGCCGATTTCCGTGCGGAGAAAAGCGGCGTTCCGTAATTTTTTTTCTTCGATTTCTTTTGCGCCGTACCAAATCCTTGCGCCTTTGATATCGACACCGATAAAATTTCTATCGGAAAATTTTTCGGCCAAAGCCACGGTGTATTCGCCTTTTCCGCAGCCCAGCTCTAAAACAATGGGATTGTCGTTTCCAAAAAATTCCATCCATTTTCCTTGCTGGGAAAACCCTTTTTCCACCTCTTCCCGCGTGGGTTCGATGACGTGCGGCATCTCCGCGTTTTCCGCGAACCGCGCCAATTTCGTTCGTGCCATTGCGCAAAAGTAGGCACATCGTATTTTGCGCGAAAGCGATGAAACCGAAATGGATTTCAAATTTTTCTTGTTCGAAAAGATAATTTTTAGGTAGCTAATTTCAAAATGAACAATACGCAGGATGCCAGCGGCATCCCATATTTGTAGCAAAGAATTCAGGTGAACGATTTGACCCCAGCGGGGTCAAACATTGCTATGGTTCGACCCCGCTGGGGTCGCAGGCAGCTTTGGCACATCTTGTTACAAATATGAAAACCCTATGGGTTTCTATGTGATATTCCAAATAAATGAATGGAAATTCGGGTATGAAAAAAGGCAAGATAATTTTCGGGATTCTCAACTGGGGATTGGGCCACGCCACGCGCTGCGTTCCACTCATCAAAGCGGCAGAACAGGCTGGATTCGACCCCGTTTTGGCTTCGGACGGCGCGGCTCTGGATTTTCTGAAAACCCAATTTCCGCATTGCAAAACGGAAGAGTTGCCCGCTTACGACATTCATTATCAAAGCAGCGGAAAACTACTTTGGACGATGCTTGGGCAAATGCCCAAGGTGCTGTCCGTCAGCCGGAAAGAACAAAAAAAGTTGGCGGATTTGGTGGAAAAACATTCGCCCGTAGGGGTGGTTTCGGATAACCGCCCCGGTTTTTACAACCCAAAAGTTCCGTCGGTTTATATGACCCACCAACTAAAAATTATGTTGCCGGCGATGCGGCATTTTTTCTCGAAGGCGCATCACCGTTACATCAATTGGTTTGATGAATGTTGGGTGCCGGATTTTGAAAACGAGCCTTTTTTGACGGGTGAAATGGGACACGATTTGAAACCGGAAATCCCTTTAAAATTTATTGGGCCAATGTCAAGATTTTCCCGTCCCATTGATTTTTCAAAAAAGAAAAAATACCGCGCTTGCGCTTTATTGAGTGGACCAGAACCGCAACGCACCTTTTTGGAAGAAAAACTGCTTTCTGAAATGGGAAAAATGGAAGGACATTTTATGATAATCCGAGGTTTGAAAAATCCCGAAGAGGAAGTTGAAAAAAATTCAAATGTTGACATCAAAAATTTTGCAGAATCGGATGAAATTTTAGAGATTTTTTCGCAGTCTGAAATTATCATTTCCCGTTCGGGATATTCTTCGATAATGGATTATTTTTTTCTAAAAAACAAGGCACTTTTGATACCCACGCTGGGCCAGCCCGAGCAGGAATATCTGGCGCGGTGGTGTTTAAAAAACGGGTGGTTCGGGTACGCGGCACAGGAGTTTTTGGATTTGGAAAAAGATTTGGCGGAAGCGGGGAGGCACGGGGGTTTTCAAAGTGTTGAAAATGAAAAAGGCGAGCGGTTGGAGAATTTGTTTGGTCTTTTTAAGGAATGAAAATAGTGTCGCCCCGCTGGGGCTTCAAAAACATTTTTGGATGGATTCATTCCGCCGCCCTTACGGACGGCGCTACAATCATTTCGCCCCGCTGGGGCTGCAAAATTTCAGAAAGTTATTTCGCTTTTTTCAATGTAAAGGAAAACGTACTTCCTGCGTCCTCGCTGCTGCGGAGATTGATGGCCTGCTTATGGGCTTCGAGGATGTGCTTTACGATGCTGAGGCCAAGCCCCGTCCCGCCCGCCTCACGACTGCGGCTTTTATCTACACGGTAAAAACGCTCGAAAACGCGCGGAACGTCTTCTTCGGGAATGCCGATTCCATCGTCAGAAATTTCAGTCAGAATCTGCTGGTGCATATCGTAAAAACGCACTTCCACCATCCCGTTTTCTTGGCCGTATTTCACCGCGTTGGAAAGCAGGTTGATAAGCACCTGCCCGATTTTTTGGCGGTCGGCTTTCACCAAAATCGGTTTTTCAGGTTCTTTTTTAAGGCGCATCGAAATGCGGTTTTCCTGCGCCAGATCTTCGAGGATTTCAAAAGTTTCGCGCACCAGTTCCACGATGTCAAAATCCTCCAAAGTGAGCCTCACGCGGTTGGCCTCGAGGTTGGCAATCGTTTCCAAGTCTTCCACGATGTTGATCATCCGGTCCACGGATTTGTTGGCGCGCTTTAGGTATTTGCGGTTGATTTCGGGCTCGTCCAGCGCGCCGTCCAGCAGGGTGAGCAGGTAGCCTTGGATATTGAAGATGGGCGTTTTCAGCTCGTGGGAAACATTGCCGATGAACTCGCGGCGGAAGGTTTCGCGGGCCATCAAATCTTCGATTTCGTCGCGCTGTTTTTCGGCCCATTCGCTTACGTCGCGGGTCACGCCTTCCAAGTCGGTGCCGCGGCTTTGCTGGTTTTCCTCGCGGCGGCCGGCCACTTTTAGGTCGTGGATGTTTTTATAAATAATCTTGACTTTTTCATAAATGAAATTGCCGATGGCCACACGGAAAATGGGATAGGCCACTGCGCCGATGGCCAAAGCGGAAAGCACCATTTTCCAAAAGGGAATCGAAAAATCCTGAAAAACCCGCAAAAAAACAAAGGCGATAAAACCCAGCGCCGCCGCGATGAACGCGAGGAGGGAGGCGAGGAGATAGGGTTTTTCAAAGCGCATTTTCTTTTAGAAGTTCTCGGTTGTCGGTTGTCGGTTATTAGTTATTAAGTCATTGGTTATTTAGGCTGGGTGCGGTTGGGAGTGGATATAGTTATTTAGTTAATAGTTATTAAGTCATTTTGGCATAGACCACAATTGTGTGACTATAAGGTTGTTAGGTTATTTTAAAAAACTCTATTTCTTAAACACAAATAGTTTAACAAAAAAGTTTCAACCAACACTTATCCATTTAGCCCAAATAACCAACAACTAATAACTCAATAACTAACCTAAACCTCAAATTTATACCCCACCCCCTTAATCGTTTTAATATAATCTTCCCCGATTTTTTCGCGCAATTTCCGCACGTGGACGTCGATGGTGCGGCCGCTTACCACTACGTCGTGGCCCCAGATGATGTTGAGGATTTCCTCGCGCGGAAACACCTTCCCGGGGCGGGAGGAAAGCAAGCTGAGCAATTCAAATTCCTTGCGGGGCAGGTCGAGTTTTTCGCCATCCACGTGGACGCGGTATTTCTCCAAATCAATTTTCAAACCTTCGAACTCCAAAACATTCCCCGTCTTTTCGGAAGTCCCTTGGCGGCGCAAAAGTGCCTTGATCCGGCTTAGCAAAACCTTGGGCTTGATGGGTTTGGTGATGTAATCGTCGGCGCCCGCCTCGAGGCCGGCCACTTGGCTATAGTCTTCGCTGCGCGCGGTGAGGAAGGCGATGAGCGTGTCGCCAATGTCGGGCATCTGGCGAATCTTGTCGCACACTTCCACGCCGTCCATCCCCGGCATCATCACGTCCAGCAGGATGAGGTCGGGCTTGTTTTCGGCGGTGATTTTCAAGGCATCGGCGCCGTTGGTGGCGGTCAGGGTCTGGTAGCCTTCTTTCTTGAGATTGTAGCCCACGAATTCCAGAATGTCCGGCTCGTCATCTACCAAAAGGATGGTGTAGTCGCTTTTTGTCATTGGGATTTGTGAATGTTGCGCGGCCAAAATTAGCCATTAAGAAAAGCCGAATTGGCTATTAACACATTCTTAACGCAAAGGTGAAGGTGAGGCCACACACCACGCGGAACTTCGCCGCCCATCTTCAAAATATCCAAAGCTAAACCCTTGACAGCGAGCGGTCTAAATTTTTTAATAAAGATTTGATTGTGGCTTAACACCAAGGTCAAAACATCTGCCTTGTTTTGCACCGAATTTTAAAAAACAAACAATCCCGATGAAAAATCTCAAAAATTTCTTTGCCTACGGCGCGGTGGCGGCCGTATTGGCTTTGGCTTCTTGCAACAAAGAAGAAGGCTGTACCAACCCCGAAGCTACCAACTACAATGCAGACGCCGAGGAAGATGACGGTTCTTGCATTTTGGAGGACGACGATAATGACAATGAAGAAATAAAAACTGGCGTAATCACCTCTGACGAAACTTGGACATCTGACAAGGTGTATGTTTTGTCGGGCCGCGTGGTGGTTGGAGCTGGAGCTACGCTTACCATCGAGCCTGGAACTATCATTAAAGCCGAGGGCGGCCGCGAGGCCAATGCTTCCGTTTTGATCGTAGCGCGCGACGCCAAAATTATGGCGAACGGCACGGCCGACAATCCCATCATCTTTACTTCAAAGTTGGACGAAATCCAGCCGGGGATGATCGAGAGCCCCAACTTGGATGAGTCTTTCGCCGGCCTTTGGGGCGGTTTGATCGTGCTCGGAAACGCGCAGATTTCCGCCAAGGACGGCGACGATGAAACGCAGATTGAGGGCATTCCCGCCAATGATGCCAACGGGCTTTATGGCGGCAGCAACAATGCCGACAACTCCGGTTCCCTCACTTACGTTTCCATCCGCCACGGCGGTACTTTGATTGGCGACGGCAACGAAATCAATGGCCTGACTTTGGGCGGCGTGGGCAGCGGCACCGTGATCAGCCACATCGAAGTCGTTTCCAACTTGGACGATGGAATTGAGTGCTTTGGCGGCTCGGTGAACGTGAGCAATGCTTTGGTATGGGCGCAGGGCGACGATGCGTTTGACATCGATCAATCGTACAGCGGCACTATCAGCAATTTTGTGGGAATCGCCGACGAGAACTCGGACCACGCCTTGGAAATCGACGGCCCCGAAGGCACTTACGTGGCCGGTTTTACGATGACCAACGGCACTTTGATCGGCTACAACGACGACGGCGTGGACGGTGGCGAATACGCGGATTTCCGCGACGGCGCGCGCGGTACGATTTCCAATTTGTACTTCCGCAATTTCTCCGAAGATTCCGATTTTGAACTGGACGATGACGAGACTTCTACCAACGCCACCAACGGCGACCTTTCGTTCAGCAACATCCAAGTGAACGTGAGCCACTTGACGGGCGGAAACCAATTGGTGGAAGATATTTTCGTGGACAAATCGGACAATGGTTCTTTCACCAACTTCAATTCTTCCATCGTTACTTCACCATCCGGTGCCGGTGCCAACAATTCCGAATTTTCGGGATGGACTTTGGCCGCCATCAGCGGAGCGTTTTGATGAGATAAAAACTAAATTGCTTTAAACACAAAACCCGCCAAGCCATTGGAGTTTGGCGGGTTTTTCCAATCCAAAACTAAGGTTATGAATTTTGTTAAGAAACGAGCCTTTCTCTTTATTTTAAGTTGGTTTTTTGCCTTGGCGGGAATGAGTTCCGCTTACGGTCAGCAGGGAAAAGTGCGGGGCACCGTGATTGATGAAATCGGCGAGCCGCTGTTTAGTGCCAGCGCATTGGCCAAAGGCACGGGGGTGGGCGCTACCACTGATTTTGATGGCAAGTTTGAACTGTCGCTCGACCCCGGCACTTACGAAATCCAAATATCTTTTATCGGTTACAACCAAATCTCCATTACCGATGTGAAAGTGGCCGCCGGAGAAGTAAACAGCTTGGAAACCCTAAAGCTGGTACCGGCCACCAATGAGCTGGGCGAAGTAACCATTACAGCCGAGCAAGTCCGCAATACGGAAGTCGCGCTGCTTACCGTAAAGAAAAAATCCGTGAACGTGCTGGACGGCATTTCCTCGCAAACCTTCCGCAAAATTGGCGATGCGGATGCCGCGGCGGCCGTTACCCGCGTGCCGGGGATTTCCGTGCAAGGCGGCAAATACGTTTTTGTGAGGGGACTGGGCGACCGCTACACCAAGACCCAACTGAACGGTTTGGATATCCCCGGGCTGGACCCCGACCGGAATTCTTTGCAGATGGATATTTTTCCTACCAATGTGATTGATAATATTTTGGTATTGAAATCTTTTACCCCCGATTTGCCCGCCGATTTTGCGGGCGGCTTGGTAAATATCGAGACCGCTGAATTCCCTGAAAAACCGACCTTGGGAGTATCGGCCAGCGTGGGCTACATCCAAGGCCAAACCTTTAACAGCAACTTTTTGACGCAAGGGCAAACCAGTTCAACGGACTGGCTGGGATTTGACGATGGCAGCCGCAGCGAACCGCTCGAGATGGGGCCGGCCAACCCAAAGCCCACAGGCGATTTTGCTGTGCCAACGGCCAATTCAAACCAGCAGACCCAGCAGTTCAATTCCGAGCTGGGTGCCAAAATGGCCACCGCCCCGCTCAACTTTGGAATGGGCCTTTCCGGTGGCGACCAGTTTTCCAAGGGCGGTAAAACGTTCGGCTACAGCGGTTCGGTTTCTTATAAAAACAAGAACAATTATTACAGTGATTTTCAGCAGAATATCTGGCGGAAGGAAGGTTCGGATGCGTCGGTGTATGAATTGCGCCCCGACATTTTGCGCCAAGGCGAAGTAGGTATCAACAACGTATTTGCCAACGCGATGCTGGGCGGGGCGATGAAAACCACCTCCTCCAAATACAAGGTGAACCTGATGCATTTGCAGAACGGCGAGCGCACGGCGGGCATTTTCAACGAATCCAACTTGATTAGCAGCAACAACATTTTTAAGGAAGACGTGCTGACTTATACCGAGCGGTCGCTCAGCAATCTTTTAGTGGCGGGCGTACACAATTCGGCAAACGGAAAGTGGGTTTTGGAATGGAAAGTTTCGCCCACGCTGTCCCGCCTGCGCGACAAGGATTTTAGCACCACGCCGTATTTGATAGAAGTGGCGCAGGATGGTGACACCACCTTTTCCATCGACCCGAACGAGGTGGCGTTCCCTTCCAAATTTTATAGAAATCTGAGCGAGGTAAACTGGGCTGGCCGCGCGGATGCTGCTTGGGAACACCAGCTCTTCAACAAGGATGGAAAACTGAAATTTGGGGTCGGCTATACTTTGAAAAACCGCGACTACGAGATTCTCGGCTACGAGCTGCTTTCGTTTGGCGCGCTGGATTATACCGGTGAACCAGACGAATTACTGACCGACGAATTTATTTATAACCAGCAAAAAGGGCGCGGCACTTTTTACTTTGGAAACTACCAGCGCAGCAATACTTATTCGGCGAGCCAATCTACTATTTCGGCCTACGCCTCGGAGCAGTTTCAGATTTCGCGGCGGTGGAAGGCCATTTTGGGACTGCGCGCCGAAAAGTATGACCAATTTTATACCGGCCAAAATCAAGCCGCCAACGAAAACCCCGATGGAGAAGAAGCGCGCATTTTTAACAATGACCGCCTGTTGGATTTGTTGGATCTGTTCCCCTCGGCCAGTTTCATCTTTCAGGCCAACGAGAATTCCAATTTGCGCTTGGGCTATTTCCGCACCACGGCGCGCCCCTCGTTCAAGGAGATTTCAGCCGCCCAGATTGCCGACCCGATTTCCGGCTTGATTTTCATCGGGAATTTGGATTTGCAAGAAACCGACATCAACAACTTAGACGCGCGCTACGAATATTTTTTCGAGCGTGGCCAAACCGTCGCGGTCAGTGGGTTTTTCAAGACTTTTAAAAATCCCATCGAAATCGTCAGCTTTGCTTCGGACAACGATGCCTTCCAGCCGCGCAACGTGGGCGATGCCTTTGTGGGCGGGGCCGAGCTGGAGGCGCGGTTCCATTTGGGATTTCTGTCGCCCGCTTTTGAAAAACTTTCTTTCAATGGAAATTTCAGCTACATCGTGGCGCGGGTGGCTTACGACAAAAGCGCGAACGGCACTTTCGTGGGCCGCGAGAAAACGTTGCGCGAAGGCGAAGAGTTAGGCGATTTCCGCGATATGCAAGGCCAAGCGCCGTACATCGTGAACGCGGGGATCAGCTATACTGGGACGGAAGGTTTTGAGGCAGGCTTTTTCTATAATGTGCAAGGCCCGAAACTGGAAATCGTGGGCATTGGCCTGCAGCCGGATATTTATTCCGTGCCTTTTCACAGTTTAAATTTCAATAGCAGTTTCCGTTTTGGCAAAGATGACAAACTGCGCTTGGGCATTTCCGTGGACAACATTTTGGGCGACCTGCGCGAGCAGGAAACGGAATCTTTCCAAGCCGACCCCCAGATTTTTTCGCGCTACAATCCGGGCCGGGTACTCGGATTGAGTTTGAGCTACCGTATTCAATAATTTTTTGATCAACAGCAAAACTTTTGGAAAAAAACTCCTGCCAAACCCCGCCCAGCAGCGGGGTTTTTTCTTAACCCAGCCTTAACATCAAAGCCCATCTTTTCCCCGATGGATTTAATTACTTTCGCGACACCAAAAAAATCCATAATTATGAAAACAAAACATCTACTTTCCAGCTTGTTCGCCGCGCTGATTTTCAGCGGTTTGCAGGCTACCGTCCACAATGTGTCCGTGGGCTCCAACTTCTTTATGCCCAGTTCGCTGAGCATCAATCAGGGCGACACCGTCATTTGGACAAACACGGGGGGATTCCATAACGTGAACGGAACGACCACCACTTTCTCAAACAACCCCGCCAGCTTTGGCAACAGCGTGGGCAGTGGCTGGACGTATCAATTTGTTTTCAATACCTCCGGTTCCTACAATTATCAATGCGACCCACATTCCGGTTCGATGCAGGGCACGGTAACCGTGGCCGCCGCGCCGCCGCCCGCCCCCGCCGCTTCGGATATCATTATTACGGGCCTATATGATGGCCCGCTTTCCGGTGGTACACCAAAAGGAGTAGAGCTTTACGTTTTGAACAACATCCCCGACTTGAGCCAATACGGTTTGGGTTCCGCCAACAACGGCGGCGGTTCCGACGGCCAAGAATTTACCTTCCCCGCCGTTTCCGCCACCGCGGGAAGTTTCATTTATGTGACCACCGATTCCGCGCAGTTCAACGCTTTCTTTGGTTTTGATGCGGATTACACCGACGGTTCGATGGCCATCAACGGCGACGATGCCGTGGAGCTTTTTTCCAACGGTACGGTCATCGACGTGTTTGGCGATATTAATATGGATGGCAGCGGCGAGCCTTGGGAATACCTGGACAGTTGGGCCTACCGCGTGGACGGCACCGGCCCGGATGATTCCACTTTCGTCTTGGCCAATTGGACGTTTGGCGGCCCCAATGTCTTGGACGGCGACACTTTGAATTCTACGGCGGCCACGCCCGTTCCCATCGGCACTTACGACAGCACCAGCGCGGGCGGCGTGGTCAATGTGCCCGGCTATCCCGTGGCCACCATCGCTTCCGTTACCACCAGCGACGCGGCTTTCGTCCCCGATTCTTTGAACCAACAATTTGAATTGAACGGTACCATCTATACCATTGATTTTGACGGAAACGCGGGCTACAGTTTTTATATGTACGACAATACCGGCGGCATCAACGTCTTCAGTTTTACAGATGTGGCGGGCTACACTTCGCCCGCCCAAGGCGATTCGGTTACCGTTTACGGTGAGATTGTGCAATTCCGCGGCTTGACCGAAATCGAAGTGGATTCCATCGAATTGCGCTCCAGCGGAAACGCGCTGAAAATGCCCGCCACGGTTTTCAGTTTGGATGAAAGCACAGAGGGCGAGTACGTTCAGATCAACGGCGTTTGGGTCATCACGCCATCGCAGTGGCCGGCGATGGGAAGTTCCGCCAACGTGGACATCACCAACGGCACCGACACGATGACGCTGCGCATTGATTCCGATACCGACATCGACGGCAGCCCCGTTCCCAATGCGCCCTTCAACGTGCGCGGCGCGGGCAGCCAGTTCACTTTTGCCATTCCTGCCAACGATGGCTACCAGATTCTCCCCAGCAGTTTGATGGACATTATGACCATTCCAGCCTCCACTGTCCCCAACTACGACATTGCCACCGCCACCAGCGTGGATGCCAACGGCGTTCCCGATTCGCTGAACGTGGAAATGGAACTGCGCGGCACGGTGTATTCCATTGATTTTGATGGAAATGCGGGCATCAGCATTTATATGTATGATACTACGGGCGGCATCAATGTTTTCAATTTCAATGACGTTGGCAATTATGTAAATCCCCAGCAGGGCGATTCCATCAGCGTGTTTGGCGACATTGCCCAGTTCCGTGGTTTGACCGAGATTTTCGCCGATTCCATCGTATTGTGGAGCACCGGGAACATCCTGAAAAACCCCGCCACGGTTACCACTTTGGATGAAACCACCGAGGGCGAATACGTTCAGTTGGATAGCGTTCAATTGGTGGATCCCACGCAGTGGCCCGCGATGGGAAGTTCTGCCAACGTGGATATTTACAACAGCACCGATACTTTGACGCTGCGCATTGATTCCGATACGGACATCGACGGCAGCGCGGCTCCGGTCGGCCTTTTCCAAGTGCGCGGCGCGGGCAGCCAGTTCACGTTCACCAACCCCGCTTTGGACGGTTATCAAATCTTGCCCAGCAGCCTGAACGACATCACCGTTTACCCGCCCGCCAATCCCACTATCAATTTTGCGATGGGGCCACAAACAGTGGGCGAGGCCGTGGGAACGGTAACCATTGATTTGTTGGTGAATCCCGTGGCCACGGTTTCCACCACGGTGGATTTGCAATTTATGCTGGGCGCCAACGTGAATATCCCCGCCGACGGCACGGTTTCCCCCGCCCCGAATTTGACCACGGGCCTTTTGACCTTGACCATCCCCGCCAACGAGGACACGGTCAGTTTCGATATTTCCATCGTGGATGATGCGATGCTTGAAGGCAACGAAACGCTTTTTTACAGCATCAACGCGGTTTCGGCGGGCTTGCTGCAAGGCGCGCTGGATTCGGCGTTTTTGGTGGTGATTGATAATGACGCGGCAATGGCCGGCATTCCCACTTACGACATCGCCGACCTTACCACCAGCGATGCCACGGGCGTGGCCGACTCGCTGAACGCGATGGCCAAAATCAACGTCGTGGTTTATACCGATGATTTTGACGGCAACAACGGTTATTCGTTTTACGCCTACGACAATACGGGCGGCATCAATATTTTTAATTTTAATGATGTCGGCAGTTACCAAGTCAGCCGTGGCGACAGTTTGCGCTTAATCGGTAGCATTGCCCAGTTCAACGGTCTGACGGAATTTGTGCCGGACAGCATCGTGGTCTTGGATTCCAATGTAACCCTGAAAATGCCAACGGTCGTGACCGATTTGGACGAAACTACCGAGGGTGAGTACATCCGTATGAACGGGATGACTTTGGTAACGCCCTCCCAATGGCCGACCACGGCCGGAAACTCCGCCAACGTGGACATCACCAATGGCACGGACACAGTAGTAATGCGCATCGACAGCGATACTGACATTGACGGAACGCCCGCCCCCACGGGTCAATTTGACGTCATCGGCGCCGGCGGCCAGTTTGACAACAGCTCGCCTTTCACCAGCGGGTATCAGATTTTGCCACGGGACACGAACGATATTATCCGATTCGTGGCCACCGTGCCCACCGTTTCGTTCCCCGCCAGTTCGCAAACCCAATTGGAAGATGCCGGCACGGTAACGATCACACTGCCCATCGCGCCCGCTCCCACCGCGGCCACCACGGTAAAAATCTTTGTGAACAACGGCGCGGGAATCACGGCGGCCGATTATTCCACAAGCCCTCCCACGATGATGGACACCATCACTTTGCCCGTGGCAATGGGCGCGTCATCGGTCAGTTTTGATGTAATTATCACTGACGATATGCTGCAAGAATCGGATGAGGATGTAACGCTGTCCATCGTCAGCGCGGGCAGCCTCGTCATCGGCAATCCCAGCACCCACGTTTTCACCATTCAGGACAACGACACGCCCATCCCCACTTATAGCATCAGCCAAATCAACGGTGTGGACGCAATGGGCGTGGCGGATTCGCTGGGGCGTACGGTGCGGATTACGGGGATTGTTACCAGCCCCAGTTTGCAGGCCAACAACTTGGATTTTTTCCTTACAGATCCCTCCAACGACGCAGGCCTGAAAGTTTTCAACTTCGGCAGCAACTTCCCTTACAATCCGATTATGGGAGACGAACTGCGCGTGGTGGGCACGATTCAACAATTCCGCGGCCAGCTGCAGATTGTACCGGATTCCGTGGCCGTGATTTCCAGCACCGGAATAACCATAACGCCCAATGTGGTGGCCGAACCCGCCGAATCGAACGAAGGTCAAGTCATCCGCTTGAACGGCGTGGAGTTGATTGATACCAGCAATTGGCCAAGCGGCACGTTTGGCAACTTCGATATTTTGTTGGCCAATGGCGACACCAGCTCGCTTCGTTTGGACGGTGACATCGTGACCAACTGGGGACCAGTGCCTTTGGGCAAATTCGATGTGATTGGAAACAGCGGACAATTTGCCAGCAGTAGTTCCGCCCCCTTTACGGACGGCTACCAAATCCTGCCCCGCGAAGGCGCGGAAATCATCCGCAGGATTGTCAAACTGGCCGTCACCGAAGTGATGCCCAGCAGCGACCACCCCTCGCCCATTGATGGCGATTGGTTCGAGTTGTCCAACTTCGGCGACACCGCCATCGACTTGGACGGCTACAGTTGGGACGATGACGATGCTATCGCTGGCAGCCACGAAATCAGCGGTACTTATATGATTCAGCCGGGCGAGAGCATCATCTTTTTGGAAGCCCTGAACGCGGACAAATCCGCTTGGGAAGCCACTTGGATGTTGCAAAGCGGCACACCAAAAATTATCGTGGAAGATGACTTTGGCCCCATCGGATTTTCGGGCTTGAGCAGCGGTGGCGACGAAGTAAATTTCTATGATGACAAAGGCGCGTTGATCAGCCAAGCGACGTACTCGGCTGCGGACGTGGTCGCAGGGTTTTCGATAGAGTTTGATACCGCCGGCACCGTGATGGGCCGGTCTATCATCAACCTTAGGGGCGCTTATGCTTCCAACGACGGCGACGTGGGCAGCCCAGGCCTGTTCAGCAATATTTCCATTGACGAATTTGAAAACCTCAAGGTCGAGATTTTCCCGAACCCCGCTTCTGATTACATTACCATCGAAAGCACGGACGGCGGCGAAATGAAAATTACGCTGAGCGACCTGAACGGCAAAATTTTGAAAAACCGCAGCTCGCGCGAACTGGCCACCCAAATTTCCGTGGCCCACTTGCCCGCCGGAATTTATATGGTAAGCGTTGAAATCAACCACCAAAAAGCCGTGCGCAGAATTATCGTACGATAAATTTTGATTTGCCGAATTTTGCCACCTCGGTGGGAAATTCGAAATTTGAATAAAAGAATGCCCGCCCGTGCGCGGGCATTTTTTATAGCAATAAAATGGGACGGATGGATTTTGGCCTCTTTGATTTTTTGAATCTCGTCGGTGCTTTGGCGCTCTTCATTTTTGGTATGAAAATGATGAGCGACGCCATCCAAAAAGCGGCGGGCGGCCGGATGCGGCTCTTCCTGAACGCGGTTACGTCAAACCGTTTTGTGGGGATTGCCACGGGATTGGCCATCACCGCCGCCGTGCAGTCTTCCTCCGTGGTCACGGTGGTCACGGTCAGTTTGGTCAATGCGGGTTTGCTTAGTTTGATGCAATCCGTGGGCGTGATTATGGGGGCGAACATCGGCACCACGGTTACGGGCTGGCTCATCGCAGAGCTGGGTTTGGGGCCGCTCAGCATCACCCGCCTTTGCCTGCCCCTCGTGGGGATTGGTTTCGCGCTCACCTTCACCAAACAAGAAGCCCTCCGCCACGCGGGCCGCATCCTGCTCGGTTTTGCCCTGCTTTTTTTAGGATTGGGTTTTATGAAAGAAGCGCTCGCCGCCTTCCAAGATGCCAGCTGGCTGGGCTTCGTCCGCGATATTGATTTGCAGGGCCAGTCCTATTTTTCACAGCTCGGCACCTCTTTTATTTTCATTTTGATTGGGATAATTTTGACCGTGGCCGTGCAGTCCAGCTCGGCGGCGATGGCGCTCACCTTGGTGATGACCAGCGCGGGCTGGATTTCCTTTCCCGTGGCGGCGGCCATCATATTGGGTGAAAACATCGGCACCACGGTCACGGCCAATCTCGCCGCGCTGGTGGGAAACGCTTGGGCCAAGCGGACCGCCCGCGTCCATTTCATCATCAATGTACTGGGTGTTTTTTGGATGATTTTTCTGTTGCCATTTTTCTTAGAAGGCGTGGCGGAATTCAATCAAAATATCCTCGGCGGCGGCGACCCTTTTGCCGACAGCGAGAGCATTCCGCGTGCGTTGGCGCTTTTTCACACCGCCTTTAATATCGTGAACGTGGCCGTGCTTTTCGCTTTCGCGGGAATCATCGTGAAAATCGCCAAATGGATGGTGCCGGCCCGCCATCAGAAAGATGAAAACACGGGGCTGGGCTACATCGCTGGCGGCATCGCCGATTCGCCCGAACTTTCCCTCGCCGAAGCGCGCAAAGAGTTGATTCGCTTTGCGGAATTGGTGCGGCGCACTTTCCGCTACGTCCCGCTGCTGATCACCGAAATGGAGGAGCAAAAACTCAAGATTTATACTGCCAAGCTGGAAGACCACGAGGGCGTGGGCGACCGTTTGGAAAAGGAAATCCAAAATTATCTGGACCAAGCCACGCGCGGCGAAATGAGCGCCGAAACGGTGGCGGGCGTGCGCAGCGCCATCTCCATCGCCAGCCATTTGGAATCCATCGGCGACATTTACTTAAACATCAGCCGCAGCTTGCTGGCGCGCAAAATGCAAAAAGCATATTTTACGCAAAGTATGCGAAACCGTATCACGAAAATGAACGAAACGGTGAAACAAGCTATGGATTTAATGGTGGAAAATTTGAAGGATTCAACCAAGCTAAACAGCTTAGAAAAAGTGCTTGAACTGGAAAATCAAATCAATAGAATGCACGAAGATTTTTTTCAGGAATATTTGGAAAAATCCGAGAAGGGAAAAATACCGTTTCGCAGTGGCCTGTTTTACAACCAATTGATCGATGAAATGGAACGCCTCGGCAACCATTTGAAAAACATCAGCTTGGCGCAAGCCGGAGTCCAGATCAAGGCTCGGGAATGAAGAGGGTGGGAGAGGAGGCCACGTTGCTGAGGTTGCCGGCGCGGTCGCGCAGTTGCAGTTCAAACCGGATGGAATCTGTGGCGTTGCGCGGGAATCCGGAGTATTCGAAATCTACGAAAATGTCGCCTTCCAACGTTTTGTTTTGTCCCTCGGGCTCCAAATCGGGCAAGATGACGTGGAACAATTGGCAGCCTCGGCCGGTGGTCGTTTCCGGTTCTATTTCCTTAAAAGTACCGTTCACCTGTTCAAAATAACGGATCAGGAAATTGTAGCTCGCCGCACTGCAGGTATCGTAGGGGCTGTTGTTGTCGGCCCGCCGGCCGATGTTGCCGTTGCCGTCCGTAAAATAGGCTTGCAGGTTCAGCGAGCGCCGCCCGCTGCCTTGGTCGCTCACCGAGAAGTCGCGCCACTCCAAGAAAGGTTCATCGGCAAATTTCTCGTCTTTTTCGCAACCCGCCAGCACGGTTAGCATTATTAAAATGGGCAACCCTACTTTTGGAAATCTGAAATTCATTGGAGTTTTTTCTGCTTAATTTTTTTTCAACGTTGGCTGCTCGGCAATATTTCAAAGATAGAATTTTTAGCATTCGCAGCGATGCCGAATTCCAAAACTTGGCGTTGGAAATTTTCAGGTGGCAGGCGGAGCATAATTTTTTCTATAAAAAATACCTGCAAAATTTGGGTATAAAAATGGCTAAGATTTCGAGCATTTTTAAGATACCATTTTTGCCCATTTCTTTTTATAAAAATTTTGCCATAAAAACGGGCGAATTTCGGGCCCAAGCAATTTTTAAAAGTTCGGGCACCACGGGTTCCATTCCCAGTCGCCATTTCGTTAGGGATGTTTTTTTTTATGAAGAAAACACCCAGTGCATTTTTCAAAATTTCTATGGGAATGTCAAAGATTTTTGCGTCCTCGCACTTTTGCCTTCGTATTTGGAAAGAGAAAATTCTTCCTTGGTTTTTATGGCCGACCGTTTTATAAAAAAATCCACCGATTCTGATTCAGGTTTTTTTTTAGATGATTTGGAAAAATTGCACGCCATTCTTCTGCAAAAAATCAAAGAAAAAAAACCTACCGTTTTGCTGGGCGTCACTTTCGGCTTGTTGGATTTTGCCCAACAATTTTCCCTGCCTAAAAACAATCTCATCCTAATGGAAACCGGCGGAATGAAAGGCCGGCGCCGAGAATTGCTCCGCACCGAAGTGCACAAACTGCTATGTAAAAATCTGGGTGTCAATCAAATCCATTCCGAATACGGGATGACTGAATTGTTCGGCCAAGCCTATTCCCACAAAGACGGAATTTTTGAAACCCCGCCGTGGATGCGGGTTCTCATCCGCCAAACGGACGATCCTTTTTCGTATGAAAAAACGGGGAAAACGGGTGGCATCAACGTCATTGATTTGGGGAATTTGGATTCCTGCTGTTTTGTCGAAACGCAAGATTTGGGAAGGAACATCGGAGGCACACGTTTTGAAGTGATGGGCCGGTTTGACAATTCCGAAGTGCGGGGTTGTAATTTGATGGTCATTTGAAATTTGGGTTTTGGCAAGAGGTGTCGCCCCGCTGGGGCTTCAAATTGTGGGACGGGTTGGTTTTGTCATTTCGCCGTCCTTACAGACGGCGCTACAATCATTTCACCCCTACGGGGCTTTGAGGTTTTGCTACAGCTAAAGAACGACATTTTCGTTATCCAAAATGCAGCCCCAGCGGGGCGATATATTTGTAGCACCGCCTGTAAGGGCGGTGATTGCGATGCGGTGAACGCCCATCTTTGGAAGCCCCATCGGGGCGACACAAAGCCGAAACAATGAACTCGAAACCTGTCACTGGCCGGCCGTACCGGAACATTTAATAAAATTATGAAACGCATTTTCCTCCTTCTCTTTTGCGCCGCTTTCGCGGGATTGCACGCCCAACTCATCGAAGAAAACCAAACCAAAATTTTAGATAAAATTCAAGGGAAACCCCTCTTTGAATTGGATGAAAACGTGGAAGTTTTTTCGTTTCAACCCGAAGAGGGATGGTACAAAATCCGCCGTGAAATTTATCTTGATCCCAACGAAATTGCGGATGAAAAAATCCTAAATGAAGGTACTGTTTTGAAAAATAAAGAAGGCAAGGAAATCGGCCGCGTTTTGTCGGAAATTCAAATTAAGGAAAGCAAGATCTCTGAAAAATTTCGCGGCAAAGAGCGGGTGCAGGCCATCATCGAAGGTTGGGTTTTCAAAACCAAATTTGCCGACGGTTCGTTGCCCGAAACCCGCGTTTCCGAACTTTTAAAAATAGCCAACCGCAGCGAGCAACAAGCTGGTTTTCAGGCACTATTCAAGCAGTACGATTTTGAAGAAAGGGAATTTGAGGAACTGACCGCCTACACGATGCGCGAACGCCATAAGACCGTGGCTGACGAAAAAGATTTCCGGCTGATCGTGATTTTCCGCGGCGAAACCCCTTACGCCGTCTTGACTCATCATCATAAAAATATAACCGCTGAAAAAATTAAAACCACTTGGGAAAAGGATGATTTCAAGGTGATTTATTTTTATAAACCTACCGCCGCGCAACAATCGCTGATTCAAGAAGATATTCTTTATACTTATTTGGCACTATAAAGATGCTTTTTCTGATGGTTAGTTTGCATCAAATAAATGTTTAAAATTTCTTTTAAAATCGTGTTGAAGAAAATACGCAAAACGCTCAAAAAAGAAGCAATCCATCCCTGTTTGTTTAGTTTTTTTAAAGCCTGCCATTTTGAAGACCAATTCTTCCAAAATCCAATTTATCTACTGGTTTGCCTTTTATTCGCTGGATTCTCCGAGCGTGAGATACCGTGGAAAATATCCGCTGGAATTTCTGCAAAAAGCCAATGGGATTTCAAGTGAATTGGTTATTCCAAGCTATTCGGTTCAGCGGATTTTTCGGTTTTTAAAATGTTATTTTTCTGCCCTGATTTTTCCAAAGAAAAATTCAATCATTATTATTCAAAGAGTCAGCTCAAATTTTATTTATTCTACGCTACTCAAATTATTGGTAAAAACTCGAAAACATCGTTGTTTTTATGACATTGACGATGCCGATTATTTGGAGAATTATTCCAAAACTTATTTCTACTTTTTAAAAAATTGCAATTGCGTAATCGTGGGCAGCAATGAGCTGGCGAAAAACCTGTCGAAATACAATTCCAATATTGTGGTGAACACGTCCCCGACCCCGGATTTAGGGATTTTTAAAGAAGGGAAAAACAGCCCGCTGACACTTGGTTGGATTGGATGTTTTGGCGGAGGTCACAAAGCAAGCTTGCTCCGCGATTTCTTTCCCGCCGTTAGAGATTTGCCTATCAAAATCAAACTGATTTTCTTGGGCGTAAACCGTGCGGAGGAAGTTGAGTTTCTGCACGGTTTTTTCAAAAATGAAGAAAATATTGAACTGGAAATCCCATCCGAAATAGATTGGAAAAATGAAAAAGAAGTTCAGCAAAGAATTGCCCGTTTTGATGTAGGAATTGCTACTTTAATTGATGATGAATTTCACCGCTCCAAATCGGCTTTTAAAGTAAAGCAATATCTAAACAATGGTGTTCCGGTTTTGAGTTCTGATGTGGCAGAAAACAATGTTTTTATTAATGAAGGAAAGAATGGGTTTTTATGTAAAAGAAGTGCGGATTTCAAAAGAAAGATATTGGAATTTGAAGAAATGAGCGAAGAAAAATACGCGTCATTTCAGGAAAATGCGCGTAAATCCATTGGGGAATTTAACATAGAAAAATACTGTTCGGTTTTGATAAGTTATTTATCGAAATAAACATCTAAAATCTCCTTTAAAATAGTATTGAAATCCTTTCGGTTTCCGTTCAAAATCAGCGCAACGCTCTCGTTTTCTACGGGAAAATGCGCGGCAAAAGATTCAAAGGCGTCAATGTTTCCGGCGTGGCCGTAGGCGGTTTTTTCATAAAAAGGGTAGCCGAAAATGCCCAATCCCAAGTTTTCGTTAAACTTCAGCATTTTATCCAAACTTTCTTCGGCCAGAAGTTTTCCATTAAAAAGCCCATCGAAAAAGCGACACAAATCCGATGGCGTGGAAACGATGCCGCCCGCGCCCAGCAAAGTTTTCAAGTCCGCCTCGGAATTCAACTGCCAGCCCTTTTTCCAATAAAAAGACTGCGCTTCGTTGCTTTCGGTTTGGATTTTATTCCCAAAAAAAGTGTGCTGCAAAGCGAGCGGCTCGGCAATTCTTTTTTGCAAAATTTCACCAAAAGAAAGCGAATCCAATTCCTCCGCAATTATACTGAGAACTACATAATTGGCATTATTGTAATTGGTTTTTGTTCCCGCTTTGAAATCCATTTTGGAATCTTTCAAAACCGCCACGATTTCCGCGCGGGTTTGCGGATTTACATTTTGATATTTAGCAGAATTATCATTACCAAAATTGTGGATGCCACTTTGGTGGCGCAGCAAATTTTCAATGGTGATTTTCCGCGCCTCCGGCCAAGCGGGGAAATAGTTGGAAAGCGGATTTTCCCAAGTCAGTTTTCCTTCTTCCGCCATCTGCAAAAGGATAACCGCCGTGAAAGTTTTAGAAATGGAACCGATGCGGCATTTAGTGGCCGTGTCGGCTTTTTGTTTTGGATTTAGAGTGGCGTTTCCGAAAGCTTTTTGATAAATGATTTGGCCGTTTTTGGAGAGGGCGAAACTGCCGGAGGCTTGGTCGCGGGATTCTATTCCTTTGAAATAATTATCCAGTTTTGGAATGACCGGTTGAGCCGCCGTTTGAGCAAGCATAAAAAAGCAAAAACAAATAGAGGAGAGTTGGATAAAACAAATTTTTGTGAGAATGCAACGCGAAAAGGCTAAAAGTCTTTCTCATTAGATTTATGCCCTTAAATTAGTACGAAGGTTAATAAAAAGATGACGCAAAAAGAATTTTTGATTTTGCTAAAAGAACTGCAGTCTCAGCCGAAGGAGACCGAGTGGCTTGAGTTCAAAGTAAGCAATTCCAAGCCGGAAGAAATAGGCGAATATCTTTCTGCCTTAACAAACAGTGCCTGTTACCACCGTGTCAAATTTGGGTATTTGGTGTTTGGCGTGGAAGATAGAACGCATCGTTTGGGGGGCACAATTTTTAAACCCTCTCAAACTAAAAAGGGAAACCAAGAAATAGAAAATTGGCTGGCCACCCAACTCAATCCCCGCGTAGATTTCAACATATTCGAGTCGGAACACGAGGGGATGCACTTTGCGATTTTCAGAATTGACGCCACGAAAAGCACCCCTGTTCACTTTAAAGGAAAAGCGTTCATACGCATCGGCAGCATCAAGAAAAATTTAAAAGACCACCCTGAAAAAGAGCGGAAGATTTGGAATCGGAATGATTCGTTCCGATTTGAAAAAGATACCGCGAAAGACAGGGTTTCAGAGAGTGGGGTTCTCCAACTAATTAATTATCCGAAATACTTTTACCTCATCCAGTATCCACTTCCGGATAACAGAGCTGGGATTATTTCTAAGTTGTTGCAAGACAAAATAATCGTAAGACGGGGCGAGCTTTATGCGATAACCAACTTGGGGGCGCTGCTCTTTTCAAGAGAAATCGATGCCTTTGAGAGATTATCAAGAAAAGCAATTAGAGTAGTGATTTATGATGGTAAAAGCCGTGTAAAAACCAAGCGGGAGAAGATTGGAAAGAAAGGTTATGCGGTTGGTTTTGAAGGACTTGTCAAATATATCTCCGACCAACTTCCTTCTAACGAAATTATCGACAACGCCCTGCGGAAGGAAGTCTCGCTCTATCCCGTCATTGCTATCCGAGAATTAGTGGCCAATGCTATCATCCATCAAGATTTTCAAATTGGCGGTTCGTCCCCGATGATTGAGATTTTTGACAACCGTATGGAAATCACCAATCCCGGCAAGCCCTTAATCGACCCCCTCCGATTTGTGGACCACAGCCCCGAAAGCCGGAACGAGACCTTAGCGCGATTTATGCGGCGGGTGAATATTTGCGAAGAACGAGGGAGCGGGATTGACAAAGTGGTGTTTGAATGTGAGTATAATCAACTGCCCGCCCCACATTTTTTGGTGGGAGATAATTTTACGAAAGTTATACTTTATGGGCATAAATCTCTGAGGGAAATGGACAAGATGGACAAAACCAGAGCGTGTTATTTGCACGCCTGCCTAAAGTATGTTTCCGGAGAACAGATGTCCAATCAAAGTTTGAGGGAGCGCTTTGGCGTTAAAGCTCAAAACTACCCAATTATATCACGGATAATCTCCGACTGCCTGCAAGAAGGTCTGATAAAGGATTACGACCCCGACAATAAGGGACCAAGATATTCTAAATACGTTCCGTTTTGGGTGTGAGGCTTTAATATAACGGTAATGTAATTGGGCTTCTATTTCATTTTTTAAATCACTATATTTCAGCACATTAAAAAATATTCTAATGTAATTTCTCAATAAAAACTCCTCCCCTCCCTCTTCATTTTCCGCAACAAAGGACTGCACCGATACCTGTCCTCCAGATACTCCGAATGCAGCCGGTCCATCGTTTCCACGCAATGTGCGATGCCTTTTTCATCCGCCCATTTCAGCAAGCCTTTCGGGTAATTCACGCCTTTGGTCATCGCCAAATCAATGTCGTCGCGGCTGGCGATGTTTAGATAAAGCGCATCCGCCGCCTCGTTGATGAGCATCACCAAAATCCGCCACAGAATATTCTCGCCCAATTCTTGGTTTTTGGTCGGTTCGGGTTTTGCCGCGCCATCGGAATAATCGTAAAAACCCTTGCCGGATTTGCGGCCCAGCCAGCCGGCTTCCACCAGTCGTTTTTGGGTAAAATTGGGTTTGTAGCGCGGGTCGTAATAAAAGGCCGTCCACACGCTTTCGCTCACGGCGTAGTTCACGTCGTGGCCGATGAAATCCATCAGCGTGAACGGCCCCATCCGGAAGCCGCCCAGCTCGGTCATCGCCCAGTCGATTGTCGGAACGTTGGCAAAACCCTCCTCATAAATCCGCACCGCCTCGCCGTAAAACGGCCGCGCTACACGGTTCACGATGAAGCCCGGCGTGTCCTTCGCCACCACCGTGGTTTTCCCCCAGCCGTCGATGATTTCGCGGGCTTTTTGCAAAGTTTCTTGGGAAGTCTGCACCGCCGGAATGATTTCCACCAGTGGCATCAGCGGCGCGGGATTGAAAAAGTGGATACCAATAACACGCTCCGACTTTTTCACCGAACTCGCAATGCTGGCAATGCTCAGCGAACTGGTGTTGCTGGCCAAAATGCAATCTTCGCTCACGATGTTTTCCAGCTTCCCGAACACCGATTTTTTCACCTCCAGTTTCTCCACGATTGCTTCAATGACCAAAGCGCTGTCGGCCGCTTTTTCTAAATCGGTGGTGTAGGTAATTCGTTGTAAAATTTCCTCGTTTTCGCCTTTTTTCAGGCGGCCTTTTTCTACGAGGCGGGCGAGGATTTTTTGGTGGGATTTTTTGGCTTTTTCGAGGGCCTCATTTTGAGTATCAATCAAAACGGTTTCATTGCCGTGCTGAGCGGAAATTTGCGCGATGCCGCTTCCCATCGCACCTCCTCCAATAATTGTAACTTTCATATCTATTTCCCCTTAAAATTTGGTTTGCGCTTCTCCAAAAAAGCCTCCACTCCCTCCTTATAATCCTCCGTATTCCCCGCCATCGTTTGATACTTGTCCTCTGCCACCAATTGCTCATCAAAACGATTCTGAAAAGTTTCGTTCAAAAGCGCCTTTGTGTAGGCTAATCCCTTTGTGGGCATTTCGCTCAGTGTTTTCGCGATGTTCATAGCTTCATTTTCAAAATCTCCATCAGCAAACACTTTGTAAATCATTCCCATTTTTTCCGCGTCATTGGCGGAGATTTTATCGCCGAGCATCATCAGGGCGCTGGCTTTTTGAAGGCCGACGAGGCGCGGCAAAGTGTAGGTGCCGCCGCTGTCGGGAATCAACCCGATTTTGGAAAAGGCTTGGATGAAACTGGCCGATTCTGCCGCCACGCACACGTCGCAGGCCAAAGCAATGTTGGCGCCCGCGCCGGCCGCCACGCCGTTCACCGCCGCCACCACGGGCATTTGCAGTTGCCGGATTTGCGTCACGATGGGGTTGTACGATTCCTGCACGATTTTGCTCATATCGGGGCCGTCGGGGTCGGTGGCTTCTTGCAAATCTTGGCCGGCCGAGAACGCCTTGCCCTCACCCATCAACAGCACGCAGCGGAGGTCGCCGTCCAGCGCCGCTTCTTTTAGTTTTTCTTGCAGCGCCTTAGCCATCGGCATCGTGAAGCTATTGTACTTGTCCGGCCGGTTCAGGCTGATTTGCAGGACTTTTCCGATTTTTTCGGAGAGGATGAGTTCGCTCATTTTTGTATCCAAATTTTGAGTTTTATATAATGAAAATGAAGATTTAAAGTTTAGTTTTGACTCAAATTTCCAAAGATGAAAAAGGGTGCGCTTTTTATCCTCATTCTTTTTGGCTTTTCGCAAAATAGTTTTTCCCAAAGCGATTCGGCGCGGCGTTTTTTGAATCTTGGATTGAAACTCGGCTTGGCGCACCAAAAACCGTATTCGCCTGAAAACCAAAATCTAAAGCTGGAATTGGCAAACAACCCCTTGCTGGATTTTTATTCCAACAAAGTGGCGCTAAACGGACAACTCTATTGGCAAAACAGCTTTGGGATAGGCATCGAAATCGGTCATCAAAGAACGGTTGGGGTGGTGGCCGAGCGCGGCAATTCCGGTCTTTTCAATGGTGAGACGGTGGGGGAATATTCCATCCCGAGCTTGTATGTCGCGCCTTCCGCCAACTACAATCGGCGGCTGGGCGAAAGCTGGCTGGCAATGCTGAGCGCGGGAATTGAACTTCATCGCAATTTCAGAAATGACGAAAACCATTTAGGGTTTTGCGGGGTAGGGCCAATTTATGAATTTAAAACAGAGAAAAATTTCACCAACCTCATCGCCAGCGCGGAATTGCGCCGTCAAATGACCGATTTGTTTTGGCTCGGATTTTATGTAAATCTCGCCCAAGGCCTGCATCAAACGGGCGAACTTTTTTATCAAAGAGAACTGGAAAATGAGCCTGTTTCTTTAGGAAAATTCAACGGGACGGGCTTTGATTTTGGGGTGCGGTTGAGCTGGTGTTTTACCTGTAAAGAATGAGACTGAAACATTGAACTTTAAACCTGCCTATCGGCAGACAGGCTCGGAACATTGAACAATTCTATATACACTTAAAATAATCGAACGGCTCTTGGCAGTCGCCGCATTTATACAGCGCCTTGCAGGCAGTGCTGCCAAACTGGCTCACCATTTTGGAGTTTTTTGAACCGCAGTTCGGGCAGGTGATTTCCTTCGGTTTTCCAAACAAAACGGATTTGTCGGCCGAGCTGCCCTCCGGCGGGGCGATGCCGTAGTCGCGGAGTTTTTGTTTCCCCTTTTCCGTCATCCAATCGGTGGTCCACGGCGGCGAGAGAACCGTCTGAACCTCAACGTTTTCCAACCCTTCTTCCTTTAGTTTTTTATAAATATTCTGTTCGATTTCGTTCATCGCGGGGCAACCGGAATAGGTGGGCGTGATTTTCACGATGGGATGTCCGCCCTCTAAATCCACGGCGCGCACAATCCCCAAATCCACCACCAAAAGCACAGGGATTTCGGGGTCGGAGACGGCTTCGAGCCATTGCCATATTTGGTTTTCTGTGATGGTCATTTCTTTACTACTGCTTTTCTAAACTATAGAAACTACGCTATTTTACAATAATCTGCAAACGCCGGTTGGCGGGAGCGGCCATACAAGTGGGAATAATGATGCCGCGCCCGATGGTAACTTCCTCCAAATTAGGCAAATTGCACAGGCCTTCCGGCAACGGCAAACCACCGCCCGCGTAGGCCACATTCAAGTAATAAAGCGCCTCCATTTTGCCGATTTCCGCTGGAATCTCATTTAGAGAATTTCGCTCCAAATCCAGTATTTCGAGGTTTTTTAATTGGGCCATTCCTTCGGGCAAATTCTTTAACTGATTGCGCGTCAAATACAGGAACTTCAGGTTTTTGAGGTTCGTGATTTCTTCCGGCAAATATTCAAGGTCGTTGTACCGCAAGTTCAGAACCTCCAAATTCTCCAGTTGCCCAATTTCTTTGGGCAAGGATTTCAGGTTGTTATGGTGCAAAGACAGCCGTTTCAGGTTTTTCAGTTGACCGATTTCCGGTGGCAACCTCTCCAACTTATTGTTGCTCAACACCAGTTCTTCTAAACTTTCCAATTGCCCAATCTCGGCTGGCAATTTGTACAGATTGGATTTAAAAAGGCGCAATTCTTTTAGGTTGCTCAATCGCGCAATGTCGGGCGGAAGAATTCCAATTTTTTTACGGCTGAGAACCAGCTTTTCCACTTTGTCGGCTTCTCTTAGTGCCTTGCCATAATTTGTGTAAGTCTTACAACTTGCGATAATAAAAGAGAAAAGGATCGCCCAAAAGATGTTTGCTTTCACGCAGAAAAGTTTACAACATTTATCACCACTCCGCCTCCGGATACATCCTCGGCAGATGCTGCATTTCCGCCAAGACAAACCCTAAAAACTCCGTATGTTCGCCGCGTTTTCCACCGCTTTGCATCCAGTCGTCTTCCGGTTTTTTCAGGGTGGCGATGTCTAAAATCTCGGCCACTTTTTCGTGCCATTTTTTTTTGATGGCTTCCAAATCCGCGCCGATGCCTTTGTCCAGCATTTCTTTGTCAATGTCGTCCATCTCGAACATTTCGCCCGTCCATTCCCACAGGTCATCGATGGATTTTTGGATGCGCTCGTGGCTTTCCTCCGTGCCGTCGCCCAGCCGGATGACCCACTCGGCGCTCCACTGCGCGTGGTAGGTGATTTCCTTGATAGCCTTCTGCGCCACCGCGCGGATGTTTTCGTCTTCGCTGCGCAGCAATTCGGTGTACTGGAAATAGTTGAACGTGTCGAACAGAAACTGCCGCGCGAGGGTGCGCCCCCAGTCGCCGTTTTCCAATTCCATCATCAAATTATTGTGGAAAGCGAACACGTCGCGGTGGAAGGCCATTTTGTCTTCGTCCCAGTCGTCGCCGAGTTGTTTGGCGGCGTACTGCATCAGCATCCGCGCTTGGCCCAGTTGGTCGAGGGCGATGTTGGACAGGGCGATGTCCTGTTCCAAAACGGGGCCGTGGCCGCACCACTCGGCGAGGCGCTGGCCAAGGATGAGGGCGTTGTCGCCGAGACGGAGGGTGTAGGTGAGGAGGGGGGATTTTTTCATTGATGAATGATTTTCAGGAATTTCTCGATAGCGACTTTTTGTAAATCTGGCTTTAAAATGCCAATCTCTTTTTTCAACTGGCTCATCGGGACGGAGAAAACTTTGTGAAAACGAATGGTGGAGTCTCGCCTAAGCCCCGTTGTTTCAGATAAATTTGAATCTAAGAACAAATCTGAATCAAGTTTTTCTTTCGGCTGACTTGTGATAAAAGCTAACAACAAATGCTTGAATTTTCCCACCGGATTTGTCAAACAGTAAGCTGGCCGCAATTTTGAAAAATCCTTTTCTCCAAAAGGAAACTGCACCGTTACAATTTTACCCTTCATATTCTATTGGCTTTCCGTCATCTAAGGTGTAAATATTTTCTTCATCTTTCAAAAAATCTAAAGCGGGATTGGTGTTGAGCATTTCTAACCACTCTTCTTCTTCGTTCATCTCTTCTTCATATAAAACGATAACCTTCATTTCCGCTTTCTTAGGAAATTTGTTTGGAATATTTAATATCCCGTTTTCATCGGTTTTTAGATTTAATTCTATTGCTTCCATCTTATCAAGTTTTGATTAGAAAACTCCAAGTTCTAATTACCGCTTTTATAGTTAAGTGGCTCACCATCTTCCATCGTATAAATCGCTTCGTCAGGATGCTTCAAAAAATCAAAAGCGGGATTGCCGCGAACCGTGTCCCGCCAATCCAATGTATCAAGGTCATCATCGTATTCCACCTCAAACGGTATCAAAAGATATTCTTGATTGGGTTCTAAATTTTTGACCACTTTTAGATGTCCTTTTTCATCGGTTTTTACTTTTAACTTTCGTGCTTCCATTTTCGGGAATTTTTAAAATGAATTTTCATATAAATAATTTTAGACGCACCGCAGTGCGTCTCTACAAAACACAGAACCTGAAACACTTTTTTCCGATTTCATTTTTTTTTAAATCTTATACGTAAAATCGCACGGCCGTGCGATTCTACGTTCGGCCGTATCTACATATGCCCCACCTCATCCGGAATATCATAAAACGTCGGGTGGCGGTACACTTTGTCGTCGGCAGGGGCAAACAGCGGGTCTTTCTCGTCCGGCGAGCTGGCGGTGATTTCGTCGCTGGGCACGGCCCAGATGCTGATGCCCTCGCTGCGGCGGGTATAGACGTCGCGGGCGTTTTTGATGGCCATTTCCGCGTCCGGCGCGTGGAGGCTGCCCACGTGCTTGTGGCTCAGCCCGTTGCGCGAGCGGATGAATATTTCCCAGATTTTCCAGTTGTCTTTTTCTTTCATTTTTTAAGCAAATTACCTTTGGCTTTGCGCTGAACGCATATCAATCATTTCTGCAAAAAGAAGTTCCTCCTCATCGTACCAATAATACAATCGATATTTACTAAAAGGATAACTATAGTAGTCCGTATATCCTTGAACGCGGTCGCCCCTTTCAGGGCTGCCCGCCAGCCATTCCAATCTTTCCGATAGAGCCTCCGAAAATTCGATGGCCTTTTCATTACCCCACTCCACCACCAAATAATTCATCACCCTTTGGTAAACCCACTTGGCCTCGTCTGACCACGTGACAATCCTAACTTTTTCCACGTTTCTTGAATTACTTCTTCGTGCGGTGTACGCTTGGTGGGATTTTGCGAATTTTTATAAGCCTTGTGAACCCGGTTCCGCTGCTCCTCACTCAAGTTTTGTAGCGTGTCTAATTTTTTTTCTCTTCTGGAACGATTTTCTTCCTCCCAGCCCCAGCTTTCCAGCAGGTCATCCAGCTTTTCAAGTGATTGGGTGCTTTCATTTTCCAATAAATTATCCACCTTCTTTTTTATCCGTTCTTTTACTTCCATAATCGAATGTTTTTCAAAATAAATGTTCTTTCATTTTTTAGTAAAAAATATATTTGGTTTGTCCCGTCCCTCCAAATACGAAATCCGTAATCATTAATAATTCATCATTGAAATAATAAACCAAACGATTTTTTGGTACAGGAAAAGAATACAAATGCGGCTCATTTTCTATCGGGCTTCCTAATCTTGGTGAATGCGATAACGTAAAAACCGTTTGATTCACTTTATCTCTAAATTCCAGCCCAAATTGTCTCCCAAGCCTTCCCGAAATGTGCTTCACGGTTTCGTCAAACTTTAGGCGCGCCTTTCTTTCCCAGCGTATTTCTCTATAATTTTCCACGCTCCTTCCATTACTTCTTGGTGGGATACCGTATTCTCAGGATTTAAAGACCTTTGGTAGCCCGCCCTAATTTCTTTCAACTGTTCTTCCGTAAAACGAGGGTCTCTTTTTTCTGAAAAATCCGATTGCGATGCTTCCTGCCAAACACTAAGTTGGCCATCTAACTCTTGCAAAAGAATTTCATCGTTTTGAGACTCCAAAATGTCTTCAAATCTTTCCCTAAGTTTTTCTTTTACTTCCATTTTTATTCCGCTGTTTTCCAGACTCCTGTCTTTTTATAATTCATCATTTTCTCGCGGATTTTCCGCATAACTTGTTCGTGAGGAATCCAATTTTCAGAGTTCTTTGCTCGCTCAATGGCTGCGTCAATCCGCTGCAATTGCTCCTCATTAAAAATCGAGTCTTTCTTCAAACCTTCCATCACGCCACCTTTTTCGCACCCAGCTTCGCCTGCTTCTCCGCATACGCATTCGCCGCCTCGCGAATCCACTCCCCGTCGTCGTGCGCCTTGTTCCGTGCGCGCAATCGCATTTCGTTGCACGGCCCTTTTCCTTTCAAAATATTATAGAATTCCGTCCAATCAATTTCGCCCCAATCGTAGCTACCTTTTTCCTCGTTCCATTTCAAATCAGGGTCGGGAAAAGTCAGTCCTAAAAATTCCCCCTGCGGAATGGTTTTGTCGATAAATTCCTGCCGCAGTTGGTCGTTACTTTTTCGCTTGATACGCCATTTCATACTCTGCGCGGAGTTGGGCGATTCGGCGTCCGTGGGGCCGAACATCATCAGCGACGGCCACCACCAGCGGTTCAGCGCGTCCTGCGCCATTTTCTTCTGCACGTCCGTGCCGCGCGCCAGCGTCATCATAATTTCATAACCTTGGCGCTGATGAAAACTTTCCTCCTTGCAAATCCGCACCATCGCCCGCGAATACGGCCCGTAACTGGTGCGGCACAACATCACTTGGTTGGCGATGGCCGCGCCGTCCACCAGCCAGCCGATGGCGCCGATGTCCGCCCAAGTCGGCGTGGGGTAATTGAAAATCGAGGAATATTTCGCCTTGCCGCTCAGTAAATCCTCCACCATTTCCATCCGGTCGGCGGCTAGAGTTTCGGCGGCGGAATAGAGATAAAGTCCGTGGCCGGCTTCATCTTGAACTTTTGCCAAGAGCGCCGTTTTTCGTCTTAAAGAAGGCGCGCGCGTAATCCAGTTCGCTTCGGGGAGCATCCCAACCACTTCGCTATGAGCGTGTTGCGAAATCTGACGAATCAGCGTTTTCCGGTATTTCTCCGGCATCCAATCCTTGGGTTCCACCTTGTTTTCGGCGCTTACATAATCGACGAATTTTTCTTCGTCAAAGTCTTCTTTGAATAATGAGGAAGACATAATTTGAATATTTTGAGATTGTTACAAAGATAAGTAGCGGTGTGAAAACCATTGCGCACCGCGCTTTGTTCCCTCACATTCAAGTCCGTTATTTTTGCCATTATTTTATAGAAAATCATTCGATGCTCAATTTTTTTAAAAAATCCAAGGAGCTCAAAAAATCACTTTTCAGCAACGAAAAGAAGAGCCGCCGCCCCAAATTCCACACGCTGCGGGTGAGCGACATCACCGTGGAAACGGACAACTGCGTGAGCGTGGCTTTCGATGTCCCCAACGACTTGCAGGATGATTACCAATTCATTCCGGGCCAGTATTTGACCTTCGAAAAAGAGTTTGATGGCGAACCGCTTCGGCGTTCTTATTCGCTGTGCGCCAGCCCGTTGGATGGTGAATTGCGGGTGGCCATCAAAAAAGTGGAGGGCGGCCGCTTTTCCACTTTTGCCAATACGGATCTCACGGTCGGCACCGAACTGAAAGTGATGACGCCGGAAGGAAATTTCCACACCGAACTGGAAGCAGGGCAACGCAAAAATTACGTCGCTTTTGCGGCAGGCAGCGGCATCACGCCAGTTTTTTCCATAATGAAAAGCGTTTTAGAAATGGAACCGGCCAGCACTTTCAAACTTTTTTATGGAAACCAATCCAGCAACACCATCATTTTTAAAGATGAGATTGATGCCTTGAAAAATAAGTATATGAAGCGGCTGCAGGTGCACCACGTTTTGAGCCGCGAAGACCAAGGCACCGACTATTTAAAAGGCCATATCGATGAGCAAAAATGCCGCTCTTTTTCAGAGAAGTTTTTTGATATAAACGAAGTGGATGAAGTGTTCATTTGCGGCCCCGAACCGATGATACGGACGGTGAACAAAACTTTGAAAGAATTGGGGATGGACGAAAAACATATTCATTACGAACTGTTTACCACTCCCGTCAAAAATTTGGCGCACAAAACTTCGGTAACAAAAGACAAAGAAAAACCGAAAAAAGTGAAGAGTTCCGTAACCGTAATTCTGGACGGCGACGAAACCCACTTCGACATTTCCTCCGACGGCGACGTCATTTTGGACGCCGCTCTCGACGCCGGCGCCGACGTCCCCTACGCTTGCAAAGGCGCGGTGTGCTGCACCTGCCGCGCCAAGGTCATCGAAGGTTCAGTAGAAATGGAAATGAACTACGCGCTGGAAGACGATGAAGTGGAGGAGGGTTACGTATTGACCTGCCAATCGCATCCCACTTCTGAAAAAGTGGTGGTGAGTTATGATGAATAAAATAACATATCCACGTGCATAATCCCAAAGTCAGGATACGGTTCTGAAACCGTTTCAAAACCAGAACTTTTGTACCATTTTTCCAAATAAGTTTGCGCTTGGATTTTGAGGGTTTGATTCGGATACATTTCTTTTGCTTTCTCCAATGATTTTTGGAAGATTTCTCGCCCTAAATTTTGATTGCGAAAATCTTTAGAAACGGCAACCCGCCCGATGCTCGGTTCTTTATAAATCGCTTCAGGTGGGACAATGCGCGCGCAGGCGATGATTCCATCTTTTAATTTCCCAAAAACGTGTACCGATTTCAAATCGGCATCGTCCACTTCTTGGTAGGCGCAGTTTTGTTCCACCACAAAAATTTTGGTGCGGAGTTTTAGGATTTTGAATAATTCTTGGGTGGAAAGTTGCTCAAATTCTTTGATAAAAATTTTCATCCTTTTTTTAAGCGGGTTTTATCAAAATCGCTGCGTCCTGAACCACGGTAAAATCATTGTCTAAAAACACCATTTTTCCATTCAGCTTTTTCGCTTGTTTTTTTAGATAATCTTGCGTTACCAATGTCAATCCGTATTCATCGCTTTTCAAACTGTCCGGCACAAAACTGAAAAGTTCATCTTCGGATTGGGTGGTATAGACAAAATCTTGGTCACGCGAAATCACCGTTTTTTCATCGGCGTGGTGGCCGCGCTCCTTCAGATCTTTGTAAGTAAAAACCAGCCCGCCGCCCGGTTGCAAATTTTCATAAAGTGCCGCCAGCCAGCCTTCAAAAAGCGCCTGCGGCAAGTGCGTAAAAACCGAAAGCGCCAGCATCAAATCAAACTTTTGGGAGGGAAACTCCTTAAAATCAGAAGAGTGCGCCAATGTTTGAAAACCAAATTTTTCCTTTTGGAAAAGCATCGACTGGTTTTTTACCTCGGAAACCGTGATTTTAGAATCAGAAAAAAAAGCGGGCAAAAACCGCGAAACCCGCCCGTAGCCGCTGCCGAAATCTAAAATATTCTTGGTGGGCAAATTTTGCTCGCTCACACTCTTTCGAAAATTCTGCGCCGTACGCGCGCCCACTTTAAAATAAGAGTGCACCGCCTTTGCCAAATCATCCGAATGATGCCATAAATGAAACGTGAACATCAAATCATTTTTATGGATTTCAGTTTTAAAAGCCTGAACCTGAAACTCTTGCCGAATTTTTTGAACCGCAGATTCCAAAGCATCTTTGTCGAGGTTCAGCACTTCCGGCTGCGCCAAATGAATGTTGGCCAGCAAAAACCGGTGCCGTTCCTCCATCTTTTTTAAGTGCTGGCGGTTTTCCTCAATGCCGGATTTAATGCGGAGATAATCCACCGCTTTTTTCAAAATTCTCATCCTAAAATTTTTTACAAATAACCCAATTCCCGCAGTTCATTCTCCATATCCATCGTCCATTCTTTAGGAAAATCCGTCCTTTCTTTTTTCAAAATCGCATTTTGTCGGTAATCGGAATGCATTTTTTTACTGTCCGTTTCTGATAGCATTTTCTCAGAAAATTGTGTCTCTAAAAAATCACAACAATCACTTAATATTTGTTTAGAATTTTCGATTAAATCTTCATACTTCAAAACTAAAATTTTATCGGGGATTTCTTTTTCCAAGAAACGCGAAATTTCGCAGGATTTTTTCCATCGTTTTACGGATTCTTCATACGACAATTGGGCACGCTCCATTTTGGATTTTACACACGCCCGACCATCCCGAACAATAAAAACCACTTTGCGACCAGCGATGACAGTTTCCGTGAAAGCGGCCAAAATTTCGTCTTGCGATTTTCCACAATCTTGCAGGTGCCAAATTTGCTCGGTGGTGATTTTGTTCCCCCACTTTTCATCAAAACGGCGCGCTTCTTTTTGGCAATTTTTTAAAAAACAAGCCATTCTTTTTTCCAAAGAATATTTATCGTTTTCAGCTAATTTCTCACCCAAAAGGCAATCAAAGGCAAAGCGCTCCAAACCGACTTCCAATGCCGGATTGCCGTCCAAAAGCGCGGCCAGCAAGCTGGTGCCGCTGCGCCCCGCGCCGATGATCAAGAATTTAAAATTGTCGCGCCACGGCCATTTCATCCCGCCAAGGTAGTTTTCAGTTTCCAGTCGGCAATTGGCAGCCAGCAATTGGCAATTAGCAGTTTGCAAATTGCTGACTGCCGACTGCCGACTGTGGATTGCTGACTGCCCATTGACCGCTCACCAACTAAATCCCACCGTCACCGAAGCCATCTGATAGTCAGGGCCTTCGCCATCTTTAAAGAACGGGTTCAAATCGTATTTGCCGGTGATTTTGAAGTTGCCAAACCCGACCTGCGCCATCAGCCCGTAGCGGAACTGGCTGGTGTTGTAATCATTTTTGACCTCGCGCTCGGCGTCGCCCAGAATGTCGTTGGTAAATTCCTGCTCCGTTTTGGCGCGCAGGCGCACCCCGCCGTAGCCGCCCACGCCCAGCGTGAAGGCGTCGTCCCTTTCGCCCACCTCGCTAAAGTCGAGCTGCAACATCAGCGGAATATTGAAATAGGCGATGGCGTACTTGGTCTTGGAATAGTCGCCATCGGGGTCGGTGATGATTTTCACCGTATCGGGATCGGTGCGCAGCAGGATGTTGTCGTTCTGCAAACGGAAGGCGTGCCAACTGAACTCGCCGCCGTATTTTATGTACAATTTGCTGTAAGGCGAGCCGATGCGCGTTTTGCCGCCCAAGCCCATATTGAATTCGGTGGATTTCCAGAATTTCAGCTCCTCTGGCCCGTCGGTGATGAGTTCTTCGCCGCCGGGCAACTGTTGGTTGAAGCCGAAGTTGATATCGAAATACGCTTCGGTGGGGTCGATTTTTTTGCTTTTGCGGGAGGGGCTGTCATTATTGTCGTTGTCATCCTCATCGTCACTATCTGCATCGTCATTTTCAAACTTCCAAGCGTAAGGTTTTTCCCCGTCTTTGCCGCGCGAGATGGAAATGCCTTCTTCATCTATCGTAATGCGGCGGCCGCTTTTGCGCTCGCCCTCTTCTGGCTGCGGTACGGGCGGCACGGGCGGCAGCGGTGCCATTTTGGATTTATCGCCACGCTCGGCGCGGGCTTCCATTTCGTCTTCCCACGCTTCAATTTGACTTTCATAGGCTTCGGCCCAAGTTTCCATCCGCTCTTCGTAGCTCTCGCTCTGGGCTTCCAACATTTCGCCGATCGCCATTATGCTCGCCGTTTGTCGCCTGCCAATTTCCAAACGCAGTTCTTCGGCCTCCGCTTTGGAAATCACCCCGCTGCGTTCCAGTTCGTCCACGTCGCGGCGCAGTTCGTCCGTTTGTTTTTGAACTTTCGCCGTATAGCGGGAAGTTTCCGCCACGATTTTGTTTAAATCCACCGTGGAGAGTTTCGCCAAATCTTCGGCCCAAACGCGCAGCTCGCCGCCATTTATCTGGATTTCAACGTCTTCGCTTTTTTTCTTGTCGTCGGGTTGGGCAAAGGCCATCGTGCCCGCGGCCAACAGAATGGCCGTCAGTTTCAACTTTTTCATCGTAAGATATTTTAAGGATTTTGTTATTAAAAATTCAAGAAATCACTCGTCGTCGGCATCGGGTTCGTCGGGCATCGGCGGAGCGGGAGGGGTCGGCACATCTTGCATTTCGCGCTCCATTTCTTCCGCCCACTTTTCCATACCTTTGGCAAACTTCTCCGCCCACGCTTCCATTTGCGGCTCCATTTCCTTTGCCCATTTTTCCATTTTGGGCGCCCATTCGTCGGCCCACTTTTCCATTTCGGCGCCGTACTTTTCGCCCCACGCTTCCATCTGCGCGCCATATTCCTCGCCCCACTTTTCCATCCGCGCGGCAAAGGCTTCCATATCCTCTTCAAATTCCTCACGCTCGGTGGCGGTCATTTCCCCGCCGTTTTCTTTGCTCAGCTTGGCTTCCATTTCAGACAGGAACTTTTCGTTTTCCGCATCCATTTTATCCAGTTTGGCGCGCAGTTCTTCCAGTTTGGGATTGTCGCTTTTTTCAGATTGTGCAGTGGTAAAAAATCCCATCAAACACAAACTTCCTATGATTGCTATTTTTTTCATTTTAAGAAGGGTTTTTTTTGTTAAAAAATATTAGTTAAAAATCTTGTCCAAATCAATTTCCAGTCTTGGTTTTTTCTCCATTTTAGGAGCTTCCAGTTTTTTGCCGCTCAGCAAGTTGTCCATTTGGTCTCCCGCGTAAGCGAACACTTTTTCCTTGAAGTCTTTTGTCTCGGCCACGGCATCGTTTTTATCGTAAAGCGCAGGCGACACAGGTTTCAGTTTCAATGTGAATGACACGCGGGGAGTGGTTTCCGGTTGCCTGCTCAAGATTTCAATTTCTTCGCCCGCCTCCTCCGCGAAAGCGAAACCCGAAGCATTTTCCACATCTAAACGGAGGTCGCTTTCTTTTTTGGAAATTCCGTTTCCGCTTCGGTCTTCTTCTTTATTTTTCAAAATAGGATTCCCGTTTCCCAATTTATCGGCGGCAGCTAAAACTTGCACATTTTCACTTTCTTTTTGATTTTGAAAATAATATAAATTAGCATCGGTTTCATCATCAAAATTTTCAAAAACCACGCGATTTTCTAAAGAACGAGGCTGGTAAAAATCTTCACTATTTATATAAAGATTTTGATAGAAAAACGCACCGCCCAATCCCACCAAAAGTGCCACGGCGGCGGCCTGCATCCACGGGATGGTTTTCCGCTTCTCCTCACCCAGTTCGTCGTCCAGTTTTTCCCATACGGAATCGCTCGGTATTTCCTTGTGGTTTTCCAAGTTTTCCTTGAAAAAGTTGTCTATCGGATGTTTCGTTTTCATAATTCCTTCGCTAAAAGTTCGTGTGTTCCCAGTCGCTTCTGTAAATGTTTTCTTGCTTTGCTCAGTTGGCTTTTGCTGGTGTTTTCGCTGATGCCCAGTTTTTCGCCAATCTCTTGGTGGCCGTAGCCTTCTATCGCAAAAAGGTTGAAAACCGTGCGGTAACCGAGGGGCAAGTCCGCGATCATATCGAGCAAATATTCGGCGTCCATTTCGTCCTCGCTGGTGCGGTGGCTCAGGTGGCGGTGGTTTTCCTCCTCAATTTCCACAAAAAGGTTTTTTTGGTAGCGGATAAAGTTGAGCGATTCGTTCACCATTATCCGCCGTATCCAGCCGCCCAGCGCGCCCTCGCCCTTGAATTGGTCTATCTTTTTGAACACTTTCAAAAAGGCGTTGCCCAAAACTTCCTCAGCGTCCTCACGGCTCTTTACGTAGCGGCGGCACACCCCCAGCATTTGGGCGGAAAAGCGTTCGTAAAGCTGGCGCTGCGCTTGGCGGTCGCCCCGGCGGCAAAGCTTCACGAGCTTCTTTTCGGTGTGCGGCAGATGTATCACTTTTCCCATTGTAATGGTGGCCTTTCTGTTTGGATAGACAGCGGGAAGGCGAAGATAGGTTGCCTCGGTGGTGGAAAAATATTGTGGAACCGCGCGGCCCGGTAAAATCGCACGGCTGTAGAATCGCACGGCCGTGCGATTTTACAAGGCCGTGCGATTTTACAATCCCAACAAAAAAAAATCCCAAAACACGGTGTGTTCTGGGATTTTCAAAAAATGGCCGCAACGTTTTAAAGCGAGGCCTCCATTTACAGGGAAATTCTATTGGATACTGATTTTGAGCTCTCCTTGCCGGAGCGCAAAATGTAAATCCCCGTGGGCAATTCATTGATATTCAAACGCTTTTCTGCAAAACCTTGCAACTCTATCATTTGGATTTTGCGGCCTTGCAGATCGGTCAGTTCCGCTTGCAGCACATTTTCCGAACGGTTTTTCAAAATCAAAAATTCGGAAGCCGGATTTGGGAAAACCTGCAAAAACCTTTCTTCCAAAGAAATTTCTGCCACGGAAACGGGGCTCACGATCGCCGTTTTGGCGTGATTGGTATGCACCGGATTTTGGAAATCAAAATAGATTTCCGCGTCATTGTCAATCGTGTCGCCCACGCCGAGGCTGGCATCAATCCCAGCGGAAAAGCGCACGAAACCTTGGCTGCCGAGGTAGTCCGCGCCGCTGTCGAGCAGGTTGATGTTGTCAAATTCCCAAACGAGGATATTATTCACTACTGACAAATTATACGGGTGGCTGGCCGAGTTGATGATGATTTGCGTAACGGGCAACGTCATATCCAAGGTATCCACCACCGTCACTTTATAGGCCGTGTCCGTCCCCGTATTTTGGAAGCGGATGTGGTAGTCGATGCGCTTGGTGCCGGGCAGAATGGTGGCCGCTGAAGCTTGCTTGTCATTCGGGTCAAAAGCGCCAGTAACGGTTTGGCAGAGCGTGTCCGCGTTGTCGGCCAAGTCGGCGTCGCCATTCACGCCGCTTATGTTGGCGTAGAATTTAATCGTGTCGCCGAGATTGAAAGCGGCGGTGTCGATTTTCACCTGCAGGTTTACTTGGCGCGATGCGGCGGGCTGGGTGTTCAAAAAATCGTAGGTCAGCACGTTGCCGCCTTGCGAGGCGGGGCTGGGCGTGCTGCTGACGAACCCCGCACCTTGCGGCAAGGTCAAATTTACCGAGCCGGTTGGCAGGGTGGCATTTCCCGCATTGTTGAAATCGAGCTGGTAGTTTTCGGTGAAGCCGAAGCGGGCGCGCCAACCGATGGAGGCCGTGAGGTAGGTTTGGACATCCACGGGGACGTTGTTGCTGATGCCGAAATCTTGGGTGACGGTTTGGCCATTGCCCACCATTATTTGAGCAGGAAATGAACAGTTCACCGTAAAATTTTTTCCCAAGCTCTCCATCGAAAACACACTGTCCACCGAATAAGTGCCGGCCGCCACCCCAACACTGTAATGCCCATTCGTGTCGGTAGAAATGACATTTCCTGAAAGTATCACCGCCCCGTTTCGCAACGGCTCTTCACCGGTATTGAAAAAGCAGTCGGCGTTGGCATCTATATATACTGTACCGTTCAGAATGGAAGAAAAGTTGGACGAGGTACGGAAGGCGCGATTGTAACGGATTCCGTTGTAGAAAATGTCGATGGCGGAAAAGGCGTAGAGTTCGCCTTGGAACGAGTGCAGCCCCACAAGATTGATAGGCGCGATAACTTGGGCCAAATTTTGGCCGTCGTATTTAAAGGTCTTGCCGCCGCCCAATTGATTACCCACGCCCAAGCGTCCGGTTACATATATTTCATTTTGATAACCTTGTATATCCAAAGGCTGAAAAGGCAAATTTCCTATAAAATTTAGCGTGTCGCTGGATATCTCCAAAAGGGTTCTCCTTGCATAATCCAAGGCGAACAATTGCCCATTGTTTTCTTCCAAAATTAGAGAAGGAAAAGAAATGCTGGAAACGCCCTTCTTATACTTAGCGGCATTTGCCCAAGCGCTTCCGTTCCAAATGCGCACCGAGTCGCTGGCCGAGTAGAGGCTGCTCCCCGTATTTAATATATCGCCTACAAAAGTGGGCAAGCTGCCCATTGAGGAGTAGTTGGTACCGTCATACCTCACAATGTTTGTGTAGGATTGCCCGCCAAGGGTTTCGGTAAAATTCCCGCCGATGACTAACTCGTTGGTATAAATTTCAAGCGAGCTGATATATTCAAATGAACCTGTAAACGTAAATTCTCTTAGCCACTTGCCTCCGCTAAATTTTATCAAGCCGCCATTTATACCGACATACACTTGGCCTTGAAAAACCGCAAGATCGCCCAAGTTGAACCCAGTGCTGTTGGTCGTATCCGCGAGGTGTGTCCAAGTCAGTCCATTCCATTTCCTTAAAGAAATGGTGGATTCGCTGAAAAAAATGTCTGTAAAATTATAGGCCACATATAGCTCGCCATTGCTCTCTACTGTCTTTACGGTGTAAATGGAGTCGGTGGGATTGTTTGTCGGTAATCCGCTCCCCACCGTGTTCCAAGCCTGCCCGTTCATTTCCATCGCGCCGAGCAAAAGCACAGCGCCCACCATCGTTTTCTTAATCAATCGTTTCATCGTTCTTCGTTTTTATAGGGTTTGTAATTCTTAAAATTTTAAAATGCCCGTCAGTCCGAGCGAAAAATCCTTCGGTTTCCAGCTCGCCTCATCGGTCGTTAAAAAATCTTGGTAATAGCTGCGGTAGGCGGGTTCCAGCGCCAATTGGAATTTCTCCGACACTTGGTAGCGCAGTCCCAGCCTTACTTGCCAAGCGTTTACGGTTTTGTTAAAAATGTCGTTGTCCGGGTTTTGCAATTCCAGTGAAGTGGCATCCAAACGCTGGCTGTTTTGGTTCAATAAAAAACTGGTGTGGTGGATGCCCTCGGCGGTCAAGCTCCATTTTTCGTTGAGGGGTTTCTCGAAAAACAGGCTCAGCGGAATCGTCAAAAAGGCGTAAGTATTTCGGCTTTGCGATTGCGTGCGGCGCGGCTCTGCCAAAGGGATGTAGGCAATGATGTTGCCGCTCGCCGAGTCAATCACCGGAATTTGGTCCACTACAAAATCATAATTGTTTTGGGTGGTGATTTGGCGGAAGCCCAAGCCGGAACTCACATAAAAATTCCCGAAAAGGCGGTAGCGCAGTTCCGCGCCGAAATCCGCGCCCCAGCCGGGCTGCACGGCGTTTTGGATGGCGGCCTCAAACTGGCGGTGTTCTTTTACAGCCTCGTTTTCATAAGTGATGTTTGCCCAGTTATAAGTGGCGGCGGCAGTGAGGCGCAGTTCCCAGCGGTCGCGGAAAGTGGTGGTTTTATCGCCTTGTTTTTCTTTTTCAAAAAAGAAGGGGGCTGCTAAAAGGGGGGCGTCCATTTCGGTTTGGAAATCAAAATCCTTTTTGGCGATTTGCGATTTTTTCAGAATGAAAAAGGCATCGCGGTTTTCGCTGACAATTTCTTTTTTGGATTTGTTAGGATTTGTTGGGTCTTGGCCCCCCAATCCCGCACGTGTGGGAGGTTCAGCTACACGCTCGCGATTGGCGAGGGTTTTACCACGTCCGTTGCTCGCGCTCCGTAAGTCCCCTTTGCCGTGCATCGTTGCCGATACGGCACACGGTGGGGGATTTAGGGGGCTTTCTGAATTTAGCGCGCTTTGAGAACTTGTTACCCTTTGAGAATCCAAGCCCCCCTGCCCCGCACGTGCGGGAGGTTGAGTTACACGCCCGTGATTGTCGTTCGCCATATCACGCGCCCCGCTCACGTCCAGCAAGTCCCCCTTTGTGGGATTTAGGGGGCTTCCGCTTAGCGTACTTTTCCCACGTTGCCCCCGCTGCCGCGCGACTGTGTCGCGTGTGCTCACTTTATAGAAACCACTTTCGGGATACTCATTTTCAAATGAAACCTCCTCCCCGCGTGGCCGGTAATAGCTTCCCGAAACAGGCCACCACCAAACTACCGCCGCCATTCCCGCCAAAATCATCAAAACCAAAGCCGCCCGCCACCAAGCCCCGCCGCGCTTTTCGCCAGCCGCCAAAGCTTTTTCCATCTTCGCCCAAGCGCCTTTGCTCAGCGGCGTTTCTTGGCGGGAGATTTCGTCTCGGATGTCGTTCCAGTTTTTCACAATTCGCTGATGTTCTTTAATTTTTCGCGGAGCAGCTTCTTGGCGCGCGCCAGTTGGCTGCGGCTGGCGCTTTCGCTGATGCCCAGTTGGTCGGCGATTTCGTGGTGCGCGTAGCCGTCGATTTCGCTCAGGTTGAAAACCAGCCGATAGCCTTCCGGCAGTGAGGCAATGGTTTTCAAAATCACCTCCAAGTCATAGCCGCCTTCGTGGGCAGGCACGGTTTTTAGGAACCGGCTTTCGGCTTCCAGATCCGTGGCGTGGGTGGGGGGTCGTCGGCGGTTTTCGTCCAGACTGGTATTCACCATTATTCGGCGGATCCACCCTTCCAAGCTGCCCGCCCCCGAATACTTTTTCAAATTCTTGAAAACCTTCCAAAAACCGTGGTTCATCGCGGCCTCTGCGTTTTGTTTGTCAAAAAGGTAGCGCCCGCATACGGCTTTCATCGCTGGGCCAAAACGTTCGTACAGTTCCTTTTGGGCGTGTCGTTCATTTTTAAGGCACCGGCGCAGCAGTTCATCTTCGGTTGTTTTTCGTGGATTTTCCAGAACCTTTTCGGGTTTTCAAATAGTAAGACGAGGCGGGCGCGCAAAACGCTGCACGCAAAGAAACTTTTTCTCAAAAAGAAAACCGCCGGCACATTAGCGAGCGGTTTTGTTGGGAGCTAAAAGATAGAGTGAGCGCAAAAAAAAAGCCCCTTCCGAAGAAGGGGCCCATTTGGAACTGAGTTTTAGACTACCGTTTCAAAAGTCGTGTGGTCTGCAGTTGGTCGCCCACTTTTATCCGCGCCAAATACAGGCCAGCGGGGCGGTCTTGCAGGTTGATGAGGTTGGGGCCGCCATTTAGGTTTTGCCGTGCCACGGAGCGGCCGGCGGCGTCCAAAAGTTGTACTTCGCCTTTTTCGCCATCCGCCAGTTGGATGGTGATATGCTGCGTGGCTGGGTTGGGGAAAATTTCCGCCAGGCGGCCGGCGGAAGATTCTTCTGTCAACGAAACATTGTTGATGCCGCCCACCGCTTCCAACGAATCGGCAACGTCCATCCGGAAAGTAAACCCGCCTTTGTCATTCTGAAAGCTCAAGTTCCAAGATACAATTATCAATTCGTTGGTGCCTTGCTTTAAGATGGTGTTCAAATCTTTGGAAGTGATAAACTGGTAGAGATCACCGCCATCGTTACCGTTGGCGTGCGAACCCTTGGCGTCCAAAAGCATATCGTGGCAGGGCAGGCGCTGGTTTCCCGTGTTGATGGTGCCGATGCGGGCTATCAATTCGCGGTTCAGGTAAATCTCCAGTCCGTCGTCAGCCAAGGTGCGGAAGCGGATATCCTTGGCCAGCGAATCGTTGTTGTGGAATGTCTTGCGGTAAAAGTGGATATTGTTGTCCGCTCGGATGGGCCGGCTCCCGTCCACACTGTCGATGCTATTGAAAGGATACGGCTCTCCAATAACCACCGGCAGCGTAAAGCTGCTTACGGAAGGCAGGTAACTGACCCCTCGCCAGTAGCCACTGGTAGAAGATGGCTCGAAGACGGTGCTAAGCTGCCAAGTGCTGTCGGATACCACCGTCAAGATTTTCGGGTCATCCCCGCCATCGGATTGTGCGTTCAGGGCATTGCCCAGTAGAATTGAAGCCGTTATTGCGGCTGATAAAAAGAAAGTTCCCCCTTTCATAGTTGTAAAATTTAATGAGTGCTGAGAGTTTTAGTTTTGAGTAAATCAAGACGGAATGATCAATAGGAATGACGTTTCAATTTTGCAAAAGGTTTGCCAGCCGCCGAAAAAAATGCGGAATCCTCTTACAATTTAGCTTTTTTTGTAAAGCCTATCGTTACACAACCCCCATAAAACCTTGTAAAATGACTATTTGAAAAGGCTGGTTATCAATTTCTTGACATCGAAATTAGAGAATTACAACTTTGGTAATTTTTCAAATTTTACACTGCAAGTCAATACGGGACTGGAATGGAAGGCGAAAAGTAACATCAGGAGGATTTTCCCAATTCGGAAAAAACCGTCTAAAAGTTTCCTAAAATGGTAAGAAAAATACGACTTTTCGGGTGGGAAGGGTTTGGCGAGATAGATATAAGGAAAGGAGGTAAATTGCCGTCTGAGACCATTGCGGTTATTTTTTATTGTCAAAAACAAAAATGGCAAAACGGATGGCTCCGCTATTTTTCAATAAAAAAATCGTTGACGCTGACAGAAAACCCATTCTCTACCTTCGCGCCCATCTTATTATGAGCAAAAAGAAATCCCAAAAACGCCTCAAGCGCCTCCACAAAATGGAGCGCGCCGTATTGGGCGTGTTGAAAGAAGACAAACTCAAGCAGTTTAATTACAAGCAGATAGCGGCGAAACTGAACATCGGCGATGAGCACGAAAAGCAGATGGTGGCCGACAGCCTGAGCCGCTTGGCCAACGACGATAAAGTGGAGCAGCCGGGCCGCGGCAAATTCCGCCACAAGCAGGTGGAGCATTATGTGGAGGGCCGCGTGGATATGACCGCCAAGGGCAGCGCCTACGTGGTGGTGGAAGAGATGGACGATGATATTTACATTACTCCCAAAAACACCAACCACGCGCTGCACAAAGACATCGTGAAGGTTTTGATGTTCGCCCAGCGCAAAAACAAGAAGCCCGAGGGTGAAATCGTGGAAATTCTGGAACGCCACAAAAGCGAATTTGTGGGCGTGATCGAAATGAACAAGAACTTCGCCTTCCTCGTGCCGGACGATAAGAAAATGTCGGTGGATTTATACATTTCCAAAGAAAACCTGAAAGGTGCGAAAGATGGCCAAAAGGTGCTGGCAAAAATGACCGACTGGCCAGAGCGGGCGAGCAGCCCCTTCGGCGAAGTACTGGAAGTGCTGGGCCAGCCGGGCGAGCATAACGTGGAGATGCACTCGATTTTGGCGGAATTTGGCCTGCCTCGCGATTTCCCAAAAAAGGTGGAAAAAGCCGCCGAAAAAGTAGCCGAAAAAATCCCCGATAAGGAAATCAAAAAGCGCCGCGACTTCCGCGAGGTGCTGACTTTCACGATTGACCCTGTCGATGCGAAGGATTTTGACGATGCGCTTTCGTTACAGAAATTGGACAACGGAAATTGGGAAGTGGGCGTGCACATCGCGGACGTAACGCATTATGTTACAGAAGATTCCGAATTGGAGGAAGAGGCGGTGAAGCGCGCGACTTCCGTGTATTTGGTGGATAGGGTGGTGCCGATGTTGCCGGAAAAACTTTCTAATAAAGTGTGTTCGCTGCGGCCGAATGAAGAGAAATTGACCTTCTCCGCCGTCTTTGAAATGACCGACGACGCGCAGGTGAAAAACCGCTGGTTTGGCCGCACGGTGATTTATTCTGACAAAAGATTTGCCTACGAAGACGCGCAGGAAATCATTGAAAAAAACAAAGCGGGCAATGATGAAACCGCAAAGGCCATCCTCCAAATGGACAAAATGGCGAAAATCCTGCGGCAGAAACGGATGCAGAGCGGCGCGCTGGCGTTTGAACGCTCGGAGGTGAAATTTAAATTGGACGAGGAGAATGAACCAACCGGCGTTTATTTTAAAGAAAGCCAAGATGCCAATAAATTGATAGAAGAATTTATGCTTTTGGCGAACAAAGAAGTGGCGGAATTTATCGGGTATAATTTCAATCAAAAAAAGCCCACAAATAAGACATTTGTGTACCGGATTCACGATGAACCGAAGCCCGATAAATTATCAGATTTGAGCAATTTTGTGAAGCAATTCGGCTACGATGTGAACCTCAAAAACCGCGACAGTATTTCGCAGAGTTTGAATAAAATGTTGGCAAAAGTGCACAACAAATCCGAAGCGAATATGATAGAAACTTTGACCATCCGCACGATGGCCAAGGCGATTTACAGCACCGACAACATTGGGCATTATGGGCTGAGTTTCGATTATTACACGCACTTCACTTCGCCCATCCGACGCTACCCCGATATGATGGTGCACCGGCTGTTGCAGCATTATTTGGACGGCGGAAAACCGCCCGCCAAAGACCCCATCGAAGAACTGTGCGAACACAGCAGCGAACGCGAGAAAGCCGCTACTGACGCGGAACGCAGCTCGGTGAAGTATATGCAGGTGAAGTTTATGGAGAAGCACGTGGGCGAGGATTTTGAGGGCGTGATTTCGGGGGTCACCGAGTGGGGCGTATTTGTAGAATTGAAAGGAAATATGTGCGAGGGGATGATCCGCATCCGCGATTTCAAGGACGATTATTACACCTTTGATGAGAAGAATTTCCAGATCAAAGGGGAGCGGCGCGGCAAGGTTTTCCAGCTCGGCGACACGATAAAAATCACGGTGAAGAACGCGGACTTGGAGAAGAAGCAATTGGATTTTGTTCCTGCGTGATAGAACACAGATGACACGGATTTGACGGATTTTCGCAGATTTTTTGGCCCCCAATCCCCCAAAGGGGGTTGCTGGAGTGGAAAATCTTTCGTGTTATAGAATTCGGCAAAAGGTAAAATTTTTCGCGTTAGTATTTCACGCGTTTTTTCAGTTGTCTGAACCCCCTTTGGGGGAATGGGGGCTTTTTGGTACGCAGATTTCGCAAATACCGCAGATAAATGTTGAGAATATTTTCCACGGTTTTTCTAAATATTTTTTTGATACAATCTGCGGAATCCGCGAAATCTCCCGTAAAGAACGGGACAGGTGCGTGAGTAATTGAAAATTAGGCTGCGTGAAATTTTATTGAAAAACCGTAATTTCACCCTTCAAATCAAAACGAAATGAACCGTAAAACTCTCGAAACCATAGTGTTGGTAATTGGCTTGGCCATCATTGCCACGGCGCTGTATATGATGTTTGCGATGGAGACCACCCCGCAGACGATTTTGGTGGTGTTCGCCGCCGGATTTTTGGTGTACATCCTCTATGCTATAATGAACGCCAACAACCTGAACCGCGAAATCCGTGGGCTGCAAAAGGAAGTGGCGGCCCACAAAGCCACCATCGCCGACCAGCGACAAACCATTGAAAACCAACAAGAAACCATCGAAAAACTAAAAACCGAGAAAGCCGAACTGGAAGAAGAAATCACGCTGCAGCGCGAAAAGCTGGAGGAAAAAGATGGGGAAATGTTGAGGTTGCGGAATGAGCTGGCGCAGAAGCGAGCAGACATATAAACACAAATTTGGTACGCAGATTTTGCAAATGGCGCAGATTTTTTAGCTCCTTTTCTCAAGATTTAATCACCCAAAATTATCTGATTTTTATCTGCGGAATCTGCGAAATCCGCGTGAGATAAAAAACCGCTATTTCTCCCACACATTATTTTCCCTGTCCACATCCGCCGTTTCCGCCCGCGCGTCAATCCAGATTTTCGCGATGTTCTCCAGCGGGATTTGTGTGGAAAATTCATATTCGGGATGCGTCCACGGCCAAGGCTGCTGGGCGGTCTGCACACCTTCCTCTTCCTTTGAACCGAACATCGATACCAGCGGGATTTGGTAGGTCATCCGCCGTCCGCTTTTTGTCTCGATCATCACGTCCACCGGCATCGGCATTTCGCCGATTTTTTCCAAAACCACCAAGGCGTTTCCGCGCCCCTCGGCGCGCACTTCTTTTATTCCGTAATCAATCGTCTTGGTCGTGTTCATCCAAAAGTTCAGATACCAGTCCAGTTGGATGCCGCTTTCATCTTCCATTATCGTGATGAAATCCCACGGGTCGGGATGCTTGAATTTCCATTCATTATAAAAAGCGAGCATCCCGCGGTCGAAAGCTTTTTCGCCAATAATGTAGCGCAACTGGCTGAGAAACAGCGCCCCGCGCGAATAAGCGGAAATGCCGTAAGTACGGTTTCGCGAAAAATAATCGGCGGGTGTGGAAAGTGGCTCAAACTCTTCCGGTTTTTCGGTGGCGAGAAAAATGTGGTTGCCCAGCGAACCCAAATGTGGATTTACTTGCGGAGTGTCGGCCATCAAGTTCAGAATCTCGTCCTCTGCAAAACTGGTGAAACCCTCGTCCAGCCACGGGTACTGATTTTCATTGAAACCCAAAACGCCATAATACCAACTGTGCGCCGACTCGTGGGCGAACACGCCGAGCAGGCCGTCAAACTCGCCCGTGCCCTTCAGCATCGTGGCCATCGGATATTCCATCCCGCCGTCGCCGCCTTGGATGGTGGAAAATTGCGGCCACGGATATTCGCCAAATTTTTTATTCATTTTGGTAAAAAATTCCGCACTTTTTGGTGGCAGTTTTTCCCACGTTTTTCGGTATTTTTTTAGATAATAAAAATGCAAATCAATGTCGTTTGGGCCATCATAAGAAGAATGGATAAAATCCTCATCCGCCGCCCACGCAAAATCGTGGACGTTTTCCGCTTTAAAAACCCACGTCCGCTTTTCTTTTTTGGAAGGGTTTAATTTCCAAAATGTGACACCGCCTTCTTCTTTTTCCTTCGACCAAAACGCCTCTTCACTTTGCAACACGCCCGTGCCGCCCAGCTTTTGGCGGTAGTCAATATTGATAGAAACTTCAAAATTCCCAAAGGGAGCGTAAAACTCCCGCGCCACGTAAGGGTCGGGGTGCCAGCCGCGCTCGTCGTACATCGCCAGTTTCGGATACCACTGGGTCATTGTGTAATCAATGCCCTCGGCATTGTCGCGCCCGCTTCGCCGTATCTGTACGGGGACTTGGCTTTCGAAATCCATTTCCAAAAGGGTGCTTTCGTTGGGAGGGAGCGGCTCGTTCAAAGTGGCTTGCAAAATCGTTTCGGTGGTTTGCGTGGCAATCGGAACACCGTCTTGTTTCAATTGTATATTGCGGTGGTAGCCGATTTCCAGCGCGTTCAATTCCACAATCCGCTCGCCGATTCTCTTGTCGGGGTCGGGCAAGTTCCGCTGGCGTACATCCATCATACTGTTCGGCTGAAACGCATTGAAATACAGATGGTAAAAAACCTCCGTAATCGTATCATCTGAATTATTAAAAAAAGTGAGTTTTTGGTTGCCTTGGAACTGGTGGTTTTCGGTGTCAAAGTCGATGGTCATTTTGTAATCGACGGTGGGAGGGTTTTGGGCGAATAAAATTTGGGTAAAAAATAAAGGGAGGGCGAGGAGGATTTTTTTCATTCTTGGGATTTTTTGGTAGCGGGCGTTCAAATTTTGTTCCGCAAGTGTAGGGAGTTTTTGTAAAACGCCTTTAGCTACTCGGATAGCGATTCCCACCACCCACTAAACCCAGCCGCCACTCCCTAAAAAACGCCCGTGCAAGTTCTTGGCTTCCCTACATTTGGCTATCCAATCGAAAGAAAAATGAGCCGAATTTTATACTTGATTTTTTGTGGGGTTTTAATCTGTGGTTTTAATGGCTTTGGCCTGCACGGAAAACTACCGATGAATATCGTTAGCGATGGAAACTCCAATTCCATCTTTGAAAAAAGCCATTTGACCAGTCTTGCAATCGCAAAAGCGTCACAGTCTCAAAACTTAAAATCACCCATCTCAAAAAAGGATTTACAAAAGAAGTACGCCCAGCAGCGTCAAGCAGCTTTGGGATATGAGGAAAAATATCAATGGAACGAAGCTCGGAAGCTCTTGAAGAAAAATCTGAATTTGGCGGTTCAAATGGAAAGCGATTCATTGACAGCCCGCTCCCAAATTGACTTAGGCCGAATGGATATGTATTTGGGGAAATTGGATTCGGCTTTTTATTTTTTGAAGGAAGGCATTTTGTCCTCGGAGCGCTCGGATACGTTGATGCTGGGCGAGACTTATAAAATGTTTGGATTCCTTTATCTTTTAAAATTTGATAACCGAAAAGCCTTAGAGGGCTTTATGTACGCCGGTTCATTTGCATCCGACAGCCTTGGAAACCTACCGGAAAATTTTGACACATTGATTCAAGATGTGGTTTGGCAGGGCGAGATATTTTGGGGCAACCGTGACGGCAACTTGAATTATTTTAGGAATTATCTTGAAGATTATCAAAAAGGACTGATTCCAGACCGGTCTGAATTGAAAGAACTGGGATTGCTCACTTACTTGGCACATTGGGAATTGGAATGGAACTATTTCAAATTGGCCACCAATCGTCTGTCAGATTTAATCGACCGAGCCAAAGAATTGAAATCCGAAGGGCTGCACATTTATTTTCTACAAAAAAGGAGCGAGGCCTATTCCAAGATGGGCAACTATGAATTGGCAAAACAGGACTACCAAGCGGCGATGAAATTGAGCCAAAAATCAAGTTATCCGTATTTCATTCAAAACTCGCTCGTTCAGTTGGGCAGTATTTATAATGATTTAGGAAAAGAGGACAGCGTCCGAATGATTTGCGAAAAAATCTTGGCGATTCAAGACGAAACGGGAACGATTGCGGATGCCCAAAAAGCGTATAAACTTTTGCATTCTTATTATAAAAATATTGGGAATTATAAATCCGCCCTCGAAATATTTGAAAAGTATATTGAAGTCAGAGACAGCTTGGACATCAGGGGCAACGAGTGGTTTCAGTTTTCGAGAGCTTTTTCGCGGATTTATGGAAATAAATCCCATTCCGACAGTTTGGCGTTGATGGAAAAAAACCAAGCCGAAATTGCCGAACAAGAATTGATTTATGTGCAGAAACGTAACCGCACTTTGCTCATTTCTGGTGCGTTATTGGCCGTTTTAATGATAGGTGTGATTTTCTATTATTTCAACCAAAAAAAGAAACAAGCCCAACTCCGCGCCGAGCGGGCGGCCTTTGCCCTGCAAAGTTCCGAGAGCGAGACCAAGGCGCTGCGCTCGCAGATGAACCCGCATTTTATCTTCAACGCGCTGCGGTCTATCCAAACCTATATTTTGAAGGAACAGCCGGAAGCGGCCAACGACTACCTACTGAAATTTTCGCGGCTGATGCGCAACGTGCTGGAAAACTCGCGCCACGAAACCGTGCCGGTGGAGGACGATTTGGAAACCCTCGGCCTGTATATGGAGCTGGAGCGCATCCGCTTCAAATTCCCGTTTGAATACACCATCGAAACGGGCGCCACGGTGAACGCGGAGGACGACGACATCCCGCCGCTCATTTTGCAGCCCTTTGTGGAAAACGCCATTTGGCACGGGCTGCGGCCGCTTTCGCGGAAAGGGCACATCGCCATCCGCATCGAAAAAGAGGAAGATATGCTGCGCTGCACCATCGAGGACGACGGCGTGGGCCGCGAGGCGTTCAAAAACGTGGGCCGCTTCGACAGCCTCAAGCGCGAATCGCTGGGCCTGAAAATCACCGAACAGCGGCTGGCCGTGATGGAGCGGCGCACCGGACGGAAGTGTAGCTATAAAATCTTAGATTTGGTAGCGCCCGACGGCGGGGCGGCCGGCACCCGCGTGGCACTCGAAATCCCCTTGACGCTATGATAAAATCCCTGATTGTAGAAGACGACAGCTCCAGCTACGAATATTTGCAGGCGATGCTGGAGCGGCACTTCCCCGAAGTGGAGGTGCTGGAAACCGTGGAGACCATCCCCGCCGCCATCGAGCGGGTGAAGGCGCTCGACCCGCAGCTCATCTTTTTGGACATCGAGCTGCCGCCCTTCACGGGTTTCAACCTGCTGGAAGAAACGCGCGGGATGCGCTACCACACCATCTTCACCACCAATTTCAACAAATACGCCATCCGCGCTTTCAAGTTCAGCGCGGTGCATTATCTGGAAAAACCCTTTGGGCTGGAGGAACTGAGCGAGGCCATTCAATTTTACAAAGAGCGCACGGGCCACAGCGACAATGGCGCGCCCCGCGAAACGACCACCGCCAAGCAGGCCGAGGACGTCATCCTGCACAACCTCCGCGAGCCGAAGGAAAACCACATCATCGGTTTCCCCGTGCTGGGCGGGGTGGAATTTTGCCCCATCCCAAACATCATCCGCTGCAAGGCGGAGAACAATTATACCGACATCATAATGACGGAGGGCCAAAAACTGACCGTGACCAAAACCCTCAAAAAAGTGGAGATGCTGTTGAGCGAGCATCATTTTTACCGCGTACACCGCTCCTACTTGGTCAATCTCGACCACCTGAAAAAATACGTGGGCGGCGACGGCGGCTGCGTAGTGATGAGCGACGGCTACGAAGTGGATGTGGCGCGGAACAAGAAGGAGGATTTTTTGGCGTATCTGAACGGGCGGGATATTATTTTGCGGTAAAACCTTGCCTTGTTTTTGGATGTCCCCCAACTCCCAAAGGGGGAGAAAAAGCACACTCGCTGTTTATACATTCACCTTTCTTCCAAGTTTTGGCCGCCAAGTCAATGCAATTTTCACCTGATTGTTACGTCCGTGCAGCTTAAGTCCCCCTTTGGGGAATTTAGGGGGCATTCTCCTCGCCCCCATCCACCCCTCACTAAAACCTTCCCCCACCCACTAAACACCGCCGCCCCTCGGCCGGAAACCGCCGTTGCTTTGGCCTCGCATTCAAATCCAAAAATCGCTTAAAAATGAAATTCAAGACCATCACCCTCGGCATTTTACTCTTTGGTTTTTTTTACGACAAAAAGCCAAAACACCAAAATTTCAACCACGCCCGAAGAGGCGCTGGAAAAAATGGAACTCCACCATCAACAAGCCGCCAACTTTTCCTCCCAAAAGGAAAAACTGGATTCTATTCGGGAATCGGAAATCAATCGCAAAACTGGCTTGCCCGACCGATTGAAAAAAGCGGAATTCCTTTATGATTCGTATGGGAATTTGACACAGGAAACGCGCTCCGTTTTCGATGTCCCCTCCCAAAAATGGCAGCCCGACCACCGCACCGATTTTGTTTTCAGTGCGATTGGCTATTTGGAAAAACAGACCGATTTCAAATATGACAAAACAGCCCAAACCTTCCGGCTGGAAAAAGAGGAAGCGTGGGGCCACGACTCGGTGGGCAACCCTGATTTCCATTATTATTTTGATGAAAACGGCGGCTACCGCCACGAATTCGATTTCGCCCTGAGCAAGCACCTCACCGAATGGCGGGTGCAGTTTCGCGACTCCGCCAACGCGGGCTGGGAAAATCACAGCCGGACACGGTATTTGTACCCGCCGCACGTCAAAATTTCCATCCGCCAATTTTGGGACAAAAACCAAACGAAGTGGGTCAATAATCTAAAAATCAGCAAACTCTTCGACCCTTTCGGGAATTTACATTCCGAATTCCACCAACTGTGGGATGCGGCCAACGAAACCTTCCGCGACGACCGCAAGCGCGATTTTTTCTACGATGGCAATGGAAACAAGGTGGAAATTCTCAGCTCGCAATGGGATTTTACGCAGGGCGCGTGGCAGCTTTCCGAACGGTTCGATAATGTGCACGATACGAACGGCCACCTTCTCCGCACCACCGTTTCATACTGGAGCGTGTCGGATTCGGCTTGACATTTCGACCGCAAAGAGGAATTCCAGTACCATCCCAACGGACAAATCACGCGACACCAGCGTTTTTGGTGGGATGCAAACGATGGAAATTGGACACCGCAATCGCTTCAAAAACTTGCTTACGATGCCATTGGCTACCGTGTTTTGGATGAATTGTACCATTGGAATCCCGCCTCCGCGCAATGGCAGGGTTGGGAAAAAACCGAGTGGGCGTTTGACAATCACGGAAAAATCGCGGAACACAATTTTTACGAATGGGATTTTAGAAACCACCGTTGGCAAGGCGTTTCGTCCGAGGCTTTTGCAAGGGATTCCGCTGGGAATTTGGAAGTGAAAACGACACGAATTTGGAGCAAGATTTCACAAGGTTGGGAAACCGTAGAAATGCAAAAATCCCGCTACGATTTGACCGTGCCACGCGCGGATTTAATACTGCCCAATTTCGTGGAAGGCGTTCATAAACTGGAAGGAATCCACGTTTTCGGATTCGATTCTCTGACGTTGAAATGGCGGTACGGCGGTCTTCGAAACTATTATTATTCTGTGAATTCTTCGATTGGATTGGAGGATGAAGCTGCGGCGGTCACCTTCGAGGTTTATCCAAATCCTGCAAATGATGTTTTGAATTTTAAAATAGACACCGAAAAAGTGGAAATGCAAATTTTGACGCTGGGTGGTCAAACGGTTTTAACAACAGAATTGACGCGAGAAAATGCTGAAATTTCAGCAGGTCACTTGCCGCGCGGCATTTACCTCTGCCAATGGCAGAAAGACGGAAAAGTTTCTACTCAAAAAATTGTCTTGCACTGAGCGATGCCCATTTCCCAAACCTTCATCAAGCGCGGTCTTCTTCAAAAGAGGGGAAGGCCGCATTTTTGGGTTGGATTTTTTTTCTCGCTTTGCCCCTTATTCTTAAATCACTAAAAGAAAAGCGCCTCTCAACGAGCCTCGAAAATCGTCAAATCCACCACCGCATTACAAACCTCCCGATGCCGTTCCTCCACCTCCAAACTACGCTCATACCCAAACGCCCGCCGCTTCCCTTTTTTCTCTTTCAGATAATACTCCTCGCTCCGGTACCAATAATGATTGATCCGCAGCGGCGCGTGGATTTTGCGGTCGGCATCCTCCTGAAAAGGCACGCCGTCCGAATGAAAAACTTGCGATTTCCCTTTGGGAATAGGCCGGTGCGGCCCGCCGTAAAAACGAAAAACATTCGGCAAATAGCAGATGCTCTTAAAAACGCGGTGTTCATCGTGATCATCGGGCGCGCGGTAAGTAAGTTGTTCAATCATTGGTTTTTCGGGGTTCAGTTTTTCCACGCCACTCGTGCCGAACATTAGCCAATTCGCCAAAACCGCCGCCGTTTTTTCACCCTCGAAATTTTCCAAAACTTTTGGGATGGAGCGCCCTTCCATATCAAAAAGAAATTCGTCCACGTCCAAAAAAGCCGTCCAAACTTCGTGACCCATATTTTCCTGAATAATGGGGATGATGCGCGAATATTCATCAGCTTGGGTGAAAATGGAAATTTTTTCTTTTACGCTGCGCACCAAATAAACCGTCCCGTTTTTTAGATAAGGTTCTAACACTTTTTCGGGCGAATCCGTGCTAAAATTATCAATCAAAAAAAACTTTTTTACGCCCTGTTTTTGATGAAAATCCAACCATTCTTTTAAGAAAGGAGCTTCATTTTTAAAGATGCAGCACACCGTTAGCGGAGCGCCTTTCTTCACGAACTCGCTTTTCATCCAAGCGGCCTGCCAGCGCAGCTTTTTGGAAACCAGTTTAGAAAACATCCGCGAAAGCGAAAGTGTCGTCCAAGCGCACGCCCTTCTCCGTCATCTGCACCGTACAAAGCTCATTCTCAGGGTCGTGCTCCAAAAAAAGATAGTAATTTTCCTGCGCCGCTTTTTTTAAAAATGCTTCTTTTTCGGAAAGCGTAATCAGCGGCCGCGTGTCGTAGCCCATCACATACGGCAGCGGAATATGACCCACGCTCGGTAGCAAATCCGCCATAAAAACGATGGTTTTCTCTTTATAGGAAATGATGGGGCACATTTGCGCATCGGTGTGGCCGCTTACTAATTGGACATCAAAACCCAACTCGGTTTTTTGCCGGCTGTCTTTTTCATCGCGCAGCGTCACAAAATTCAATTGCCCGCTCTCCTGAATCGGCAAAATATTTTCCTTTAAAAAAGACGCTTTTTCGCGCTCGTTCGGTTCGGTGGCCCACTGCCAGTGGCGGGCGTTGCTCCAAAATTTGGCGTTTTTGAAAGCGGGTTTCAAAATCTCGCCCTCGCGCTCAATCGCGCCGCCGCAGTGGTCGAAATGCAAATGCGTGAGAAAAACATCCGTAATGTCATCGCGATGAAAACCGAGTTTTTTCAAATTGCCGTCCAGCGAATCATCGCCGTGCAGATAGTAGAAACTGAAAAATTTTTCGCTCTGTTTGTCGCCGATGCCGGTGTCGATTAGAATGAGTTTTTCACCGTCCTCGATGAGCATCGAGCGCATCGCCCAGCGGCACATATTGTTTTCGTCGGGCGGGTTGGTGCGGCTCCACAGGGATTTTGGTACCACGCCGAACATCGCGCCGCCGTCCAGTTTGAAATAGCCGGTGTTCAAGGGATGAATTTTCATAGAAATGGTTAAACGTTTTGCGCAGAATTAGTTCAAAAAAGGGGGTGCGCCTTCGGCGGTTTTTTGTTTCACATAGGGATTTTCACATAGAGGCATATAGTTTTTTGGATGTTGAAAATTCGGGCGACTTTTGCCGGAGATGACCTTGACGGGTTTACGGAATATCCTTGGCAGGTTTTCTTAAACCTGCAAGGTCTTGGCCCAAAGTCCCAACATTTTTATAAAATGAAATTATCAAAAAACCTACTTTTTTCCGTGTCAATTTTGGCCGTTTTTTCGTGCCAGCAAAATTCCAGCCCCCCGACCCCCAAAGGGGGAGCAAAGCAGACGCAAACGGCTGATTCGCTCACCTACCAAATTTCCAAAATTGAAAAAACCCTGCCCTGCCGAGGCGATTCTTCTCAAAACTGCCTGACGTTTTATTTGGAAAAACTGGAAATCACCGGCGGCTCTTCCAAAGAAGCGCGCCGCAGCATCCAGCAAACTTTGAACGAGCAACTTTTGGGGACGGACAACGCCGAAATCCAACCGAAATCAGCCGCGGATATGGCGGAAAATTTTGCGAAAGAATACCGCCAAATCCAAATAGAAATGCCGGATTATTCGCTGCCTTGGGAATCGCGCCGCAGCGTGAAAGTGATTGTAAATGAGCAGGGGCTTTTTGAAATGGAAATCAAAGGCAGTTCCTTCACTGGCGGGGCGCACGGCAATTCGTTCACCTACTTTCATTTGTTTGATTTTGATAATGGAAAGTTGCTGGAAATCAACGATTTGATAAAACCCAAAGCCTTGCGGACCTTGACAAAATCGGCCGAACAAAAATTTCGCGCCCAGCAAAATCTGAAACCGGATCAAAGTTTGGACGCAGCGGGTTTCTTTTTTGAAAATGATGAATTTGCGCTGCCCGAAACTTTTCGCTACCACGAAAACGGGCTGACGTTTTTGTACAACCCCTACGAAATCGCGGCCTATTCGATGGGCGAAATCAAAGTGGAATTTTCATCCGAGGAAATCAAAGATTGGGTGCGGGCGGAGTATCAACTTTCACATAGGACACAATAGGTTTTTTTAAGAGTTTCACATAGCAAACTATGCTCAGACCTTTATGATTCTATGTGAAAATTTCTCTATGCCAAATATGAAATTATCACGGCTCCACTACGCTCGGCTTCGGTTTTTTAGGTGCCTTTTTTCCCTTGGCGAGAGATGGGTTCAACGCCTCTAAAATGGCTTTTACGGAAGCCCGCTTTTTATAATCTTCGTCAAAATGGCGGTACGAAATTTCCCCATTTTTTGAAATCAAATAAGTGGCCGGCACCGGCAAAACGCCGCGTTTTTCCGTCTCAAAATCCACCTTGTATTTTTTCATAATTGAATAATCGCCGTCGCGCAAAAGCGTGATTCGCCCCTTGGTTTTCTCCGCCGAGCCTTGGATACCATCCTGCGCGTCCGGCGAAACGGCCACCACGGTGGCGCCCGCTTTTTCCACCATCGCCGCGGAATCCGTCAACCGCGAGAGATATTGATTGCAGTACGGACACCACGCCCCGCGATAGAAAACCAAAACCACCGGCCCCTTTTCGAGAGCTTTTGCCAGTTCAAAATTTTCTTGGTTTTGGTCGGCCGCCGTGAAGTGGGGCGCGGCCTCGCCTTTTTTCAGCCCTTGCGGCGATTGGGCCAAAGCGATGGAAATTCCGATGGAAAACAAGAGCGCGAAAACTTTTTTCATTGTAAAAGATTTTTAGGGTTGCAAAAATGGTGGTTTTTTAAGAACCGCTTGGCGCAAAAACGACACTTTGAAATTCGCTACTTTTATCGTCTTTTTTCACAATAAAAATCATCAAAAAATGAAAACGAAAATTCTGTTGAGCTTTTTAGGAATGGCTTTTTTCGGCGCTACTGTATCCGCTCAAATGGGCGACAAACAAAAGCGCGAAAGCCCGCCCGCCACAATGGAAGCCACCATCGGCGACGCCAAAATCACCATCGACTATAGCCAGCCCGCCGTGAAAAACCGCGAGGTTTACGGCAAGCTCGTGCCTTACGGAAAAGTGTGGCGCACCGGCGCGAACGAGGCCACCACTTTTGAAACGTCGGCCGACATCACCGTGAATGGCAAAAAGTTGTCCGCCGGCAAGTATTCGCTCTTCACCATCCCCGCCGAGGACGGGGAGTGGACGGTAATTTTTAACGAAAATTCTGAGCAGTGGGGGGCGTACAAATACGATGAAAGCGAGGATGCGGTACGCGTTTCAGTCAACGCCGTTTCCCACAAAATGACCGAGCGGATGACCTTCCAAAATGAAAGCAACGTCATTTTCCTGGACTGGGCGGAAACGCGGGTGCCGCTGGTGATCAAATAGTTTTTATATCTGCAATCGGAACCGCCACACTTTGAAATTAGTTAAACCTGTCAGGTTTTTTTCAAACCTCAACAAATCTCAAAATTTTCAGTTGTGTTTTTATTAAAAATTCAAATAAAATGGCACAACAGCACACTACCACCGACCACGACAAAATCCGCCAACACGCCAAAGACCGAGAGATGCAGCCCGCCCAAGTGAAAAACGAGGGAGATAGCCAACAAAAGATCATCCGACTGATGAAACCGCAATCTGCGCATAGCGAAAATGAAAATCTGACCCGCATTGAATGGGAGGAATGGTTCAAAATATTCGAAAAACAAGGTTTAGCGTTGATATTTGAAGAGGGTAGCGACTTCAACAAGTTGGTAAGCCGATAGCATTTTTTTGGTTGAATCAACCAAATCCGCCTGAGTTCCTTGGGCGGATTTTTTTTGATGTAGCTTTGCTCCCTTAGTTCCTATATGCTGATTCTTAATTGCCAGTTGTGAACTTTGAACCTAAAACATTAAACTTTGAACCAAAGAAATGAGAAATAAGTATTTCGATATTATCGATCAAACCTTTTACTGGCCGCAAGAAGGTTTCAAAACGGAAGACGACCGTCTTTTTTGGCAGGATGTGGATTTGATGGAAATCATCAAACAATACGGAACGCCTTTAAAAATTACTTACTTGCCTAAAATTTCCAAGCAAATCCAGCGGGCCAAGAAAATGTTTAACGTGGCGATGGCCAAGGCGGATTACCGTGGAAAATACCATTATTGCTATTGCACCAAAAGTTCTCATTTTTCTTTTATATTGAATGAAGCCCTTAAAAACGACATCCACATTGAAACTTCGAGCGCCTTTGATATCAATCTAATCGAGTCACTTTATAAAGATGGGTTGGTATCCAAGTCTCAGTTTGTAGTATGCAATGGTTTTAAGCGGGCGGCCTACATCGAGAATATTTCGCGGCTGGTGAATAGCGGGTTTGAAAATGTCATCCCCATTTTTGACAACTTCAATGAAGTCCCTTTACTGGAAGAGCAATTGGAAAAACCCTGTAAAATCGGGATTCGAATTGCGTCGGAAGAAGAGCCAAAGTTTGAATTTTATACCTCGCGGCTAGGCATCGGCTACAAGGATATCGTGGATTTTTATAAAACGCAAATCGAAAAAAACCCCAAGTTTGAGTTGAAAATGCTGCACTTTTTCATCAATACGGGGATTTCTGACACGGCCTATTATTGGAATGAATTGCGGAAGTGCGTAAACATTTATACCGAGCTGAAAAAAATCTGTCCCAGCTTGGATTCGCTGAACATTGGCGGCGGGTTTCCCATCCAGAACAGCCTCGCGTTCAATTACGAATATGAATATATGGTGGAGGAAATCGTGCTGCAAATCAAGCAAATGTGCAATGCTAAAGACGTGGACGAGCCCAATATTTTTACGGAGTTCGGCAGCTTTACGGTGGGCGAAAGCGGGGCGACGCTTTTTTCTATAATGGATCAAAAACGGCAAAACGACCGCGAAAAATGGAATATGATTGATGGCAGTTTTATGACCACGCTGCCCGATGCCTGGGCGATTTCCAAAAAATTTATTTTGATGGCGATTAACCGCTGGGACTCGCCCTACGAGCGGATTTTGCTGGGCGGCCTCACCTGCGACAGCGATGATTATTACAATTCTGAACAACACGCCAACGGCATTTACCTTCCCAAATTCGATACCGATGAAAAGCAGTACATCGGGTTTTTTCATACGGGGGCTTACCAAGAATCGCTGGCCGGATATGGCGGCATTCAACACTGCCTTTTGCCCGCGCCCAAGCACGTCATCATCGACCGCGACGAAATTGGCGAAGTGCGGACCAAGCTCTTTGCGAAAGAACAATCGCACAAATCAATGATGAAGATTTTGGGGTATTGAAGTTTTGAAATTTAGAGACCTTGCAGGTTTTCTTAAACCTGCAAGGTCTTCACCGCCCCGCCCACCGAATACCCTAAAGGGTACGACTACCCAACTTGGGGTATTGCCCCAAGACCCACGAACCCACCCCCATAAATCTCTGTTCCCTGAAAGGAAACGATACCCAAACTTGGGGTACTGTCCCAAGCCCGCGAAAAAAAATCCTTGCATATTCCAAAATAATTTCAAACACTTGTAATGGAAAACACCACGATGAATCGCCCAATTTCTGAATTTATAGAAGACAACTTTCTGCATTTCAACGCCGCTGCGTTGGTGGATGCCGCGAAGGGCTACAACGCTCACCTGGAAGCCGGCGGCAAAATGTTGATTTCGCTGGCCGGCGCGATGAGCACCGCAGAATTGGGCAAGAGTTTGGCGGAAATGATCCGGCAGGACAAGGTGCAAATCATCTCCTGCACGGGCGCCAATTTGGAGGAAGACATTATGAATTTGGTGGCGCACAAATCCTATAAAAGGGTGCCGAACTACCGCGACCTCACCCCGCAGCAAGAGCGCGAATTGTTGGACGACGGCTTCAACCGCGTTACGGACACTTGCATTCCCGAAGAGGAAGCGTTCCGGCGATTGCAAAAACACATTTTCGAAATTTGGCAAAATGCCGAGAAAAACGGCGAGCGGAAATTGCCCCACGAGTTTATGTATGAAATGCTGAACAGCGGGGTTTTGGAGCAGTATTATGAAATTGACCCCAAAAACAGTTGGATGCTGGCGGCAGCGGAAAAAAATCTCCCCATCATCTGCCCCGGCTGGGAAGACAGCACAATGGGAAATATTTTTGCCAGCTATTGCGTGAAAGGCGAATTGACCCCTTCCACCGTAAAAAGCGGCATTGAATATATGACCTGGCTGGCCGATTGGTATCCCAAAAATTCCACGGGAAAAGGCGTGGGATTTTTCCAGATCGGCGGCGGCATCGCGGGCGATTTTCCCATTTGCGTGGTGCCGATGCTGTACCAAGATCTGGAGATGGAAGACATTCCTTTTTGGAGTTATTTCTGCCAGATCAGCGACAGCACCACCAGCTTTGGCAGCTACTCTGGCGCGGTGCCGAACGAAAAAATCACGTGGGGAAAACTGGATGCCGACACCCCGAAATTTATTGTGGAATCCGATGCGACAATTGTCGCGCCCCTTATTTTTGCTTATGTCTTGAACCGTTGAACTTTAAATTTTCTACTCTATGAAAACGACCACCCAGAGCCCTCAAAAGCGGCTCATCATTGATTATAAAAACGTGACGCCCAACATCTTGCAGATGTTTTCGGACAAATTTCCCTATGGCTACGATGAGGGCGATTTGATCCAGTTTCGCAATGCCAAAGGCCAAACGGTGAAGTCCATCCCCATCGAAACGCCTGACGCAAAATACCTTATCAAAATCAGCGTGGAAATGGAAAAGAAGATAGAAGCTTTTGCGGACGACGAACCTCTGGAGGACGACGAGACCTTTATGGATGAAGGCGCGCCGGAAGATGAGGTAGGGGAGGAGGATTAAAAGAATCGCCTTCTTTAGAAGCCATCCCGCGACAAAGTTTTGCACCACTTTTGCAAAACTATTTTTTATGGCCGCATTCCTCAGAGTTTCCGTTTTGCTGTGTTCCAGTTTTTTGGGATTTCTTTTCCTTGCGCTGATGCCGGCCGCCAAAGCTCCGGCGGGAACTTTGTCCGTTCCGGGCTTGCGCAATATTTTCTTGGACGAACGCGAAATCACCAATTCCGATTGGGCATTTTACATCCAATATTTAAAAGAAAAACACGGCGCGGATTCCGAAACCTATAAAAATGCGCTGCCCGATTCGGTGGTTTGGGAGCTGGCCTATCCCGATAATATGGATTATCAAAATTATCCCCTCACGGGCATTTCCTTTTCCCAAGCCAAAGATTTTTGCGCGTGGCGCTCGGCCTTTATTTCCGAAAAGGAAAAGCGGGAAATCACGTTCCAGATGCCCACTTTGCGCGAATATAAATTGACGCGGCCCGACAACGAAAATCCCATCGCGGCCGGTTTATATTCCACGGGGCTCGGGTTTCGCGGGTTCTTGGGAATTTGCGACAACGCGGCCGAAATGACCGCCACGGAAGGGATTGCGGTCAGCGGGGGCAGCGCGGCTTGTCTCGATTCGCTCGAATATTTTTCGCCGCAACCTAATTTGGGATTTCGGTGCCGCGCTGTTTTGAAATAGCGCCACCGCTTCTACTTTTTGCGAATCCAATGGCGCCGCTTCACATTCTTTCCCAAGATTTTTTGCTGCTTCCCGAAAAGTCGATTTTTTGGAAAAACGAAAGCACCCTCCTCATCGCCGACGCGCACTTGGGCAAGGTTTCCCATTTTAGAAAAGCGGGGATTGCCGTGCCGCAAAAGGCCGCTGTGCAAAATCTCAAACAAATCGAATTTTTGATACAAAGACACCGCCCGCAGCGCGTCACTTTCCTCGGCGATTTGTTCCATTCCGAAATGAACGCCGAGTGGCTTTCGTTTAAAAATCTCTTGAAAAAATACCGCGAAACCGAGTTTGAACTGGTGCAGGGCAACCACGACATTTTCCACGACATCAGCTACGAAAACAGTCATTTTATATTGGAAAAAAACGCCGTGGCGCGCGGCCCGTTTTGGCTCAGCCACGAACCGGCCGAACACGAATCGCTCTATAACTTATGCGGCCATATCCATCCCGGCGTGCGGCTGTTTGGCGGCGGCAAGCAAAGCCTGCGGATGCCGTGTTTTTGGTTCGGCAAAAAAGGTGGGATTCTGCCCGCTTTCGGCGAATTCACGGGGCTGTTTCTATTAAAACCGAAAAAGGAAGATTCGGTGTTTGTGGTGGCGGAAAATCAGGTGATCAAGGCGGCGTGAAAAGCGGTTTTTGGATTACTCCGATTCAATCAAATCTGAGAAAATTTCCACAAAATCCAACTCCAAATCGGGGAACAATTCTGGCGAAACAAACTGCTGGTTTTTAATGATTTCCTCCCGATATTTTTCGTAGTCCAAAACATAGCGGATCAAAGTGCGCTCTTCAATGCTCACTACCCAATATTCTTTCACGCCGTGTTTTTCATAGAGATTTTTCTTGTGCGTCAAATCTTTGCTGGCGGTAGAAGGCGATAAGATTTCAACGATAAAATCCGGCGCTCCGATGCAACCTCGACGGATTATTTTAGAGCGGTCGCAAATCACGCAAATGTCAGGCTGAACCACATTTTCCGCTTCTTTCCAATGCTGGCCACTCTCAGGAAAATAGACGTTATAAGGCGCATCACGAACGGCGCATTTTTTCTTTTTGAAATAAGTGGATAATTCTCGCTGCAAGTCGCCGGACACCTTTTGGTGAGGGTCGAGCGGCGCGGCACTCATATCAAACACCCGCCCGCCAATCAGCTCTACCATATACTCCATCGTCCACTCCAAATAATCGGCGGCAGTGTAACGGCGGCCGTATGCCATATCCGGCTCGCGCGCTGTCATTTTGGAAATATCTTCCTCGGTTTGCTCGTAGCTCATTTTAATCGTCGTATTCCATCAAATCATCAAAAACTTCTTCAAAATCAATCACCAAATCGGGGAAAAGTGTCGGGGCAATTTTGGAGGGATTCTCAATGAGTTCTTCTTGATATTTTCCATTTTCCAAAACAAAGCGCACCACCGAGCGCTCGTCGATGCTCACCACCCAATATTCTTGCACGCCGTGTTTTTCGTAGAGGTTTTTCTTGTGCGTCAAATCTTTGCTGGCCGTGGCCGGAGAGAGTATTTCCACCAAAAAATCAGGTGCGCCCACGCAGCCTCGCCGGATTTTTTTTGATTTGTCGCAAACTACATAAAGGTCAGGCTGCACCACGTCTTCCGCCTCCTTCCAATGCTGGCCTTTCTTTGGAAAATACACGTCCGATGGCGCTATTCGGACGTAACATTTCTTTTTATGAAAATAATTTCCAATTGCGAGGGTGAGGTCAATCACTACTTTTTGATGGTCGTCCACTGGCGAGGGGCTCATCCTAAAAACCCGCCCTCCAATCAGTTCCACCATATAATCCATCGTCCACTCCAGATAATCGGCGGCGCGTGTAGCGGCGGCCGTAGGTCATATCCGGCTCGCGCGCTGTCATTTTGGAAATGTCTTCTTCGGTTGGTTCGTAGCTCATCTTCCAAAAGTAGCAAAGATTTTTTATCAAGAAAACTGGCGCAAAATGCCGCGCACCTGTTCGATGTAGCCGCCGCCAAACAAATTGACGTGCACCAAAAGCGGGTACAGATTGTGGAGATCCACGCGCTGTTCCCAGCCTTTTTCCAAGGGATATTCTTCATTGTAAAAACGATAGAATTCCGCGTCGAAACCACCGAAGAGTTTCGTCATCGCAATGTCCATTTCGCGGTGGCCGCAATAGATGGCGGGGTCGAAAAGGACGGGGTTGCCGGCGCGGTCGCTCATAAAATTGCCGCTCCACAAATCGCCGTGGAGAAGGGCGGGTCTTTCATCGGGAACGAGGTCTATAATTTTCTTTAAAAGAGTTTCAAACTTTTGAATATCAGCTTTTTGAAAATGACTGGCATCGCGCGCCAATCTCAGCATCGGTTCGATTCGCATTTCTGCAAAGAAGGTAGGCCAATCCTTTTTCCAATCATTGTTTTGAACCAAACTGCCAATGAAATTGGGATGATCCAAACCAAATTCTTCCTCCGAATTTTGGTGCAACCGCGCCAAGCCACGCCCGAAACGCGGCCAAAATTTCTCCCCCTTGTCGCCGCCCGGAATGTATTGCATCACAAAATACGCCTTGCCGTCTTCCGTCTCGCCAACGCTGATGTCGCGCGGCACGGGCAAAACGCGCGCTTCCGCAAGCCGCTGCAATCCCAGCATTTCCCTAAAAAACATATCGGGGAATTTCTTCGCATCGTTCAATTTCAAAAAGAAATCGCCGGCATCGGTTTCCAGATGGTAGCAATCGTTGATACTGCCGCCCGACACGGGGCGCGCATTTTCTAACTTTTCGATGGGGAAGCCGCCTTCCTGCAAAAATTCAAGAAGAGAGCCTAATGTTTTCACCTGCATTTTCGTCCAGATATTTCTTCAGACCTTGCCATTTGATGACCGCCATTTTCAGCTTGTCGGGGTTCACGGGCTTGCTGATAAAATCGTTCATCCCCGCCTCAAAACAGTGTCGGCGGTCGATGTCGCCCTCGTTGGCCGTCACCGCCACAATGATGGGGCGCGCGTTGGAATGTTCTACTATTTTCCGCGCCGCTTCCAGTCCGTCCATCTCCGGCATCTGGATATCCATAAAAATAATATTGTAGTATTTTTTCATCGCCATCGCGTAGGCTTCTTTGCCGTTGTTGGCCAAGTCCACTTTCAGGCCGAGGTTTTCCAGCATCATAGCTAACAGCTTTTGGTTCACGGGGTTATCTTCCGCGTAGAGGATTTTGAGGTCGGTATCGATTTCGTTTTTGCGGAAAATGGAAGTGACGCCTTCCAGCGCATCGGGCCGCATTTTTTCTAAACTGATATTGAAACAAACCTCCGTGCCCTGCCCGCGCTCGCTGCGCACCACCAAGTGGCCGCCCATCATTTCTACCAGTCGGTTCACCACTTTCAGCCCAAGCCCCACGCCGCGAAATTTGCGTTTGTTGCCCGTTTCGCCTTGGCGGAATTTCTCGAAAAGCCGCTTGCGGTCGGCCCGCCCGATGCCAATGCCGGTGTCTTGCACCCGAAATCCGATGAGCGCGGTTTCGTCGGATTCTTTTTCCAAATGGGCGGTGAGCAAAACGTGTCCTTTCTCGGTAAACTTGAACGCATTGTTTAGCAAGTTCATCAAAATTTGCTTGATGCGGCTGGCGTCGCCGCGCAGCAAAGCGGGGATGCTATCATCGATTTTATATTCAAACCGGACCTTGTCTCTTCTTTGGTATTGCCGCGAAAGCGCCACCGCCGATTCCACGCAACCTTCGATGCTTACTGCGTTTCGGGTCAGTTTCAGTTCGCCAGTGTTTAGCTGGGTGATGCTCAAGACATCGTTGATCATCGAGAGCAAAGTCTCGCCGTTTCGCCGGATGGCGCGCACCTTTTGCTCTTGGCTGTCCCTCAGTTTGGAATTTTCCAAAAAGGTGCTCATCCCCAAAATAGCGTTGAGCGGGGTTTTCAGCTCGTGGCTGATGGTGTTGAGAAAATCTTCGCGTGCCTGTGCCGCCGCCAAGGCCGCGCGGGACGAATCACGGTAATTCCGACCGAAAATAATCGCCATCGCGAGAGCTTGCGAAAACACGAAAACGATGTTCGCCGCCACCGTCACCAAGGGGTTTTCTATAATCAAATGATTGGAAGCCAGCACTTTGCTGACAATCACCACCAAAAGAGCCACTACGCCCACCAAGCTGACCCACGTTAATTTATGTTGAAAGTTGAGCCGCGAAACCGCCGCCACACTCACCGCGACGAAAACCGCCGCCAAAAACACATAATAATAAGGTATCAAAAGCGTGATGACCGGCGGGGGCAAAAATGCGATGGTAAACGCCAGCCCCGCCGTGATGCCCGCCACGGTGTGAAAAATCCACGCGGGCAGCTCTTTAATCAATGTAATTTTTGCGAAATAAACGTAGAAAATCACGCTCACGAAAACGGACAGATATTCCAGCCGAATCGCCACCACCCACTCCAAATCTTGAAAAATGGAATTGACGATGCCGTATTCCGAACTCAAAACCCAAATAGCGTAGGCAAATGTGAAAAGCGCGAAAAAGAGGCCGGACAAATCTTTGGTCTTGAACCAAAAAAGACCAATCGCGAAAACGCCCGCCAACAAAAGGCAGCCCGCCAAAAAGAGCGCGCTGCCCAGCTCCAAATTTCTTTTATAAAGAAGGTTGTTCACCGCGCTCATCTGCACCGCCATTTCCGGCCCGCCGCGGTGGTGGTGGAAGTTGGAAATCAGCAAGCGCAGTTCGTTTTTGCCGGGTTTCAAATCGGCCACTTTAAAACTTTGATATTTATTGGGAATCGCATCGTCTTCATTTTCAGACACTTGTCCCGCTCCAAAAATTTCTGCGCCGTTCAAATACATTTCAAAAGCGGTATTGATATGCCCGATGCGGAATCCCTGTTGGGGAAATTTTTCGGGCATCCAAATGGTGAGGCAATAAGTGGCGGCGCCAAATTCGTGGAAGCCCGTTTCCATTGCGGGGATGTCGCGCCAATTCTGCAAAAACGGGACGTGCAGGCTTTTTTCCACGGCGGGCAACGACTGGGCGGGCGTCAATAGCCGATGGGGAAATACGGTCCAGTGGCCGTCCAGCGATTGAATGGGCAAGTTTTCAAAATCGACTTGGCGCAGATCCAGCTCGCCGTGTTTCACCACGGGCTGGGCCATTGCGAAAAACGCCATCAGATTGAAAGCAAAAATTTTAATAAAGTTTTTCAAAGCCCCCTTTTTTTCTTTATTCTCAAAATGTATCCCAAACGAATAATTCCCCGATTATCAATCAATTAGAAATCAAAGCATTAGCATTTTTTTCTTGTTTTGGGAAATATAAGTCTCGGTAAAAATTTTATATCAAAAACGGCACGATTGGATAATCCAAATGAAGTGCTTTTTTCGTAACGGCCAAAGCGCATAAAGCATTTTGTTTGACAGGTTTTTAACAAGATTTTAACGGGTAATCCTCACTAATTGCGCGGCCGCCGCGTAAACTTTGCCGTGTCATTTAACATTCGTCCAAATCATAGTTTTGCACTTTCGTAAAAACGCCACAGAACCGTATGGAAATTTCGCAAGAAAATACTGACATTCAAATTCTTAACGAAAAAATAAAGGAGGAAAGCGCCTTTATAGATTTGCTTTTGATGGAAATCCAAAAATCCATCATCGGACAAAAAACGATGCTGGAGCGCTTACTTTTAGCGCTTTTGGGAAACGGCCACATTCTTTTGGAAGGGGTGCCGGGCCTCGCCAAAACCTTGGCCATCAGCTCGTTGTCTAAAGCCATCGATGCCGATTTCAGCCGCGTGCAGTTTACGCCGGATTTGCTCCCGTCGGATGTGGTAGGCACGCAGATTTACAATCTCAATGAAAATAAGTTTTCGGTAAAGCAAGGGCCGATTTTCGCCAATTTCGTCCTCGCCGACGAGATAAACCGCGCGCCCGCCAAGGTGCAAAGCGCGCTGCTGGAAGCGATGCAGGAGCGGCAGGTTACCATCGGCGACACTACTTTCAAATTACCGGAGCCGTTTCTGGTTCTTGCTACGCAAAACCCTGTGGAACAGGAAGGTACATATCCGTTGCCGGAAGCTCAAAGCGATCGTTTTATGTTGAAAACCGTCATTACTTATCCCAAGATGGAGGAGGAACGGCTGATAATGCGGCAGAATTTGAGGGGCGGCGCGGAAGAAATTAGGCCGGTCGTAAACACGCAAACCATTTTGCAGGCACGCCAAACCGTGAAGCAAGTGTATATGGACGAAAAAATCGAAAAATACATTCTCGACATCATTTTCGCCACCCGCCGCCCCGAAGATTTTCGATTGCAAAATTTGAAACCGCTCATCAGTTTTGGCGCGTCGCCCCGCGGCAGCATTGGACTGGCGAACGCCGCGCGGGTCTTCGCTTTCATCAAAAGGCGCGGCTACGTCATCCCCGAAGATGTGCGCGCCGTGGCGCTGGATGTTCTCCGCCACCGCATCGGCATCACCTACGAAGCCGAGGCGGAAAACGTGACTTCCGAGGATATCGTGAAGCAGATTTTGGATAGGGTGGAAGTACCGTAAACAGTTGGCAGTCAGCAGTTGGCAATATTGCAAACTGCAAACTGAAAAATTGCAAACTGGAAAATGAATACGCAGGATTTAATCAAAAAAGTGCGCCGCATCGAAATCAAAACGCGGCGGCTTTCCAACCACATTTTTTCGGGCCAATACCACAGTAGTTTCAAGGGGCGCGGAATGGCCTTTTCTGAGGTGCGGAAATATGACATTGGCGATGATATTCGCAGTATCGATTGGAATGTTACGGCCAAGTTGAACGAACCGTATATCAAAGTTTTTGAAGAAGAACGCGAATTGACCTTTATGCTTTTGGTGGATGTTTCGGGGTCAGGATTGTTCGGTTCGCGAGTGCAATTGAAGCGGGAAATGATAACTGAAATTTGCGCGACTTTAGCCTTTTCGGCGATTCAAAATAATGATAAAGTTGGTATATTATTTTTTAGTGATAAAATCGAACAATTTATCCCACCGAAAAAAGGACGCAGCCATATTTTACGGATTATTAGAGAATTGATAGAATTAAAACCCGAAAGCCAAAAAACGGATATTGCCGAGGCGTTGCGCTATTTTAGCGGGATTCAAAAAAAGCGGGCTATCGCTTTCGTTCTCAGTGATTTCAATGATGAGAATTACCGTGACCCCTTGAAAATCGCTTCGCAAAAACACGATGTAACCGGCATCCGCATTTACGATCCGCGCGAAGAAAATTTACCGAAACTTGGAATTGTGCCGATGCAAGACCCCGAAACCGGCAGAGTCCATTGGGTGAATACTTCCTCTAAAAAATTGCGCAAAAAGCTGCACGAAAGATTCAATTATTATCAGAAAAATTTCAGGGAAGGTTTTTTGCGAAGTGGCGCAGGGCAAATTTCCATCCGAATTGATGAATCGTATCCAGCAAAATTGTTGGGATATCTTAAACAAAAAAGTGCAAGGTGAGATTTTTATTTTTTATTAAAAATAGTAGAGTTTTGTTGCACAGTAACGTGTGGTGCCGATGGCACTCTGACGTTTTAAAGATGTTCTTGCGTGCATACCCCAATCTTACGATTGGGGCTATCAATATGGCGTCCCTTTGGGACTATAAAGCATCACAAGTTGTAGTGCCAAAGGCACGACATATTGATAGCATCGTACGTAAGTGCGATGTCGAAAATTGCGGCCATATTTCAAACGTAAGAATCCCGAAGGGATGGCACAAAAAAGCGCCACAATTTGGCTTTTCAAATTCAAAATTTACAAATGCGTAGCTGCCTTTTCATTTTTTGGATTTTATGCGGAATTTCCGCAATTGCGCAACCGCAATTTTCGGCGGAAGCCGATACCAATCGCATTTTAATTGGCGAACAAATTATGCTTTCGCTAAAAGCCAAAATTCCACAAAAAACTGATTTTCAATGGCCGGCGTGGCCGGATTCGATTGTGGGAATCGAATTGGTGGAAGCCCAAAAATTGGACACGGTTTCCGACAAAGGATATTGGCGGTTGCGGCAAAATCTAATTTTGACTTCTTTCGACAGCGGAGTGGCCGCCATCCCGCCACTGACCTTTTCCGCCAACGGACAATCCGCTGTTTCCCAGTCGATTGGCATTTCGGTGAGCTTCCCAGAACTGTCGGAAGAGCAAGATTATTACGACATTAAAAAACCGCTGGAACCACCTTTCGTTTGGACGCCTTATATATATGGCGCGCTGATTTTGGTGGCGCTCATTGGTTTAGTCATTTTGGCGATTTATTTTATCAAAAAACCCAAAAAACCTGCACAACCCACTCTGCAACAAAAACTTACGCCTTACGAATACGCCCAGTATCAACTGCGCGAACTGGAAAAAGAACAACTTTGGCAAGCTGGAAATCTGAAAGAATTTTATTCCCGCTTGACGGACATTCTGCGTCTCTTTTTGGAAAAAGAAAAGCGTATGAACGCGATGGAAAGCACCGCCGATGAAGTTATCGAACAAATCAGAACGCTCCCCATCTCATCCGAATTGAAAGAAAGAACGGCGCGGCTTTTTATGCGCAGCTCGCTGGTAAAATTTGCCAAAGAGAAAACTGGAGCGGCTGAAAATGAGCAAAGTATGAGAACGGCGGATCAATTTTTGACCGCTTTGAAACCCTCCGAAAAAAAGGAAAATGTGGAACTACCAGTTTGAAAATCCGGAATTTTTCTGGCTGCTGTTGGTGCTGCCGCCGCTCATTTTGTGGCAGTGGCTGCGCTACCACGACCAAGCGCCGGAGCTGAAATTTCCCAGCGCAGAATTTTTGGCGGGAACGGGCGGTAATTGGCTTGCCAAACTCCGCCCTATTTTATTCATTTTAAGAATTTTAGCGATTGGGTTGACGATTGTGGCTTTGGCGCGACCGCGCACCTCCGAGGAAAATTCCAAAACCAAATCCGCCGAGGGCATCGACATTGTGATGGCGGTGGATTTATCAAGTAGTATGCTCGCGAAAGACCTGAAACCCAATCGATTGGGAGCTACAAAAAAGGTAGCGACAGAATTTGTGGCTGACCGTCCAAACGACCGAATTGGATTGGTAGCCTATGCGGGCGAGGCTTTTACACAAACCCCGCTTACCAGCGATCATCGAATTTTGAGAATGGGAATCGATGGTTTAAAATTTGGCCTAATCGAGAATCAAACCGCCATCGGAATGGGACTCGCCACGGCGGTTAATCGCCTGAAAGACAGCGAAGCAAAAGGCAAAGTTGTCATCCTTTTGACGGACGGCGAAAACAATGCCGGCCAAATCGACCCGCTGACCGCCGCGCAACTGGCCGAGGAATTCGGTATCCGCGTTTATACGATCGGCGTGGGGACCAAAGGCGTGGCGCCGACCCCTGCCGCAGTGGATTTTCGCGGCAACTTTATTTACCAAAACCAGCCCGTGAACATTGACGAAGATTTATTGAAAAACATTGCGCAACAAACGGGCGGACAATACTTTAGGGCCACTGACAATCAAAAGTTGGAAGCCATTTATAAAGAAATTGACAAACTCGAAAAGACCAAATTGCAGGAACTGAAATTTTATTCGTTCGATGAAAAATTTGAGGAATTTGCGCTGGCCGCGCTGATTCTTTTTAGTTTGGAAATGTTTTTGCGCTTCACCGTTTTTAGAAGTTTCATATAAAAATGTACGAGCTTGACCATCCACATTATTTTTGGTTGCTGGCGCTGATTCCCGCGCTGGCGGTGCTTTTTGCGGCGATGTGGCTATGGAAACGTCGGGCGCGCCGCCAATTTGGCGATGCTGATTTGCTCCAAAAAATGGCGCCCGAGCGCAGCCGCAACAAGCCGGTTTTGAAACTGATTTTGGGATTGCTGGCGGTGGCCGCGCTCACCGTCGCACTGGTAAATCCCAAAGTGGGAAGCCAGTTGGAAACCGTGAAGCGCGAAGGCGTGGACATTGTTTTTGCGTTGGACGTGAGCAAAAGTATGCTGGCAGAAGACATCCGGCCAAACCGTTTGGAGAAATCCAAACAATTGATTTCGAGAACGTTAGATAAATTGGTGAGTGACCGCGTGGGCATTATTATCTACGCGGGGCGCGCCTATCCGCAGTTGCCGATTACCAGCGATTATGGCGCGGCGCGGCTGTTTTTGAAAACGGTGGACACGGAAATTATCCCTTCGCAGGGGACGGCGATTGCCGAAGCGATTGAACTGGCCACGGGCTATTTTGACGATGAGGAACAGAAAAATCGTGTGCTGGTTATTTTGACGGACGGCGAAGACCACGAAGAGGGATTTTTGGAGGCGGCGGAACAAGCCAAGGAATTGGGCATCCGGATTTACACCATCGGGATCGGCACGGAGCGCGGCGGCCCGATTCCCGACGTTCGGAAAGGCTATACGGTTGGTTATATGAAAGATAGGAGCGGCGAAGTGGTGGTTTCACAATTGCGTCCGAGCCTTTTGAAAGAGATTTCGCGCACCACCGACGGTGGTTACATCAATGGTAGAAATACGCGCGAAACGGTGAACTTTCTGATGGAAGAAATCGAACAGATGGAAAAAAAGGAATTTGAATCACAGGTTTTTTCCGATTATCAAGACCAATTTCAGTGGTTTTTGGGGTTGGCACTTTTGCTATTGGTTTTGGATGTTTTGATACTGGAACGGAAAACACAATGGTTTAAAAAATTGGCACTTTTTAAGTGATAAAAATGAGGAGTAGTTTTTTAAAAATATCAACCATTTTTCTTCTTTTTATTTCAACTATTTTGAATGCGCAATTTTCAAAAAATGAAGTAAAAGAGGGCAATGAATTGTATTCAGAAAAAAAGTATGATGAGGCGGAAATAAAATACAGTAATTATTTAAATGAAGAAGAGGCTGAAAATCCTGAAATAGCGCAATTTAATTTGGGAAATGCGCTTTATAAACAAGAACGTTTTGACGAGGCGGCGAAAGAGTTTGCGAAGGTGGCGACTACTGTGGAGGAAAAAAATATTCAGGCCCAAGCCTTTCATAATTTGGGAAATGCATTGGCAAAACAGGAGAAATGGAAAGAGGCGGCCAATTCGTATAAAAGCGCCCTGAAATTAAACCCAAGAGATGATGAAACGCGCTACAATTTGGCGCAAACGTTAGCGAGAATAAAAAAACAAGAACAGCAACAAAATCAAAATGATGAGAAAATTAAACCTTCCGAGTTTGCAAAAAAATTAAAAGCGCAGGCGGATGTTTTGGTAGCGCAAAGTCAATTTTCTAAGGCATTTACCTTGATGCAAAATGGATTGCAAGAAGACCAAACGGTTGCCTACTATAATTCCTTCATTAAAAGATTAAAAGATGTATCCGAAATTGAAAGTACTTTTTAGTCTGATTTTATTGATTTTTGTAAGAGTTTCTTGGAGTCAAAATGCCGAGGAATTTTTCAATTTGAGTTCGCAAGAATATATTCAAGGAAATAAAGAAATTGCAATGCAAACGGTCAATAAGGGTTTGAATCAGTTTCCGAATAATCCCAAATTAACAGCATTAAAAGAGAAGCTGGAAGAGGAACAGGAAAATCAGGATAAAAACCAAGACCAAGAAAACAAAGAAAATCAAGATAAAAAACAGGACGAAAAGCAGCAGGAAAATCAACAGCAAAACGACCAACAAAATCAAGAAAACGAACCGAAAGATGAGCGGGGCAAGCGAAAGCCGAACGAACCAAAACCTGAGCCAAAGGATGGCGAAGGCGAACCACGCAAAGAGCAAATTTCGCGGGAAGATGCGGAGCGGTTGTTAAAATCTTTGGATAAAGATGAGCAGGAAATCCAGCGGAAACTGAATCAACAAAAGATTAAAGAAAAGCCGATAAAAACGGAAAAAAATTGGTAATGAAAGGAGCTTTTCAAATCCTATTTTGTAGCATTTTTCATCTATTTTCTATAGTGGGAAACGCGCAACAATTTTCGGCCAAGCCAAGCAAAACGGAAGTGGGGAAAAATGAACGGTTCACCGTAACATTTTCTTTGAATGAAAGAGGACGCAATTTTCGGGCGCCGGATTTAATCAATTTTCGGGTGGAAGGCGGCCCCAATCAAAGTTCGCAGACGCAGATCATCAACGGTCGGATGAGCCAGAATTATTCGTGGAGTTTCATTTTGAAACCAAGGCAAACGGGCGTGTTCACCATTGGCGCGGCCACGGTGGACGTGGATGGGAAAACCCTTCGCAGTCAGCCGTTTACGGTGAAAGTAGTGCCACAGTCGGAGCGTCCGAAAGACCCGAACGACCCGTATGCCAAGGCAGAAAAAAGCGCGTTTTTCCGCATCCCCGTTTCCAATACGCGGCCTTTTGTGGGCGAGCCGATCGTGGCCAGTTATAAATTTTATTTCAACGTGGACATTGACAATCCGGCGCTGCAGGACCAGCCGGACTTTACGGGATTTTATAAAGAAAACATTGACATCGGAAGGGTGAAAACTTCGGAGGAAACGTATCAAAACCAGCGATTTACAACGGCCATCATCCAGCAGATGGTTTTAATTCCGCAGCGCAACGGCAGCATCAGTTCGGGGACGGTGGAGTTTGAAATCCCTACCAGTGTTCCCACGGGTCGCCGGACGATTTTCGGACCGGAAACGCGGCGCATCAATCTGAACGCCGAGCAATATTTTCCCACAATCAACGTACGGGCGCTGCCAGAAAAAGACAAACCCAGCGGCTTTGCGGGTGCGGTGGGCGATTATAATATGGAGGTCAATCTGAGCCGCAACGAACTGACCGCCAACGAATCCGCGACTTTGACCATCAAAATTTCGGGACAGGGAAACCTGAAATTGATAGAACCGCCCCAGCCGGAAATCCCGAATGCCTTTGAAATTTACGACCCGAAAATCACCGAGAAAATTGCGGTCAATTCCGGTGGGATGGGCGGCACGAAAACCTACGAATATCTGCTGATTCCGCGCTATGGCGGAACGTACAAAATTCCCGAAATCCAGTTCCATTATTTTGACCCGAAACGGGAGCGGTATGTTACGGAAAGTTCTGAACCAATGGAAATTACGGTAACTGGCGCGCCTTCGCAACCGAATGAAAACGGCATCGCGAGCAGTGAAAAAGAAACGGTGGGATTCATCGGCAAAGACATTTTATATATAAAAACGGACGCTGGAAAATTTCACGAACGCGGCGCTCGGTTTTTAAATTCACCGCTGTTCGTTTCGCTGCTGGGCGGGATGGGCTTTGCCTTCGCGGGAATGTTGGGATTCTTTTATCTAAAAAATAGAGGTGCTGAAAACCAGCAACTTATCCGTAGCCAAAAGGCGAGCAAAGAAGCAAAACGCCGCTTGGCGAAAGCCAAAAAAGAACTGGAAAAGGAAAGCCGCGAAGCGTTTTACAACGAATTGAGCGCGGCGCTGTGGGGCTATTTTTCCGATAAATTTTCAATTTCGCAGAGCCAGCTTTCCAAAGATTTTATCAAAGAGAAATTGCTGGAAAAAGGCATTGCCGAAGAAACGGCGGAGCAAGCCACCGCCACGATGAACCGCGCGGAAATGGCTCGGTTTACCGCGGCTTCGAGTACCAATCCGCGGGAGGATTATGAGGCAACGGCGCGGCTGCTGACGGAAATTGATAGGAAAGTTTAGGCAAGCCCCCCAACCCCCCAAAGGGGGGCTAACTACACTTTGAGGATACTCGAAATGTAATATTGTTGGTGTATTTAATTTTTGAAAAAATCGTGAGATACTTTTTTTTATTCTTTGCTTTTTCTTTAACACTTTTGGCACAAGCACAAAATGCGGAAAACCTGTTCCAAAAAGGTAATGAATTCTATCAAAAAAAAGAATGGAAAAGTGCCATTGCTTTTTATGATAGTATTGTAAAATTAGGCTATGAAAATTCGGCGCTTTATTACAATCTTGGCAATGCACATTTCAAGGCCAATCATTTGGCGGAAGCCATCTTGAATTACGAGCGTGCGGCGCAGCTTGACCGCTACGATGATGACGTGCAACAAAATTTGAAAATTGCCAAAGAAGCGACGATTGACCGCTTTGAGGAAATGCCCAAACCGATGGTGCGCACGATTTATCTCTCGGTGTTAAAAGCTTTTTCGCCCAGTGGCTGGGCGTGGCTTTCGGTAGTGGCTTTCGCGGGATTGCTGGCGGGTACTTTTCTATATCTTTTCAGCGGCAAACGTAGGCTGGGCTTTGTTTTGGCGGTGTTTGGGTTTTTGCTGGGCGTGGTATTTTTAGCCTTGGCGTATTCGCACCAAAATTATCTTTCCAGCAACCGCTCCGCCATCGTGATGAGGCCGAGCAGCTACGCCAAGTCTGGCCCCAGCGAAAATGCCGAGGACGTTTTTATTCTCCACGAAGGGGCGAAAATCACGGTGACGGAATATTTTGAAAACTGGAAAAAAATAAAACTGCCCGATGGAAAAGTGGGGTGGATCAAAAGCGGGGATACGGTGGAAATTTGATTAACCGGACAATCTGCCAATGAGGCAATTGGCCAATGGGACAATATGATTATTCAGTAGTTAAATATGAAGTGTATTTCTCAATGCCTGACCCGCTACGAAAGCATAACTTCCGTCTCTTCCTCCACTCTTTTTTGTGATGCGGCGGGAATAAACGCCAGCCGGTCGCCTTTGCTGAAATTTGGCATTTGCTTGGAAATCACTTTTGGATCGCCATTTTCGGGGATGAGGAACATCGGGATGATTTGGCCGCGGTAGGGCTTGATGAGTTGATCATAATCTTCCAGATCCTCGCAGGGCCCAACGACCATATTTTTATGTTGGCGAATAGCTTGGGCGAGTTCCAGATAGTCCACTTTGCCTTGGAAAAGCACATTTTTAGGCAGCTCCATTTCGCCCATTTCTTTCTCGGTGCGGCTGCTGATGCGGTAGGTGTTTTCGCCACCAAATTCGCCTTCGTAATAACTTGTGGCCAAGCTGTTTACCTCGCCGCTGCTGGTGATGGCCAATAATTTTCCAAGCCGCGAAAGGTCGAGTTCGTCGAAGACGGTTTCACCCAAGATGTTGCCTTCATACACTTCAAAACCTTCCTCGCGTGCCTGTGAAATATTGGCTTTGGAAGTGTCGGCCAAAGTCACCTCGATTTTCCGCTTTCTTAAAAACCGTGCGATAAAACGGGCATTTTCATTGGCGCCGGCTATCAGATAGCCGCGCGGCTCCTTGCGGATGACGCCCAATAATTGTGCGATGGGTTTTGCCGTGGAACCTTGAATGACCACCGTTCCCACAATCATCAAAAAAGTAAGCGGCAGAATCAGTTCGGCCTGCTCGGCATTGATGGGGGAATTTTCGGCCTCGGTGGTGAGCTGCAAGGCAAAAAGCGAAGCCACGGCGGCGGCCACGATTCCCTTGGGGCCAATCCAGGCGAGCAAGGTTTTTTCCTGCCAAGTGAATTTGCTGCCTACCGCGCTGACCCAAACGATGAGCGGGCGGATGACCAAAATCACCACCAAAAACAGCAGCAAGGCAGACCAGCCCAGCTTCTCAATTTGCTCCATATTAATGCGGCTGGAGAGCAAAAGAAACAGCACCGAAATCAAAATAATCGAGACATCTTCTTTGAAAGATAGGATTTTTTTGAACTCCTCCACTTTCATATTGGCAAGCATAATCCCCATAAAAGTGGTGCTCATCAAGCCGGCTTCGTGGGCAATCATTTCGGCAAAAGTGAAGGCAAAAATCACCAGCCCCAGTGATACGATATTGTGCAGATAACTGGGGATGCGGTTTTTCTGCAAGAGCCATCTCAAAAATAGGGCGACCAGCGCCCCGATGACGATGCCGCTGCTGATGGTGATGAAAAATTCTTTGGCCGCTTCTAAAGTATCATTGCCCTCAAAATGGGCGGTCTGTATAAATTCATACACCAAAACGGCCATCAACGCGCCGATGGGATCGATGAGGATTCCTTCCCATTTCAAGACGTTGTTGATGCGCGCATTGGGCCGCACGTTTCGCAAAATCGGGATGACCACCGTGGGGCCGGACACGATGATGAGCGCGCCGAAGAGAAAGGCCAGCCGATATTCCAACCCCATCAGATAATGCGCGGCAAAACCACCGACCACCAAGGTGATAATGGGGCCAAAAATCAAGAGGTTTCGCACCATCCCCGCTTGGTGGCGGATTTCTTTGATTTTCAAGGTGAGGCCGCCTTCAAACAAAATCACGCCCACCGAAATGGACACAAAAGCGAAGAGCAGATCGCCAGTAAAAATGGCATCGCCGTCGAGCAGTTTATCTCCGTAAGGGGTTAAAAAAGTGGAGAGCGGCCCCATTGCGAGGCCAATCACGATGAGCGGGAGGATGGCCGGAACTTTTACTTTCCAAGCAAACCACTGTGCCAATACACTGAGGACCAAGATACTGGCCAGTTCAATCATTCCTTCCATAGCGGAAATTTAAGGTGTCGAAATTTCGTTCAAAAGAAAGGAAAAAGCGCGCTACCTCAGTTGATTGTTCGCAAATTTTTCCGCGTACTGTTTGATTTGGTCGCGCACCTCGCGGAATTTTACCAAAGTTTCGGCTGGCGAACCCTCGAAAGAAGCGGGGTCTTCAAAGCTTTGGTGAAAGCGCTGCGCCTCCGAAGGGAACCACGGGCATTCTTCCTTGGCATTGTCGCACACCGTCAAAATAAAATCGAGGTGGGCGTTGCGGAAAATTTCCACGTCGTTGGAGGTTTGGTCGGAAATATCCACGCCGTCTTCTTTCATCACATTGATGGCCAAGGGATTGATGCCGATGGCACGGGTGCCGGCGCTGTAAATCTTGGCGCGCATTCCAGTCATTTTGCGGAGGTAGCCTTGCATCATTTGGCTGCGGCAAGAGTTTCCGGTGCAGAGGACGAGTACGTTTTTCATTGGGATTGTTTTGTGGGATTTGGAACGGATTTGAACGAGGAAAGTTGAAAATTGTGTTGAAAGTCATTCATCTTGCGCAGGCCCCCAATCCCCCACCGTGTGCCGTATCGGCAACGATGCTCGGCAAAGGGGGTTGCCGGAGTGGAAAATTGAAACGTAAAACGCTGCGTTGAATGAGTTTTTTTGAGAAAGTTAAGCGCAAAATATTCACGCATCAAAACCCCCTTTAGGGAATGGGGGTTTTCAAAACTCTCCATATTAATATAGAAAAGGCCGCCCCCAAAACTGGCGCAAAAAAATAAATCCAAAGGTTGGAAAAATCGCCCGCCGCCACATCGGGGCCAAAACTGCGGGCGGGGTTCATTGAGGCGCCGGTGAGCGGGCCGCCCATCGCGGCTTCCAAAAATACGGTGAGGCCGATGGCGAGGCCGGCCATCAAACCTTGCTCCTTGCTGCCGGTGCTCACAAAAATGATGACCAACATCAGAAAGAAAGTGAAGATGAATTCCAAAAGAAAAGTGGGCCAAATGCCGGTGTGGGGCTGGGTTTGCCCGAAGGTTTCCACGCTTGGCAAAATCACAGAAAGCAAAAAAGAAGCAAGCGCCGCACCGAGAAATTGCGCCGCCGCGTACCACGGAACTTTGCGCCAGGCGAATTTCCCGCTAAGGGCAAAAGCGATGCTGACGGCCGGGTTAATGTGCGCGCCGCTGATTGGCCCCAGCGCATAAATGACCCCCGAAACCACCGCACCAAAAACGGCGGCAATACCGACATTTCCCAACGCGCCGCCGGAAAACTCATCCGCCAAAACCGCGCCCGCGCCGAAAAAAACAAGGGCGAAAGTGCCGATAAATTCGGAAATAAAAAGGCGGTAATTCAATGGCAATACGATAGTAATTCGATGGAAATTAGCCCCCTAACCCAAATGGGGGGACAACGGCACTGGAGACTTTGCGGATTTTCTTTTAACCTGCAAGGTTTTCTAATTAACAACAGTTGCTCCCTGCCGCACAGCAGTCCCCCGCCATTGCTGGTTCTTTTTCTTGGGAAGGTTCGGCCGTTTCGCGGGCGCAGTTTTCAGTAGCCTGTCCAGAGCTTGTCGAAGGGTTTAAATCATAGGCAGGGTCATTGAATTCCACGTCTTGGTGAAAGTGGTAAATTTCCCATTGGTGGCCGTCGGGGTCTTGCGCCCAAAATTTGTCCTGCTCGGAATAGCAACATTTCACGCCCATCTCCTCTTTAATGGGAAGTTGCTGGTTTTGAAATTGTTGCAGCCGTTGCATCAATTCTTCCTTGGAATTGACACGCAGTCCGAGATGACCGAAATTGGGCTGTACGCGCTCCGCATTTTCCACAAACGAAATGACGAGGCCGGGGTTTTCCAGTTCAAACTTGGCGTATTTCAGCTTTTGCTTTTCCGCTTTTTGACCGAAGAAATTTTGGTAAAAATCAACGGTTTTTCCGATGTGGCTCACGTAAAGCGAAACGTGGAGTTTGGGTGAGACGGCCGGCCGTCCGTCTTTACTATGAATTGTTTCCATTTGTGTATTGCAATTTTGCGATTAACAGTAGAATCGCCCGGCCGTGCGATTTTACAGATTTGCGGTTTTATCAGGGTCATTAAATCACCCGGCCGTGCGATTTTACCTCAGCAGCAGTCCATTTTTGTTTTCAAAAGATTAAAAAGCCCGCCAATTTTCCGTTGCACCATTTGCCATTTTTCAGGATTGATGCAGTAGCACATCCGCGTGCCTTCCACCGTGCCTTGAATCAGGCCGGCGGTTTTCAGCTCGTTCAGATGTTGGGAAATGGTGGGCTGGGCGAGTCCCAGCACTTCCACCAAGTCACTATTGATGCAGGAATTGGCGGCCAGCAGGTGTTCCAAAATAGCGATGCGCGCGGGGTGCGCCAGTGCTTTGGCCATCGCGGCCAGTTGGTTTTGCTCTTTTGTGAATAAATCGGTGCGGGTAAGTCCCATAAAGCTGTTTATAAAAACATTGCAATATTACGATGAATTGTTGAACCCATCCAATTTTGATTATACTATTTTCAAGGATTGGCGAAGGTTTGTTTTTAAGTTGTTGAAAATCAATGTATTTCATCGCTAAAAAATCTTCTTGATGCGCTCGGGGGTGCTAGGTTTGCAAGCTCTCATACTATAAGAACGCGATACCCTCTCGGCGGCGCGGACAAACATTCCGTTCCCAAAATTTAAATTTTGATAGATTGGATTTAGAAATCGAAAAAACCAAATAGGTTTCCAAAACCTGTCAGGTATCTCGCTTTATTTCTATCCGCCGTTTTGTCCCGCACTATTTTTGCAATGAATTTTTCAATGGCAAATTTTTCAGAAAGCAAAAATCTTCCCCACCGTCTCGTCCTTTTCGATGGGGTGTGCAATCTGTGCAACGGCACCGTCCAGTTTATCATCGAAAGAGACCCCGATAGCCGGTTCCACTTCAGCGCCCTGCAATCCGACATTGGACAGAACATCCTGAAAAAGAACGATTTAGAAACCGAAAATTTCGAGTCGTTCCTCTATTTCCGCGAGGGAATTTTATACCAAAAATCCTCCGCCGCCATTCGGATGCTGGGCGATTTGGGAGGTTTTTGGAAGTTGATGCGCGGCTTTCTCATCGTTCCGAAATTCATCCGCGACGCAGTGTATTCCTTCATCGCGAAAAACCGCTACCGCTGGTTTGGCAAGCAAGAAAGTTGCTGGCTGCCCACGCCGGATTTGCAAGCGCGGTTTTTGTGAGTTGTTTTACTTTAGTCAAAATTTTCAAAAAATGTCAGAGGTAACCGTGATTTATGAAGACCCCAAGGTGTATGGAATTTTGAAATGTCTCGCGCCCGTAATGGGTTTTACATTGGAAACGAAAGAGGATGGTTTTTCAGGTTCCGAAGATGAATCTAAATAATCGTGGCAGTTTTCCAAAAGTCCGCTCATCTCAAACATTTTTCCTTTATTGAGTGCCTCAAACTATACGTCCCCGAATAAATGGAAAACGAATCCACCCCGCTGCTGACCAACGATGCCGTGGTTCTCGGCCTGCTCGCCGTCATCCTCGGTGCTATCTTTTACACTTCGCATAGCAAAAAAGCCGGCTGGCAAAAATTTTACACCTACGTCCCCGCGCTGTTGCTGTGTTATTTCGTGCCGTCCATTTTCAATTCGCTGGGCGTGATTGACGGCGAGCAAAGCAATCTGTACTTCGTCGCATCGCGCTATTTGCTGCCCACTTCGCTGGTGCTGCTCACGCTTTCCATCGATTTGAAAGAAATCTGGCGGCTGCGCGCCAAGGCGGGGCTGATGTTTTTGACGGGCACGGTCGGCATCGTCATCGGCGGGCCGCTGGCTATTTTGATTGTCAGCACTTTTTCGCCGGAAACGGTGGGCGGCGCCGGTCCCGACGAAGTGTGGCGCGGCCTCGCCACTATCGCCGGCAGTTGGATTGGCGGCGGCGCCAACCAAGCCGCGATGTTCGAGGTGTTCCAACCTTCCGGCGAATTGTTCTCCGCCACCATCGCCGTGGACGTGATTGTGGCCAATGTTTGGATGGCATTTTTGCTATACGGGGCGGGCGTTTCCGAGCGGGTGGACAAATTCTTTAAAGCTGATTCTTCCGCCGTTACCCGCCTTCGCGAAAAGGTGGAAAACTACCAACTGAGCATCGCCAAAATTCCGAGCCTGACAGATATTATGATAATCCTCGCCGTGGGATTTGGCGCTACCGCCATCGGGCATTTCGGTGCGGATTTGATTGGGCCGGCCATCGCAGAACACGCGCCGGAACTCGCCAAATTCAGCCTCACCAGCGGTTTCTTTTGGCTGATTGTGATTGCCACCACCATTGGAATTATTCTGAGTTTTACCAAAACCCGCGAGCTGGAAGGCGCCGGCGCGAGCAAGCTGGGCAGTGCGATGCTTTACATTCTCGTGGCCACTATCGGTATGAAAATGAACGTGTTGGCCGTCTTCGACAATCCAGGCCTTTTTATGGTCGGCTTTATTTGGATGATTGTCCACGTGATTTTGCTGTTGCTGGTGGGGCGGCTCATCAAGGCGCCGTTTTTCTTTGTGGCTGTGGGCAGCCAAGCCAATGTGGGCGGCGCCGCCAGCGCGCCGATTGTGGCGGGGGCGTTTCATCCGTCTCTCGCTCCTGTGGGAGTTTTGCTGGCCGTTTTGGGATATGCGCTGGGTACTTACGGGGCGTATTTGTGCGGGATTTTGATGCAGGTGGCGAGTGGAGGGTGATACAATCCATTAAAAAACGCTAATCCACTATTTTTGCGAAATGAAACCAGCATTAGATGACAAAATACACCGTCTTTTAAATGAAAGGCTTAAATCTTTAGAAGAACATTTTAATGCTGATATTCTAACCTATTTCGGCCCTTTTGAAGGAGGCGAAAATTTTTTCCTAAAGATTGTTGAAGACCTTGCCAATGATGAAGCGAAAAAAGAAAGAATTAACATAGTTCTCACTACTGGGGGAGGGAGTGCAAATGTGGTAGAAAGGTTCGTCAATATCCTCAGAAATCATTATACAGAAGTAAACTTTATTGTACCTGATTATGCATATAGCGCGGGAACAATTTTTTGTATGAGTGGTGATAACATCTATATGGATTATTTTTCGGTTCTTGGGCCTATTGACCCTCAAGTTCAAAACCGCGAAGGGAGACTTGTAGCGGCTCTTGGTTATCTTGATAAAATTAATGAGCTGCTCATCAAGGCGCAGAACAACACCCTTACCCAAGCTGAGTTTATTATACTTAAAGATTTTGACCTTGCCGAGCTGAGGGGGTATGAACAAGCGAAAGACTTGACAATTGCTCTTTTAGAAAAGTGGTTGGTCAAGTATAAGTTCAAAAACTGGAATCAGCATAGGACAAATCCCGATTTGAAGGGAAATGAAGTAACCGAAGATGAAAAAATCGAAAGGGCCAAAGAAATAGCGGGTCATTTGAGCGATAACAATAAATGGAAGTCTCACGGAAGGCCAATCAACATAGAGGCTCTCAAAGAACTTAGACTTGAAATTGACGATTATAGCAACAAAAAGGAAAGACGAACCTTAATCAGGGACTACTATGAACTGGTTTCTGATTATGTCCTTAGCAGGGGATTTCGCAATTTTGTGCAAACAAGAAAATTTATATAACAATGGCAGCAATCGAAAAACAAGTGGAAGAAGAAATCAAAATCCTGAAGCAGCAATTTTCGGGGGATAAAACTGTCGAAGAATTTGAAAAAACTATTGACCGATTTGAGGATTTGGTAAATAAAGGAATGGCTCAAAAAAGAGGCTATAACCTATTGTCGGCAACTGATGCGCATATAAAAAGCCAAACTTGGTTTAATGCTACATAAGTCTGCTGTTTCAAGTTCAAAACAAGCTCAAGCTCTATCCTCTTTTCTGTTAAAATCCCAAAATCATCTCATCTTATTTTACGGAGGCTTTTTATGTTTAGGCATCGTCTTTATTTGAGATATTCAAATATAAATCCTCGTTGAAAAAATTCCTCCTCCTTTTCTGTCTTCCGGTTTTTGGCTTCTCGCAAAATGAAACCTCCGACGCGGCAACCATCAAAAAAATCTACACCACCGCCCTGACCGAAAACCAAGGTTACCAATGGTTAAAAGAACTCACCGAAATCGGCGGGCGGCTGGCGGGTTCGCCCGAAGCGGACGAAGCTGTGATGCGGATGAAAGAAATCTGCGATTCGCTCGGTTTCAAAACGATTTTGCAGCCCGTGAAAGTCCCGAAATGGACGCGCGGCGCGGAAGAACAAGCGCATTATTTTTATGGCGATTTGAGTTTTGCGGTGAATGCCTGCGCGCTCGGTGGCTCCGTCCCAACGGAAGGGGACGGGCTTTCCGCCAAAGTCATCGAAGTAAAATCCTTCCAAGAACTGGCCGACCGCGCATCGGAAGTGAAAGACAAAATCGTGTTTTTCAACATCCCGATGGATGCGGCCTACATCAATACGTTTTTCGCTTACCGCGATGCGGTGAAACAACGCTGGGCGGGCGCTTTGGAAGCCTCCAAATTTGGCGCGGCCGGTGTGGTGACCCGCTCGCTGAGCGCCACCATCAACGAATTTCCCCACACGGGTTCGATGACCTACGAAGGCGCGCCGCGCAAAATCCCCGCGATTTCCATCAGCACCGCCGATTCGGAAAAACTGAGTGCGGCTTTGCAGCAACGTCCTGATTTGCAATTTTATATGAAACTGAATTGCGAGTGGCACGACAGTGTGATGTCGCACAATCTCATCGCGGAAATCAAAGGCGGGGAAAAACCGGACGAAGTGATTTTGGTGGGCGGGCACATCGACAGTTGGGACTTGGGCACGGGCGCGCACGATGACGGCGCGGGCTGCATCCATTCGCTGGAAAGCGCGTGGCTTTTGAAGAAACTCGGCATTTTACCAAAAAGGACTTTACGGGTCGTCTTTTTTATGAATGAAGAGTTCGGTTTGGACGGCGCGGAAGTTTACGCCGACAGTTCCAAAAAGCAAAACATCAACCACGTCATCGCCATCGAGAGCGACGCAGGGGGCTTCACCCCACGCGGCATCAGTATGGTGGCGCCGGATGCCATCATCCAAAAAATCAAGACGTTCCGCGATGATTTGGAACCTTATGGCATCCACGTTTTCAGCCAGCAAGGCGCAGGCGCGGACATCGGCAAACTGGCTAGCGATAGCATCGTCCTCATCGGGATGCGGCCGGACAACCACCGTTATTTTGAAGTGCACCACTCAGCGCAGGATGTTTTGGAAAACGTGAACCCGCGCGAGCTGGAACTGGGCTCGGCGACGATGGCGGCGTTGGTGTGGCTGTTGGATAAGTATGATGTGGTGGCGGAGTGATGGGAACCTGTCTGCCGACAGGCAGGCGCTGATTTGACGGATGCGGCGGATTTAGACGGATTTTTTAAATAGGAGCTTTTTCCAAAGTTTCAAACTTTGGAAAAGCTTCCACTCCTTGAAAAATATAATTAAACAGCGAAATAAAATTTCCCGAAATTTGCTCTTAAATTTTAGAAAATGGACTGGCAAGATTACATCGTTTCCGACCCCGAAGTTTTGATGGGAAAGCCCGCTATCAAAGGCACACGTCTCTCCATAGAATTTTTGGTAAACCTGATGTCGCAAGGGTGGAGCGAAGAGAGGTTGCTGGCCAACTACCCGCGCTTGCGAAAAGAGCATTTGCAGGCTATTTTTCAATTTATTCGTGATGATATGCGCGAATCTCTGCGCTATCCCTTTCCTGAAAAAGTAACGGGATGAGGATTTTGGCCGACGAGAATATTTCGGGCGAGCTGATGAAGTTTCTCGTAGAAAAAGGCCACGATGTCCAATCCATCGGCCGCGAATTTCCCAGCATCAAAGATGAGAACATCATTGCCATCTCCAATTTGGAGAACCGGATGATTTTGACTTTTGACAGCGACTTCGGAAGGTTGATATTTCAGAAAGGTTTGCTGCCAAAATCCGGCGTTATCTATTTGAGGCTGCGTGAAGATTTTCTGCCTTTTGCTGGGGAATTCGTTCATCGTTCTATTTTGAGAGATGAAATTAAACCCTCCCGTTGTCTGTACGTTTTCAACGGTAAAGTTCTGCGAAAGCACCAATATTGAAGTCAGCTTATTTGGGTTTTCGTAGAGTTTTTCAAAGTCAGAAATTTTGGAAAGTCATCACCAACTTGACCCAATTTTGAATTTTTATAAGAAACTCTAATCTAATCTCAAGAGGATTTTGCCAAAATTTCCAACGCAGAATTTGCATATTCTAAAAAAATCCCTACCCAAAAAACCCTCATTATTTGATTTTTATTAAAAAATTGCAGAAATTTTTCACACTTATGATTTTGAAAATCAATATTTTATGTCTAAAATCATCCCAAGTTTCAAATATTTTTATAAAATTTCGCATATCGGGCAAACCTTTTTTCAGCTCGTGCCGTTATTAGAGCAGGTTAAGGTTTGGTTAATTGTTTTGATTTAGTTTGAAACGGGAAAGGGGAGCTTCGGTTCCCCTTTCTTCGTTTTTGGGCATTTGGTCGGTTTTGGGATTTGTCGCGTATATTTCGGCGGCGAAAATGGTTCGCCCATCCCGATGAAAGTAATTGCTAACCCCATCTTTCGCGACCACCACGGCAAAGCGGTGGCCGACACCCGAAGCTTTGTAAGAGAGTGGCTTTCCGTGCATCCGCGCGGCAAAATCTTCGTGGGCTGCGACAGCAAGGTGCGCGGCAAATTCGTCAAATATTCCACCGCCATTTGCCTCTGGGATGTGGGGCGCGGCGTTTCTGAAATCTATAAAAACGAAGTGGAAATCACCCCAAAAGATTCCTATTCAAGACTTTGGGCCGAAGTGACCCGCGCCGTGGACACCGCCGAAACCTTGAAGGATTTGGGTGAAATCACCGTCCACGTGGACATCAATTCCAATCCGAAATACCGTTCCCACCAATTGTATGACGCCAGTATTGGGCTGATTACTTCGATGGGATTTGCAGGGGCGGGGAAGCCGTTTTCTTGGGCGGCGAGTTGCGGGGCGCATCGGCATTGCCAGTGATAGTACGGCTTGTGCACGGCGTGTGGCTGTGTGGCTTGGGGCGCTGCCCCAAGTTTTGTAGTCGCAGACTTTCAGTCTGCGGGGGTGTTGCAGTGGATTGACGGGAGCTTGGGGCGATGCCCTAAGTTTTGGTATCTCACGCTTTAAGCGTGTCGCGGTGCGAAAGACTTTCTCGGATTTTCTCATAAATTTTAGCACACTCAAATTCGTCCTATTTCCATAAAGAAAATAGAAGCGCCCTTGTTTTACGCTCCCGCTTTTTTTACAATTCGCTGTATTCGGTTTTGTAATGTTTTGATTTGTAACGGTTTGCATTTGGATTCTTGAAAGGAATTTCTTACTTTCGTAAGTTCAAACAATCAAACTCAAGAAGCTATGCGATTATGGGAACGCCTGTTCGGGAGGAGCGCTTCGCAGAGTTACAGTGCACTGGAGCGCATCAACTGCCCGAAACAAAACACCGAGAAAAACACGCCGGACCGCGCGCGGGTTTTTAAACGTTTCAATTACGTTTTCCGAAAGAAAAGTTTGGTGGCTTGAGTTTTAAAGGCCCCCTAAATCCCCCAAAGGGGGACTTTAGCTACACGGACGTGTTATTCAGGAGTGCATATCAGCTCGCAACCGACGGTTTAAACTGTCGGTTGAGACTGAGATTGACGGCAGCCTAAATAACTCAACAACCTAATAACCCAACAACTCCCCAACTTTCTCCGAAACCTTCTCCCCATTCGGAATCATCGTTTCTTCCAAGGTGGAATTGAGCGGAATGGCCGGCATATTTTCCGAGCCAATCAGCATTACCGGCGCGTCCAGATATTCAAAACATTTGCGCTGCACAAAGCCGCAGAGCGCTTCCGCGAAAGATGGGTGCGATGCTTCCTCGGTTACAATCAGGCAGCGGCCGTGTTTTTTCACCCTTTCGATAATCAGATTTTCATCCAATGGAAAGAGCGTGCGCAAGTCCACGATTTCTACGCGGCCGGCGAAATTTTCCCGCGCGGTTTTCGCCCAGTAAATGCCCATTCCGTACGAAATCACACAGCAACTTTCGCCGCTTTCAATTTTGGATTCGTCGGCTTCGTAAGCGATTCGTCCTTTTCCGAAAGGAATCACATAATCTTTAGACGGCTCGACGGTTTTGGAATCTTCCGTGCCTTTTATCTTGCTCCAATACAGGCCTTTATGTTCCAACATCACCACGGGGTTGGGGTCGTAAAAAGCGGCTTTCATCAATCCTTTCAAATCTGCACCGGTGCTCGGGTAGGCGATTTTTATCCCACGGATATTGGTCAAAACACTTTCCACGCTCGAAGAATGGTACGGGCCGCCGCTGCCGTAAGCGCCAATCGGCACGCGGATGACGGCGCTCACCGGCCATTTTCCATCGCTCAAATAACAACTCCGCGCCACTTCCGTGAAAAGCTGGTTGAGGCCGGGCCAAATGTAATCCGCGAACTGCACTTCCACGAACGGCTTCAATCCCACCGCGCTCATCCCGACCGTGCTTCCTATTATAAAAGCCTCTTGAATCGGTGTGTTGAAAACCCGCTCGTCGCCAAATTTTTGCGCCAAAGTGGCCGCCTCGCGGAACACGCCGCCGAGCCGCCCGCCCACGTCCTGACCGTACAAAAGTGCTTCGGGGTGGTCGCGCATTATTTCTTGGATGGCAAAGAGCGCGGCGTCCACCATCACGGTTTTTTCCTTGCCGGCGGGAGCGCGCTCGCCCGCTTCCTCGGTGATTTCAGCGGGCGCAAAATCGTGGGTGAATAAATCGTCGGGGCGCGGGTCTTCCTGTTGCAAAGCCTCCTGATAATCATTGGCAACCTCCTCTTTCGCCTCGTTTTCCAAAAGGGAAATTTCGTCCTCGGAAACGCCGTAGTTTTTTAACAACTGCACCATTTTAGGAAAGGGGTCGCGTTCGGCGGATTCCTCCAAATCATCGCGGTACCATTCTTTGCGAACGCCGGAAGTGTGGTGGTTCAGCAACGGCACTTTGGCGTGGATGAGAAACGGCCGCCGCTCGTTGCGCACTTTGGCAAACACCTCATTTACAGTTTGATAAGATTCGTAAAAATCGCTGCCGTCGATGCTGCGCGTTTCGATGCCGTGAAAACCGGTGGCAAACTCGGCGGCGTTTTGGGCGCGGGTTTCGGCGGCGTTGGCGGAAATGTCCCACTCGTTGTCCTGCACCAAATACACGATGGGCAACTGTTTCAGCGCGGCCATTTGCAGCGCTTCCGCCACTTCGCCCTCGGTCATCGCCGCATCGCCGATGGAACAGACCACCACGGGTTTTTCATCGAGATTTTCATCCAAATTTTGGATTTCTTTATAGCGGATGCCCATCGCCACGCCGGTGGTCGGAATGGCCTGCATCCCCGTGGCGGACGACTGATGCGGGATTTTGGGTTTGTCGTCATCGCGCAGGCTGGGGTGGGAATAATAGGTGCGGCCGCCGGAAAAGGGGTCGTCGCGCTTGGCCAAAAGTTGCAGCATCAAATCGTAGGGCCGCATCCCGATGCCGAGCAAAATGGAATCGTCGCGGTAATAGGGCGCCACGAAATCCTGCGGCAAAAGCTGCATCCCTACCGCGAGCTGGATGGCCTCGTGGCCGCGCGAGGTGGCGTGGACGTACTTGGCGGTCACGGCCTTGTTTTCTTCGTATAGCTCGGTCATCGCCTTGGCGGTGGCCATCAGGCGGAAGGCTTTTTTGATAATCTCAACCGAAAGCGAAACGGAAGCGGAGGGCGCGGGGTGGCTCATTTTCTCGATATTTTTTGGGAGGGGTTGCAAATATCGGGAACGGGGGTGGGAGTGATTGGGTCCTGATTCGTGGTTGTTAGTCAGAAATGGTTGTAAGAGGGGGTTGACGAATGTAAGGAAGTATAAAGATAAGTAGATATTTTTTGTAGCAAAAACACTCGCTATTGTAGTGATGCTCTAAAATAGCTAACTTTTATAGCATTTTTAGATGCTAAAAATTTTCAAATTTGTAGCTATAAATTTTGTCAGTTCCTTTTTTTTTTTTTTTTTTGATATTTGCGGTGCATTTGCAAAGGCGAATGCCGCGGAACTGAAAAGCGAATAGAGTAGGGTAATTTAATTTTTAAACAATGCGTTTGTTTTATTTTTTAGCTTTTGTAGGCTTTATTTTCACTTCTTGCCAAAAGGAATCTCTTCAAGAAGAGACTTTAACCAAGAAGAGCGAGGTGACTTATGAAGAGTTTCATCAAGACCTGCAAATGGCGATGGCCTCTGCTGGTGATGATGATATGATTGAGGTGCAATTTGACGCTGCCTCTGGTAACTACGTCTTCTATATTGACGACCTCCCCATAGACCCGCCGCCTATGGAAGTCCGTTGTGAAGGAAGTGGCATTAGTTTCGCACGGTGCGTAAAAGATGCTGTGGATACATACGGATGCCAACAAATCACCTCAGATGGTGATGATGGTTACATATCAGAAGATTGTCCATAAAAGATTATAGCGGACTGTAATCGATTTACAGTCCGCTATTTTTTTATAATTCTCAATAAACAAAACAGCTATGAAAGTTTTTCCAATTTTAATAATATCACTCTACAGTTTTTTATCTAATGCCCAACTTTCCGATACCCAGCTTATAGAAATGGGGGAAAACGATTTTTTCTTTGAAATGATAAAAGACGAATCTTTTGTTTGGGTTCGCTTTAATCATACAAACAATGAATGGCATATTCAAACAGAAAATGATGCCAAAGTGGGTAGTTTTTATTTCAACGAAGAAAACTCATCTTGGTGCGGTAAAAATCTAAAAACTGAAATTAGAAATAAAATCAAATATTTACTCAAAGAAGGTAAAAACAAAACCACCGAATTTATAGTATCAAAAAAAGATTCCGATTGGTGTGTCTATGTTTATAATGAAGCGAAAAAAAACAGTCTGAAATAAGGTTATAACTCTATCTTTTTTCGCTACCGCGCAGCCTTGTCGTGCGGGCCTAACTTCACTCAAAACAATCCCTCCATCAAAACATCCTCGTCCAAACCTTCCCAATGGATGCCCTCGCCGCCGCCAATGAATCGCCAGTTTTCCAGCTCGGTTTTTTTTAGCGTTGGCCAAGGTGGGGAATCACGCCAGGGGCACGGCCAGTTCGCGGCCGTCTTCCAGCCGCACGAACATTTTGGAGTCGTCGAACCAAACGTTCGTGGCAAGGGGGGATTTGTTTATTGGTGAAGTATTCATTTTCAATGCTTTTAGGCTTTCTTGATTTTTAGCGCAAAACAAAAGTAGCCTTCTGTTTTTTTAGAAATGTTCACCGCACATTTTCTATATTTGTAGTCTCTCAAAAAATCCTACTTTCCTGACTGTTAAAGCACTATGACGCATACACCTCCCACTACGCATTCCGGCGATTTGCTCAAAAAAGACATCGACAGCTTCATCGGGTTTTTGACCGAACTGAAAAAGGAAGCCACCGGCAGTTCCGAGCTTTTGGAGATGGGCGTGAAGGATGGCCTCGCGCAAAAGTTGGAAGAAATCCGTCAGCAACCGCTGGAATCGCTGTTCGAGATTTACGCCAAGGTGGAGCGGGACATCGCGTATTTCATCCACCAAGTGGCGTTTGCTTTTTTGCAAAAAGAAAAAGAGCGGATGGCGCAAGTATTTCAGCACGATGCGCAGGGCGGGGCGCTCCAGTTTAGCGTGGTCCTAAAAGAAGATGCCAACGAAAACCGCGACGTTTTTTACGATTTTTTGGATGATTATTCGCAGTTTTCCTTTTCCGAAAGATTTCCCATCATTTTCCATTTTGTGCCCGAAAACTTGGTGCCCGAACTGGCCACCGCAAAGGAACTGAAACTGGATTGACCTGTGGAACAGTTCGTTGCCCAATCGGATTACAATTTGGAGTTTCTCCACAATTTAGAGGAAAAAGAACCCGACCGCTATTTTGACTGGAAAATCACGGTGGCGTTTTATTCGGCACTGCACTGTATCAAAGCGGTGCTGGCCAAGCGCGGCGAATCCGTCCAAAGCCACGAGCAAATCAATTCGCGCATTTCGCATCGGCGCAATCCCAAATCGCCCATTTCTCAGGAATGTTGGCGGGCTTACAACCGCTTGTTTCAACTCAGCCAAAGCGTGCGCTACAACGGGTTCAAAAATGAGACAGCCTTTCAGGAACATTGCCGTCAGGAGTTTCGGCGCGCCAAAGTGGATTTGGCATATATTAGGAAATATGTATTCCATCGGCATCAGATTGAGTTGAGGTTGGAGTGAAAAGAATTGGGACTTTAGAAAGATAGACGGATGGATTTCACCCCCGCCCCGCCATCTGCCTTTCCGCCGCCTTCCTGAATTCGTGCAGTTTCCGCATCAGCAGCTCTTTCGGCAGGTGCTCGGTGATATATTCCGCCACGCGGATGTTGGTCTGGTCGAGTTGCAAAAGTTCGATTTGCTCGGAGTTGCCCTCGGCGCAGAGAATCAGGCCGATGGGCTGGTGTTCGCCCTCTTCGGTTTCGTGCTTTTCCAGCCAGCGGAGGTAGAGTTCCATCTGGCCTTTATAACCCGCTTGGAACGCGCCGATTTTCAAGTCCAAAGCCACCAGCCGTTTCAGCTTGCGGTGGTAAAAAAGTAAATCCAGATAAAAGTCTTTGTTGTCGATGACCATTCTTTTCTGCCGCGCCACAAAGGCGAAACCCGCCCCCAGTTCCAAAATGAAATTTTCGATTTTGCGGAGAATCGCCGCCTCCAAATTCTGTTCGGAATAGGTGTCTTTCAAATTCAAAAAATCCAAAACATAATGGTCGCGGAACACCAAATCGATGCTCAAAGTATCTTCGTCCCGCAGGTTTTTCAGTTCCTGTTTGGCCAGCTTTTCAGGCTTTTTGCTGATGGCCGTTCTTTGGAAAAGCATCGAGTCAATTTTGCCGCGCAAGGTTCGCACACTCCATCTTTCTAGCTTGGCCATTTCCGCGTAGAAGTCGCGCTCCGTCTCGTTTTCGATGAAAATCAATTTTCTTAAATGAGACCAACTCAATTCGATACACAGTGTGTATACAATTCCCTTTTTGGGAAAAACCTCAGCCAAGCGCCGACAATGTCGCAATTGCTGAATACTCCACCCTTTTCCAAATTCTTCTGTCAATTTTGCCGAAAGCGACTGCAGAACTTGCTTCCCATATTCCGCCCGCTCATTTTGCAGAATGTCCTCGTTTATGCGCTTGCCGACGTTCCAATACGTCATCGTCAGTCCAGCGTTCACGGCCTGCGCTACGTTTTGGCGGCCTTCTTCAATCAGTTGGCGGATAGAGCGGAAAAGCGAATTGCCGCCCGCACCAAACGGGTCGTTTTTCTCAAGGTTTGCCATTGGAAATAATTTGCACCAAAAGAAACACAAAAAAAGATGAAACACAATTCTCAACGCCGTGGAAAAAATTCAGGATCAAATGGACACTTTATTTTATAGGGCGGGTGATTATCCAAAATAACTAGTTGCTGCGGCTTTAAAAAATCCGATTTGGAGATGTCGAATTTTTTGCTACTTTAGACGGCCTTAACGAGGAGCTTCAATTATAGGGAAATAGGGTTAGTAATCTTCAAGGGAGACCAACCACGTTAAGACAACAAGCCCCCGCTGCCACTGGCAACGGGGGCTTGACAATTTTCAACCAGTTGTCAGTTATTAGGTGTCAGGTGTCAGTCCTATCGTAAGGGACATTGCTGACTGCCAACTGAAAACTGCCGACTGTCTCCTACTTCTCCTTCACCACGTTCGCCGTCAAATACTCACGGTTCATCCGGGCAATGTTTTCCAGTTTGATGTCTTTGGGGCATTCCGCCGAGCAGGCGCCCACCCAAGTGCAGCTCCCAAAACCTTCGATGTCCATTTGCTTGACCATATTCTGCACGCGACGCTTGTTTTCCACTTCGCCTTGCGGCAAAAGGGCAAAGCGCGATACCTGCGCGCCCACGAACAGCGCCGCCGCCGCATTGGGGCAGGCCGCCACGCAGGCTCCGCAACTGATGCAAGTGGCCGAGTTGAACGCCTCGTCGGCATTCTTTTTTTCGATGGGGATAGCATTGGCATCCAAGGTGTTGCCGCTGGTGTTCACGCTAATGTAACCGCCGGCCTGCACCACGCGGTCAAATGCCGTACGGTCCACCACCAAATCTTTGATGATGGGGAACGCCTTGGCACGGAACGGCTCGATGACGATGGTGTCGCCGTCCTTGAACTTGCGCATATGGAGCTGGCAAGTAGTCGTGCTGCCCTCCGGCCCGTGCGGGTGCCCGTTGATGAACATATCGCAGGAGCCGCAAATTCCCTCGCGGCAGTCGTGGTCAAAGGCCACGGGGTCTTCGCCCTTGGCCACCAGTTGCTCGTTCAGCACGTCCATCATCTCGAGGAAGGACATATCGCCTTCCACGTCGGAGAGTTGGTAGTCGGTGAATTTCCCCTTGGTGCCGGGGTTGGGCTGGCGCCAGATTTTTAAGTTTAGTTTCATTTTAAAAATGCTATAAAATTTCGGTGAGGTTCTTCTTTATTTGAAATTGGTGGTTCGTGAGTTCCAAAAGTCGTTTAAACAAAGGGTCGTTTTGTAAAATCTTAGGTGTCCTATATTTATTGGCTACCATCCGAGCCATTATCGTATTTTCTTCAAAACATTTTTTTGAATCCCTAATGGTAGCAAGTAATTGCTTTAAGCCTTCACGAATATTACCGCCTTTTAATTCAATAAAAATAGCTGAATTATCTACCAATAAAAGATAATCGCATTTTATATTCTTTTCGGAGCTTTCATATACGCAATTTTCTATATCAACTTTATAATATTTCTTTCGGTTTGGATTGTCAATGCGAAAGGTGCTTTTTCCGCCTTGCGGGTCTATCCAAGAATCTTTCGGCTTATGCAATTCCCTTCTACACTTTTTGATTTGGTCACATATCATCCAGCCATTTTTTCAAGTTGAAATTCCATTCTCAAAAATTCTTCGAAACTTTCATTCACCATATCGGAAGCCGCATCTATATAATCTTTGTCAATTAAAGTGTCCTCTCTAAGCATCAAATCGGTCTCTTGGCCTTCGTTCAAATAATAGGCATTGATTTCTTTTTGGTCTATCCAGTATTTTTCTTCGACAATCTTATTGGTTTTACCCTTAAATATTCCTTCATTTTCAGTCCCTACTTTTTCTGCCATCATTAGGTTTTCCAAGGCGGTTAGAATATAGGGGCTATGTGTAGTAATCAAAAGAGAATGCCCAAATTCATTCACATATTCCACCAAAAATTCCATCAGTCTTTTTTGCGAAGTGGAAAGCAAGTTCTGTTCAGGTTCTTCAATCAAAAAAGTCCGTTTTCGGTTTTCAAAAAGACTGAAATATTTTAATACCAAAACGATGGGAATAGCCGATTTGAAACCGCTCGCCCCTTGTGCCAATCTTACAAAGGAATCTTCCCCTTTGGTTTTGATATAGCCTTCGCCGTCCACGTTTTTGTATATCAAATTCAATGGCTCAATCGCCGTTTCTTCTTTGAAGCTCGCGCTAATCCTGCTCAGTTCCGCTAATTGCTCAAATAACTTATCATTCAAATTGGGGCGATTCCCTAAAGAAAAAATGGATTGCAACCCTCTTTCCGTGGGAAAATAAAAAGGGTTGCTCATTACATTTTTCACATCATTGGTCAGAAAAGAATAGGGAATATTCCAATCCTTCAAGTCATACTTAACATCTTTATCTTTTGGCAACAAATTTTTATAACTATCAAAGAGGTTTTTAAACCTTTCTGACTTTGGAAAAATCTCGGGCAAAAAAACATTTATTTCCGATTTCCAATCCTCTTTAATAAAGACATCCTTGATAATTTCCTCCCGATATTTTACCTCTAATCTATAGTCTGAATTTTCATATTCTATATAACTTTTCTCATTTTCAAATCCACCTAAACCCCAATCTCTTAAGGCCTTGTTGGAGAAGCTACTCTTGTAATTTAAAAGAGCAACAGAATTATCCACGATATAACTGAAATCTCGGCAAATCGCCAGCACCTTCGCCACCGTACTCTTCCCGCTGGCTTGCTCACCTATCAAAATGGTAATCTTCCCCAGTTCCAATTCCACCGATTGGATGGGGCCGAAATTTTTGATGATGAGTTTTTCTTTTGCCATTTCAAAGTGCTCGGTTGTTAGGTGTTGGTTGTCAGGCTGAGCGCAGTCGAAGCCATCTTTTTTCTAATTTAAAATGCTTTCCTTTTCTTGTTCCAAGCTCCATTCATAAATCGCATCCGCGCAAAAGTCGATTCCGTTCGGCCATTCCAATGCGCCCAGTTTGGTTATCTTGACTTTTGCAAACAACTCTTCATCCAGCATTTCCATATAAATGCTGGGTTTTCCATTGCTCCATTCGCGGAATTTTTGCTCAAAATCCACTTGACGAACTTCACCATCTTTAAATTTCAAGTCCAACTCAAACGGCCGGATGCTGATTATTTCAGCAATCTTTTTCATCATTTTAATGGGTCAATTTTTCCAAAGTTCGGATAATCCGAAACAGCTTCTTCCCAACTTTCATACAACTCTTCTTTATGAATCTCTGCCCAAGCTTGCACCAATTTAAGAGGCTTTTTTGGCAACTCCCCGTTCATTATTTCTCTGGTTTCAATTTTGATTTGTGCTTCAAACTCCGCATACACGGCGTGAAAATGCGGCGGATTATGGTCGTGCGGATACATATAAATTGAAATCCCATAAAATCGGCTCAGTTCCGGCTTTTCTACTATTTTAAAAATAATTTACGCCCCACTTTTCGCACCCAAACTGACAACCGAATTGCAATTGAATTACTACCGAATTACAACCAATTACTCAATTACCAATTACCAATTACTTACTCATTATTACCTATTCCCTACTTATAACTCCTCGTCTTCAACTCCACCGCCTCAAACGTCAGTTCCTCTTTATTCAATTTCGCCTCGCTCGGGTCGCCCGTCCATTCCCACGCGGAAACAAACGCAAATTCTTCGTCGCGGCGGAGGGCTTCCCCTTCTTCCGTTTGGTATTCTTCGCGGAAGTGGCCGCCGGCGGATTCTTCGCGGGTGAGGGCGTCTTGGCACATCAGTTCGCCTAATTCCAAGAAATCCGCCACGCGCATCGCCTTGTCCAGTTCGGGGTTCATTTCTTTGGCGCCGCCGGTTACTTTCACGTTTTCCCAAAAGTCTTTGCGCAGCTCGGCGATTTCCTTCATCGCGCTTTTCAAATCCTCGGCGTTGCGGCTCATCCCGCACTTTTCCCACATTATTTTCCCTAATTTTTTATGGAAATAATCCACCGAATGTTCGCCATTGTTGTTCACCAATTTTTCGATGGTTTCGCGAACTTCATTTTCGGCTTTTTCAAATTCCGGTGTGTCAGTAGAAATTTCGCCCGTGCGGATTTCGTCGGCCAAATAATCGCCCACGGTGTAGGGAAGCACAAAGTAGCCGTCCGCCAAACCTTGCATCAGCGCGGAAGCGCCGAGACGGTTCGCGCCGTGGTCGGAAAAGTTGGCCTCGCCCAGCGCGTAAAGTCCTTTGACCGTGGTCATTAGATTGTAATCCACCCAAGTGCCGCCCATCACATAATGCACCGCTGGGTAAATCATCATTGGCGTTTCGTAGGGGTTTTGGTCCACGATTTTCTCGTACATCTCGAAGAGGTTGCCGTATTTGGCCTCCACCGCTTTTTTGCCCAGTTCTTCAATTTTCTCGTCGGACGGATTGTCGATGCCCTGCACTTTGGCCTCGGTTTTCCCGTAGCGTTTTATCGCCGCAGCGAAATCCAAAAAGACCGCCTCGCCCGTTTTATTCACGCCAAAACCCGCATCGCAGCGCTCTTTGGCGGCACGGCTGGCCACGTCGCGCGGCACGAGGTTTCCAAAACTCGGATACCGCCTTTCCAAATAATAATCGCGCTCGTCCTCGCTCAGTTCGGTGGGTTTTTTCTCGCCCTTGCGGATGGCTTCGGCGTCCTCCTTTTTCTTCGGCACCCAAATGCGGCCGTCGTTCCGCAGCGATTCGCTCATCAAAGTGAGTTTCGATTGGTGGTCGCCGCTCACCGGAATGCAGGTCGGGTGAATCTGTGTATAGCACGGATTCGCCATAAACGCGCCTTTTTTGTGCGCCTTCCACGCGGCGGAACAGTTGCTGCCCATCGCGTTGGTGCTCAAATAAAAGACGTTTCCATACCCGCCGCTGCACAGCAAAACCGCGTGGCCGCCGTGGCGTTCCAGCTCACCCGTTACAAGATTCCGCGCGATAATCCCACGGCATTTCCCATCCAACACCACGATGTCGTGCATTTCGTGGCGGTTGTACATTTTCACTTTCCCTTTGGAAATCTGCCGCGACAGCGCCGAATATGCGCCCAATAAAAGCTGCTGTCCCGTTTGGCCTTTTGCATAAAAAGTACGGCTCACCTGAACCCCGCCAAACGAGCGATTGTCCAACTGGCCGCCGTATTCGCGGGCAAAAGGCACACCCTGCGCCACGGCTTGGTCGATGATGTTGGCCGAGACTTCCGCCAGCCGGTAAGTGTTGGATTCGCGGCTGCGGTAGTCGCCGCCTTTTATGGTATCGTAAAAAAGGCGGTAAACGGAATCGCCGTCGTTTTGATAATTCTTGGCCGCGTTGATGCCGCCCTGCGCCGCGATGGAGTGCGCACGGCGGGGCGAATCCTGAAAACAGAACGCCTTCACATTGTAACCCATTTCCGCCAAGGAAGCCGCCGCCGACGCCCCCGCCAGCCCCGTGCCGATGCAGATGACGTCAATGTTGCGCTTGTTGGCGGGGTTCACCAGATTGATGCGGCCTTTGTGGTTTTTCCACTTTTCGGCCAGTGGGCCGGTCGGTACTTTGGGATCTAAACTCATCTTGAAATTTTTTATCCGTTTATATAAATGTAAACCGGAATGACGGCGAAGGCGGCGGGCACCACCACCGAAAACACCTTGCCGATGCCTTTGATGATGGGCGTGTACTTGGGATGGTCGAGACCCAAAGTGCGGAAGGCGCTCGCAAAGCCGTGCCACAGGTGGAAGCCCACGGCGGCCATCGCGATGACGTAGAGAATCGTCCACACCAAGCCCCATTGCGCATCGGTGTAAAGCGCGATGACGGTGGCGGCCAAGTCGGTGTTGCCGTCCACGTCGTTTTCCAGCGGGCCCCATTTCATTTGATACCAAAATTGCTGCATATGCACGATGATGAACACCAAAACCACCGTGCCGAGGATGCCCATATTGCGCGCCGAAAATCCGGTGGGGCGGTGCGGTTGGTAGCTTTTATAGCCCTGCGGGCGCGCCCTGCGGTTAGCGAGGGTGATTACCAGCGCGTCGATGGCGTGGAACAAAATACTGGCATAGAGCAAATAAGACACGATGACGATGGGCGTGAAAGTGGTCATAAAATGCGCGTAGGCATTGAATTCCAGTTGCCCTTCTTCACTTAAGTCCAACAATTGCAGGTTGCCCGCCAAGTGCACGATGAGAAAGGTAACAAGAAACAAACCCGTGAGCGACATCCAGTATTTGCGGGCGATGGAGGAGCCAAGAAGCCCCGATTGTACGGCCATAGTTTTTGGAATGAGAAATTTTGTATGGGACAAAATTACAAGCGAAAGGGGTTTGTGCGGAGGGGCGGGTTATTTAGAATGGATTTAGGGAGGAGGAGTTCTCAGTTGTCAGTTCTCAGTGAACAGTGGTCACTCGCCTTCTCCAAATGGGAAATCCCACTCTCTCTATTGTTTTAAAAACTTGAAAGTTTTTCCCGAATCCTTGGAGCGCACTTTCAAAAAATACATTCCAGTTGACAGTGCGGAAATATCCAGTTTCGCACCCCGCGCGGTGGCTTCTTTTTCAAAAGGCCATTTTTTGCCCGAAACATCAAAGAGCTCCATATCCAACGACTCGTTTTTTTCATTTGAGATAACAAGAAAATTCTGAGCTGGATTGGGGAAAATCTGCACCCAATTCAGTGGTTTTAATTCTTCAATCCCGATGAAATTCGTATCAAAAACCTCCACGTTTGTTTGGCCGATTTTCACAATGTTTCCGTTGGCGGAGGCAATATCTAATTTTAAGTCGATTTGCAGCGAATCGTGTTGTACGAAAAACTTGCCGCGAAAAACGGAATCCACAGAGTAGATAAATGAATCGCCTGCCGCGATGTTCAGGTTTTCCAATTTTACCAAAACCAAATCGGTAACGCAGGGGTCGGGCGTATTTTCAACGTATCGGAACGCCAAGCTGTCCAGTATTTTACTGGACTGATTACGGAAAGTGATTTCCCAGTCCGAGTGAGTATCGATTAAATAATCATCGCCAGCGGGGTCAGGCACGGTATCGATTCGTGAAAAATAAAGCTGGGTGTTTTTTATCGTATAGGAAAGACTGTCGAACGCGGCTGCTTTAGGCTGTCCGAGAACGATGCTTTCTACCGCGCCCTCGCTGGCGACTATTAAAAGCGAATCATTGTACCACGTTTGGTCGTACCATCTATCATCGGTTAAGATGTTTTTATGGAGTTGACCCTTCCCAAGTGAGGAAAAATTACTTTTGCTGACCACCTCAAAGCTGTCATTGGCCAATGCTACCCAAGCTTCGCCTTGTTCAAAATAAAGGCGGGGTTCGATAAGGGAAGATACTTGGTTAAACTTTGAAGAATCCAGCACTTGCAAATCCGACCTACGGCTTATGGTGAATTTACGATTGTGAATAGTGTCGGGAAAAGTGGTGAAATAAGTGGAATCGGTATATTCATAAAATCGCACATAATCGGACTGCGCTGCCTGTGTGCTTACATAAGCCGTATCATTTTTTATGTCATAAATCACAACGGAGGGGAGAGCAAAAGCATCCCCGAACGAACTGAGCAAAAGAGAATCATTTCCCAAATAAACACCTCGACCCGTAAAAATAAGATTGCTGCCAGCCAGTCTTTCGTATGAAAAGGTGGTGTCTAAATTAGCATTAAAACCTTTTGCCCCATCGTCATCGATCAAGGCAATATGATTAGAGTCCATTTCCAAAATTCCATACCGCCCGATATTGGAAACATCGGACGTACGATAAGAGGCTACTAAGTTCAAGTCCATATCATACTGGCGCAGAATAAAGCTGCTGATTGGAAAACTTCCACAGCTTTCTTGAAGAATGGCCCTCATCAGGAGCGTTCCATCTGACAATGCTTTAATTCTGGGCAAAACCAAATAAGCCCCTTCCGATTCAGAAATCGTCCGCCGCGCCACAGTATGACCTTGCGAATCCAAGGTGTAAATATCCATCACCGCGCTGCCAGTTCGATTTCGCGAAGCGTGGACGGCCACCGTCAAAGTATCCAATCGAGTTACAAACGTGGGACCCTGCTCATCCGCCTCCGCAAAAACACGGTTGAAAATTTGAGCATCCGCAGAGAAAGCCAGCTCGAGGAAAAAGAGAGAAAAGTAGAAATTCTTCATTGGGAAAAAGGATTTTCCGCGAATATATAAAAACCGCATAGCCAAAGAAAATTCTCACTCCGCAATTTGCGAGCAGTTGCAACATACTCGAAACCGCAATCGAATCCATTGTAAACTCTCCCTCTTAAATTCGCCTCCGCTGGTGCGCGTTCGAACGCGTTCCAAATCGTTTTGCCCAACCCCCGAATGTCATCTAAAAAACCTTTCTCAAAACCACCCCTTTTTATATTGAGACCGAATTTTAAAAAACATTGAAAATGAGAATTCTCACCATTTTGATAAGTTTCGGGCTGAGTTTCTGCACGACCTCGCAAAATCCTGAAACGGCTGAAAATCAATCCCAAAACCCCGAGATGGAAACGGAAAACGCGCCCTTCGCCGTGGTGGAACTTTTTACCTCCGAAGGCTGCTCCAGTTGCCCGCCCGCCGACAAAGTGCTGAGCCGATTGGTGGACGAATCCCAAACCTCCGGCAAAAACATCATCGCGCTTTCCTTCCACGTGGATTACTGGAACCGCCTCGGCTGGGCCGATCCGTTTAGCCGCCCCGAATTTTCCGCGCGCCAAAGAACCTACGCGCGAAAAATGAATGCATCGCGCGTGTACACCCCGCAAATGGTGGTGAACGGAAAAGAGGAATTTACAGGCTCCAAAGAGAGCACCGCGCGCTCCGCCATCGAAGCGGCTTTGAAGGAAAAACCCAGCGTGGCCGTGGAAATCTCAGAAATGAAATGGGAAGGAAATGACTTGCAAGGAAATTATTCCGTCAGCGAAATTCCTGAAAATGCGGTGGTGAATGTGGCAGTGGTGGAGCGCAACCTTTCCCGAAACGTAACGCGCGGCGAAAACCGGGGCCGCGAACTAAAACACGACAACGTGGTGCGTTCTTTTTCGGTAAAAGATCTCAACGAAAAAACAGGTCGTTTTTCATTAAAAATTCCCAACGATTTAAATAAGGAAAATGCCTCGATTGTTATTTACGTTCAAGATGAGAATTCGTGGAAAGTTTTGGGCGCAAAAAGTGAAATTCTAAAGGACAAATTCTGAGGCTGGGAAAGTTCCAATCCGGCCCATTTTAAAATATAGAAACAGGGCAATTCTAAAGAAGTAAAATCATCAAAAAGAATAGTTCTTAGAATAGCCGCCGGATTCTGTCATCTAAAAAAGGGAAATCGGGCAAATCATCTCTAAAAGCAGCGAAGGAAATTTAGTGTTCAAAAACTCAAAAACTAAGAATCCACTACCTCTCCGCCCTGCCCTTCCTGCATCAGATAGCTTTTGATAAAAACGTCCAAATCGCCGTCCAGCACGTTGTCCGGACTGCCGGATTCCGTGCCCGTGCGTACGTCTTTCACCAATTTATACGGGTGCAAAACGTAGTTGCGGATCTGGCTGCCCCATTCGATTTTCTTTTTGCCTGCCTCTATCTCCGCGCGCTTTTCATTCTTCGCCTCCATTTCAATTTCATACAGTTGCGACTTTAACAATTGAATCGCTTTTTCCTTGTTCTGGAGCTGGCTGCGGCTTTCCGTATTTTCGATGATAATGCCGCTGGGCTTATGTTTCAGGCGCACGCCCGTTTCCACTTTGTTCACGTTTTGCCCGCCCGCGCCGCCGCTCCGAAAGGTGTCCCACTCGATTTCGGAAAGGTTCACGTCAATTTGAATCGACTCATCCACCAGCGGAAAAACATAAACGGAGACGAAAGAAGTATGTCGCCGCGATTGGCTGTCAAACGGCGAAATCCGCACGAGTCGGTGCACGCCGTTTTCACCTTTTAGATAGCCGAAAACGTAGTCGCCCTCAATCTCCAAAGTCACGGTTTTCACGCCCGCCACGTCGCCCGCTTGGTAGTTGATTTCGCGCACTTTGTAGCCTTCGCGCTCGGCCCAGCGGAGGTACATCCGCATCAGCATCCCCGCCCAGTCGCAGCTTTCGGTGCCGCCCGCCCCAGCGGTAATTTGTAGTACCCCGCTCAGTTTGTCTTCCTCGCCGCTCAACATATTGCGGAATTCCAGATCTTCCACCAACTTGCGCACTTTCGCCTCTATCTTTTCTACCTCATCGGCTTCCATTTCGCCCGCTTCGTAAAATTCCACCGCCAGTTCCAGTTCCTCGAACTGCGTTTCGGTTTCTTCAAATTTCTCCACCCACGATTTCAAACCTTGGATGTGGCGCATCAGGTTTTGCGCCGCGATTTGGTCGTCCCAAAAATCGGGGGCCACGGTTTTTTCTTCTTCATTGGCGATCTGGATTTTTTTTTGGTCAATGTCCAAATAGCCGCGCAGCGCGTCTTTGCGCGTTTTCAGTTCCTGTAAATCGTCTTGGGAAATCATCGGGCAAAAGTAGGGAAGGCGGGAATTCAGAGAATTGGTTTGGTCACCCTATTGGGATTTAATTTCATAAAAAAATTATCCCAACGGAAATTTATTGGTAAAGATGATTTGGAGTGGCGACAGCTTTAACCGGATAAAATCGCCAACGCCATTTAATCCCAAGTTGGCGCAAATTCGGGGTCGATGATCCGCATATTTTTATCGCGCAGTTTATCGATTTCCGCCATTTCGTCCTCGTCCAGTTGAAAATTGAAAACGTCGATGTTCTGTTTGATGCGCACCAATTGCGACGATTTGGGAATCGCCACCACGCCCTCTTGCTGCACCAGCCAGCGCAAAGCCACCTGGGCAGGTTTCACTTTGTGTTTCAGGGCGATGTGTTGCAACACATCGTTGTCCACCACTTGGCCTTTGGCAATGGGACAATAGGCGGTGGCAAAACAGTCCATCGAGCGGGTCTTTTTCAACAGTTCGTCTTGGTTCAAAAAAACGTGGTATTCAAACTGGTTGCAGTCGATTTTGTAGCCCAGCTTTTCCACTTCCGCCAAAAGTTCCGTATTGAAATTGCTTACGCCGATGTGCTTCGTAAGCCCCCGCTCCTGCGCTATTCCCAACTGTTCCAAGGATTCTTCCAGCGGGATTTCTTGGTTCGGCCAGTGGATCAAAAGCAAATCCACGTGGTCTTGCTTCAGTTTCTTCAAACTCCTTTCCACCGAGGGCAGAAATTTTTCTTTGGAAAGATGCGTCCACCACACTTTGGTGGTGAGGAACAGCCGGTCGCGATCCACCGAAAAATTGCCCACCACCTTGCCGATTTCCTCTTCGTTTTCATACATCTGCGCCGTGTCAAAATGGCGGTAGCCCACGTCCAGCGCGAACTCCAAGATGCCCTCCGCTTGGCGGCCTTTCAAATTGAACGTGCCAAAACCAAGCTTCGGAATCCAGTTGCCTTCTTTTTTGATGTATTCCATTGGGATGGATTTTTACAAATGGAAACGGATTTAAGTGGGCAAAGTTTGGTGGGAAAGGTGGACGCGGATTTTGTGGTTTGAAAGGAAATTAAAACGGGGGAAAAAGTTTGGCTGGCTTTATTCTCAAAAGAGAGTACTCGTTGTGCATTTAAAACTTTTCTTACAAAAATGAGTGCGGGATATAGTATTGAACCGCGGCTTTAGCCCGGTTTTAAAAAATGAGCCCCCTGATTTTTGGCTTTAGCCGAAATTTTAGTTGGGCTAAAGCCCAAATCGGGGGCGGTTTCCCAATTCGCCAGGCTAAAGCCGCGGCGCAATACTCCTAAATGCACAACGGGTATCTGATATTTTCCCGTTTAGGATTGTGGGAAAATCAAAACCCCCACATCCGCGTTTCTTTTCCAATGAAAAACTTCCTATTGATTTGGACATTATTTCCTTTGATGGCTTTCGCCCAAAGTTTCCAGCCCCTCCCCGATTTTCCCGGCGCCAAGCGCGGCCAAGGCGTGGCGGAATATTTCGATGGGAAAATCTACGCCGGCACCGGTTTCGCCGAGGGATTTTTCACGCTCAACGATTGGTGGGAATACGATTTGACCACCCAAAATTGGACGCAACTTCCCGATGTACCTTTTACAGAAAGGCAATACGTGGCGAGCTGCGTGGCGCGAAATTCCATTTTTTTGATTGCGGGATGGAACAATAACAATTTGATTTTCAATGATTTTTGGAAATATATTCCCAATGAAAAAGCGTGGGAACAAATGCCCTATTTCCCGGCTGAAAAACGCTGGAACGGCGCGGCGGTTTCTGTGGGAAGCTCCATTTATTTCGGATTCGGCACCGACACTTCCCAACTTTTCGCCGATTGGTGGAAGTTTGATTTGGAAAGCGGATTGTGGAACCGCCTCGCCGATTTCCCCGATGGCGGACGGCGGCTGATGGTGGCGGAAAACGTTGGCAATCAAATTATTGTCGGATTGGGCCGCGATGAAAACGGCCACCAGCGCAACGATTTTTGGGAATACCAAATCGAAAACGATGTTTGGAAAAAACTGGCTTTGGAATTTCCCGACTCGCTCACTTATGCGGCTTCCGCTTCGATGCACGGCAAAATGTACTTGGCAGGCGGCGTCACCAATTCCGATAAAATCCAGACCGATTACCATATTGTGGATTTTCATAAAAATGAAGTAAAAACGATTAAAAATGCAGAGTTTCGGCAGGGGAGAAGTGCCAGTTTGGTAGCCACCAAAAACTGCCAGCAATATTTGCTTTTCGGCCTCGACACCAATTTGCAGCGCATCAACGATTTTTGGGAAATTTCCGTGCCCAGCGAAGTTCAAGCCCTTCAACTCCCTGTTATTCAAACCAATCCTATTTTTGAATTTTTGGAAGTTTCCCTTCCCGAAACTTGGCAAAACCTGCAAATCCTAAATTCCACCGGCAAAATCATCTATCAAAATTCCGCTGGAAATTGTGCAGAAAAAATAGATGTTTCAAATTATAAAAATGGAATGTATTTTTTACGGTATTCTTTTGGGAAAGTGTGGTCTAATGCCGCGAAATTTTTGAAGGCCCCGTAAATGCACTAAAGCGGGACTTTAGCTGCATGCTCCCTTCAAAAGCTTTGTCAAGCGCGTGTGCTTAGTCCCGCACCTGCGGGATTGGGGGGCCAGCCAACTCAATAATTTTTTCCTCCGCCACAAATGGTCTCAGCTCGTCCAAGCCCAATTTCTTAACCCACTTTTTAATATGCGCTGCCTTTTCCACAGCGTCACCCCTCTCCTTAAGGAGAGGGGCTGGGGGTGAGGTAATTGCCGCCCTCGGCACCATCCCCACTACCTCGCTCCCCGTCACCTCCGTCCCCATTTCCCGCGCCAATTTCTGCACCGTTTCAAAAACCTCTACCATCCCAACTCGCTCATAATCAGTCAGATTACAGCTCACCTGCACTTTGTCAAAATCTTCCAAATACCAGCCAATCGCCTTGACGGTCGGCAAAAAATGTGGCCGATCTGGTTTTCCTTTCTCACGGATTCCCGTCGCGATTTTTTTCGCGATTTCCACGTCTTTCGTGGCCAAATTCACATTGTAGGCAATCAAAAATTTCCGCGCGCCGATGACCGTGGCGCCGAATTGCTGCCAGTTTTCCGCGCTGCCAAAATCGGGTGGGAGGGACTGAAATTTTTCCGGCAGCGATTCGTATTCACCTTTTCGCAAAAAAGCGAGATTGCATTTTTCATTGGAAAGCGCACTTTTTTCATAAAACCAACCTGCGATATTCAATTCATTTTCAATGCGTTGCGCCAATTTTCGCGAAAGCGCTACCGTTTCTTCCATCGAAATATTTTGGATGGGAATCAGCGGGCAAACATCTACTGCGCCTTGGCGGGGATGAGTTCCGTGGTGGTTTCGCATATCTAAAATCTGGGCGGCTTTTTTATATAAATGAAAAGCGGCGTCCACCACTTTTTCCGGCTCGCCCACGAAGGTGAAAACCGTGCGGTGCGCGGCGTGGCCGGAATCTACGTGTAGCAATTTTACCTGCGAAACGGATTGGATGGCTTCCGCCAAAAGCGAGATTTTTTCAGGGTCGCGGCCTTCGCTCACGTTGGGGACGCATTCCAGCAAGGCGCTCATTGTGAGGATTTTATAAAATCGGTAATCAAAAAGGCGATGTTTTTGCCGAGCAGTTCTTTCTCTTTTTCGGAGGCCGCGCGGCCGGGCGAACCTTCACAAATATGGAAATAATGGGGCTTGCGCAAAGCGGCGGCGGTTCGTATAAAATGCCGGATTTCGTTCAGACTGAAACCGCTGGGATTCAGCGCACTGACGGGAAAATTAGTTACGGAATCCAAATCCAATTCCAGCCCGATTCGTTCTGCGCCAAACCAGTTCAGGATATTTTTAAAAGTGCGGTCTTTTTCTTCAAAATTTTGGGGCAGCAAACTTTCAAATGAACTGAACGTCAGATTTTTATCTTTTTGAAATTCATTCAAAATGTTTTCGGAATTGTAACTTTCGCTCAATCCGAAAACCGCGTACTTTTCTAAAAACCCACAATCGCGCGCATAACGAAAACCGTTGCCGCTGTGCCGTCCTTCCATTGCGCGAAAATCGGTATGCGGGTCGATATTCAAAACGGAAATGGCTGATTTCAAGGCTCTTGAAACGCCTTTGATATTCCCGAAAGCATTGTTGTGGCCGCCGCCAATTATGATCGGAATTTTCCCCGCCGCCGTGATTTTCTCCACGATTTCCGAAACCGAATCATCAATCTCCGCTGTCATTTCGCGCAGGTGTTGCAAATCTTCTTTTTTGGAAGAGTCTAAGTTTTCCGCTTCCTTCAATAGTTCAGGAAATTCCAAATGACCCAAAACGGCAACTTCTTCACCGTCAAGGAATTGATTGCTTTGCACATTCAAAAATGCTTTCAAAGCAAACTCCCAACATTCAATCGCGCCGGCCTTTCCTAAATTGCCACGGATGCCGATGTCTTCTTTGATTCCGAAAAGGACGAATTGGGTTTTTTCGGAAAATTGAAAATTTGCTTCATCGCTTGTCACGTCGAGCGCAGTCGAGACTCGCTCTCCTAATTTAGTTTCTCCCTCTCGTTTGGAAACCAAGTTATTACGCTCTTCTTGTGAAAAGGAAACCAGCTTACCCGCCATATTCCTCGCCATTGATAAAAACTTTTGAAATGTGGTCGTGGCCAAAGTTATAAGGTAAAAAGGAAGGGGAGGAGAGGGGTCGGGTCAGGATAAAATTCGCCCGTTTGCCTTCCTCAATGCTGCCGATTTCACCGCTCAATTCGATGGCCGCGGCGCCGTTCAAAGTGGCCGCCGAAATCGCTTCCTCCGGGGTCATTTTCATCCGAATGCAAGCCAACGCCACCGCCAAATTCATATTCCCCGAGGGCGACGAACCGGGATTGTAATCCGTGGCCAAAGCGACAATCGCATCGTTTTCAATCAGCCGCCGCGCGGGCGCAAACGGGATTTCAATGAACAAAGAACAGCCGGGAAGAAGAGTCGCAATGGTATCAGATTTTCCTAATAAAACAGCTTCATCTTTTGAGTCATTTTCCGTGTCCTTTTGCGCGCTATTTTCCACTCCGTCATCTTCCCCCTTTTGGGGAAGGCCGGGTTGGGGGCCAGTACTATTTAGTGGGGCTAAAACCTCCAAATGGTCAACTGACAACACGTCAGCACCAATCCCTTTTTCAATCATTCCCAATATGTTAAATTGATTAACGTGCAGTTTTGCTTTAAGACTAAATTTCTGCGCCGCTTCCACGATTTCCAAAGTTTCATCCACCGAAAAATAGCCTTTCTCACAAAACACATCCACATAATCAGCAAGATTTTGAGAGGCAATTTCAGGCATCATTTCATCTATCAAAAGACGTACATAACCAGCGTGGTCATTTTTGAATTTTACGGGGAAAGCGTGGGCGCCCAAAAAAGTGGTTTTGATGGGCAGCGGAAAATTTTCGCCGAGCCGCCGCGCTGTTGTCAGCATTTTGATTTCGCTCTCGGTGGTCAGTCCGTAGCCGCTTTTGATTTCGATGGCGCCGGTGCCCATCCGCATCACTTCGTCCAGCCGCTGAGCCGCCGATTCATAAAGTTCGTCTTCGGAAGTGTCGCGCAGTTTTTGGGCGGAATTGAGAATCCCGCCGCCCCGCTCGGCAATTTCTTCGTAGCTCATCCCGTGGAGGCGCATCGCGAATTCGTCTTCGCGGGTGCCGGCAAAAACGAGGTGGGTGTGGCTGTCCGCCCAAGTGGGGAGCAACATCCCGCCCAGCGCATCGGTTTGATAATCAACGTTTTCGGGTAGTCCGTCCGCCATTTTCCCAATGGAATGGATGCGGCCGTTTTCCGCCAACAGCCAAGCCTTTTCGGTAATGGGAAAATCACCGAGATGGAGGCCGCGCTTCCATTTTTCGCCGTTTTGGGCGATGTGGAGGATTTTGGAGATGTTCGTAACCAGGGTTTTCATAGCGGCGGAAGTTCTGAAAATTCCCGCGAAGGCGGATTATCTTTGTAAAAAATGTCGAGAAAATGGAAAGCGTAATTATAGTTTATCCAAAAAATGAGGAAGAAAGAAAAATGATAATTTCTGAAACTCAAAAATTAGATATAAAATTCCTTGATTTTAATAATTTAACGGTACAGAAAGACAAACGTTTTAATACTTTAAAACAATTAATTGATGATAAACGAAGGAGTAGTAATTTATAATATTTTAAAAAATAGATTGTGTATTGAACCGTGGCTTTAGCCCGGTTAATTTTGAATAACAGTTTCTCTATGTCCCCCAACACCTTCGGCAAATTTTTCACCCTCACCACTTTCGGCGAAAGCCACGGCGCAGCCATCGGCGGTATTATCGACGGTTGTCCGGCGGGTTTGGAAATCAATCTGCAAGCTGTTCAAATCCAACTGGATAGACGCCGGCCCGGCCAATCCAAAATCACTACGCAGCGCAAAGAATCCGATACGGTGGAATTCCTTTCGGGGATTTTTGAAGGGAAAACTTTGGGTACGCCCATCGGATTTATCATCCAAAACCAAGACGCGAAAAGCAAGGATTATTCGCATATAAAAGACGTGTTCCGCCCGTCCCACGCGGATTTTACCTATCAAAAAAAATACGGCCTGCGCGATTACCGTGGCGGTGGCCGCAGCTCGGCGCGGGAAACGGCCTGCCGCGTAGTCGCGGGCGCGGTGGCGCGGCAACTTCTCCAAAATGTAAACATCCAAGCCTACGTTTCGTCCGTCGGGCAACTGGATTTAGAGGTTGATTATCAAGAACTTGACCTAACGAAAACCGATGAAAACATCGTCCGCTGCCCGCATCTCAAAATGGCGGAACAATTCATAAAAGAAATCGAAAAAGCGCGCAAAGCGGGCGATACGCTGGGCGGGATTGTTACCTGCATAATTCAAAACGTACCGGCGGGCTGGGGCGAGCCGGTCTTTCAAAAACTGCAGGCCGAACTGGGCGCGGCGATGCTGGGCATCAACGCCGTAAAGAGCTTTGAATACGGCAGCGGCTTTGCGGGCACGCGGATGAAAGGCAGCGAACACAACGACGCATTTCTGCCGGAAGGCGGCACGAAAACCAACCACTCCGGTGGCATCCAAGGCGGCATTAGCAACGGCGAGGACATTTATTTTCGTGTGGCCTTCAAGCCCGTGGCCACGCTGATGCGCGATCAAAAATCCATCAACGAAAAAGGAGAGGAAACCACCGTGAAAGGCAAGGGCCGCCACGACCCCTGCGTGGTGCCGCGCGCCGTGCCCATTGTGGAGGCGATGGCGGCGCTGGTGCTGGCGGATAATTTTTTATATTCGAGGCTTAGTAAAATTTGAAGGCCCCCAATCCTCCCGCAATTGCGGGATTGCTGCAGCGGAAATACTCGTGCTGTTTTCGCCGAAAAATTTCAGAAAAACTTTAGGAATCTGATTGGCACGTTCGTCGCTCACGAGTCTAAACCCCCTTTGGGGGATTGGGGGCTAAAAACACAAAAGATGCAGAACATTTTCGTTACAAAAGCCAAATACATTTCCGAATACAAAATTCACCTCCATTTCAGCGATAGAAAGTCAGGGATTTTAGATTTTGAAAATATGCCTTGGGGCGAAATGTTTGAACCCTTAAAAGACATTGAAAAGTTTAAGAATTTCACACTTAATCGCTGGACGATAGAATGGGAAAACGAGGCGGATTTTGCGCCGGAATTTTTGCGCAGGAGGGTCTTGGAACAGCGGGAAATGGTGTAAATGACTGGTGTACTGACGGTTGAAACCGTCAGTTGAGAACACCCGCAACCCACGGTTTTAACTGTGGGTCAAGCTCAAACTGGCGCATTCGCATAGGCTCTACTCGCCGCCCACAACCGACGGTTTAACCGTCGGCTGCGACCGACTGACAACCGACAATTAAGAACCGACAACCGATACCCAACAACTAACAACTTCTTCCCTTTCTTTGCCTCTCGGCGGATAAAAACACCCTTTCCCAAAAAATCCCAGAATGAAAAAACTCGCCCTCCATTGGCAAATCATCATTGGCCTCGTGCTCGGCGTGGTGTGGGCCATCGTCAGCAGCCAGATGGGCTGGAGCCAATTCACCATCAACTGGATTGCGCCCTTCGGCACCATTTTCATCAATTTGCTGAAACTCATCGCCGTGCCGCTGGTGCTGTTTTCCATCATCAGCGGGGTGGCGGGGCTGGGCGACCCCAGTTCGCTGGGGCGGATGGGCGCGAAAACTTTGGCGTTTTATTTCGCGACCACCATTTTGGCGGTTTCAATTGGATTATTGTTGGTAAACGTGGTGAAACCGGGCCAGCTCATCGACGAGGAAAGCCGCATCGACAACCGCATCCGCTACGAAATGTGGGCTGCCGACGAAGGGCTGGAAGTGAAGGACGGCATCAATTATCTGCAGGATGAAAACTTTTTGGAGCGCGCCGAGCGGCTATCCGAACTTTCCGCCAAGGAACTGGCTGACAAAGCGGCGGACGCGGAGGATGCCGTGGCCGCTAAACTGAAAACCGCCGAAGAAACCAAGGAATCCGGCCCGCTGCAACCATTAGTAGATTTGGTACCCCCGAATATTTTCGGGGCGCTGAATGATAACGGCGCGATGCTGCAAGTCATCTTTTTCGCCATCTTTTTTGGGATTAGTTTGCTGTTCATTCCCAACGAAAAATCTGCACCGGTTCAAAAATTCGTGGACGGCACGATGGAGGTTTTCCTCAAAATGGTGGACTTCGTAATGCGCGCCGCGCCCTTCTTTGTTTTTGCGCTTTTGGCGGGGGTGGTGTCCAAAATGGCGGGCAACGACGTGAACAAAGTCCTCGAAATTTTCAAGAGCCTCAGTTGGTATTCGCTTACCGTTTTTGTGGGATTGGTGGCGATGATTTTTCTGATTTATCCACTGATTCTCAAGCTGTTCGTTCGTGTGATTTCCTATACGGGATTTTTCAAGGGCATCGCGCCGGCGCAAACTTTGGCCTTCTCCACCAGCAGCAGCGCGGCCACTTTGCCCGTCACGATGGAGTGCGTGGAAGACAACCTCGGCGTGGACCAAAAAATCACCAGTTTCGTGCTGCCCATCGGCGCCACGGTGAATATGGACGGCACCAGCCTCTACCAAGCCGTGGCCGTGGTGTTCCTCGCGCAGATGCATATGATTGACCTCACTTTGGGCCAGCAGCTCACCATTGTTTTGACGGCCACGCTCGCGTCCATCGGTTCGGCGGCGGTGCCCAGCGCGGGATTAGTGATGCTAATAATCGTCCTCCAATCCGTTGGTTTGAACCCCGCTTGGATTGGCATCGTCCTGCCGGTGGACAGGATTTTAGATATGTGCCGCACCGTCGTGAACGTTACGGGCGATGCCACCGTTTCTACTGTCATTGCCAAAAGCGAAGGCCAATTGCGCTACAGCGAAATGCGCGACACGGAGCGGACTTTTGAGCCATAGAAAATTTCGCAAACAGTAAAATAAGAATGAGAAAACTTGGAATTGTCGCACTAATTTTTGCAACTCTTTTGATTGGTTGTAATTCGGAAACTTCAAGCGCCAAAGCCGAAAATCCAGAATTTAATAAAGCGGGGGAGAAAACGGATACGCTGACAAAACACTTAAAACCTTTTAAAGCGGAATTGCCTACCATCGGACTGTTAATGTATGACGGCGTTTTACAAAGTGAAGTAATCGCAACATCCGATGTTTTTTCAAAACCAGCAAAAGATGGAACGCAGCTTTTCAACGTTGTGTCAATCGCCGAAACCGAAAATCCCATTACGACAGAAGAAGGAATGCACTTTGTCCCCGATTACACATTTGAGAATTGCCCGACATTAACAGCACTATTTGTACCGAGTGCCTACGATATGTACGCCCAAGTTCACAATGAAAAAATTATAAATTTTATAAAAGCAAAAAATAAAGAAACCAAATACACCGTGAGCAATTGTGCGGGAGCGCAACTCATTGGGGCATCGGGAATTGCGGACGGCCATAAAATAGTAACGTGGATTGGCGGGGGCGAACAATTACAAGAGGATTACCCGAATTTAAAAGTCCAAGACGACAGTTCGGTAACTTTTGTAGAGGACGGAAAATTCCTTTCCTCAAACGGAAATTTGGCAAGCTATATTTCTGCGTTGAATTTATTAGAAAAAATGACCAGTCCCGAACACCAAAAGTTTGTGAAGAGTTACTTGTATCTCGACCGACTTCAGAATTGGAAGGAATAAATATCCAATAAAAAATTCTTGTAACGTTCTGTATTTAACTCAGAATTAATTCTCTTTTTTATGAAACGTTTTCTCAAAATTTTAGGACTCATTATTTTAATCATCATCGCAGCGGCAATTATCCTCCCTTTTGTGTTCAAAGATGAAATCATTGCGAAGGCGAAAACCGAGATAAATAAAAATATTAATGCGGAAGTAGATTTCGCCGATATTTCCATCAGTTTGTTTCGCCAATTTCCTGATGTTTCAGTAGGGATTGACGAGCTTTCTGTAAAGGGAATTGACAACTTTGAAGGGACACAATTGGCTTATATTGAAGATATTAACGTGGGTTTGAATTTGTTCAGCGTGATTTCGGGCAGCAATTATGAAGTGGAAGAAATTGCCGTGAAAAATGCCAAGATTCATATTGTAGTGGATACCGCCGGAAATGCCAATTACAATGTGGCGATGGAATCGGAAAATGTGGATACGGTCGCTACCGAAGAATCCAGTCCTTTTAAGTTTACTTTGAAGAAATATTCATTGGAAAATGTGGATATCATTTACGATGATAAAGGCGGGGAAATTTATGCGAATATTCGGAATTTAGATCATAATGGAAGCGGTGATTTTACCGAGGAAATCGTGGCTATGGAAACCAAAACGGAGATTGAAAAATTGACGGTAAAATCGGGCGGGATTGCGTATTTGAATAATGTAAAATCCGAACTGGATGCCGATTTTGAATTCAACCAAACCGAATTCAAACTCACTTTCAAAGAAAACCGACTGAGCCTCAACGACTTGCCCATTCATTTTGACGGCTGGGTGGCGCTGCCCGATGAGAACATCACGATGGATTTGAAAATGGACGCGCCGGAAAACAATTTCAAAAACGTGCTTTCGCTAATTCCCGCCGTTTATACCGATGATTTTTCGGGAATGGAAGCCAGCGGAAATTTTGCGTTAAATGCCACCGCATCAGGAACTTACAATGGAGAGCAGGAAATTTACCCGCAGTTTGACATCAAAATGGACGTGGAAAACGGCTCTTTCCGCTACCCCGATTTGCCGGCCGGTGTGGACGATATTCAGGTGGACGCGCATATTTATAACAAAACCGATAAGTTGGATGGGACGGTGGTGAACGTCCCGAAAATGAACGCGAACGTGGGCGGCGCGCCCGTTTCCGCGCGATTGAATCTGCAAAATCCCATTTCCAATCCCAAGTTTGATGCGTATTTAAAAACCGATTTGAATTTGGCGAGTTTGGGGAGCGTGGTTCCCTCGGAAGATTATGATTATCAAGGAAGTGTGCGCGCCGACATTGATGTGGCCGGAACGATGAGCGATATCGAAAATGAAAATTACGCTAACGTAAAAGCGGACGGGATGCTGGTGGCGCAAAATATTGTTTTGAAAAGCGATAGTTTGCCTTACGATATTTCGTTGCAAAACGCTGATTTTCAATTTTCCCCGCAGTTTGTTTCGATGAAAATTGACGGTGGGAAAATCGGCCGCTCTGATTTTGCTGCCGAGGGTCGGATTGACAATTTGCTCACTTATTATTTTGGTGAGAAACCGTTGGCCGCGTCTTTTACTTTGAATTCTAATCTTTTGGATTTGAACGAGTTGATGCCGCAAGAGGAGGCGGACGAAACCGAAGAAACCGAAACCGAAACGGAAACCACCGAACCTTCCGAGATTTCCACCGTCCGTTTGCCGGAAGACATTGCCGCCACCATTTCGGCGGATTTGCAGAAAGTGCTGTACGACAACCTCGAAATTGAAAACGTGGACGGCGATATTGTGGTGGAAAATGGCCGCGCCACTTTGCAAAATCTCTCGATGAATTTGCTGGACGGCGGCATTGTGATGAACGGTTATTACGACAGCAAACCGGAAGTGCCGGCGGTGGATTTCAAGTTGGATATTGATAATTTTTCGTTGAAAGAAAGTTTTGACAAATTGGTGACGGTGCAAAAGCTCGCGCCGATAATGAATTCAAGTACAGGAAGTTACAGCACTTCACTTTCGTTCAATGCGAAACTTTTGCCTACGATGTCGCCCGATATGAGTACAGTGGATGCCAGCGGAAAATTGACCACCAAAAACCTGAGCACCTCGCCCAAAGTGATGGAAAAAGTGAGCAATCTTTTGAAAAAGGACGATTTGAAAACGCTCAGTTTGGGCCGCGTCAATCTGAGTTTTTCGGTGGAAGATGGCTTGCTCAAAGTCGAGCCGTTTGATTTGAAAGCGGGCAATGTTTCCGCCACGGTGAGCGGGACGACCAGCTTGGAGCAGGAGTTGGATTATACGATGGCGCTGGACATTCCGGCGGGGAACATTGGTTCCAACCAGATTTTGGAGCAAATAGGAGCCGCCAGCGGTGGCAAATTGCAGGTGCCGGTTTCCATCGGCGGGACGGTGCAAAACCCAAAGGTGAGTTTGGGCGATTTTGCGGGCAACCTCGTTGAGAACCTGAAAGATAAGGCCAAAGAAAAACTGGACGAAGCGAAGGAGGACGCGAAGGAAAAAATCAACGAGAAGACCGAAAATCTTATCGCGGAAGCGGAAAAGCAGGGGGACAAATTGATAGCGGCCGCTGAAAAACAAAAGGAAAACTTGGTGAAATCCGCCAAAGACGCTGCCGCTAAAATCAAAAAAGAAGCCGACCGAAAAGCGGATGATTTGGAAAAGGAAGCAGAAGGCAATTTACTAAAAGAAAAAGGGGCCAAAATCGCCGCGGACAAATTGCGCAAAGAGGGTCGGGAAAAAGGCGATAAATTGATAAACGAAGCCGAGAAAAAAGGGGACGATTTGATCCGAGAAGCGCGGGATGAAAAGGCGGATTTGGTACGGAAGGCGCGGGAGAAGAGTGAGTTGTGAGACGGGTTTCAGGTATCGGTAGGCAGAAGTCAGGTTTCAGTTTTGCACCGCGAAAAATGGCACGAGCGCCGCGCGGGCGATACTGGCGATTCCCATCAAAAAACTCCAATAAAAAAAAGCGCCCGAACAAGGCGCTTTTTTTAGAGGTTCCGAGCGGATTCGAACCGCTGTAGCAGCTTTTGCAGAGCTGAGCCTAGCCACTCGGCCACGGAACCCTTTTGAATCTGCAAATCTAAAAAATTCAAAACGAAGATGCCCTGTTTTGGATTTTATATTTTTATCGCGCGAAAATTGAACCCTTAAATCATTAAAAATGAGCGCGGAAACTTTGGAAGTGGTAGCCAAAACGGCGGGACTGGCGGGCATTGCCATTCTGCTGGTGTTCGGGCTTTTCCGGAATGTCATCAATCAAAAAATCTTTCCCAACCTTTCTGAAAAACAGGGATTCAGCGTTATCCGAATGATTATCATCGCGGCGGGCTTGCTGGCGGTGATCTTGCTGCCGCGCGACTTTGTCGCGTGATCACGACCAAGTTTTTGGAAGGGAACGCAACACAGTCGCGCACCAGCGCAGAGGAACATTCCGCGTCAAAATCCGCTATTTTTACAAAATGAACTTAGAACTCGAAAAAAACAAAATCGCCAAGGCGGTGCTGGAGTTGGAGGATGAGCAAACGGTTTCTTCTCTCAAAGAAATTCTCTTTCCGGATGAGGAGACGGAGTTTGACGAAAAATGGTTTGAAAATTTGCCTCAATCTGTGAAAGACGGTATTGCGCTCGGAGAAAAACAATTGCGGGACGGGAAGGGCATTGATGCCTTTGAGCATTTGGCCAAAATGCGCGCCAAATGAAAATGGTGCTATTGCCCAAGTTCTTTTATATAAAGTGTGTTGAAGTGATTTGAAAAATTTTTGATTTATGAATTTAGCCGAAGAAAAAAACAAAATCGCCAAGGCGGTGCTGGAGTTGGAGGAAGAAAATATGGTTTCGTACTTAAAAAAAATATTGGTCGACGATGAGGAAATTGAGTACGAGGAACCCGCCTCGCCCAAACAAGGCGACCCATTTGACCGATTGCCCAAGCACGTTCAGGACGACATAGACTTTTCGTTGTCGCAAATCGAGCGGGGCGAAGTCATTGGTGCGGAGGAATTTCTGGCCAAGCTGCGCAGCAAGTGACAGTCGTGGTCACCAAAAGAGCGGGCGAAAAAATCGAGGAAATACAAGACCAAATTGAAGCGCGATTCGGGACTGTGATAAAAGAGAAATTTTATGAAGATTTCAAGGCCACGCTCCAGTTGATAGGGCAGTATCCGGAAGGTTTTGCGGTGTGGAGCGAAAAACGAAAACTGCGGCGGATTAAGGTTTATAAAAAAACCGTGCTTCTGTATCGGGTTGGAAAAATGCAGGTAACGGTTTCTTACGCTTTTGACGGACGCGAGGATTATTCCCATTTTCTTTGAGTTTTTTTCTCAAAAAAAAATTAGGCCAAAAGAAAAAGACCTGACAGGTTTTATAAACCTGTCAGGTCTTCTACACCAGATATTTTTCCGATAATCAATTCTTCTTTCCGCTCCAAGTTCCATTAATCTGGTCGCCCTCATTTTTCCAAGTTCCTGAAGCATTGCTCCCATCAATTTTCCCTTCAAATTCTGCAGTGGTAAAAAACAAATCTACTGATGCGTCAAAATCACCATCCTCAGAAAGCTGGCCATCAAAATCAAAGGGAAAGTCAGGTACTGAATCCGATTCAGCGGTTCCGCTTATTTTTCCTTCATCATCAATATTTACATTCCAACTTCCTGAATCACCACCTTGATAAGTGCCGCTCCAACTTCCTTCGTAATTCTCGTAAGGGTTTTTTTTGCAGGCACTTGCTGCGAAAAAAAGCATCAACATTGCTAAAGTAAATTTTTTCAAAATCATCTTCTTATTATTTAATAATGAGATTTGCACCTTTAATAAAATACATACCTAAGTTTTTGATTTTTCAAAAGAAAAAGACCTTGCAGGTTTCCAAAACCTGCAAGGTCTCTCCCCTCTACCAAAATGGGCAAATTGTCTCACTGCCCAATTGGCAAATTTCTATAAATCCCCCGCCACCATCATCGCCTCCTGCAAGTACAAATCTTTCTGCAAACCTTTGAACCAGCGGTCGCGCTCGTCGCGTTTTTGCTCGTTTTCGTCCCACTTGCTGTGGTCGGCGGCCACTTCGCTCACGGTGATATTGTCATCGGCCTTGCGCATCCCGTCGTAGCGTTTGGATTTTGTCCTAAACTCCTCTTGCTCAGCGTGGTACTGGTCGTAATTCAGGCTGATTTCCGTTTCCTCGCGCTCGTCTTTCAACCACTGCGCGTATTCGTCAATCAATGAAAATTTGGGGCTGGCCGCCACCCGCTTTTTGCTATTTGCCACCGCGTTGTCAAACTGCGAAACGCCTTTTTTCCAATGTTGGTAATTGGCCGGTTTTATCTCGTCGTAAGCCAGCGCATTGTCAGATTCCTTCTCGCCAAAAGCGATATAATTGTAATTGTCCGGCAGCACGATTTCGGGGTGTACGCCCTCCAGTTGCGGCGTGCCACCGTTGATGCGGTAGTATTTTTGGATGGTCAGTTTCAGCGCGCCGAAGGGTTTCATTTTGTAATTGGAAAGGCCCACGGCGCGATCCATATCCACCACGTTTTGCACCGTGCCCTTGCCAAAAGTGCTCTTACTGCCGATGATGATGCCGCGCTCATAATCCTGAATGGCCGCCGCAAAAATCTCCGAGGCCGAGGCGCTGAACTGGTTCACCATCACCACCAGCGGGCCGTCCCAATACACTTCTGAATCCTTATCATTCAATACTTTAGGTGCTTTGTTCGGCGCCACCACCTGAACTACAGGCCCTTCTTCGATAAACAGTCCCACGATGTCAATCACGCCTTGAAGCGAGCCGCCGCCGTTGTTGCGCAAATCCAGCACGATGCTTTTCACGCCGTCTTTTTTCAGGTTTTGGATTTCCTGCTTCACGTCGTCCGCGCAGTTGCGGTTGCTTTGGTTGTAAAAATCCACATAAAATTTCGGCAGTCGGATGTAGCCCACTTTGTCGTTGCCCTCGCCGAGGATGGCGCTTTTTGCGAAGGTCGCTTCCAGTTCCACCACGTCGCGCACGATGGGAATAATTTGCTTCGAGCCGTCCATTTTTTGCACGGTTAAAATCACCGTTGTCCCCTTCGGGCCGCGGATAAAATTCACCGCCTTGCGCACGCTCATCCCCACCATATCCACGGCTTCGTCCTCGGTTTGGTCCTCTTGGCGCACCTTGGTGATCTTGTCGCCCTCTTCCAAATCACCCTGTTTCCAGCACGCGCTGCCGATGATGATTTTGGAAATCGTGACGTACTCGCCCTTTTGCTGCAACTGCGCGCCAATGCCCTCCAACTGCCCGCTCATACTGATTTCAAAATCTTCCTTCCGCTGTGGCGGAAAATACTGGGTGTGAGGGTCATACGCTTCCGTAAACGCATTCATATACATCCCAATCCAGTCGATGCGCTCCATATCATCGAGGTTATCGAACCAATCGTCGTGCAGTTCCAACTCCTTTTCGCGGGCGGTTTTTTCCAATTCCGCAAAGGTTTTCGGCTCTTTTTCCTCTTCCACCATTTCCTCCACTTTGGTGGAATCCATTTTTTCGTCGGGATTTTCTTGCTCGTGCATCTTTTCTTCGATGCGCGCCAAGGTGCGCTGTTTCAAATACTTGCGCCAGCGGTCTTTCAGTTCGGCTTCGTTTTGGGCGAAGTCCATTTTTTCCTCGTCGGTTTCAAAGGTTTCATCGATTTCAAAATCGAAAGGCTCGGCCAAAATATCCTTGTAAAAACCGCGCGCATTTTCATACCTTTTTAAATACAATGGGTAGGCTTCTTCAAAAAAAGCGAGGCTCGAATTGCGAAACTGGTCGTCCAGTTGGCTGCGCGATTTTTCCAGTTGCGCCAAATCTTCCTCCAACAAGAAGCGTTTGGAATAATCTAAATTTTCGATGAATTTTTCAAAAACGACCGCCGAGAATTGGTCATTAATTTGCTGGGGCGCAAAGTGATAGCTATTCAAGGTATTGTAAATGGTGCTGAGGATAACCTCATCTTTTTTGGAATCTTCGCCGCCTTCATCAGCGGGATAATAAAAGCCGAGCGCCACGGCCAGCATTGAGCCGAGGATAAGATATTTCAATCGGTTGAGCATCGTTATCGTTTTCATAAATGGTTTTCAAAAAAGTTCGTGAAAGTAAGCAATCGCTGGGAAAAAGCGTTGCCCGCCCGACACTCTTGGCAATTTCTAAGCCAAGTGAAAAAGTGGCCGTTCACGCTTTCAAAGTAACGGGGAAAAGTGGGGGATTGGTTGTGGGATAGGTTTCTTTAACAGGAATTTGACAGAATATTTTTTAAACCTCGCAGGTCAAAGAAGACCTGCAAAGATCTCCATCGCACCTACCTTGCAGGTTTTCAAAACCTGCGAGGTCTTGTACATTTCTAAATCCATTCCTCATTTTCGCACTATGAAAATTCTTCTGACACTCATTTTTTCTTTGGTTTTTTTCAATGGGATTTTTGCCCAACCCATTGAAATTTTGGACTCCTCAAATCAAAAACCAATCCCTTACGCCAACATTATTTATATGAATAACGGGGAAATTTCAGGCGGTACGTATTCCAATAAAAACGGCATCGCCCATCTTTCATTAAATGAAGAAATGGATTCGGTTGAAATTTCTTGTTTGGGGTATTTTTCCAAAAAATTGTCGGTTGAAAATCTTGGTTCTAAGATTTATTTGGAAGAGAAAGAGGAGGTTTTGGGGGAGGTGGTGGTATTGCCGCATTCGGATGAAGAAACCAAATATGTGGGTATTCAAAAAGAAAAGAATTCCGTATCGCTTTCGGCTACCAAGGGGTATCAAATGGTTGTACTGATTGACAATCCGATTCAGGAAGAAAAACAGGTAAAATCTTTTACATTTCATCTAAAAAAACGAAGGAAAAACAAATCATTTAAAGTGAAACTTATTTTCTTTAAAAATAATGATGGAAAACCCAGCACAAAAATCAATAAAGAATTGGTGATAGGAATGAAATCCTTAGCAGCAAAAGAAAATGAAATCAATCTCGATTCCCTTCAACTAACTCTTCCAAAGGAAGGCCTGTTCGTAGGGCTCGAATGGCTGGGATGCATGGATGTACCTGAATCAGTTGACATTTATAATCAACCTAAAAATTGCAGATTGGCGATTATGTGCAACATTCGAGAAAATTCAAAAATTTCGAATCCTGTTTATACTGGAAATATCTTTCAAAGATTAGGATGGCAGGAACAAAAAAGCGCGCATACAAAACTTATCCCTGTTTTTGGGTTGAATGTTTATGAATAAACTTTTCAAAAAGTATTTGGCAAAATTTTGTGAAAACGCCGAACCGGCCAAAGGCCGATTATAACTTTGCCCAAGGCAACGCCTTGGGAATGGTTACCATCAAGGATTTTTTGCGCCCCGAAGGGCAATATAAATATATTCTGGCCCTTCAGGCCGCAAACCACTGCTTGCCGATTTAACCCAAGGTGTTGCCTTGGCGTGCACCGTCCGGCTACGGCACACGGTGGGCTAAGGTATTTTGCCCCTTTGAGGCGACCTTGATTTGCACATATTGCGATTGCCAATTTTAACTTAAATCTGCCGTGGATAAACCCTTCTTTTCCTAACCTTTGCACCCCTCAAATTCCGAAATGAAAAATTTCCTCGTTTTTCTCCTCCTTTTTCCCATTGCCCTGCTCGCCCAATCCGAATTCACCCTCAGCGGCTACGTCCGCGATGCCAGCAACGGCGAGGAACTCATCGGCGTGAACGTGGTGGACGCCGATGTGAAGGCTGGCGCCAGCACCAATGTCTATGGTTTTTACTCCCTCACTTTGCCGGAGGGAAAACATACTATCCGTTTCCAATACATTGGTTATCAACCCATTGAAAAGGAAATCACGCTTTTGCAAAACCGGAAACTGAACGTGGAATTGCAGGAATCCACCCAGCAATTGCAAGAGGTGGAAGTAACTGGCGAAAAAATCGACAAAAACGTGTCCAGCGTGGAAATGAGCGTGGCTAAACTCGATGCCAAGCAAATCGAAAAAGTGCCGCAGTTGCTGGGCGAGACGGACATCATCCGCACGCTGACGCTGCTGCCCGGCATCAGCACGGTGGGTGAGGGCGCCAATGGTTTCAACGTGCGCGGCGGGGCGGCCGACCAGAATTTGATTCTCTTGGACGAAGCGCCGGTCTATAATTCATCCCACCTTTTCGGCTTCTTTTCCATCTTCAACGCCGACGCGGTGAAGGACGTGAAACTCTACAAAGGCGGCATCCCCGCGCAGTACGGCGGGCGGCTCAGCTCGGTGGTGGACGTGCGGCAAAAAGAGGGTAACTCCAAACAATTTGCCTTCAACGGCGGACTTGGATTATTGAGTTCAAGATTGTTGGTGGAAGGCCCAATTATCAAAGACAAAATGTCGTTTATGGTGGCCGGTCGCCGCAGCTATGCAGATTTGTTTTTGAAATTGTCCAACAACGAAGATTTGAACCAAAACATACTTTATTTTTATGATTTGAATACCAAAATTAATTATCGAATCAATGATAAAAATAGGTTGTTTCTTTCCGGATATTTTGGTCGTGATGTTTTTGGCATCAATAATCTGTTTGGTTTTGATTGGGGAAATGGTACAGGAACGTTGCGTTGGAATCACCTTTTTAGTGATAAATTGTTTAGTAATTTTACGGCGGTTTATTCCGATTATTCTTATACAATTGGAACGCCGGAAGAAGATGATAATTCCTTTAGATTACTGTCGCGCATCCAAGATTTTCATTTGAAGAGTTCGCTCAATTATTATTTGGATTCTGACAACCGCATCGACTTTGGCTTTGAGGGAATTTACTACCGGTTCAGCCCGGGCCGCGTGGACATCGACGGGCTCGATCCCATCATTTTGCAACAGGCATTTGCCATCGAACCCGCCGCTTACATCAGCCACGAATTGAAAGTGGGCAGCCGCTTCACTTTCCAATATGGATTGCGATATTCTTCTTTCTATAAGATTGGTCCTCAGAAAGTTCTGAATTATGAAAACCCCGATTTCCCGCAGGAAGAGGAATTGGTGGACACTACTTTTTATGACGATGGCGAGCTGATTGCAGGCTTCGATGGCCTCCAAGGTTTTGAGCCGCGCGCTTCCGTCAATTATCGTTTGGACGAAGATAAAAGCCTGAAAGCCAGCTACAATCGAACTCGGCAATACATCCAATTGATTAGCAACACCACCTCGCCCACGCCGGTGGATTTGTACCGCGCTTCCGGCGAGTACATCAATCCCGCCACGGTGCACCAATATGCGCTGGGCTATTTTCAAAATTTTGCGGAAAACCAGTACGAAGCGTCCATCGAAGTGTATTATAAAACGTTCAAAGATTTGGTGGACTACCGCAACGGGGCGGATTTGATTTTTACGGAATTCATTGAAACCGAATTGCTTAACGGCATCGGGCGGGCTTACGGCGCGGAATTTTTATTGCGAAAACAGACCGGAAAATGGACGGGCTGGATTGGCTACACCCTCAGCCGGAGCGAGCGAAAAGTGGACGGCGAAACGACCGAAATGCAAATCAACAACGGCGATTGGTATTTGAGCAACTACGACAAACTGCACGATTTGAGCGTGGTTGCGAATTATTCGCTTAGTGAAAAATGGGATTTTGGTGCGGTTTTCATTTTGCAGAGCGGCCGCCCGTTCACCCCGCCGGAAGGCAAATTCGAGTTCGAGGAATTTACCGTGCCGATTTACACCCGCCGTAATTTTGACCGCATTCCCACCTACCACCGACTGGATTTATCCGCGACTTTAACACCGAAACGGAAACCCAACAAACGCTTTTATTCCACTTGGAATTTTGGTATTTATAATGTGTATGCTCGGCGCAATGCTTTTTCGATATTTTTTCAACCTGAATCGAATGGGGCGGATGCGGCTGATTTCAATACTGATTTTTTCAATACGCAAGCCGTACAATTATCCATTTTTGGGACAATTATTCCTTCGGTAACTTGGAATTTTAACTTTTAGAAAAAGATGAAACTCTTTGATTGTTCTCAGAATTGTGCCGTCGCTTTAGCGCGGCGGAATGACAGAGCCACTCTATTCCGCGCTTTAGCGCAAATTCGGCTAAAGCCGAGAGAAGGTGGGGGGTTCCTTTGATCACCGGGCTAAAGCCACGGTGCAATTCTGAGAGCAAGCACGCTTTTATAAAAAGAACTGAATTTTTAAAATAGAATGGAATTTTAATTTTTAGAAAAAGATGAAATTTTTAATCAAAAGACTGGCATTTTTAGTAGCCATTTTAGCTATCAGCCAAAGTTGCCAAGATGTGGTGCAATTGGACGTGCCGGAAATCCCCGCCAGCATCGCCGTGGACGGCCGCGTGACAGATTCTGACACGGTGGGCACTTCGGTGATTCTCTCCACCACCGCTGGTTATTTCGACCAAGGCCAAACGCCGCGCATCACGGGAGCAGATGTTTTCCTTTTTGAAGATGAAGTGATGGTTTCGCAACTTTCCGAAAATAGGCAAGCGGGCGAATATTCATCCAGTTTCCAAGGGGAAGTTGGCAAGTCCTATTTCATTGAAATTCAAATACCTGCGGACAATGATTACGGTTTGGAAGAAAGCACTTGGCGCTCCCGCCCCGAAATGTTGAACCGCGTTTTTCAGATTGATTCACTGACGGTGGAATTTTTGGAGCGCCCCGACGTGTTTACCGCCGGCGATTACCCGCTGATGTATTTCCGCGAACCGGCTGGAAAAGGCGAATATTACCGCACCCGCATCTGGGACAATGATTCAGCGGTCACGCAAAATATCCTGATTTTCGAAGACGAATTTTTCGATGGGCTGTACGTGGGCGACGACGTTTTGCCGCCCTTCAATTTCTACGGCCGCATTGAAGCAGGTGACAGCATAACCGCCGAGGTTTCGTCGATGACGAAGGCCTATTTTGATTACCTCACTTTGCTGCAAGAGCAAGTCCTTTTTGTGGGAGGTCCCTTCGACCCGCCGCCCGCCCCGATTATCGGGAATATCTACAATGTGGATGATGAGGAGGCAATTGGATTTGGGTATTTTACGGCGGCGGCGCTGGAGGTGGAGTGGGTGGTGAATGAGTGAACATCTGAACCAATTCGTGGGAGATAGGAACGCGGATGACGCGGATTGAGCGGATTAAAGCGGATAGGAATTGATTCTCTTATCTGTAAAAATCAGCCGCATCCGTAAAATCCGCGTTCCCATCAAACCAAGACAGGCAACCAGCCACTGATAACTGACACATAAATTTTCCCACCTCCCCCAAATTCCTTCCCTTTGCAAAAATTTTGAAAATCAGAACTACTTTGCTGGAAATCTTCAACCGTGGCCACTGGGCGCGCAACTGGTTCATAGAAAAAGGCGCCAACGCTGAAACGGCCTCGTGGCTCACTTTTGCCCTCGATGTTATCTTATTGATACTCATCTGTTTGATAATCGATTTCATCGCGCGACGGCTGATTTTGGGCGTGGTGAAACGCTACGTTAAAAAATCCTCCAATCCTTACGACGACATTTTTTTGGAAAGAAAAGTGTTCCAGGCGCTGGCCCACTTGGTGCCGGCCATCGTGTTTTGGCGCGCATTGCCCGTGTTGGTTGGTGATTTGAACATTTCCATTTCGTGGCTGCGCATCTTGATCACCATCGCAATGATTGTTTTGGTGATGATGGTGGTCGTGCGCTTCCTGCGCGCCCTGCGGGACATTGGGCAAAAAATGCCGCGCTTTCAGGACAAGCCCGTGGGCAGCTACGTTCAAGTGGCGATGCTCACCGCTTACATCCTTGCGGGGATTTTCATTTTGTCGCTGCTCATCGGCAAGTCACCGCTTACGATTTTAGCGGGCTTCGGCGCGGCCACGGCGGTGCTGCTTTTGGTTTTTAAGGATACCATTTTGGGATTGGTGGCCAGCATCCAGATTTCCGCCAACGATATGGTGCGCATCGGCGACTGGGTGACGATGGACAAATACGGCGCGGACGGCAACGTGCTGGAAATCACCCTCACCACGGTGATGGTGCGCAACTTCGACAAGACCATCACCACCGTACCCACCTACGCTTTCATTTCCGACAGTTTCCGCAACTGGCGCGGGATGCAGGCGATGGGCATCCGCCGCATCAAGCGCGCGCTTTATATTGATTTGGGCAGCATCCAGTTTGTGGACGATGCAATGCGCGACCGCTTCTTGAAATTCCAGCGGGTGAAGGATTTCGTCATCCAGCGGCAGCAAGAAATTGATAAGTTCAATGCTGAAAATGAGGTAGATACCAGCGAAATGATAAACGGCCGGCGGATGACCAACGTAGGCGTGTTCCGCCGTTATGCCATCGAATTTATAAAATCACGCCCAAAAATCGCCGAAGATCCCGCCGTGATGGTGCGCCAACTGGAACCCACCGACCAAGGCCTGCCGCTGGAAGTGGTGGCCTTTTCCACCGACATCGAATGGGCGAATTTCGAGGGCATCCAAGCCGATATTTTTGACCATTTGCTGGCGGCGGCGGACAGGTTTGGGTTGCGGATTTATCAGAGCCCGAGTGGGACGGATGTGCGGTTTTTGAAAGCCTCACCCCCGGCCCCTCTCCAAGAGGAGAGGGGTGACGCGGTGGAAAATGGCGATGGGAAATAACCGTTGTTTTCCTAATGCAATAAGGACAGCCCCGTAGGGGCGAAATATTTGTAGCACCGTCCGTAAGGGCGGTGTGCAAGCGGCATCGGTAAGTCGGCAAAGCCCCAGCGGGGCGACACCGCCAATTATATAGAATTTGGCTAAAGCCAATTCGCGGCGTGTTTGGGATTCACCGCGCTGAAGCGGCGGTGCAATTCTGAGAAACCGACTATTGATTATGTCCTCAGAAGCTCAATCTTTCCAACCAGTTTTTCCCACTAAAACAACTGAAACCACCACCAAAATATAAACCGGATACACCAATTCCATCACCCAAAAATCCTTCAGCAAATTCTCTTCTCCCGTGGCTTTCGCGTATTTTTTGAGAAAAGAAAAATCACTGAGGAATTTTACCAAGAACATAAAAACCGCAAAAGGAAAAAGCAGCGGATTTGCAATCGCAAAAACCAAAACCATCACCTGAAAAACCGCAAAGACCGCGATAAAAACCGCCAACAATTTCGCAAAAAAAGAAGGATACCCAAACGACTTCCTGCCCCAGCGCGCGCGCTGTTTTAAAAGAGATTTAAAATTTTCTGGCGCAGCGGTTTTTACTAAAATTTCTTTGTCCAAAACAAACTCCACCGGATAATTCCTACCGTCAATCGTAGCATCGGCCCAGTTCCTCCCCCTTTGCCGTGCATCGTGTCGATACGGCACACGGTGGGGGAGGTTAGGTGGAGGCTTAAAATCGGGGTGGTGTCTTTTCTCAAGGTTTAATTTTTTCAAAGAGGTTTTTGCAGATTTTTTTGACGCAGCCGCCTGTACCAAAAACATCATCCCCACTCTCATATTCTTCCCCCACATTTTTATTTTTCTCATAAAAATCCTTCCGAAATGCCATATTCGCCGCGCTGCCCATCACCGGTTTTCCCAAGCCCGCCAAAGCCGCCCCGCTGGCCTGCAAACTCAAAAAATCCACCGCCGCGAATCTGCTCCAAAAATTGGATGTGGGAATCATCGAAACCGGCCCGAGCACCACTTTTTTATTATTAGAAAAATGAAAGGAAAGTTTTGACAACCAATTTTTTGGCAATCGGCAATCGGCATCGGTTTGCACAATCCAATCAAATTTTGCTTCCGAAATCGCTTTGGCCAAAACCTGTTTTTTCCCGCGCTCGCTTTTCGCGGAAAGCAGTTTCAAATCCAATTTGGAATCTTTGATAAAATCCGCCACGATTTCTGCGCCGCCATCTTTGGAATGGTCATCCATCAAAATCACCTCAAAATTCGCTTTGGGAAAATCCTGCGCTTCCAAATCCCGCAACAGCGGCGGCAGATTTTCGGCCTCATCCCGAAATGGAATCACCACGGAACAAAATATAGGCGCGCTATTTTTCTCATAAGATTTTGATTGTAAGATGTTTAATCCCTTTTGAAACCAAAAAATCATCCCAAAATAAAGGAGCGCCAAAAGCGTGGAAGAAACGGTGAGAAACAACAAGCCGTGGGGAATTTCGCGCCAAGATAGAATGTTTGAATGCTTTGTATTGAACCGTTGCTTTAGCGCGGTTTTAAAAAGTTAACTCAGACCAACGAAGGCTTTAGCCAAAATTAGGATTGCGCTAAAGCGCGAAACGGGTGGGCGGCCAATCGTTCGCCGCGCTGAAGCGGCGGCGCAATATTGAAAAAGCACAAGGGCCGATGCCGTACTTTTGGGCAATGGCCAGCGAAAAAATCATTTTGGGCATCGACCCCGGCACCAACTTTTTGGGCTACGGCATCATCCGCTGCACGGGGCAAAAAATGGAAATGCTCGCCCTCGGCACGCTGATTCTCAACAAATTGGCAAACCACCAGCTGAAACTCAAGAAAATCTTTGAGCGCGTAACGGAACTGGCCCGCGAATACCGCCCCGACGAAATGGCGGTGGAAGCGCCCTTTTTCGGCAAAAACGTGCAGAGTATGCTGAAACTCGGCCGCGCGCAGGGCGTGGTAATGGCAGCAGGCTTGGCGCTGGACATCCCCATCGTGGAATACGCGCCGCGCAAAATCAAACAGTCCATCACCGGCAGCGGCAGCGCCAGCAAGCCGCAGGTGGCCGCGATGCTGGAACACACTTTACAGCAAAAAATCGAAACCCGCTACGAAGACGCCACGGACGGGCTGGCGGTGGCGGTGTGCCATTTTTATCAGGGGAATGCGGTTTCTGGAAACGGCGGCGGGGCAAAAAGTTGGGCGGCGTTTATCAAGCAAAATCCGGAGAAAATTAGGCAATGAGTCAATGGGACAATTAGTCAATTTGCTAATGGGACAATGGGACAATGGGACAATTTGCTAATTGGAGAGTGATTTAAAAAATTAGCTAATTTTAGAATCTATTTTTAAAGAAAATTTTTAAAGATGAATCAGGGAAATCCCATTAAAGAAAAATCATTTGATTTTGCCCTTTGGATTATTGAGTTTACCGAAATGCTGGGGCAAAAGAAATTTTTTGAGTTGAAAAGCCAGTTGTTTCGTTCCGGCACTTCTATCGGCGCTAATGTGAAAGAGGCGCAAAGCCCTTCCAGCAAAAAGGACTTTGGCAACAAAATGAAAATAGCGATGCGCGAAGCTGAGGAGACAGAATACTGGCTGGACTTGTGCCGTCTCAGTCCCATCTTGCCCAGTCCCGACCCCGCCCGCGAATTTCAGTTAAAAGAAATAATGAAATTATTGAATAGCATTCTAGTTACCAACAGAAAGAATATCAAAAGAGAAGAAGAAGAAAAGAAAAAGAACAGAAATTCAAAAAAAAACAGCGATTCTAACTAACCAAATTCTCGCTAATTTTTATTCAGTAATTGATTCATTGAGAATCTAACCATTTGCAAAATTGACTCATTGTCCCATTGACTAATTATCTAATTCTCCCCTGATTTTCTCCGCCGTCTCCGCAAATTGTTCCTCCGAAAAGCTCAGTTTATTCTTGCTAAAATCAATATCGTGGACACCGTGAATCGGTACGAGGTGAATGTGCGCGTGCGGCACTTCCAACCCGATGACGGCCACGCCTACCCGCTCGCAGGGAATGGCTTTGCCAAGGCCGTGCGCCACTTTTTTGGCAAACAACCAAAGCCCTTGAAAATCATCGTTTGGGATGTCGAAAATGTAGTCGGTTTCGGTTTTTGGGATGACCAAAGTGTGGCCTTCGTGCAGCGGGTTGATGTCTAAAAAAGCGAGGTAGTTTTCATCCTCCGCCACTTTGTGGGCGGGGATTTCGCCGGCGATGATTTTGGAAAAGATGCTGGCCATTTTCAGTATTGAATGTCGAGGATTTCAAATTCCATCTTGCCGGCGGGTACTTGCACTTCGGCGGTGTCGCCCACTTTTTTGCCCACCAATCCTTTGCCAATCGGCGAATTCACGGAGATTTTTCCTGCTTTCAAATCCGCCTCCGATTCGGAAACCAGCGTGTATTTCATCTCCGCCTTGGTCTTGGTGTTTTTGATTTTTACAGTGGAAAGAACCATCACTTTACTGGTATCCATCTTCGATGAATCCATTAAGCGAGCATTGGCCAAGGTTTCCTCCAATTTGGAGATTTTCATTTCCAAAAGACCTTGCGCTTCTTTGGCCGCGTCGTATTCGGCGTTTTCGCTCAGGTCGCCCTTATCGCGCGCCTCGGCAATTTGGTTAGAAATTTTGGGGCGCTCCACGTCTTTCATAAGGGCGAGGTCGGTTTTCAGTTTTTCCAGCCCTTCTTTGCTATAATAACTAATGCTCATATTACTTCGGATTGTCAATAAAGAAAAAAGCCCTCGCGACAGGCGCGGGGACTTTTATTTGAAGACACAAATGTATTAAATCTCTTGTAATGAAGAATTTACCTTAGAGGTTAAAACCCAAGCCAATGGAATGCACGCCTTGGAAGGGGTCGGTGTCGCGGTAGGAATAATCAAGCTTGAAAGTGCTCTCGCCCAATGGGACATCGAACGAAACGCCCATTCCCAAACCGCTGAAAACAGTAGTGCGCTGCTCAAAATCACTATTGTCGTACACGGTGTAGCCCGCGCGGATCATCGCAATGTCTTTAAAGGAATATTCTGCGCCCACGGTGTATTCATCCTTTTGAAAGGAATTGGATTGAAACGAACCGGCCACGGTAACGCGTTGCCCGCTAAAGTTAAAATCATAACTGCCCCCCAGGGTCAGCGAGGTAGGCAATTCAAACTGGGCGCTGCGCTGATTGTAGGCTTGTTGAAAAGCAGTCCCGCTTTGCGGCGCGGTTAGCACCACCGAAAGTCCGTCACCTTTATATGACGCGGATGGCCCCACATTGCGCAAGGTGACCCCAAATTTCAGTTCCTGTTCGTCGCCTGTAACATACTGCACGCCCGCGTCAAAGGCCACGGCGCTCACGTTCAAATTCTGCGAGCTGGAGGTGTACAATTTGATATTGACCCCGCCGCGGATGCTTTCGATGAACTTTTGCGCATAGCTAACGCCGATGATGGCGGTGGTAGGACTGACGGAACCTATCCCACCATCGGGGTTTTGCTCGGTGGTAATGTCCCACTCGCCGTAATCGTGGGCCACCACGCTGGCGCCCAGCACACCATTGGCGCCCACTTTTTGATTGAAGCCGAAAGCGTTGATGTTAATGCCTGAATTGACAAGCCACTGCGTGTTGGCAAAAGACACTTCCGTGCGTTCCACCTGTGCGGTGCCGGCAATATTCAGGAATGTGGATTCGACCCCACTGACACCCGCCACGTTTACGCCCATCCACCCCGTATTGCGGGCCCACGGGTTGATCAGCAATTCGGCGGCCCCAGCGGAACCCGCCCGTTGCGGGTTGCCGGCATACGCTTGGTGGCCCATCAGCAGGGCTATGATTGAAAGTCTAAATATCTTCTTCATTCCGTTTGCGCTTTATGTTTTTTAAAAAGCATTCAAGTCGATTGGCCGCAAGCTGCCCATCCATTTTACCACGGTCTCTCCGAGGTCGCCCGCGTCTATATGGATAAGATATACCCCACTGGCAATGGGCACGTTGAAATCGTTTTTCAAGTCCCATTCCACGAAGGTGGAGTTTTCAGGCTTATCCAAAGTGCGGATCAAAGTGCCGTTGCTCATAAAAATGGTAATTTGGCACTGCTCCGGCAAGTTGGTGATTTTCACGATGTTGTCCAACTGGCTGTCTTCGTAAAGAGAGGAGCCAAAGTAGGGGTTGGGCACCACTTTTATCAAATCCAACGCGCTTTCGGCCACTTGGCGGTTGCCCGTTTCCGCTGCCAGCCCACCCGTTGAAAATAGGTATTGTGGAAAGCCATCATTGGGGTCGGAAGGATCTGATCGGCGGAAGGGCTGATCCAGCCGCAGCGAAACCAGCGCGGTGGAAGGAATCTGATCGTATGTCAAAAATTCCACTTCCTCGGAGGCCACCAATGGGAAACCCGTCCAAGCGATGCCACTGAAAACGCGAGCTGCATTGGCAAGCGTAAGGTCTTGGAATTCGGCAAAGTACGGGTTGTTTTCGATGGCATCACCTCCATAGGGCAGTTGCCTTACCGGATCGAACTGGAATTTTGCTGAATCCGCGAAAACATACACGAGGTGGAAGCCTCCTAACCTTACATCACCAAATTTCCCCGTTAAATTGGAAGTAGGATTCCAAAGCATATCACGACCGTTTTCAGAGCCAATATTGCTGGCCTCTCCAAATGCCATATTGAGGCGTCGTCCATTAAGCGTGTTTACGGCATATCCCGGGAAATAGCTCCATCCCGTATTGGCGGGATCGCTATCCGGCACCAGTTGCCCGTTCACTAAATTCAAGGTGCGATCCCTTCGGAGGGTAAACTTATTTTGGGTGTATTCATTTGCGGCAGGTATGTCTCCCAATTCAAATACGGGTACCCGTGTCCACTTAGAAGGATCTTGGGTAATCACCACATCAACGTTGGGCACCTGGCTCAACGGCAATAAGGTACTGGGCGTAGAAGTATTCACATTTGGGCGTACTCCAAAACCCACTTGTTCGAGATTTCCATTCCCATCAATAATACTGGTGTAATTGCTGGTAAAAAGGGTGGGTGCCCAAGTGCCGCCCAAAATATTTTCATAGACGGAGTTGGGATCCAAGAATTCCTCGTTAATCAAAACGTCGCTATATCTAATTGCGTTGGTACCTGTTGCATCTACGTTGGTACCCGCCAATATCCAGTTTTGCGGCCCTTCTGCGTCATTGTCAGATACGCCAGTGAGCCACTCCGTAACCCCCGTACCCTGTGGGTAGGTGAGGTCGGCACCTATAAAACCGTTGTTGCGCACGTTTTCTTCGTCAAAACCCGGAGGCATTACGTCGCTCACCGTAATGGAAATGCCCAAAGTGTCCACGATTTGTTCTCCCTCATAGCTCAGGCCATACTCTGATTCGGCAAGGGTGTCAGAAGGGTTGTTGGCTGGGGTTAGCACCCATCCTGCGCTTTTGTCCACGCCACTAAAGGTGAGCATAAATTCGCCGGGCACCACGGAAGTGGGGTCCACCACTTTCGCGCGGATGGGGCCATTTCCATTTTGATAATCCAAGCGGTTGATTTTCCCATCCTCATCGGCCTCAATGGCTTCTCGGGTGGCAGGGAGCAACATTTCAAATATCCCACTGTTGCCCGAACCAGCCAAGCGGGTAATGGGCAGCCCATCGCCATAGTCCGAATTGATGACCAAGCCGCCCTTGGTGTTTTCCGTTTTGTTAGGAATAGCCAAGTAAGGTTTTTGTCCGTTGCCCACTTTACGGCCCGCCAAGTAAGGTTTCAACTGGCCTCCGGCTACTAAATTATTGGGATCCACAAAGTTGAACTGACTTCCGTCGAACGCGCGAAAGCGGTTTTGGGCATAAGCAATCACGAAGAAATAATATTCGCGGTTATTGACCAATCGCTTGTCACCCTCCGCAAAGGCATCATCTTGTAAACGGAAAGACAGTTCAATGCCTTCGTTGTTGGCCACAATGGTCATATCCTGTGGTACGGAAATACCGTTGCCCAAAGTGGGGCTTTCATTAAAATTGATCAATTGCCCCACGTCGTTTTTAATGTCAGATTGAAAAACCAAGCGCGATTGTGCAGGATCATAAATATCTTCCACCGAAACATCTGGGCCAGTTACTTGAAAGACTTGGAAGCCTTCGAAGCGGTAGCTGAAAAAGCCTGCTTTGGCGGCACTGTCGCGTTCCGCTGGGGTAAACAGGGGTTCAGTATTCGTATCCAAAGGTTCTTGGATGGCGGGATCCACTTCTTCATATCCCACGGTATTAAAATCCAGGGCATCTTCAAAATGGAAGATTAATTCCCTGTCCAGCTCTATGATTTCTAAGGTGGGTGATTCGGGGCCGTCCAATACGTCAAAACAATTGTCGAAAAGTTGCTGCGCTTTGTCATCCGCCTCAATTACTTTCAGCACGGAGCCAAAGGCATCGGGGCTGCTAAAATCGCGCGCCCACACCGTGCCCGTGGTAATAAAATTGAGCGCACCGGGAAAAAGCGAAAAAGGCCCAGCGCTGTGCAGGCCGCGCTTGTCTCCATCATTGGAAGGCGATTCCCACCAGTCTACGCTGGAAGAAGGCTCATAGGCGCCGGTGGTGTCAAAAGAAGTACCGGGATAGGCAAACTGCGTTTCAGTAAGCCCAGTCGTGTTGCTCCCCACAAAACCATCGCCGTTCATTGTGTTTAATTGCCCTGACGGATCTTCAATGACCAATTCATCACCGTTCTTCCAGTTGCTAAGCAAATAGTTATAGAACTCTTGCGCCACATCTGGGTCAGTTAGCGCAGCGTTTCCCTGAAAACCAAAACGATTGTTATAATACATAAACCCCGACATAATGATGCGCTCGTTGATGCCCGATTGCAAATCTTCGTTTCGGCAGGTGTCATCGATTAATACAGCATCTACACAACCATCGCGATCATTATCTACCCCGTCATTAAAATCAGCAAAAGGCCCTTGAAAAAAGTCAAAACCCACCGCTGGCGGATTCGCACCGTAGCCCTGCGCACCATCGTCGTTATTATCCGCATTATAACAATAGCCCAAGCCACGGTTGATATCACACCCAATAATGTCATCTGTGGGATTTCCTAAATCTGGGTCAAACCAAGTGCCGAAATAGGTTTCGGTAAGAGTAAAGGTGGAGCGATTGACAATCCGATAATTGTTGAAGGTCATATTATTCACCTCGTCATTGGAAGCAAAGGCAAACGCTTGGGCACGAATTTCAAAGCCAAGCGCAGCGGCCTGCGTTTCGGTGTGAGTGTTTCCCTTGTCATTATACACCCACCAGATGGTTTCGTCGCCGTAAAGTAAGTCGGCCTCCCTGCGGCGGCAGTCTTGATTGCCGATGATGTGTTTGTATTCAGTAAGATTGTAGCCTGGGAAATCGAATTCAAATTCATACACCCCCGGCGTACTGCCTTCTCCCAGCTCAAAATAAGGCGCCAGTTTGTTGGGCAATTCCCCATCGATGCCGTTGCCCGGCCATTCGCGGATAGAGGTAGGGACTGTATAGCCCTGAAAACGGTCTCCCACGTCGCAATCAGGGTCGTCCTTGCAGGCAATCCACGCGGCGTGGGTTTCCACCTCGGAGCGGTGCACAATCCAGTGGCGGTTGTAGCGCTCGCAGGTTTCCGCTGTTACTGAAGCCGTATTGTCGGTAGTCAGTGGGCCGGGCCAGTAATCCACCCCATCTTGACGATAAGTCATAGCTGCCAAGCGCAGTTGGCCTGCCACATCGAAACCGCCCAGCCACAAGGCACCGGCGAACATCGAGTGGCGATTGCTGCCCTTGGGCACTTCATATTTAGCATCGTTCAAATCCCACCAAAAATCGCCGCTGCCCAAAATGCGGGTACGCACGTTGTTGATACTCAAGTCTGCCGAGGAGGTAGCGGCCGCACAACCTTCTGCCAAGGTGGCAAGAGTGCTTTTGCGGCTGGATTTTGTATCGCCAACAACTTCCCTCGCGCTAAGCTGCAGGGTGGCACAAAAGGCCAGTATGCCAATGATTATTTTCTTTTTCATAATGTAAATGCTCTTTTCGTTCCTGACTAAAATTAAAAGTTGAATGCCACGCCCAATCTCATACGGCGGGGCAATGAATATCGAAAGGGGTTCACCATATTGCGGTTGTACAGATCCACATAGGCCGTGGGGCTAACCTGATTCTCAATGACCGATTGCGCACCTGCACTGCTCAGGTATCCATCATCATCCACCGTACCCGTATAGGCATATACGCTCGTCACATTTTGTTGGTTGAAAAGGTTCAAGATTTGAAGATATACCTCTAAGCTATGGTCTTCTTTCTTAAGGCCGAACACCTTGTTGATGCGCGCGTCAAAAGTAAGTTGCCACGGCAGCCGCGAACCATTGATTTGGCCTTCTACCAAAGCGAAGGAAGAAGGATTGGTAGCCGTAACTGGGAATGGCGCGTTACGCTTGGTGTAGGGCGAACCGGAGAGGGCGTTCATTGTGATATTTACACCAAAGCCCTCCAAGAAATTCTTGTCCCACCATACGGGGCCATCATAGCGGCGGCCCGTACCGTAGCGGTAGTCAGCGCGCACGAGAATTTGGTGGCGGTTGTCAAAACTCAGTGGCAGGGTGGTGCGCAAGTTGGGCTGGCCGCTGCGCGCCAAGTTCAGTCCCGTGGTGGTGCTGGAACCCGTTCCGTTGGCAAACTGCAAGGTGTAGTTCGCGTCTAACTTGAAGCGCCTGGTGCGACGCATTTCATATTCCAATGAGAAACCTTTGACGGTACCAAAATCGCGGTTGCCGTAGGCTACATATATGATGGGATAGGCTTGGGTGTAAGAAACCGTTTGCAGCAAATCGCGAAGCTCGCGGTAAAAAGCCGAGATTTTCAAAGCGGAGTTTTCGGTAAGCGCCTGCTTGAAACCCGCTTCGTATTCCGTGGTTTGCTGCGGTTTCAAGTTGGGATTGTTCACCACGCCGCTGGCATCGCTGTTCAGCAGATCCAAATAGGCAAAAGGATCAAAGCGCGAAATGTTGGTGGTGGGGCGCTGCGCCAGCTTATCGTAGTGGAAGATAAAAAGTGCCTCGTCCGTGATGGGGAAGTTAAAGGCAATACGCGGCATAAAAACCGTTTGGGGCGTGTAATCTTCAAACGACTCTTGGGGGATAAATCGACCGCCTTCCCCTTGCTCGGCCGCTCGCTCATCAGGGGTTTGCAAAGTGAAGGGCTTGATGCCGCCGCCCGCCAAGTCAGATAATACGCTGGGGTCGGTCAATACTTCGCCGTCGGCGTCATAGAAAACGTCTCCGTCGCGATACCCCACGATTTGCAAATCTTGGGACGTGTAATCGTAGCTGTTCACGTACACCGCAAAATCTTCTTGGATGTTGGTGGGGATTTGGAGCCCTTCGCCACCCAATGGAGAAGCGGACAGATCGCCCACGCTATAAAAGGGGTACAAAATGTAGGGATCTTTCAGCACCTGTTGGTTCAGGTCGAAACGGTCCACGCGCACTCCTACGTTGAAAGTCAGGTCGTTGAACGTAAACTGGTCTTGGATATAACCGGCAATATAAATGGGTTCAAAAGGTGCCACGGGGCGGGTAAAGCGGTCGTTCTCGTCTCTTTCCAAAAAGAAATCAGAAATGCTGGAGTTGCGGGTAGTCAGTTCCCCCGTATAATCATAGCCATAGTAGCTCACGCCTTGCGATCCGTCGGGCACGATTACCTCGTCGGGCGAAAACATATTAATGTTCAGCCGCGAGGGGTCCAAGTTGTCGATGTTGATTTGCTCGGTACTGAACGGATCCAGCCCCAGTTCGCGGCGGATATTTTCGGCAAATTCGCTTGCGTCGGTGGCATTATAATTAAAATTGTACAGGATGGTATCTTGAAAAGCCCCGTTATCGTCAAATACCAAAATGGGGTTATCCAGGTCCAGTTCCGTGTTGGGCCGGTTTTGCAGCAGGCGGGCGCGGTTCCATAGGTTGGTGGCGTTCAGCGCGTAGCCGCGGTCGCTGCGCTGTTCGTATTCAAAACCGAGGATCAGCGAATGATCTCCGATGTCAAAGTTGGTGGAGGCCGTTACCCGAAATTGGTTGTTGCGCTCTTTGAAATAATTGGCCCCACCCACGCCAAGGCTTCTAAAATCTTGTACTGCGCCTACATTGCCCCACAAATTGCCGTACACCGAAAGTGGGTTTTGCCCGTTCACCGGCGGTGTCACGCTCGATTGCAGCACCACAAAATTATCGGTGGCGGCGTCCACAAACGGGTTGTCTTGCGCAGCTTCATAATAGCGGCTCATATAATTGGCCAATACGGGATTGTCATCGCCGGGGGTAAAAGTTACCGCCGTATCGCGGTTGCCCGAAAAACGGAAGGCCGTTATCCCAGTGGTATCATCGGTTCCGCGTTGAAAGTTGGGCGTCCGTTGGACATCAAATTTACCGATATAACCATAGCGGAAAAAATCATCTTCAAAGTCTTGATTGGAAATTTGGGTGTTCTCACTGGTAAAATCCAGTTGGATATTATAAAAGGCGTTCTTGATCAAACTTTTGGAGTCGGGGTCATTGTCAAACGTTTGCTGGAAACGCACATAAGTACTCCAGTCGTTGTCAATCCGGTCCAAGTTGTTGTCGGGGTTGAAAATATGGTTTGCGAACGAAGCGCTTTTGTCGTCACTATAATTCCAGCGGCCACCGACGGTAACGTTGGTCAAGCGGCTGGTTTTGATTTGCAGGCTACCGTTGAACCGCAAAGAAGAGCTGTAACTGTTGGGCCGGCGGTACACGTCCACCAATTGCGAATTGTTGATTAGTTCCGCGCGGTTCACATAGCCGCCCGTCGAATTGGAATCCACCACGATGGGGTTTTCCTTCAAATCTTCATACAAGCCATCCTCCAATGAGGTGTAAGGCACCACGCCGGGGTTTGGCTCGGCCACATACAGGAACTCCGTGGAGAAGAGGAAGCCGAGTCGCGGGTTGTCATTGTCATCTCGCCATCCCAAAGGCCCGCCGATGGTGAACGCGCCCAAGTTGTAGCGCTGCGGATCCACCGGGCGATCCGAAAATAATTTGAAATCAAAAGGAGTGGAAGTCAAAATCTCCGCCGTACCAAATACTTCGCTGCTGGGGCCGCGCGTGGTAACGCTGATGATGCCCCCCAAGGCATCCCCGTACTGGGCGGGCAGACCGCCGGTAATTACCTGCGTCTGCGCGATGGCTGCTTGGGGCAGGTTGTTGCTGCCGCGCACTTTCACACCATCTATAAAATAGACCGTTCCCTCTTCGCGCGCGCCCCGGATAGATGTACCATCGCCCGTGCTCACCGCGCCCGCTGCCTGAGTGGCTACCGCAGAAACGTCCCGCACGGCCATATTCACTACATCTTCGGCATTAAACGTTTTGACCGTACTGCCCCCTTTATTTATAAGAGGCTCAACGTATTCAACCACTACCTCATCCAATTCATTGTTGCCAGCACCTAATTTAAAATCCAAAACGGTAGGAGTGTTGGGCGAAACCTGAACACCTTGGAGGGTGGAGGATGCCAAGGTAATCTCGGAAGCAGTTATATTATAAGTGCCTGCCTGTACAGGGTTGATGTTGTACTTGCCATCAAAATCGGTAGAACCGCCCGTTATCGTAGCACCGCCCTGATCTTTTATAACGATGTTGGCAAACGGAACACCTTCTCCGGTTTCTGCATTGGTAACTTTTCCCCGGAGCGAGCCGGGGCGGGTTTGCGAAACGGCGCAAAACGAAGCGAGCGCCAGCGCCATAGTGAGTATCTTCTTTCCCATAGGTGAAAACTATTGTTGTGTGTAGGTATCCTTGTTTGAAGGGGCGGTAAATATAAAACAAAACCCCTTTTTTGCACAAAGTTTATCTTTCTGAAAATCAGTAAGTTACTTTCACGTTGGTCGTGTTAATTCATAGAGCATTAACAATTCTTTAAGATATTTGCCCAATAAGGGCGCACAATCAAAAGCAAATCTTGACGATTTAACTCCTTATTAATAAAGAATACAAAGTGATGATTTTCTCAAAACAACCTTTGGTGTATTTGACGGCGGTTTTGCTGGGGGTTGCCTCCGGCTGCAAAAAAAATCAGCAGACCTTCTTCCCGCAGGTGGCTTTTGAAGAATTCGTGTACCTCAACAATCCCAGTAGCCAGCCGCTGCTCGCGCCCGGCGGGTGGGTTTATGCCACGGGCGGTTATGCGGGCCTCATCGTATATCGCCGTTACATCAACGGTGGCGCGGACGATTTTGCCGCCTATGATCGCGGCTGCCCCGCGCATTACAACCAGAGCTGCGGTACGCTCACCGTTTCCGATGATGGCCTTTTTGCCGAGTGTCCTTGCGATGGCGAGCGCTACTCCCTCTTCGATGGCTCGCCCGGCAAGGGCGCGGAACTGCCCTTGCAACCCTACCGCGTGCAGCGCAACGGCGAGACTTTGGTCATCCGGAATTGAGAATTTTTTTATAAAAAAAAGAGACCTGCTTCATTAACGGGTTGCTTTTTGGCGTGATATCTCTTTTAAAAAATAGAAGAACATCAGCGAGGATTATTAAAATGGCTTTCGCCAATAATCCGGCTGGAATGAAAAATCCTCAAGTTTTTTTACAAATAAACAACCTAAGCTTCCATAAAAAAAGCGGCCTCCCAAATGGGAAGCCGCTTTTCTACTTTTTAATAAAAACTTGAAGGCAAAAAGGAACGCGATACAAACGCGCTCCGCCACAGGGTTTTTTTATTCCCCCTTCTTCTTGCGGGCATCATACGCTTTCTTTCCGCCCAAGGCCGCGCCGGCCGCTATCAGCAAACTGATGCCGCCGTCAATTGGAGTGGGGCTGCTGCCAGGGTTTCCGTTGCCGGGCTGGGCGTAGGCCGCTGTTCCAAAAAACAGGGCAAAGGCCGTAATGGTGAGTATCTTTTTCATAGTCTGTTTCTGATTTTTTTTTGAGGAATTAGTGGAGGATTACTTTTTCGGTGGTGATGGCGCGTCCAGCGTTGCTTACTTTTACGATGTAAACACCCTTGGCCCATTGGCCGGTGTTGAATTTGGCCACGCCATCCAACCCGCTTTTAAAGGCCACCTGTCGGCCCGCCGCGTCTATCACTTGAATATCTGCGTTTGGCAGTTCGCCCAAGTCCACGCCCAGTTGGCCATTGGATACGAAAGCAAAAATGGCTTCGGCCGCTGCTTCGTCCAAGCCTACGCCGTTGGTTTGGGCAAAGTGCAATGTAAAGCGGCTGGCGCTGTTGCCCTTGGCGTGGGTAAAATTGTAGGTATTACTGCGGATGTCCGTCATCGTGCCCAGCAGTTTATCTTCCAGCATCGCGGTGGTGTTGCCCAAGTTTTCGCCGGAAACGGAAATCGTATAAGCGCCTTCCTTTTCAGCATCAAAACCCACGTCCACGCTTTTGGTGGTGAATTGGTCGTCCAAAATATTATAAACCAAAGCATCATTGTTCAGCTCAGAATAAAGATTCGGGAAACCGGAATTCATTTTTTTCTTGGCGTCGGTTTTTCTCTCGAAATTATCGTTGCCGTTGGGCACGAAGGCCACCACAGTTTCGTCGGAGCGGTCGGTGGCATCGTTGCGCGCCATCAGTTTTACAAAATCAGCCGAGGCCGTGGTGCGGTACAATGCGCCGGAAGCCGCAATGCTGCGGTGCGAATCGCGGAAGACCACTTGGGTATCCACCGCAGATTGCAATTGCACAAAAAAACTTTGGCCCGGAGGCAGGAACTGAGTGCCCCCGTTCACGCCCGTGCTGCCAGATGTATTATAGGTACGGTATTGAAAATCATTGTCACTAAACGTCCCATCTTGAATGTAATAAGTGCCAGCCAGCTCACCGTTCGCGGCATCCGCAGTTACTAAATCCCAATTGAGTTGCGAGGGATAGGGGTTGGCCAGCAGGTTAAAATCATCGGCGGTGGCCGCGGAGACGTTCACGGTTTGATCGCCGCAAAGCATCGTGCCAGCCGTACTAAGGGTAAAAGGCCCAAAGCCAAAGAAAGTGCCATCGCCCAAGTAAATCTGGTAACCGATGTTTTCGGTTTCAGCGGCAAGGCTCGCGGCTGGAATAAATTCGCCCTCGCCGTCGGAATTGGTGTCGATAGAAGCATCATAATACCAAATATTGGTGGTGTTAGGATTTCCGTTGGCATTCACTTTCACACCGCTGATGTCTCCCAAAGTGGCATCCACGGGGAAGGCAATATTGTACCAATACGCAGTGGAATCGCTCAAAAGATAGGAGGAATAAACCGTGGTACCGCTGGAAACGCAGCCCAGCATCTGCGAATAGCCAAAACCGTTGGCCATTAAAAAGGCTGTATCCGCCACGTCGATGTTCACGCCGTCAGCATCCAATGCCGAACCGGGGCGCAGCGTCATCCTATTGAAAGTGGAGGAGCTTGAAATGGACGCAGTGCCAGAAGTGTTGGGGAAGATCAAAACGTCGGCATCCGTATTTAGGCCGGAAGGCTGAGAAGGACTCCACACCGCGCCGTCCCAAACAAAATCGGCATCAAAGCCAAGAACGGTGATATCATCAATGCCCAGCTCGTCGCGGTTTCCTGAGGAGTTTACCCGGTCATCGGTCGTCCATTGGAAAAAGAAAAACGAGTTAGGCTCCCAGACCACGCTGTCCACCACCGCGCTGCGGTTCAGGCTGGTCCATTCCGGGCTGGCATCCATACCTTGCGGGGAAACCGCTTCCAAGGTGGGCAAATCGCGATAGGTAACGCCGTCATCCGAAACGGCCACCAAAATTTCACCGCGGCGGTTTTCATTATTAATATACTTGGCTTCGTAAGAAAAATTCACCACGTTGATGGTGTCGCCCGTGGTGTTTTCCACCCGCAAAGTAATCGTGCCGGGGGTCATATCCGTTCCATCGGGCTGCCAACCCAAACAGTAATCGGCATTGCCGCCGGGCAGCGGATTGGTATTAAAGGCGTAAAAACCGCCCGTGGTTACAAAACCGTTGCTGATGCCCCGCGCGGCGTCGCCAGTATTGGCCGTGCCACCGCTGCCCAAATTTCCGTCGCTCATCCCAGTGTATTCCCAAGCATCGGAGTCCAGTTGGCCCGTTCCAGGGTTGGAAACCCAGCCATTGCCTTGGTAAACACCCCTATTTACACCGTTTACCGTACCATCAAAAGAAATGCGGTAAGGCGTGTTCAGCTTCTTGACCTCCAACTGGGAAAATCCCAATAAAGGAAGCAGCAAAGCCGCCGAGAGTAGAAGTTTCATTTTCATAATGTTCATAAATTTTTTTAACGAATTGGACTACAAAACTCCAACAACTTTTGCAAACTGCCAAAAAAAACAAGGTAGTTTGTTGAAAAATTCTCATTTCGGGAAGCGTTGCGCTCGCCCTAAAAAACCAATCCATTTCGCAACTGGTTCAAAACCTTGAAGTTCAATCAATTAAAAAACTCTGTAATCCTGCGATTAAAATTTTTTCGACATTTTCCCATCGCGGTAAAATTGTCCTTGGGAAAGGGCGAGAATTTGATAATTTCATCAAAATTTTGAGCTTTTCAAAAAGTTATTTTCATAAAAAAATCATACGTCCATAATTGGTGAAAATGTTGATTCTTCCCTCAAAAAAAATGACCGCACAAGATTTCGGGCGAATGGCGCGGGAATTATCGTGGCTTTCTTAAATGAAATAAATGATAAAAACTGAAGAACTTACTTGATTAAAGAATTATTTCAGAGTTTTCAAATACTTGTCTTTAAACTCTTCTTTTTGTTTTAATCTATATTGCATAATGTAGCGCGGGTGTTCCAAGGCAATTACCTCCTCAAAAAGACCGATTTCTTGATTCAATTTTTTGACAAAAGCATAATTCTTGCCTGTTCCCAAAACGATACATTTCGCCGGTGCGCGATTGTATCGCGCACCTCCACATAACTCTTTCTGCTTTTTCAAATTTTCAATAATAAAATCTTGCAAGGTTTTCTGCAACTCTTTTTCATCGTAATAATTCCAGTTCACCCAGTTTCCTTTATCATTTTTATGAATAAATCCCAAAGGCGAAACCGCGCCGATGAACCAATCCGCATAAAAGGATTTTGCCCCACCGTATTTTTCTATCATTTCATAAATAAAGGTGGCGGAAGTTTCGCGCGTTTCGGATGGAAATTCAATCCCACAATGCTTTTCCAATTGAAAGGAATCCGTGAAAGGAATGCCGGTGACGCCTGCCCCAAACCGCCCGGGGTTGATGCCGAGAATCAGGCCGCGCGGGTTTTCATCATCATAAAATTTATGGTAAAATTCTTCAATGACTTTCCAAACTTCCGGTTCGGAGTTTATATAAGGATTCAAAGATTTTACGTGCTTCGGAAGTGTCGCATCATCCAGCGAAAGAGAATTATAAAAACCGAAAATTTTATCGCAAACTTTCATTACCTTTTTAGTACACGAACGGCGTTCCCTTTTTCATCACGGATTACATAATATCCAGTCAATTCATTACTCAAATCCACTTCATTTTTATTTATCACTTTCTGAACAATTTTTCCATTGCTGTTATAAACGGAAAAGCTGCCTTTTTCCACGGTCGAAAATTTACCATCCGATGGGTTAGGAAATACCCCAAAATGTTCTACTGAATTTTCATCCAAACCAATCCCGCTCCCCATTTCATAAACCGTAATCGTTCCACTAACCTCATTGGCCACAAACAGCAGGGCAAAACCTGTCGGACTTTGGTTGGCGGGCACAAATTCCAAACCTTCGGGGCCGAGGTCGCCCGCCATCGGGTCATCGGCAGGGACGCTGAAATCACGGTTCAATTCATACATTATAAAGGTAGGATTTTGTGGATCGGAAACATCGTAAATCATAATTCCGCCCATCTGCTCCAAACCGATGAAAGCGTAGGTTACGCCATCTACTTCACCTACGGTAACTCCTTCGGGTTCAGAGCCTTGGTCATCGCTTCGGCTTTTGTAAGAATTGTTGTCCACGTTGTTGGAATTGAATTCCGTGCGAAAAAGTTGGGCTGTAATTTGCTCAAAATCATCGCCGCTGTCCCACACCAGTTGCATCGCCGAATCCCAAATGCTGAAGGAGCGCGCCCCAAAAGTGAAAAGCCAGTCGTACAAAATATCGCCATCAGAATTGCCCAAGGTCGTGGTCACTTTTAGTCGTCCCAAAGCCGTGTCCTGTTGCAGGAAAAAAGGATTGGGAAAATCATTGGCATCCAAAATGAGCGAACCGACCCGCGCCACCTCGGAATAGCCCAGATAATCGCGTGGCTCGCCTTCATTGGCGGTGGCAAAATAATCTTGGCCGTTGGCAGTAAATCCTGCTATCCCATCCGGTTGGTACATTCCAAATAAATTGGGAATGGTTTGAAATTCAATGGAATCCGAAACATCGGAAACATCCAAACTATCGCCGCCGCCCCAGTTTTTATAACCTAAGCCAATCACGGTGTCCAAGGTGGCCGAAACAATGTCAATAATGGCTACGGCATTATTTTCCTGCAAAGTAACGTAGGCTTTCGTTTCGTTGGAATTGAGCGCAATAAATTCAGGTTCAAGGTCTTGCGAAGGGAGGCTGCGCCCGCTGTCGCCAAATACGCGAATGAGTGGGTCGTAAAAAGTGGAGTCCAATAGCTGGAATTCGACTTTCGAAATAGTAGCAGTAGTGGTATTCATAACACCCGAACTAATATCCAAAATACTGACCGATCCGCGCGGGTCGCTGGCGTAATCGTTACTCGGCTCGCCCTCGTTGGCCACCAAAACGCGGCTGCCGTTCAGCGCAAATTTGACCATATCGGGCGTCACGCCCGTGTTGAACTGGTTGAGGGAATTTTCCGGTCTGGTCGAAAAACAAAATTTTGCCCAGCGACTGCGGCGAAGAAGTGCCGCCCACCACGGCCACCAATCCCGGCACGACATCCACGCTGTTCACGTTGGCGATATATTGTGAGAGGTTCACCGACTTCACTAAAAACGGTTTGGCGATGTCCGAATAATCCAAAATATCCAGTCGGTTTTTGGCTGCCATTGGTGGAAAAAAGGCGGTTGGTCTGGCGGTCAAACGCCACGATTTCGGTATCGCCATCGTCGAAAATCCCCGTCTCATAAGTGCGCACTTTTTGAAAAGGAAGTTGCGCGAAGAGGTTGAAAGTCAGAAGGGTGGTGAATAGAAGGGAACTAATTTTCATTTTTTGAAATTTGGGAAAGCAATGTTGCAAAAAAAAGAAACAATGTTGAGGCGCGGTTTAGTTTTCGTCGTGGTTCAAAACTGGAATTCAACGCCTATATAATAGGAGCGCGGCGCGGCGGGAATGATTCCGGGTCCGGGGTAGCCCGCCGCGCGCCGCGTAAAGTAGCTTTCATCTGTCAGATTATTCACGCCCGCTTCGGCGGTAATGAATTTCCACTTGTAATCCAGTGAAAAATCCATCACCCAGTAGGCGGGAATTTCCCCGAATATTCCTGTCGGGGAAATTTCAGCATTGGTCGCCTCACTAAACTGTTGGGATAAGTAGCTGAATTGCAGCGAACTACCAATGTTTTTCCAGCGCGATTGCAATCCGGTTTTGAAATTCATAAGCGGTACGGATTCCACGCGGTTTCCTTCCACGGCGGTGCTTTTCGCATCGTGATAAAAAGCGTGGATGAGCGCGGTGTTCCCGAATAAATTCAGCTCCAATTTGCTTTCCCATTTCAACATTTTTTTCAAATCCGTTTCGGCGTAAAATTCCAGCCCGAGGATTTCCGCATCGGCCACGTTGGTGGTGAATTGCACCAATCGTTCACCGAAAAACTCGTCCTGAATCAAAGTCAAAACCGTCCCGATGCGGTCTTGATAACTGAGCCAAAACAGACTGGCATCCAGCGTGATAGCTTTTGAAATTTGGCCGCGCAAACCCAAATCCAGATTAAATCCACGCTCGTCTTGCAGATTTTCGTCCACCGCCGCCGAGGGGTTCACCACGCGGATATTGTTGAAAGTAATCGCACGGTAGTTTTGCGAAAAATTGGCGTAGAGTTCCAGTTTTTCTTTTAGTGAATAGGCCGCGCCGATGCCCATTAAAATGAGCGAACGGTTGCGTTCGCGCGTTTCGGCGGTGGTGCTGTCCAAAACGATTTCGCCCGTGTTGGGAATTCTGACAGAATTATCGTAAAAAACCGTTCGCCGTGGTGTGAATGTATTCATAGCGGAGGCCCGGCGTAACCGTCAGTTTATTTGTAATATAAAAAAGGTTTTCTACAAAAGCCGCCACGTTTTTACTGGGAAAATCATAATCCGATTTTAGTTTCAAATCTTCGGTCACGAATTGAAAATCAGCCTCTTTTCTATCGCTTCCGAAACCTTGCGTTTTCTCAGTAAAACCTTGATACAATCGAATGCCGCCCGCCAGCGCAGCCCTTTGATTGCCAATGGAATAGCGATGCAAAACGCGGGTTTCGTTCCCGTAATTTTCATAAAAATCCACAATCAAATCGCGGTTTTGGAAAGGTTCGGCATCCAGTCGGGTGGGGGGCTGCAAATTGCCGAGCGCCTGCCGCGTTCCCAAAAGCGCGAAAAATTTTGAAGTCATTTTCGTACGCTCGCTGAGTTGGTAATCCAGCGAAATCGAGGGCAGATTCCACCGCACTTTGAACCAGTTCCGTTCCCGCAACGATTGGCTGGGGTCTTCCTCGAACTGAAAATCGGTGAGGCCACCCGCTTGCTGCGCCAAATAACTCATATTGGTAAATTCACCATTGATAGTCAGTCGGTTGGAAATTTCGTAGCCCAATCGAATGTGATTGGTGTTCGCATAAAAATCCGTGTTTTTCGCGGAAACCGCTGCCTTGGCGGAAGTTGGAAAAACCGTAATAATTCAACTTTCCGTTTTGCCCGCCCAGTTCGTTGTAGGTATTAAAAAACCCCTGAGAATTATAAGTATTCACCGTTTTCCCGCTCCATTTTTTGTGAGGATTTCCTTTCTTTAGCTTCAAATTCAGCATCCCGCCGAATTGAGTGCCGTATTGCAAAGAGGCCGCGCCGCGCACGATTTCGATGCGTTGAATCGCCTGCATCGGCGGGGCGTAATAGCTTTCGGGGTAGCCCAGCGCATCGGCGGCGATGTCGTAGCCGTTTTGCCGCGTGTTGAAATTCGAGGTGCGGTTGGGCGAAAGTCCGCGCGCGGCCACGCCCAGTTGCAATCCGGCGGCATCACTTTCCCAAACGTTGATACCCGCCACCCGCGCAAAAACTTGACGGGCGTTATTGGCGCTCAGGTTGGCGGTAAGTTTTTGGGGTTCAATAATTTCGCTCTTCTTGGCCGCGTAAATGGCCACGCCATCAATGTTTTTCAGACGGTTGTACACTTGGTTTTGTCCGCTCTTTCCCGACACGTTCACCGGCTGCAATTCTTCATTGGCGGGTTGCAGTTTTAGGTTTAAAACCGTTTCCTTTTTAGATATTGAAATGGAATCTTGAAACGTATGAAAACCAACGCTACTAATGATGACCCAATAATTACCAAAAGGTAAATTTTCAATGGAATATTTACCATCAGAATTTGTGATATTTCCTTTGTCTAATATGGGTATATAAACATTAACCAAAGAAAGTTTCGTGTCGGAAACGTCATTTATCGTTCCAGATAGTGCGCCTTTTTGTGAAAAAAGAGAAGTAGAAAATACTAAGAGAATAAGGAGGGTTCTATTTATCATAAGAAAGAATCCATTTTTTATGATGAAAATCTTCCCTAATTTTAGTCAAATCAGTATCGGGATTGATAAGCAGCCGACTGGGATTACCGTTTAAAGTAACGTAAGATTCGGCCGTAATCTTAGGATTTTCAATCCCCGTTTTCTCAAATTCCTCTTCTAAAAAATGGGCAAACTGCAAAATCAAATCGGGTTGCGTAGCCAGTTGTTTCTCTTGGTTTTCAGTAAGATAGTCGGATGGATCGATTTCGGTTTGGTTTCCGGTTTTCGGATCGGTAAGGTGGTAGGAAACCGTTCCAGCCTTTTCCATTAGCATTACTCGCCAACTAAAACGGTAACCTTCTTCCGTCCAAAAAAGCGAATCGGGGTAAGCCAAATAACGAAATGGAAAAATAATTTGAAAAATCAAAAAAACGGCCATTCCAAATTTTGAAATAGTGGAAAATTTTGGTTTAAAAACTTGAGTTTTTTCCTTGTAAAATTGGATTCTAAATTTTTTCAAAAATGTGTAGTGAAAAATCTTCCGAAAAGAAAATCAGCGCTAAAAAAATCATCACCCACGGAAAAATGCCGATGGGAAACAACACCCAAGTGAGCAAATGAAAACCGATGACGGCAGCAAAAGCGTAGGGCCGAGTCCTTTTATTCCAAAGAAAAAACGGGATGGATAAATCGTAAAGTGCACCGCCCCAACTGAAAATGTAGGCCGTGATTTCATAATCGAAAAGCGGCCCGATGAGGAACAAATCCGAATGGGTGGGCAGCCAAATTTTGAGGGGCATCGCCTCGAAAAGCCAGTCGGGGTGCAGTTTTGCTAATCCTGCAAATATGTAAACCAAGCTGATCTGAATGCGCAAAAGATTTACTGCCCACCAATTTACTTTTTTGTGCGGTCGCGCCCATTCCCAGTTTAACATCCAACGAAACCTGACGGTGGGCCGGAAAAAAAATCAGCAAAAAAGCCACGAGGCTGACGAAGTAATAATGGTTGAGGTAATTGGCCACGTCGAGCAATTCCACATAAGTAAAACTGAGGAAAAAGAGCGCCGCAGAAATCCGATAGAAAAACCCTAAAGCAATGCAAAGCGCGGCCAGTCCCATCAAAGCAAAAACCCAATACATTCCATTGCCCGTGAATGGTGTAACCCATTCAAAACCAAAATATTTAAAATGAAAATCCGGCGCGATGTACAGCTCGTGAATCCAGCCTTTCGACCAAAATCGCAGCACCGCAAAAAGCATCAAAACCCCAAAGACTATCCGAAACGTGACCAAGGGCCAAATTTTCGTTTCTTTCTGTGCTAATTTTAAGTTTAAAAATGATTGCATTTTTGGCGATCAAAACTGACAACTAAGAACCAACAACCAATGACCACTTACCTATTCATTATTACCTATTCGCTACTCCTCCCTAATCCCCATCATTATCCTGATACGTAATCACCACCCCCAGCGCGGACGACATATCGCTTTTCAGATAGCGCACATTTTTTTGGACGGCTTCGTAGGCGGCATCCACTTTTTCTTTGTCGTCATCCACTGCAACACTCAGAGGCTGAGGCACTTCCATTGCGGCTTGAATCGCATCCTCAAAATTTTGGTCGATGGTTTCGTGGAGCATTCCTTCGTCAGACGGCGTTTCCAATTCTTCCAAAAAATCTTTGAGGCTCAAACCATCGGTAACTCCCTTAAAGTGAGTGCCTTGGTAAAAATTTTGAATAGCTTCCAAATTCTTTTTGGCCAATAAAATGCTCAATCCGCCATAAAAAGATTCCACCGCGTGGGGGTAGGTCTGCCCCAGCGTTTTGCGCCCCGACGGGAAGCCGATTTTGGCGTTTTTGATAAGTTCGTAATCCTTGTTCACGGCGTTCACCATTTGGCCGAGGGAGCTGCCAATGTCTGTGCCTGAGGCATTTACAAAGTCATTGCGATACCCATCCCAATCGTTGGAAACCGTTTGTGCCAAGCCGTCCAAATGCTCCGAAACGGCCACCAGATAAGGGATGTATTTTTCAAAATCGCCCGTTTGAAACTGAACGCCTTTCAACGGGCTTCCGTACAGCAAATAATCCAAAGCCGGAAAACCCTGTGCATCTAAATTATTGGCCGCGTCAAAAGTGTAATTCCCTGATGAAGAATTGTTTATAACTTTTTGGGTATCCACGGGATATGTATTTGCCGCCGCTTTCAAACTAACGTTTTCCGAAGGTCCAACTTGGAATGCCTTTACATTTTGAAAGGCCAAATAAGCATCGGAAAACTCTTGCCGGACGTTCAAAAAGTCAGTATAACTTTCTGTGTTTGAGAACTTTTGCGTGGCCTCTTTCAGGTTTTGCGTTTCGCTGGCCAATTCCGCGAAAGCGGGTATCAAAATGTTATCGGCCCAATTTTCCAGCATCGCCTTGCGGTCAAAATCTACTTTGGCGGGCGAGCCGTCCTCATCGCAGGAAACGAAAAACACGCTGGCCGCCACAAAGGCTGCCAACGTGCTGATTTTTAAAAACTTGTTCAGAGAAAATTTCATTTTACAACTGGTCTTTCACGTCTTCCAAATCGTAAGCGGCGGCGATTTTGTCGCTCGTGGCGTTGATGTCGGCCAAGGTAATTTCGTACAGATTTTCAAAATTATCCATTACATCTTCCACTTCCGCATCCGTCAATTTTTGGCTGGGGCTGAATTGCAGCGAATAGGTAAACGCCAAGAATTCAGATAGTTGGTGATTGCGAAGGGCATCATCGGCAAAGTCGGCTTTTGCGCCATTTAAGTAATGGATAGCGGTGGCAGCCACCACTTGCCCCCAAATTTCGCGGGCTTCTTCGATTGCCTCGTCGCGTGTAGGATAATCCTTGCGGTTGATGGCATCGCGGCCTTTGATGAAGGCGTTCATCAAGGCTTCGTTGCAGTTCAAAAGTTCGTCACGGCCGTTGGTGTATTTCGCCCAAAAGCGGTCGTAGTCCGCGCCTTTTTCGTAGGTAAATTCCTCAGAACCAAAGTTTTGCGGAACACCCCAGTAGCCGAACGCCTCGTCCCAGTGGTGCTGCATTTCGGTGCCTTGGCCGTCTTCCACGGTCTCGTTGTCCACTTCCATTTTACCGTCGCCGAAATACACGGCCGTGGCTTGGTAAAAAAACACCGCGCCCATTGCGCCTTTTTCGATGATTTGGAGGGGCTCGATTCCGTTTTCATCAAACAAATAAGTCTTCGCGCCATCATTGGATGAAACCAGTCCGGCCGTGCCATTGCCGCCGGTTTGGGTGCTTTGGCTGGCGGCTTCCAAGGCCGAAAACGCCTCGCCAAAAAACGGACCTTCACCATCGGCAATCTTGTCGGTCAATTCCTTCGTGGAACTGTTCAGGTCGGCTTGCTGCCAAGTGTAGTTTTCGTTGGAAAACATATTTTGCAATTGTGCGGCGTCGATTGGCTGGCCGTCGTTGGCCGTTTTCATATAGGCTACCACTTCGCTTAACATATCCAGCCGCTGGGTTTGGCCGGAGTAGCTAACATTCTCAAAATCATAAGTTTCGGGAAGTGGGGTGGGGTCGGGGTTTTGATTTTCATCGTCTTTTTCGCAAGAAATGGCCACAGCCGAAAACAGTGCTAACGACCAAAGTGAAATCCGTTTCATCGGGCTTTATTTTTAGTTTATTTAGATTTGTTTAAAATAACGCCGCGAAAGTAAAAGCCGCGAATTTTCTGACCAAATTATTTGGATTAAATCTAAATTAAATTTTTAAGTAGCTAACAATTAGATTATTGAACCTTGGAGTATAAGGTAGTTTGCCATTAAGATAATAGCTACATAAAGACCAATTAACAATGGGACAACGGTATGGTCAGCGGATTTCGTTGAAGCGGTTGTAATCGTTGTTGCGGATTTTTTTGGCGATGGTGTGGATGTGGGTTTGGAGGGTGTCTTCTCGTGTATTTATGGCTCGGATGAGGAAAACCACCACGTTGAACCGTTCCAAATTTTGCTGATACCGCAGACTTTTGTCGACCGTTACAAAAAACTTAAAACCTTCTTTTTCAATAAGTTGAAGTAGAGCACCGTTCAAAGTTCCCAACCATCCCATATCTCGAACGGTCCTCACCTCGAACTCTTCGCCAAAAGCTAATTTCAGTTGTGAGGGCAGGCTTTCGTCAAGCAAAACTTTCATTCAGAAAATTTTCATTTTGAAGAAAGTTTTCGGCCAGATTGAGCACTTCCATAACGAGGCTCTCCGAGATATGAGGGTAATTGTCCAAAAAATCTTCGATGGAATCGCCTCCTTCTATATAGTCGAACAAAATTTGAATCGGTACGCGGGTGCCGCGAAAAACCGGAGCGCCGCCCATTATTTCCTTGTCAATATTTATTGGCCCGTAAAGCATTTTTTGCAATTTAGAGGTTCTGTAAAAATACCGAATCAATTCGTATCTGTCATTTCAGCCAAAGTTTTTTCCGCCGCCTCCAGCGTCATTTCTATATCGCTGTCATTCAACTGATTATTCAAAAACCAACTCTCAAAAGCGGACGGCGGTAGATACACTCCGCGCTTCAGCATCCCGTGGAAAAAATCCTTGAAATGCTGGTTGTTGCCTTTTTTTGCGGAATCAAAATCGCGAACGGGTTCTTCGCAAAAATGTACGGAAATCATTGACCCCGTGCGATTTATCTGATAGGGGAGGCCGCTGTTTTTCAAAATCGGTTCGATGCCGGAATGGATTTTTCCGCACTTTTCAGCCAACTCCTTATATATAGAGGGGTTTTCTTTCAGGTGTTTCAAAAGTGCGAAACCCGCCGCCATCGCCACGGGATTTCCCGAAAGCGTACCCGCTTGATACACAGGGCCGTTGGGGGCAACGTATTCCATAATTTCTTCTCGGCCGCCATAAGCACCCACGGGCATCCCCGCGCCAATCACTTTTCCGTAAGTGACCATATCCGCCTCTACGCCAAGCACTTCCTGCGCCCCTCCAAACCCCAAACGGAAACCTGTCATCACTTCGTCGAAAATCAAAATGATGTGTTCCTCGTCACAAATTTTGCGAAGCCCTTCAATGAAACCTTTTTCCGGCAAAATACAGCCCATATTTCCGGGAATCGGTTCGATAATTATCGCCGCGATTTCGTTCCGATTTTTCTCTACAAGATTTCTAACGCCCTCTAAATCATTGTATTCCGCCAATAAAGTGTCGGCCGCCGTCCCTTTGGTTACCCCCGGCGAACTGGGATGTCCGAGCGTTACCATTCCGCTACCGGCCTGAATCAAAAAGCTGTCGCCGTGGCCGTGGTAGCAGCCTGCGAACTTGATGAATTTGTCGCGCCCCGTGTAGCCGCGCGCCAGCCGCACCGCGCTCATCGTGGCCTCGGTGCCGCTGTTCACCATCCGCAGTCTTTCAATATTGGGGATGTTTTCGCAGACCAGTTCCGCGATGTCGATTTCCTTTTCCGTGGGCGCGCCAAAGGAGGTGGATTTTTCCACCGCTTTTTGGATGGCTTCCACCACGGGTTCGAAAGGCGTGGCCCATAATCAGCGGCCCCCAACTGGCAATGTAGTCGATGTAGCGGTTGCCGTCCGCGTCGATACATATAAGTGCCCTCGCCGCGCTCCATAAAAATGGGGTCGCCACCCACGGATTTAAAGGCGCGCACTGGGGAATTAACGCCGCCGGGGATGAACTGGGAGGCTTTTTGGAAAAGAGATTTTGAGGTTGTCGTTTTCATCAATTTTCGGTTTAAACACAGAGACACAAAGGCACAGAGAAGGTTTTAATTGTTCACTAAATCTCTGTGCCTCAGTATCTCTGTGCTTGAAGGATTTTCAGAATGTCTTTGGTAAAATAAGTTGCAATCAAATCCGCCCCCGCCCTTTTTATGGAAGTCAGCACTTCAATCATCGCCTCGTTTTCATCAAGCCAGTCGTTTTTAGAGGCGGCTTTTATCATCGCATATTCGCCACTAACGTGATAAGCGGCCACTGGAACGGGCGAAATTTCCTTGATGGATTTTATCACATCCAAATACGAAAGGGCGGGTTTAACCATCAGAATATCAGCGCCTTCTAAAATATCCAATTCCGCTTCGCGCAACGCTTCGATGGAATTGGCAGGGTTCATTTGGTAGGTTTTTTTGTCGCTCGGCGCGTTTTCGTTTTCGGATGGTTTGGAATCCAGCGCATCGCGAAACGGGCCGTAAAAACAGGAAGCATATTTCGCCGAATAACTCATTATGCCAACATTTTGAAAACCGTTGGCATCCAGCGTTTTACGAATTTCACCGACCCGTCCGTCCATCATATCGCTGGGCGCTACAAAATCCACTCCCGCCTCAGCGTGGGAAGCGGCCATTTTTGATAAAATTTCCACCGTTTCGTCATTCACGATTTCGCCGTTTTTTACAATCCCATCGTGACCAAAAGAAGAGTACGGATCAAGCGCTACATCCGTCATCAAAACCATCTCAGGAATTTCGTTTTTTAATTCCGAAATGGCGCGCTGCATTAAGCCGTTTTTGTTATAAGATTCTTTGCCTGAATTGTCTTTTAAATTATCATCTACTTTTACAAAAAGTAGAAACGATTTACAACCTAAATTCCATAACTCTTTTACCTCCTTCTTTAATAACTCCAAACTATAGCGAAAATAGTCCGGCATCGAGGGAATTTCTTCTTTCAGGTTTTCGCCTTCGATGCAGAAAAGGGGCGCGATGAAGTTTGACGGATGGAGTCGGGTTTCGGCCACCATCTCGCGGAGGGTAGCAGTTTGGCGCAGGCGGCGCGGGCGGTGGAGCATTATAATTGAAAATAATTTTGGAGGAAATCGGCAGGAGTTAAGACTGGAATTTTTGCGGTCTTAAAATCCTTCAAATTTCGGGTAACGATTATTTTGAGCTTAGCCTCAAGAGCCGAATAATATTGAATGGCATCTTCAAAATCTTTGAAATCGGAACTGAGAGATTGCTTAATGCTGGCCTTGTTTACACTAACTATTTCTACCCAACTTTCTAACCGAATGAGTTTTTTCATCGTTTCAACTTTCCCGATATTTTTTCTTAAAGAATAATGCAAATTCGCAAAGCTCAAGCTGTTCACAAAAACTTTAATTTTCTTGTCATAAGCTAAAGCAAAAATTTTAGCTGCATTTGAATGAAATTCACTATTCGCAAAGAATAAATCAAAGCAAACATTGGTGTCCAAAAAAATACGTTTCATCTGTATTTTTTTTCAAGATATTCGGTGTATTCTTCTCTAAATTTCTCTTTGGTCATTGGCACTGATGATATTGCCAAATCCTTTATCGCTGGAGGGATCTCAATATCGTTGCTCGTTTTGCTCTTTTTTCTAATGTTGAGTCGCAAAAGATTCTCCACCATTTTAGATAAAGAAATACCTTTTTCCTTAGCGTAATTTTTCGCCTCTTCAATCACCATTTTATCCAATGACAATGTCAATTTTGTATTCATTTCAAATCTTCTTAGACGTACAAATGTAAAAATTTTAGACGTGTAGATAAAATCCTCAAACCCAATCTTTCGGTTTTTTTAGGACTTCGAGCAATTTGAATTCTTCTGTATTTGGCTTAGGTTCAGCATTATAATCCCAGCGAACACGCGGCGGCAGGCTCATCAAAATACTTTCGGTGCGGCCATTGGTTTTCAATCCAAACAAAGTTCCTCGGTCGTGGACGAGATTAAATTCCACATAGCGTCCTCGGCGCAGCTCCTGCCAATAACGGTTTTCATTGTTCCATTTTATCGCTTTTCTTTTTTCTACGATTGGTAAATAAGATGGTAAAAAAGATTTGCCCATTTTCATATTGAAATTCATCCAATCTTCGATAGAGTATTTTTGGTTTTCTTTCAAATAATCGTAAAAAGTACCACCGATTCCACGTGCCTCATTTCGATGATGATTTTTAAAATACTCATCACATTTTTTTTTGAATTTGGGATACAAACTTTTATCAAAAGAATCGCCCGCATTTTTCTGAGTTTGGTGAAAATGATGCGCATCTTCCTCAAAAAGATAATAGGGCGTCAAATCCGAACCGCCGCCAAACCAAACGTCAATCTTTTGATTGTCAACATCGTACATTTCAAAATAGCGGTAATTGGCGTGGACGGTCGGAACAAAAGGATTTTCGGGATGCAACACTAAGGATAACCCACAGGCGAAGAATCGCGCGCCATCAGTCTGCATATTCGATTTCAAAACCTCCGGCATTTCGCCGTGCACTACCGAAGTGCTTACGCCACCTTTTTCAAAAACACCACCATTGGAAATCACCCTCGTTTTTCCACCGCCGCCGCCCGCGCGCTTCCATTCATCTTCCACAAATTTTTCTTTGCCATCTATTTGTTCAATTTCTTGGCAAATTTCATCCTGCAATTGATGAATAAAATTGGTAAATTCTTCCTTTATCAAAATCTATGAAATTTTAGTATCAAGAATGTTACGATCAGACTGACAACTAAGAACCAACAACTAATAACTTTTCACCGCTTCCACAAACGCCTTTGCATTTTCAACTGGAATATTAGGTAAAATACCATGTCCCAAATTGGCAATGTAGCGGCGCGTTCCAAAATCAGCGACCATTTTTTTGGTCATTTTTTCGATTTCAGAAATTGGCGAAAGTAGTCGAACGGGGTCGAAATTTCCTTGTAAAGTAATCTGACCGCCAGATAGTTGTCGTGCTGTTGAAGGTTTGATAGTCCAGTCCACGCCGAGGGCGGAAACGGGCAATTTTGCCATTTCCTCCAAGGCAAACCAACATCCTTTGGCAAATACGATAACTGGAGCGATGCCTTTCAATGCGTCCACAATTTGACGGATATAATGCAAGGAAAAAGTTTCATAATCTATTGGGGAAAGTAAACCGCCCCACGAATCAAAAATCTGCAAAATATCCGCTCCCGAATCCGCCTTTTTCTTTAAATAAGAAATAGTAGTATTCGTAATTTTTTGCAATAATAGATGAGCGGCTTTCGGTTGTTGAAAACAAAAACTTTTTGCTATATCAAAATTCTTGCTTCCTTGGCCCTGCACCATATAACAAAACACCGTCCACGGGCTGCCTGCAAAACCAATCAGCGGCACTTCGCCAGCCAGTTCTTGCTCGGTCATTTTCAATGCTTCAAAAACGTAGCTCAGCCGGTCTTCCACATCAATTTCAGGAATACTTTGCACTTGTTCCATCGTGCGGATGGGATTCGGAAGGACAGGGCCTTTTCCTGCAATCAATTGAACTTCAACATCCAACGCCTGTGGAATCACCAAAATATCCGAAAACAAAATCGCCGCGTCCGTCCCGATTTGCCGGATGGGCATCACCGTGATTTCGGTTGCCAGTTCGGGCGTTTCCACCCGCTCAAAAAAGCTGTACTTCTCGCGCAGCTTCATATAATCGGGCAAATAGCGCCCAGCTTGCCGCATCATCCAAACGGGAGGGCGATTCACATTTTCACCGCGCAAAGCTTTGAGAATTAAATCATTTTTGAAAGATTTTTTATTCTCAAAAAGTCTGTTTTTTTGCTCGAAATTTAACTTTTCTTTAATCTCAGTTTTTAATTCTTTTTTGGTAAAAAATTCTATTGCTTTTTGCACCACGGATTCTATCGAAGGTTCATCGGCCTCGATGCGTGGATTGTTGCACCGCAAATGCACCGCCTCCGAAGTGGTGGCCCCGATGCAAAAACACGGGACATCTTCGCGGAGTTTGTTTTTTTTAAAAAAGCTGTAAACCGCTGTGGGAGAGAAGAATAAGATACCGTCTATTGGTTGCCAATCTATTTGATGCTGTACTAATTCTGTACGATAAACGATTTCTTTATGAACGGACACCCCTTTGCTTGCCAAATATTCAGGCAGGTCGTCCAGCGACTTATCGCCACAGAAAAAATCAACGGCTTCCACATCATCGTTGCGCGCAATAATTTGTGCCAAACTTATGGCGTTTCCCGCGCGGGCACTGGTTTTCAGCCCGAGTTGTTCCAGTCGCTCAGTAGCTTTGATACCCACCGTAAAATTTTTCTTTCTATCAAAATTAGTGGGGTTTTTTTCTAAAAATTGCTCTAAACTGCGTACCGAATTTTTACTGGTAAAAATCCTTGCTTGTGAATCTTTTCGATTCAAATATTTGCCAAAACTTTCCTCATTAAATTCATTGAAAACTTCTATAAAATCCTTGTGTTGGAATTTAAGTCCACTTTGTTCGATAGATTTAACCAGTGGTTTGTCTAAGGTTTTGGAAGAGAATAATAATGGCATTTTTTATCAATCGTTTGTGCGGATTTCCCGCATTATTTTTTCACCACCGCGCGCCAAAACATCAACGGCGGCGGTTTTTCCAAGTTCGTCAGGATTAGGCCAATTCACGGTTTTGTCATAAATGATCTGGGAACTACCATCCAAGGCAAAAACACCCGCTTTGAGATACAGTTTATTATTTTTAATAATAGCGTGTGCGCCCACTGGAGCAGAACAACCACCTTCCACTCTGTTCAGAAAATCACGTTCGATTTTGGCCAAAACAAATGTTTTTTCGCAGTTGACTTTTTGCAATTTCATTCCCGTTTCAAAATCCGTGGAGCGACACGCAATTCCGATAATGCCCTGCGCGGGAGCGGGAATCATCCAGTCTAAAACTATGTGATTTTCAGGGAGTAAGTTTGCTCGCTCTAATCCTGCTTTGGCGAATATCGCACCTTGCCAATCGTTTTCGCTTAGCTTTTTGAGGCGAGTTTGAACGTTGCCCCGAAGTCCTGTAATTTGATGGTGGGGATAGCGAGCCAGCCATTGTGCTTTCCTCCTTAAACTACCCGTGGCGATAATGGCCGATGTTTGATTTTCTAAAAAGGAGTAGTCGCTCTTATACACCAAAATGTCTTCGGCTGCGCCCCGTTTCAAAACGGTGGCCACGGAAACGCCTTCTACAGGAATTGTAGGGTAATCTTTTAATGAGTGAACGGCAATGTCCACCCTATTTTCCAAAAGTGCTTCGTCCAACATTTTGGTAAACACACCAACTGTATTAAACTGATGCAGAGGGGTTTGTGTGTCAATGTCTGCTTTAGTTTTAACGGGAATCAACTCGCTGGTGATACCTTCTACCGCCAATTTTTGCTGTACTTTTTCAGCTTGCCACATCGCCAACGGGCTGTCGCGCGTGCCTATTTTAAGTGGTTTCAAGAGAGTTGTTTTTCCAGTCCAAAAATGCGATGGATGGTGCGCAAGTCCGCGTTGGTGTTTTCACCTTCACGCAGATGCCGCGCAAATTGTCCTGTAATTTTATTGATAATTTGAGAAGCCAAAATATCTACATTCTTGTCATCATTATTATCCGATTTTTTTTGTAGAATTTTCAACTCTTTTTCCTTCCAGATTTCAAGTTTTTTTCGCACGGCTTGTAGGGTGGGTGCCACACGGCGGCTTTCTAACCAATCATAAAAGTCATTGGTCATTTCCGTAATAATCATCTCGGCCTTAGGGACTTCCAGTTCCCTTTTGAGCTGGCTTTCCTTGGTGATGGAGGAAAGTTGGTCGATATCCACCACGCGAAAATTGACGTCTTTATAAATTTTTACCGCAACATTTCGCGGTACGCTTAAGTCCAAAATCAAGCGTTTTTTTTGTGAGGAAAAATGCCCTAAACCAACGGTAGGTTTTTCCGCGCCCGTGGCCACAATGGTTACGTCGGATTTATCCAATAAATCGGAAAGATTTTCCAAACTGGAAAATTCAACGCCAAATTTGTCAGCCAACTTTTCCGCTTTCCCGCCAGTTCGGTTGATGACCGTAATATTCTGAAAACCAGTTTGGTTCACCAAATTTTCGCAGGTGGTTTTGCCGATTTTACCCAATCCGAAAAGTAAAATGTGCGGTTGTTTGGGAATCTGCTTTTGCGAATGGGCGCGCTTGATTTCCTGCACTGCGGCGAAAGCCACCGAGGCCGCGCCCTCACTCAGTTTCGTATCGTTTTTAACCCTTTTGGAAGTTTGGACGGCGCTGTTTACCAGCCTTTCCAAAAAGGCATTATTGGCGTTTTGTTTTTTGGATGATTGAAACGCTTTTTTGACTTGCCCGACGATTTCAAAATCGCCCAAAATTTTTGATTCTAAGCCAGAGGCTACGCGGTATAAATGTTCAATAGCCTCGCGGTTTTGTTTAATGTTTTGGTGGCGGAAAAACGCTTCGTGATCCATCCCGCTGTGGCGGCAAAACAGGTCGATGATGCGGCGCGGGCAATTGCCAAAGGCGTAAATCTCAGTGCGGTTGCAGGTGGAAATCACCAAAATTGCATCATTGGCCATTTTTTGATAATCAGCAATCAACGCCTCTTTTTGAGCTTTACCGAGGCTGAATTTTTCGCGAATGTCCAGTGCGGCGGATTTATGGTCGATGCCGACCATAAAAAAATTGGCGAACGCGCTTACCTGAAAATCTCTCATAGTGAAGTGCGGCAAAAATATCCCGATAAGAAGTGCGGGAATACCCGCGCGGGGAGAAAAAATAGCCGAAAAAGTTGAATTGCTCTATTTAGAAACATTCTCGTTTGTGGGGATTTTACCTTTGCCGACCCTCAATAAAAATGGGGTCTTAGTTGATTTTCAGAATTGAACCCAACGCATCGCACTTAATGGAATTGCATTTTCAAATCGAAAACAGCCCGAAAACGGCAGGGGGTAACCATCTGAGAAATACCCCGATTGGGGAGGGCATTTTTATGGTGGAGATTGAAAATCCCAAAAACCAAAGTTTCCGCTTGCATCGCGAAATTGACCAAAGTCTCATTCAGTTTTATTTTGGAGCGGAGGGCGGCGCCACTTTTCTTTTCAATGATGGCAATTATCAGTTGCAACTGGAAAAAGGGAAGTGCCTTCTGTTTTACAACCCGATGATGGCGTTGCCGCTTGAGATTGAAGTTGGCCCTCATTCCAAGCTCGTATTTCTCTATATTACCGTAGAAGCTTTGCATAAAACTTTTCGTAGCGGAAAGTGAGGAAATTGCTTTTTTAAATCAAGAGAATATTGATAAAAAATATTATACCGAAATACCGCTTTCCCCACTATTAAATCTAACGATAAATCAACTTTTTCAAGATACACCAAAAGGAAAGGCGCGGGAGGTATTTGAAAAGGCAAAAGCGTATGAAATTTTAGCGCTTTTTTTTAATAAAGATGAAGACAAGGACACGGAGCAATGCCCGTTTTTAAAAGACGAAGAGAACGTGGAGCGCATCCGAGAGGCGAAAAAGATAGTGGTAGAAAAAATGGCGGATCCGCTAACATTGCCGGAATTGGCGCGGGAAGTCGGTTTGAATGAATACAAACTCAAAGAGGGTTTTAAAAACATTTACGGCAAAACGGTCTTCCAATTCCTGAACGATTTCCGTTTGGACACGGCGCATCATTTATTGGATTCAGGCAAAAAAGTGAATGAAGCCGCCTTTGATATTGGTTATGCTAATCCGAGTCATTTTATTGCGGCTTTTCGTAAAAAATTTGGTGTAACGCCGAAAAAGTATGTGGGTGGGAAAAGTGTTCATTAGTTATTAGTTAATTGGTGTCAGTTGTCAGTCATAATCCACAATAAAAAAAATGGAATGAAAAAGGCGATACTTTTGGTGAATTTGGGTTCGCCCGATTCGTATGAAGTGGAGGATGTGAAAAAATACCTCGACGAATTTTTGATGGATGAGCGGGTGATTGATTATCCGAAGTGGTTGCGGTATTTGGTGGTGAAGGGAATCATTTTGAGAACGCGGCCGCCCAAAAGCGCCGAGGCGTACAAAAGCATTTGGTGGGAGGCAGGTTCGCCCTTAATTGTTATCAGTAAAAAATTACAAAATGAGGTTCAAAAGTACTCCAATGTCCCAGTGGGATTGGCGATGCGGTATGGCAATCCTTCCATTGAAAATGGTATTAAAAAATTGGTAGAAGAAAATTCAGATTTGGAAGAGATTTTCTTAGTTCCATTATATCCGCATTACGCGATGAGTAGTTATGAAACCGTGGTGGAAATATTCAAAACCATATTGGCAGAAAAATATCCGCAACTAAGATACTCTATAAAAAAAACCTTTCTATAATGAAAAAGAATATATAGAAGTTTTATCAAAATCTATTGCACCTTTTTTAGAAAAGGAATACGACCATATATTATTTAGCTACCACGGCATCCCAGAGCGGCACGTCAAAAAATCCGACCCGACAAATGCGCATTGTTTGAAAGTGGAAAATTGTTGCCAAAAAGATTCATCGGCTCACGAATTTTGCTACCGCCATCAAGTTTTTAAAACTACGGAAATGGTTGTTAATCAATTGAATGTTCAAAAAAATAAATTCAGTATCAGTTTTCAAAGCCGCCTGGGCCGCGACCCGTGGTTGAAACCTTTTACGGATTTTGAACTGGCCGAACTTCCAAAAAATGGAATTAAAAAATTGCTGGTCGTTTGCCCCGCGTTTGTGTCCGATTGTTTGGAAACGATAGAGGAAATGGGGGTGGAAGGACGGGAAATCTTTATCGAACACGGGGGAGAAGAATATACATTGATTCCCTGTTTAAATGATAAAGAAGATTGGGCGAAATTGGTGGCGAGTTGGAATGAAAATAGCTGATTTATTTTTTCAATAAATCTTCCAATGCCTTTTCTAAATTTTTATAGCTAAAATTATAGCCATTTTTCTCGATTTTAGTTGAACTGCATTTTTGACTGGAAAGCGCGGTTTCGGGCCATTTCTCCCATTGCTAATTTCAATGCAAACTTTGGGATGTTGGGCATAAAGAAAGGTTTGTTCAAAACCGCTGCGCATTTTTTTGTCAATTCTTTATTGGTAACATTGTGAGGCCCCACGGCATTGAACGGGCCGCTCATTGTTTCATTTTCCAAAGTGTGAATGAAAATGCCCGCCAAATCTTGCAGGTGAATCCACGCCATCCATTGCTGGCCGCTGCCGAGGGGCGCGCCCACTCCAAACTTTACCGGCTTGGCGATTTGCGGCAGCGCGCCGCCTTTTTTACTCAAAACGATGCCGATGCGATTGCGCACCACACGGATTCCAAGTTCTTCAAAATGCTGAGCCTCTTGTTCCCATTTTTGGCAAACCAGCGATAGAAAATCACTGCCGGGCGGATCGGTTTCCGTCCATTCTTTTTCAAAACTACTGGGATAATACCCAACCGCCGAGGCGGACACCAAGGTTTTTACCTGATGCTCGATTTTTTGCAAAGTGTTGAAAATCAAACGGGTAGAATCCACGCGGCTGCGCAGGATTTCGCTTTTGTATTCAGGAGTCCACCGTTTGAAAATGGGCGCGCCCGCCAAGTTGATGATGGCTTCCACGTTATCAAACGCCTTGCGATCGATCGTCCCAACATCGGGATCCCACTCGAATTCGGAAATGCCGAACTGGTTTTTGCCGGCCGAACGGCTGAGATAAACCACCTCGTGGTTTTTCTGCAAAAGTTGTTTGGTAATTTCGGTGCCGATGAGGCCGGAGCCGCCCTGTAAGCAAGATTTTCATAGCTGCTAATTTTTAGAAATAAACCGATAACAAACCAAAAGTTTTCAGCAGCTAAACGCATTCCAAAATTGCGGTAGGCGGCAGTTACCTTTGATAAAAATAATCAGTGCCCGAAAGCGTTGGTTTTCCATTCTAAATAGTTAAAAATGAAAAAGATAAAATTCCTCTTGGTTGCTTCTGCCATTGCAACCGTTTGGTCGTGCAAAACCAATGATGATGACCAGCCGGTGGAGCCAAAAAGCGACCCGCAGGTGAAGCTGGAAATAGAGCATAAATTTGGCGATGATGATTTTGAACTGGGCAAAACTTACGATGTGAACGGCACGAAAGTAAAGTTTACCGCCGCCCAGTTTTATCTCAGCGATTTACATTTGGAAGATGATGGAGCCGTGCGCGAAGACCTTGAAAAGGAGGTGGTTTTCGTAACAACTGAGACTATAGAATTTAATTTGGGTCAAACGGAAATTGGACACAAACACAAGTTAAAGGGCTATTTGGGCGTAGACAGCCTGACCAACAAAACCGTTCAGCCTACCGATTTCATTAATGGCGATGAAGACAATCCTCTAGGCGGCCAAGTGCCGAGTATGCACTGGAGCTGGAACACGGGTTATATTTTTATGAAATTCGAGGGCGAGCTGGACTATGATGGCGATGGGCAAATGGACACGCTTTTCGCCTACCATTTGGGAACGCAGGCCGTGGGTCGCGCCTTTGAAAAAATGCTGCACCACGACTTGGGCGGCCACGATGGCGAGGAAAATGAAGATTTGGAAATTGGGATGGAATTCGATTATCAATCTATATTTGACAATTTAGATTTGAACACCGAAAACGACACGCGCTCATTAGGCCCTCCCGAAAAGTTGAACTTGGCGATGAAAATTACTGACAATTTCTTTGGCGCGATAAAGGTGGAGCTGCACGACCACAATTAGAAAACCAATCTTAAGAATATGAAGACCAGTACTTTAAATCCGATGTTTAGGATTGAGGTGCTGGTTTTTTTATGCGCTTTGGTTTCGTGCGAGAAAGATTTGTCGGAAGAAACTCAAGACGAAAAACCCGTGGCGGGACAAGTGCCGGACTACTTTCCGCCACTGCCCGTGCCGGACGAAAACCCGCTGACGGCGGACAAAATCTCGCTTGGCGAAAAGCTGTTTTTCAATCCCATTTTAAGCCGCGATTCCAGTATTTCTTGTGGTACTTGCCATCAGCCCAAGAATGCGTTTTCCGATAATCTCCCAAAAAGTTTGGGCATCGATAATTTAGAAAATTTGCGGAACGCACCCTCGCTTTTCAACGTGGCCTATCATCCTGCACTGTTTTGGGACGGCGGCAATCCGGAACTTGAAAGCCAAGTAGTTGGCCCCATTGAGGCGCATAACGAGATGGACTTGAACTACGTCTTGGCCACGCGGCGGGTGGCGGAAAATTTGGAATATGTGGAACTTTTTCAAAAGGTGTTTAACGAAACGCCGAACACGCGGAACTTGGCGCAGGCCATCGCCAGTTATGAGCGCAGCTTGTTGAGTTTTGACAGTTCCTTCGATCGCTATTTTTATAAAAACCAAAACGATGCGATTTCGGAAAAAGCTAAGGTGGGCTACGAACTTTTTGCCTCGGCAAAACTGAACTGCACGGCTTGCCACGCGCCGCCGCTTTTTACGGATATTTCATTTCAAAACAACGGCAGCCAAAGCGATTACGGCAATGACCGCGGCCGAATGCGCATCACGCAGGACGACCGCGACGAAGGGAAATTCAAAGTACCCAGCCTGCGAAACGTCTCATTGACAGCGCCTTATATGCACAACGGGGATTATGAAACGTTGGGAAAAGTCATCAACAACTACGCGGCGGGCGGCACGGCGCATTTCAACCAGAGCGGGGAAATCCGTGGGTTTTCTTTATCGGATGAGGAAAAAGGGCAGTTGATTGCTTTTTTGGAGAGTTTGGTGGATACGGGGTCGTATAAATTCAGGTGATTTCAATCCACGGATTCCAGCGCCATCCATTGTTTGATGTAGAATGATAATTCCGACCAACCCATCTCTTCAATGTCTCTTTGACCTAAATTCTCAGCTATAGAAATGTAATTATTTAAATAGCTAAAAAAATCATTGGATTTTAACCAAATTTTAGTGGCACTTGGAATATGACTTTTCTTAACCTTTCGAATCCAATTTCTAATTTCTCTCAATGCCTGTTCGGGATTGTTAAAATGAGCGCCAATATCATTTCCTGAAAGATCGGATATGGCTTTTTGATATCGATATCTTTCTTTGTCCAAAACCAGCAGACATTTAGTGGTATGAAGTTTACCTCCAAAATATCTACATCCGATATCGATTCCCAATTCAAATGGCATATTAAAACGTGATAGGTCAGAGGATCCGGTAAGTTCCATCCTTGACAAGTCGTGGATACTGTATTTGGCCTGTTGGATAAGGTTCTTGATTTGATCTAATCTAGATTCTGCCGAATTTTTGGTCTCAGAAAGCAGGGGCTGATAGCCTAAATAAACTAATCCAAAAAAGATGGTTTTCAGTATAGGTTTATACTCTTTGTCGAATGGACAGTTTATAAAAACATTATTTTCAAAATCCATAAATCAATGAGCCGGATAATAACTTTCCACCGTACCATCTTTGCTATGCAAGATTACACCATCAGTTTCTCCTTGATGCAGTAGTTCAAAAGCCTTTTCGATAGCTTCCAATTTTTCGGCGTACCGAAATAATACTTTTTCAATACCTGACTTATAAACGACCCATTTTCCCTCGCTGGAAATGATGTGGATTTTTTTGCTAGTCGCACGGGCTTCGCGTAGCTGTTCCCCAATTCGCTTCATTCTTTCGGTAATCATACCTCAAAAGTAGTCTAAAAAGAAAAAATAAAAAACTCACTTAGGTTTCGGAGGTGATTTCTAAGGAATCCACTTCCCCTCCCCAAAATCCGGCTTCCGTTTCTCCAAAAAAGCATCGCGGCCTTCCTTGGCCTCGTCCGTCATATACGCCAAGCGGGTGGCCTCGCCGGCGAAAACTTGCTGGCCCACCATCCCGTCATCGGTCAGGTTGAAAGCGAATTTTAGCATTTTAATGGAAGTGGGCGATTTTGCCAAGATTTCCTGCGCCCATTGGTAGGCCTCGTTTTCCAAATCTTTATGTGGAATCACGGCGTTCACCATCCCCATTTCAAAAGCCTCCTGCGCCGAATAATTTCGACCTAAAAAGAAAATTTCGCGAGCGCGTTTTTGACCCACCATCTTGGCGAGGTAGGCGCTGCCGTAGCCGCCATCGAAGCTGGTGACGTCGGCATCGGTCTGTTTGAAAATGGCGTGTTCTTTACAGGCCAAGGTCAAATCGCAGACCGTATGCAGGCTGTGGCCGCCGCCCACCGCCCAGCCCGGCACCACGGCAATCACCACTTTTGGCATAAAGCGGATGAGCCGCTGCACTTCCAGGATGTTGAGGCGCGGCATTCCGTCATCGTCCACGTAGCCTTGGTGGCCGCGGGCGTTCTGGTCGCCGCCGCTGCAAAAGGAATACACGCCGTCCTTGGTGCTGGGGCCTTCTGCGCTGAGCAAAACGACGCCAATGTTCACATCTTCCCGCGCATCCAAAAAGGCGGAATACAATTCGCCCACGGTTTTGGGCCGGAAAGCGTTGCGCACATTGGGCCGGTTGAAGGCAATGCGGGCGGTGCCGCCGGATTTTTTATAGGTGATGTCTTCGTAGTGGCGGGCGGTTTGCCAGTCGGGAATATTTTTCATCAAGTATTTTTTTAGTGGAAAATCAATCATCAATTTTAATTTTCAATAACACCCATTCGGGCGAAAAATGAGAAAGTTCGGCATTGGGGTAGGCCAGCAAATAGAAGTTTGACCCGGCCGAATCTAAAAAACCAAAACGGCCATAGCTTACAAAACACTGACCTCGGCTGGTCTTGAAATCAGGGACGGGCACTTCTTTTTGAAAATCAAACGAGGGGCCTTGGAAAACTTGCAGCCGGTGTTCTGGGGAAATTCCAGGCTGGTTCGGCTTGTTTTCCAACAAAACCAATTTGCCGCTCGGGTCGCTTTGGTCTAAAATCAAGATTTCCATTTCCTCGTCCCGTTGCAAGGTGCCGGCGTATTTCAAATCGTCGGACTCAATTTCAGAGGTGCGCAGGATCGTGCCGTTTTGGGTGAAAATGAACTCGCCATTTTCCGAAAACCAAAGATTTCCACCGTAGGATTCTTGGTC
>CBDCAU010000006.1:0-179576 GCA_965214115.1 Owenweeksia sp.
GACTTTAGACAACTTCGACAGGGATTTCATTTTTGTACGGACAATTCGACGGCAACTTTCCTAAAGTTCTAAACTTTGGAAAAGTTTGTTTCCCCATAGGTTTTGCAACGCTGAAGCCTCGTTGTTTCCAATTGGGTGTTTTTTTTTTTGACGGCGTTGAGGTACTTGCTTATTGTATAACCGATGGTTGAAACCGTCAGTTGAGGCGGGTGGGATGGACAGACCATTTCACAAGCCACGGTTTTAACCGTGGTGTTGCTTCTCCACAAAAAAAAGCCGTCCACGACTGAAACGTCAGGACGGCTTTGTAATTTTTAGAAAGAAAAGCTTAGTGCGACACCACCAATTTGCGGGTCACCGTTTCGCCATCGTATTCCATCGTAATGAAATACACACCGTCCGACCAAGATTGCGTGTCGAAATTCAGGCGGTGAATCCCTTCGGTAAATGGCTGCTGCGAGCGATTTTCCACTAACTGGCCCACTACGTTGTACACTTGAACGCGCACGTTTTTCGGCTCGTCAAAATAAAACGGCAGAGCGGTAAACTCGGACGAGGGGTTGGGCGCCAAATGGCCGATGACCGTTTGGCCGGGCACGGGCATTTCGCCGCTACCAATGGTGGCACTGGTTTGGGGCAGATCCGTTTTTCGGAAACAGAAATCATCAATGGCCCAGCCGGCGTCTTCCACATCGTAATCCGAACCAAAACGGAAGCGGAAAACAACTTTGATACCCGGATTGGCAAATTGCAGCACCTGTTGGGCCAAAGTCCATCCTTCGGTATCGCCGCTCCAGCCCGGGTTGATTTGATCCAGCGAAGTCACGAAAGGATCGGAATACCAGTCGCGCGCGTTAGGCGCGGTGATGGGGGTCACGGCATTACCAATGGGAAACCAAGTAAAGCCGCCATCATCGGTATATTCCACGTTGCCGCCATCGTGGAATTTTTCCGACTGCATCCAATGGTAAAAAATCATCTCATAGTTCTGCGCGCTGTCTATCAAAAAGACCGGCGTATAAAGCGCCGAATTGTCCAAGCGGCCGTAGTTGGCGCTCAAATCCGTCATCCACGCGCGGCTGCCTTGGTAGGCGGAATCGAACTGGACGGGCGTGCCGTTTTCCCAAGAAGTTTCGCCTTCGGAAAACACCAAGGCGTTATTTGTAATCCACGGGGTGATGTTGGGATTGGTGCCCTCAAAATCGTTGCAGTACGAACTGTCCGCCGTGGGAGTGTTCTGCATATCAATCTCATCCAAAATGGAAATGGTAAGGCAGAGCGTGTCATCCTCCATAAAGTCATCGGTAGCGCCATTGGGATTGGAAGTGATGATGCACACCTCGTGCGGGCCGGACGTTACCATAGAGGCGGGCCATATAAAAGGCACAGTATCACGTTCCGATGGGCTACAACGGCCTCTGGGCTGATCGTAATTGTAGTTTTCATCCAAATAATCCTTTCCGCCTTGGCCGTCATCACAGAAATCAACCGAATCGCAATCGGCTCGCAGCATCAATCTCCTAAAAGAATGGGAGAACTTAGAACCAATTTGGACACCATCTATAAACACCTCAATGTCCACATCGGTAAGAAGGCGACCCCCCGTATTGATGATGGTGTATTCCAGTTGCTGATCCACTTCTGGGAAGGGGATGGGGTTGAGGGTGCGGATATTCTGCGGCGAAGCACTGTTCTGCGGTGGCACGTAGACTTCAAAATCATCGATGCCCCAGCCCCCGCCTTCGATGCCCTGCATAGCTGGGTCGGAACGCAGCGTGTACCGTACGCTCAAGGGACGCGCCACTTGGTTGAAACTATTCAGCGGGAACATTGTGTACACCCACTGTCCATTGGTCGAATTTACGAAGGCTGGATCCCCGCTAAAAAGGTCAGCGGAAGGAGTTCCGTATTGGCTTCCATACCAGTTACATCCCAAATTGGCAGCCTGCAGTCCCGCTCCCAAAACAGAGAAACCTGTACCATCCCGAAAAGTAACGGCAGCGGCCGCTCCAAAATCTTGGCTGCCCACATTCGCATTGGCGCCCAAATCCAAATTTTGATAAAACCGCAATTCCGCATTGGAAATGGAATCCAAATCAAAACCAAAAATGGAAGGGGCATTCAGATCCTCATCTTGGCCCGCCAAATATTTGCCGTCCAAATTAGTTACCCAAGCGTTGGGCGAGCTGAACGGGGTATTGATCTGCCCGCTGCCCGAAGGCGTGCCCAGCTCCCATTGCAGCAAGCCGGAATTGGCGGGGGCAAAACCGTTTTCCGAAAAATTACAATTGTCAAAATCATCCTTGAAGGGCAATCGAAAGTTGCCCAATCCAATTGCGTTCCGCAAATGGTATCGTTGAAATTGTAACTGTCGCCCGTGAGATTGGTCCACACGCAAAGCTCAGACTCGCCCACGGGGAGGATGTAGCTGGTATCGGAAAGGGTAACTTGCCCCGTGGTGCCGGGCGCTATGTTTACCGAGAAGGTTTCCGTATAAGTTTGGGGAGGCCCTTGGCCGCAGAGCGGTGTAACGCGAATACTGGCGGAAACCGAGGTAAGCGTGGAGTTGCCGTAGTTGGCTATCGTGAACTTAGCAGGGTTTTCGCGCCGACCTGAGCCTATGGCTTTGGGTTCATCGATGCTAAAAGCGCCACCGTCGGACGCCAGAGCGTCATAAACGGTAAGATTGTCAATGGCAAAATCCGTGGCGTTGCCGCCCCCTTTGCGGTACACTTTGAAGCGCAATTTGATGGAAGTGTTGGCGTAGGCGGAAAGATCCACCCGCTTGAGCCTCCAATCGGCGCGCACCTCGTTCTGTTGTCCGGGCAGCACCGTGCTGCCGGGGATTAAGTTCCACGTGTCAATATCCTCGTTGGCCTTCGATACTTCGATTTCCAGCCTATCGATATTGGCGCCAAAAGCGTGGTATACAAAATCCAAACGGGGGTTGGTCAGACCGCTCAGGTCAAAACATTTGGAACGCAGGAAAGTAAATTGATTGCCATTGGTAAAATTACTGGCGGCGTACAAATACTTGCCTTCAAAGTAGAACCCTCGGTATGGGCCGGTGTTGCGGGTGGGAGTCAAATCTTGGCCCACCGTCCAGCGGAAGTTGGGCGCAAATCCAGCATCGAAAAAGAAATCTGTATTGTTGATGTTCTGGGTGCCCACCACCCCGTTTTCGAAATCTTCTACATAAGGATAGCTGGTAATTTCTCGGTAATGATGGATGACCGGGCCGACCAACGTATCATTGGCCCTGATGGCATCGCCGGGCATTTCCGTCCACACCGTAATTTGGAAATCGTGTTCTACGTTAGGAGCCGGAACACTCAAATCCGCTTTTTCATTGGGAAAAATGTAGCTCAAGGTATCTTTAGCACGCGCCAAGTTGATATTGTAAATAGTATCGCGCTGGATGGGGCCGTTCGTATTGGTGGTCAGGTTTCGTACCTGAAAAGCGATGGGAATATCCACCGCCGTATCGCAGGCGTTGTTGCGGATGGAAATCTCCACGTTCTCCGCACTGGAATATGAGCAGAAACCGTCGCGGGGATAGGTGGTTTCAAACACTTCTATTTCTATGGGATCCGGCTCGAAAATGCGCAAGTCGTCGATGGCAATGTCCTGCTCGCCGCCCGAGTTCCGTTTGATCCCCACGAACTGGATGCGGATAATTTGCCCTACGAAAGGCGTAAGATCAATCAGGGCTTTGCGCCAAGGGTCGCTGCTGCTGGTCTGCTGCTCATCCTTGATAAAGAAATATTTGCCGAAAAAAGCCTCGGTATCGGTGCCGGTGTCAATGTCCACGCGCAGTCGGTCGATGTCTTCGCCGTACATATGATACCAAAATTCCATCACCATACACTGGGGCGCGTCCACCAAACTGATGCAGGGTGTTATCAAAAGAGCTTGGTTGCCGGGTGGATTGGTGCCACCTTGGCTGCCTTCCACGTATAAATATTTGCCATTGGGGCCGTTGGTGGTATGATCTACATCGGGACCCGTCATCGCAGTGCCGGTGGGGCCGGTGCGCACGCTCCAGCCAAAACCGACGCTGGTATTGGGCGATACAATCCAATAATTATCGGGGAAGGTGGGGAAGCTACCACGATGAGCGTTGCCTGTATTGCCGGAGGATCCACTAACGCCAGCTACCCATTCGGGGCTTTCAAAATCTTCTACCCAAGGAAAATTCTTGATGACGTTGGGAAACTGCCCGCAGAAATTTTGCCCGCACTTGGTCGGCAGTGCCGAATCCACCACAAATTCATAGTATCGGAAACTTTGTGCGATGGTATCGGGGTTGCGCGTAAGATTGGGGCAGCCAGTGTCTTGGGCGGTCACATAGTAGCGCACGCTGTCTTTCAAATTCAAATTATTAATAAACGTCTTGTATTCGTGACCTAATGCAGCGGGGGTATGGGCGGGATTGGAAGCGGTTACCAGCGGCATCAGTTTCTTAATAAAAGCCCCACCGTTCACACTATAATAAAGAAAAACGCTGTCCACGCCCGATTCGTAAACAGTCGCCGTATCATATACCACCACGCCTACCGGGTAACTTTGAGAAGTTTCTGCCACAATTGACCCCGTAGGATTGTTGGCATAGCAAGGAGCGGGGCGGCCAGCCGGGTTGCCCGGAAATTTAAAACTCACGCTGGGTGGGTTCAACTCGCAGGGCGCGCGGCGCACCAGCACATTGTCCACAAACCAACCGGCCAAATATTGCAGGGTAGGGGGCACGGGAGGGGTGGCGGAAGGATTCCCGCCCACTGGGGCTTGGCCTTTGAACTCGGCCTCGAAACGGATTTTCACGTTCGGGTAACCCAGTGCCGAATCCAAGCCCTTGGCAGTATCCGAGGCAACTCCCGTCAGGTCAAACAACTCGCGCACCCACCAAGACGGGTTGGCCGAATTGGAGGGAACGGAGCGGATGCCGCCTTGCCCCAGCCAGTCCAGCGGACGGAAAGGTTTGACCTGTCCCGCAATGTTGTAAGCCGTTTCATTGAAATAGTCATTGGTCTTAAATACGGGGCTGCCGCCCAAGAATTGGCCATTGTATTGATCTTTGGTCAGTTGCGTATAGGTTGCGCCACTGTCCACCGACACATAGACACGCGCTTCGTTCTGCACGAAAATCTTGGCGATGTGATCAAAAGAAAGCGATATATAAGGATTGCCCTCCGTACTGAAAACATCGGTCTCGAAGAACACCACTTGGGGGGGGTTATTCAACGAGCCGCTCACGTGGTAGCTCTGGCTGGGCGATACCCACACCAGCCCCGTGTCGTTCCAAAGAATGGGCGCCGTGCCGCTCACCGAGCCAGTCGTTACCGAATCCGCGCCGCTGGGCAGGTCAAACGTCTCGATAAAAGCCGTTTGCGCTTGGGAAAAAAGTTTTGAAAAAGAGAGGGATAGAACCGTGGAAAGGAGTAAAATCTTCCGCATTGTGTATGAAATTGAATTAACGTTATCCGTTGTACCTGACCCACAAATATAAAGAGCGTGGCTCGAATCGCGGGGCCAAATTATTAACGGGGGCTTGTTGTTATTTAACGTGGAGCGAGAGCAGCTTTTGACCTTCTAAGTGTAAGGCGAGCGACTCACCGGGGTGCACTGGCCCCACGCCTTCCGGCGTCCCCGTAAAAATCAAGTCGCCCAGCTTCAGCATAAAATACGAGGAAACGTGCGAAATGATTTGGTCAATCGAAAAAATCATATCCGCACTATGGCCGTCCTGCATCAGTTCTTCATTTTTAAACAATTGGAAATGAATGTTTTCAGGATTATCCAAATCTTTTTTGGGAATAAATTTCCCTACCGCCGCCGAACCGTCAAAGGCTTTCGCTTTTTCCCACGGTAGGCCTTTTTCTTTTAGCATTTTTTGGACATCGCGCGCGGTGAAATCAATTCCCACCGAAAGCTGCTCCCAGTATTTATAGGCGTATTTTGTTTGGATGTGCTTTCCGGGTTTAGAAATTTTAATAACCAGTTCCGCTTCGTAATGAATTTTGTTGGAAAAATCGGGGATGAAAAACGGGTTGCGTTTCGGGATGAGCGCCGTTTCCGGTTTCATAAAAATGACTGGCTCCTTCGGCACCTCGTTTTCCAGTTCTTCGGCGTGTTTTTTATAATTCCGCCCGATGCAGATGATTTTCATTTCCCGAAGTTGCGCAGTTTGATTTCGGCCAACACCTTTTTCGTATAAAGCGGAAAATCAGCGTTTTGCATCCAGCCGAAGTAGCCGGGGTTTTCTTGCAGCACTTCTTCCACGGGGCGTTTTTTGTATTTTCCAAAGGAAAAAACTTCCACGTCATCTTCGTTCAAAACGATGAAACCCGCCACATCTACCGCGCGGAATCGGTTGCTGTATTCCGCCAGCCATTCCACGTCGTTTTCCAAATCATCGTAGCGGTCCAGTTGCGCTTTCAAGATTTCGTAAGTCGCCAAAACGTCCGCCTCGGCGGTGTGCGCGTCGTCCAAATTTTTACCACAGTAAAACTTATATCCCGCGCTCAGCGTCCGCTCTTCTTTTTTGTGGAAAATATTCTGCACGTCCACCGCTTTGCGTTTGCTCAGATCAAATTCAATCCCCGCCCGCATAAATTCCTCCACCAAAACGGGGATGTCGAATTTGTTGGAATTGTAGCCCGCCAAGTCGCTGTCTTTGATCATCTCGTGGATGCGGTGCGCCAGTTCTTTAAAGGTGGGTTCGTTGGCCACTTTCTCATTGGTAATCCCGTGCAAATCAATCGTTTCCTGCGGGATGTCCCGCTCGGGGTTCACCAGCCATACCTTGCTTTCGTGCGTCCCGTTGGGGAATATTTTAAGGATGCCGATTTCCACCACGCGGTCTTTCGTCACGTTCGTCCCCGTGGTTTCGAGGTCGAAAAAGACGAGGGGTTTTTTGAGGTTCAATTCCATTTCTTTAGTTCAATGTTTCGTGTGCGATGACCTTGGCAGGTTTTCTTCAACCTGCAAGGTCTTAATTATTATGGTTCAATATTTAAAGGTTGAAAGTTCAATGTTTCGTGTTCCGTGGGTTAACTCGTTAGCGTCTCCGACCTAAAAACGTTTATTAATAAATTCAAAAGGAAAGTGCTCAATCTTCTATCCTTTTTTTCAAGTCCATCATTTCGTGTAGAATCCGAAAAACCTCGATGCCATCTTTGGAAATTTTACGATAGAAAATAATGTGGCGGCTAGCTTTCACTCCTAATAATTGTTGAGAAATTCCATCATACTTCCGTCCATCATCAGGATTTTTAGAAATTTTTTCACATTCTTTTAAAAGCATTCGATAGTAAACATCGGCTTGCTTTTCAGACCAAGTATCCAATGTATAATTCCAAATACCGTTTAAATCTTCCACGGCTTTTGAACTCAGATGATAGTCAGCCATTGGCGCGACTCGCTTTTAATTGAGCGAGATTTTTTTCAGGGTCAAAATCATAGTCAATACCGCTGTCGATACCTTCTTGGATAGCTTTTTTTAAGGCTACCACTTTACTTTCCTCCTCTTCCAAAAGGCGAAGACCTGCACGAACAACTTCACTTACATTTTTATAGCGGCCATATTCCACGCTGTGTTTCACAAAATCATCAAAATAATTTCCTAAAGAAATCGAAGTGTTTTTACTCATCTCAAAAAATTTAAGCAATATTACCAAAAATTGGTAAAATCTATCTTTTAAATCAATGAATCAAATTGTTTTCGCCTAACTATCTATTTCAATTCCCTGTACAGTCATCATCAAAAAATCCAAACTTTTCGAATAATCCAACTCGTCATATTCCAAACCAATTTTTCGAATATTTTGATAATAATGTTTCTGCTTTAAAAAATAATTTTTTTCCAAGGGAACGGCCACCGCTTTTTCTACTATTTTTTCTTTTAAAAACCATTTTTCCAGCAAACGCGCCATCCGCCCATTTCCATCTTGAAATGGGTGAATTTTCACAAACGCCAAATGTATAAAAGCAGCATAATAAAAAACTTCAAAATCATCTAAATTTTTATTCAATAAAATTTCAATATCGGAAAACAGTTTTTCCAGTTCGATTTTTACAATCTCAGGAGTGGCTGCAACATACTCGATTTTGTCATCACTATTGATAACGAACATCGGATTGTTCCTCACCAACCCTTGCTGGCTCTTTGGCAGAAGATGCCGACTCAAAATCGAATGCGCTTTTTTGACATTCTCAAAAGTCAAAATATTTTCATCGATGAAATCATAAGCCGCGTACAAGTCATCCGCTTTTTTAGTATAATCCGGTTGAAATTTCACCTTTAAAAACCGATGCTTAAAATAACTGTCAAAATCAATTTCTTCCCCTTCGATTTTAGAGGAATAAACTGAAGAAACCGATTTATAAAATTCAAAATAATTAACGGGGAGTTCGGGCTTTTCCAAACTATCCAATATTTTCAATGGAGATTCTTCCACATTTTTACTAAAATCGCCCAACAAAAAATCAGAAAGAATTTGAAACTTCATCAGCCAATAAGATTAGTAAAAAAAGCGGAGTTTTCATATCCACAAAGACTGACAACTAACAACCAGCAACTGGCAACTACACCTCTCGTTCCAAATTAAAATCCTCCAAATATTCCGCCACCCGTTTCACAAACTGCCCGCCCAGCGCACCGTCCACCACGCGGTGGTCGTAGCTGTGGCTCAGGAACATTTTGTAGCGGATGCCGATAAAATCGCCCTCCGGCGTTTCAATCACCGCCGGCTTTTTGTTGATGCTGCCCGTGGCCAAAATCGCCACCTGCGGCTGGTTGATAATCGGCGTGCCCATCACGTTGCCGAAGGTGCCCACGTTCGTCAAAGTGTACGTCCCGCCTGAGATTTCGTCCGGTTTCAACTCACCGTTGCGCGCGCGATTTGCGAGGTCGTTCACCTTCGTGGTCAGCCCCACCAAGTTCAGTTGGTCGGCATTGTGGATCACCGGAACGATGAGATTCCCGCTCGGCAGCGCGGCCGCCATACCTATATTAATGTTCTTCCGCTTGATGATTTGGTCGCCGTTCACGCTCACGTTCACCATCGGGAAATCCTTGATGGCCTTCACGACCGCTTCTATAAATAAGGGTGTGAAAGTCAGTTTTTCGTTCTCCCGCTCTTGGAAAATTTTCTTCGCCTTGTTGCGCCAGTTCCACAAATTCGTCACATCGGCTTCCACGAAAGAAGTGACGTGCGGCGAAACGTGCTTGCTCATCACCATATGCTCGGCGATTTTCTTGCGCATCCGGTCCATTTCGATGATTTCGTCGCCTTTTCCAATGGAAACTGCTGGCGCGCTAATCGTTTGCACCTGAGTGCTTTGCGATGAAGAAGCCGCTTTTTGCTCTATTTTCTTTTCTTCTTTTTGGGAAGATTCCTTGGCGGAAATTTGCGGGGCTTTTCGGTAGTCCTGCTGCGGCGGTTTTTGGCTGTCGCCGCGCGTTTCGATGTAATTCAGAATGTCCTGTTTGGTCACCCGGCCGTCCGCGCCGCTGCCATCCAAATTGTCCAATTCCTGCACCGAAACGCCTTCTTGCTCGGCGATATTCCGCACCAGCGGCGAGTAGAAATTCCCGCCCGAAGTGCGTGGAATCGCCTCCGAAGCCGTTGATTGCCCGACACTTACCAACTCTCCCGCTTCTTCGGCGTATTCTTCGGTCTCCGTTTTTTCCTGTTGCGATTCGCCGGAAACGCCATTGTCGGATGGCGCGTCATCGCCCGCTGCATCCGCTTCCGTTTCAATAATGGCAATCGCTTCGCCCACTTTCACCACATCATCTTCGCCAAAGAGTTTCTTTTTCAAAACCCCGTCCGCCGGCGCCGGCACTTCGCTATCCACTTTGTCGGTGGCAATTTCCAAAACGGATTCCTCCATTTCGATTTTGTCGCCCTCCTCTTTCAGCCATTTGATGATGGTGGCCTCGGCCACGCTCTCGCCCATTTTGGGCATTATCAGTTCCACTTGTGCCATATTTTTTTCAAGATATTTTGAAGCCTCGAATCGCGCCAAAGGTAAAAACTTTGGCGCGGGATTGTTCGGGAATTCCGCCGCTCTAAAATTTCCCACTTTTCATCGTCTCCACCAAAAATATCAAACCCATCAACCCCCCAATCTTTCAAAATGCAAAAAGATAAACTGCAAATCATTCCACGCGCGGTAGTCCTTGGCGTACAGTTGGTTAAGATGTTGAATCGCCGTTTCGTTGGTGAGGGTCGAATCGCTGCCCGCCGAAATCGTAATGACCGCATTTTTCAATTTTGGCAGTCTCGTGGTATCAACGCTTTCATCAAATCCCACCCACGTTTTTTGATTCCCCAAAACGGCGAAAATATTCTTAAAAAAATCACTTTTATGGTGAATGAACCAAATCAAAACAGGCGAAAATATGAACAGGAAAAAAGCGGTCAGAATATCTAAAATCCGCTTGGCGCGGCGGTTGGCGGGTTTTGCGATTTCGGTAAATTGCACGGCGTAAAATGCGCCCTGCGCGTGGATAGAATTGCTGCCAATTACAAAATCACTTTCCGCGGGCGCCAGTTTTATCTCTACGTTTTCGGCATTCAATTCTTCCATTTTTTGGAAGATGTTTTGGTACGACAATCCCTTGACACAAAATATCACTTCATCAATCGAAAATAGTTGTACCCATTTTGTTAAATTTATAATGCTTCCCACAAACTTCGATTCTGCTACCGAATTTGAAACCGAAACCCATCCGATAAAGTCGATTTTAGTGGCAGTTTGTTTTATCAAGTTTTCTATCCTTTGATTTTCATTTTTTTGGCCTACTATAAAAATGCGCCTTCCCGTCTGCGAAGTTGATATTAAATTCAAACCAAAAATGCGCTGCCAAACAAAGCGGAAAAAGGGGATGGAAAACGCCGCCCAAGCCGCGCCCAAAATTGTAATCGCACGAGAAAAACGGTAGGTTTCTTCCACCAAACTATAGCCCACCAAAACCACCACGCCGCCCCAAAAAATGCCCTTCAAAATGTTGGCAACCTTAGCGGGGCGTTCGTAACCCGCGTTTAAATAAATGGCTGTAATCCAAACGATTGCGTAAAGCGAAAAAGCCGTCCAGACCAAGCCCAGCGGATACTCGCCGCCTTGGATAAACCGATGGTTGTTTTCCCAATATTCTTTGATGAAATGCAATCCCACCAATAAAACGGCGGCATCTAAAAACGGAAGAAGGAGCGCGTTTGCCATCCGTTTCAACACCGAAAGTCCAGCCCGTAAATAAATTGCCAACCCAATCAAAGAATTAAAGGTTTTGGCGTAGGATTTACTAAAGTGTTTTTCGGCAAAAATGGCCATTGCTTTATAAAAAACTTTTACATAATTCAGGCTACCTTTTTTAGTGCTTTCGCCTTTATAATGTATAATTTTGGTCTTGGGAAAATAGTAATTTTTATACCCACTTTTTTGAATACGATAGGATAAATCAATGTCTTCGCCGTACATAAAATAATCTTCGTCCAACAGACCCACTTTGTCCAGCGTTTCTTTTCGCATCAGCATAAAGGCGCCGGCCAAAACATCAATCTCATTGATTTCATTTTCAGGGAGATAGCCCAAATGATAGCGGGCAAATTTTTTGGATTTTTTAAAAAAAGAAGAAAGCCCGAAAATTTTATAGAAAGCCACCCAGGGCGTGGGCAAACCGCGTTTGCTTTCGGGTAGGAAATTGCCCTTTCCGTCAATCATTTTCACGCCCAGCCCGCCCGCTTCAGGATGCGAATCCATAAATTCCAAACCCTCCCGAAAAGTGTTTTCTTCCACCACCGTATCGGGATTTAAAAGCAAAATGTACTCGCCCTTCGACTGGCGAATCGCCTGATTGTTCGCGGTGCTAAATCCTACATTCCGTTGGTTTTCAATGAGTTTGATGTCGGGAAATTTAGCGCGCACCATTTCGCAACTGCCATCTTTGGAATCGTTATCGACCACGAAAATCTCGGCTTCGATGCCCGCCAAAGCGCGATACACCGATTGGAGGCATTGCTCCAAAAAGTAGCGCACGTTGTAGTTTACGATTACGATGCTCAGCTTCAAAACATCATCATTTTTGATTTATGAAAAAGAAGAAAAATGGGGCAAAATTTTTCAAGAATGGAAATTCAAGAATTTTGGGAAACCGCCGATTCGTAAGGTACGCGCTGGGCGATGCTGCGCGCCAAGGTGATTTCGTCCGCATATTCCAACGAATCGCCGACCGCAATTCCCCGCGCGATAACGGAAATTTTCAAACCGCTGTGGGCCAGTCGTTTAAACAAATAAAAAGCGGTGGTTTCGCCTTCCATCGTGGTGCCGAGGCCGAAGATGATTTCGCGCGGCGGGTGCTCCGCGGTTTTGCGCAGCAATGTTTCGATGTTCAATTCCGCTGGGCCGATGCCGTCCATCGGGCTGATGACGCCGCCGAGCACGTGGTACATCCCGCGAAACTGTCCCGTGTTTTCAATCGCCATCACGTCGCGGATGTCTTCCACCACGCAAATCAAACCGGCGTCGCGGTGCGGGTTCGCGCAGATTTCACAGACCAAATTATCGGAAAGGTTGCCGCAACTTTCGCAACGCTTTACCTTGGTTTTCAATGAGATAAGTGCTTCGGAAAGCGCTTCGACCTGCGTTTCATCTTCGCGCAAAAGGTGGAGCGCGAGCCGCAGCGCCGTGCGACGCCCGATGCCGGGCAATTGCGCGATTTCAGCGACGGCCTTTTCCAAATGTCTGGACGAAAAGTTCATTTTTCGGTGAAAAAAATTCAAAGATAAGGCGGCAAACGCGCGCAAAATCCAGTTTATTTGCCAAAAAATCAACAATGGGCCCAGCACTCGTCATCGGCATCGTGGCCGCGTATTTTTTGTTGCTCATCGGCATTTCGTACCTCGCCGGGCGCGGCGACGATACCAACGACGCTTTTTTCCTCGGCAACCGCAAAAGCCCGTGGTATATCGTGGCTTTCGGGATGGTGGGCGCCTCTCTCAGCGGGGTTACTTTTATAAGTGTGCCGGGCTGGGTGGCCGACAGTTCGTTTGGATATATGCAAGTGGTGCTTGGGTATGTGGTTGGCTATGTGGTGATTATAAAAATTTTATTGCCGCTGTACTACAAAATGCAGCTCACTTCCATTTATTCATATTTGGAAGGCCGTTTTGGAAATTCTTCCTACAAAACCGGCTCGGCCTTTTTCCTTTTGTCGCGGATTATCGGCGCGTCTTTTCGGCTCTATTTGGTGGCGATCGTATTGCAATTTGCCGTTTTTGATGCGCTGAACGTACCGTTTTGGGTCACGGTGATGGTCACCATTTTATTGATTTGGGTCTATACGTTTCGCAGCGGAATCAAGACGATTATTTGGACGGACACTTTGCAAACCACCTTTATGCTGGCGGCGGTTTTTATTACCGTTTTTTTAATCAAAAAACAAATGCTGCCGGATGAAAGTTTGATTAGCTACATTTATAGTTCAGAAATGAGCCAAATTTTTCATTTTGAAAACTGGAAAGGGGACAAACATTTTTGGAAGCAATTTTTATCGGGAATGTTTATCACCATCGTGATGACGGGATTGGATCAAGATATGATGCAAAAAAACCTCAGTTGCCGCAACCTGAAAGATGCACAAAAAAATATGTTTTGGTTGAGCATTGTTTTGGTGTTCGTCAATTTGATTTTTCTTTCATTGGGCGTTTTGCTCTATGATTTTGCCGATATAAATGGCATCTCCGAAATCGGCGATAAACTCTATCCCGCCGTGGCGCTTTCTGGCGAGTTGGGTTTGGCCGTGGCGGTTTTCTTTTTGGTGGGATTGATTGCCGCTGCCTATTCCAGCGCAGATTCTGCGCTCACCGCGCTCACCACTTCTTTTTGCGTGGACATTCTCGACATAAAAAAACGGCCTGAAAACGAAGGGAAAAAACTGCGGAAACAAGTGCATTTCGGGTTTTCCATCGTTTTGCTTTTGGTCATTTTGGCATTCAAATACACGGTAGAAGAAAGCGTGATCAAAGAACTTTTTGTCGCCGCCGGATATACCTACGGACCGCTTTTGGGATTGTACGCCTTTGGCCTTTTTACCAAATGGAAAGTGAAAGATAAATTCGTTCCCATAGTGGCGATTATTTCACCGCTTTTATGCTACGCTTTAGCCCAAAATTCTGAAGATTTGATAGGTTATAAATTCGGATTTGAACTGCTTATTTTAAACGGCTTTTTAACGTTTTTAGGTTTGGTATTTCTTATTCAGAAAGAAAAGAAGACCGCGCCAAGTTTAGTCCATTCCTGAAAATTCCATAAAGGGGGTAAAGGGTAAGGACGGCAGGGAGTTTTGGCTATATTTGGCGCGCCAAAGTCCAGAAAAAAAATACTTTAAAATGAACGATGTAGTAAAATCAACCGCCATTAAATATGGCCTTATCGTGGCCGCCATCGGCATCGGCTTTATGCTGATGGCCTACCTTATTAATTTGGAAATACTGACCAAATGGTGGGTCGGGATTGCGCTGTGGGTAGTGGCGCTGGTACTTTTTATCGTCGCCGTCAGCAAGGCGCGCGCGCAGATGGGCGGCATTATTTCTTTTAAAGAGGCTTTCGCGACTTTCATAGTGGCCTATTTGGTGAACGCGGTGCTTACCACGGTCTTTAGTTTGTTGTTGTTCAATGTGATAGACCCTGATGCAGCAGAGCGCTTGCAGGATATGATCATCGAGAGCACGGCCCAAACGATGGAAAATTTTGGCGCGCCGGAAGAAAGTATCGACGAGACCATTTCGCAGATGAGCGAGGCCAGCCAGTTCGGCGTGGGTCAGCAAATCCGCGGTTTCTTTACAGGAATTATCATTTACTCCGTCATCGGTTTGATAGTAGCCGCCGTTATGAAAAAGAAACGACCCGAATACGAGGGCTAATCGCCTGATTGCCAATGGATATTTCGGTAGTAATCCCTTTATTTAACGAAGAAGAATCCCTTAAGGAATTGTACGATTGGATCGCCAGAGTGATGGAATCCAACGGCTATTCGTTCGAGGTGGTTTTTGTGGATGATGGTTCTACCGATTCCAGTTGGGAAGTCATCCGCGCTTTGGCGATTGCCGATAATCGCGCTAAGGGCATCCGCTTTCGCCGCAACCACGGCAAATCGGCCGGTGTGAACGTGGGTTTCGAGGCGTCTTCCGGCAAGGTCATCATCACAATGGACGCCGACCTGCAAGACAGCCCCGATGAAATCCCCGAATTGTATAAAATGATCGTTGATGACGGTTTTGATTTGATAAGTGGCTGGAAAAAAAAGCGTTACGACCCGCTTTCCAAAACCATTCCCACCAAGCTTTTCAACTGGGCCACGCGCAAGATGAGCGATATCGAACTGCACGATTTCAACTGCGGCCTGAAAGCGTATCGCAAAGAGGTGGTCAAAAACATCGAGGTGTCCGGTGAAATGCACCGCTACATTCCCTTTTTGGCGAAAAACGCGGGCTTCAAAAAAATTGGCGAAAAAGCCGTGGAGCACCGCGCACGGCCTTATGGCGTAACAAAATTCGGCTGGGAGCGATTCGTGAACGGCTTTTTGGATTTGCTCACCTTGGCTTTCGTCAGCAAGTTTGGAAAAAGGCCGATGCACTTTTTCGGGCTTATCGGCATACTGATGTTTTTCGTGGGATTTTTCGCCGCGCTGGGCATCGGCATCGAAAAATTATGGAGCCTCCACGTTGGGAATCCCGCGCGGCTGATCACCGACAATGCGTGGTTTTTTATCTCGCTGGTTGCGATGATTTTGGGAACGCTGCTTTTCGTCACCGGCTTCCTCGCCGAGTTGGTGGTGCGCAATAGCGGCCGCCGCACGGAATACACCATTGGGCAGCGGTTGAATTTTAGCGATTCGTGAAGCTTAGTTTGATTTTTTGTTCCCCCTGAATTCTCTTCCGGTTCTATTGAGCGGTAAATAAGATTGTGCTCATTTTTTTTGGTGGTGGTGGTGGTACGATGCAAACTCGCGCCAGCGGGAGGGGTTTTGTACAGAATTTTTGGAGTGTGAAGGTGAAGGGTAGGAGATGGGTGTGTGAAAACTTTGGGAGGTCTCTTTTAACCCAATGCCATCTGTATTTCTGCCATCGGCTAAAATCGCCATCCATATTTCAGGCCGGCGAATGGTATAAACGACCCATTATCATACTCATCCCCAGCTTCGTTCAGGTCTAAGCCAATCAATGGGGTGAATGAAATACCCCAGTAATTTTTTTGTGATTTGCTGTAGAGCCTGTAGCCCAAACGAGGAATGAGTAAACTTAGGTCACTGCAACAACCAAATATTTCTTCATAGTAATTGTCGTATAAATAGATATAGGAATAACCTAGCCCGATTTCCATACTATGCCTATTTATTGAATAAACAACTTTTGGCTCTACAAGAAAGGCGAAACTCCGATAGTCATAGACATCTTTTGCAATTATTGGGTTGAAGTGAAAACCCAAAGAACCTTTCAATTCAAAATTTCCAATTTTATATACTAACCTTTCATAATTTACAGAATAAATAACCCCACTTCCCAAGAGCTCAACATTCATTTCATTCTTCTCTATAATTGTATCTTTTTGAGCAAAAGACGCAAGAGGGAATAAAAGCATAAACAAGTATAGTGAGCAACTTTTCATTTTAAAATAGTTGGGGAAGTTTAGATCTGTTCACAGGTTTGCCTGTTTCGGTTTATGGATAAACGACTACCTTCTCAAATAATCCTTCTTATAAACCACCAGCCGGATGGGCAAAACATACCGCGCTGGTTTTTTACCGATGGGTTCAGTAATTTTCCGAAATGCTCCCAACGCTTCTTTTTCCACCGCTTTCAGCTTTTCGGCATTCAGTTTTTTGATTTTCATTTCCTTGCATTCCGCCCTCTCGCGCGAGTTTGTAACTCGTGCCCCTACATTACCCCCTTTTCAAATAATCCTTTTTATAAACAACAATACGGATGGGCAAAACATATCGCGCTGGTTTTTTACCAACGGGTTCAGGAATTTTTTGAAGCGCTCCCAGCGCTTCTTTTTCCACCGCTTTCAGCTTTTCGGCATTCAGTTTTTTGATTTTCATTTCCTTGCATTCCGTCTTGACCACCGTCGCGTTTTCGATAAACCCCTCTTCCGTCAAGTCAAAGGATACGAAGATTTCAAAGGTCAAACTATCCTTGTGCGATTGATTTGAAAAGTTGCCGCCGCCATAGGCTTCAGTAAAACCGAGGCAGAAAAACATCGCGAATAGTATGGATTTGACATTGTGCATAAGGGTGCAAATTTAGTTTCTTTGCTGGCGAGCAATTCAATTCACGGCGTTTCCATAAAATCTCTCCAACTTAAGCCCTTGGGGGACGTTTATAGAAAAGTGAATGGGTTCAACCAGCTGAAATTATTTCAATGAAAAAAATCCGCTACGGCAGCAAAGAAGAATTCAACCAAATGCGGGAGGAAGAATTTTTGGCGCTTTCAGGGAGTCAGCGGGTAGAAATATTTTTAAAGATGATGGACAACTTGAAAGTTTTTCCTGTCAAAAATCAGCGGCTGGTGGAAGAAAAAGGCAACTTTATCATCACTAAAAAGATGGGGTGGAATTCGAATCAGAAATAAAGCAATTCATAAAATTGGCCGCGGAAAAAAACCTTCGGATGCTGATGGTGGGCGGGGGCGCAGTCAATTTTCACGGCTACAAGCGCCACTCCGCCGACGTCGATTTTTGGCTGGATGTTTCCGAAAAAAATTTAGAAAAACTGGGGCAGATTTTTTCGGAAATGGGCTATGAATTTGACGGGTTTCCAGAAGAGGTGAAGGAGGGTCGACAAAATATATCCATCAAAATATCGCCTTATCAAGATTTGGAAATCATCACCAAGTTCAATCCCGGAAAAACTTTTGACGAAGCTTGGCAAGAATCTGAAGAGGCTGAAATAGATGGCGTTGAAATAGCAAAGTATCGCGTTTTAAATTTGGAAGACTTGGTAAACAGTAAGTTAAAATCGGCTCGTCCAAAAGATTTGCTGGACGTTCAAGAATTGCAAAGACGGCAAACTGAAGAATGATTTCTGAATTCTATTTTGACTTCGCAGGTCGGGGATACTCTAAGGTTTTCCCCTAATCATAAAACGTCTTTTCAAAAGCCGCGAACTCATCCTGCGGCAGCAAGATGCGACGGTACACCGCGATGAGAAAGCCCGCGCCGTAACCCAAAAGCTGCAAGTAGCTCGTAACCACCGCCAGCGCGCCGATGGTCACGCTCCGGCTGCGGATGGACGCGTCTAAAAACAGCATAACGATATGGAGCAAATTGGGCAGCAAAAAATAAACCGACCACGCTACCGAGAGTATAAAAAAAACGAGGGTAAATATCAAAAAAAGAGAGGGCGCGAAATGTACCAGTTTTAAAGATTTTGGATGCCTTTTGTATAAATTGATCCGTGCAATCCCTGAATTGAAAATCTGTTTGAAAAATTGCCGTAAAGTGCTGCGCCTTTTATGATAAACAAAAGCCGCTTTTATCAACCGCGTTTTAAACCCATTTCCTAAAATCCGGATGCTCATATCAATATCTTCGCCGAACCGCATTTTGGAAAAGCCGCCCGTGGTTTCGTACACTGCTTGGGAGTAGCCCATATTGAAACTGCGCGGGTGGAATTTGTCGATTTTTTCCGTGCCACCGCGGATGCCGCCGGTGGTGAAAAAGGAGGTCATCGAATAATTGATGGCCTTTTGGAGATGGGAAAACTTTTTGTGTGCCGCGTCAGGCCCGCCAAAGGCATCTACGTAGTTTTGGGTCAATTCCCGATGAACGGTTTCAAAATAACGGGGCGGCAAAACGCAGTCCGAATCCAAGAAAATGAAGTAGTTGCCCCTGGCTTTTTGCGAGCCGAAATTCCGGCTTTGACCAGGGCCGGAATTGCTCTTAAAATAATAATGGATGTCCAGTTGATGGGCAAAATCCGCCACTACGTTTTCACACTTTATCGCCGAACCATCTTCCACGATGACCACCTCGAAATCTTGTAAACTTTGTTCGGTCAAACTGTCCAAAAGTTCCTCCACTTCTTTGGGTCGGTTGTAAACGGGGACAATGATAGAAATTGCTATTTTTTCTTCTCTCTCCATCCAAAAATTAGTTTAATGTCAATCTGCATTTTTTATAAAATTTTCCCATTAAAAAATAGCATTTAAAGTTTGTTGCAAAAAATAGCGGTTTACGACGGTAATGCTGTAAAGTGAGTTTTGGCACGTCCTAAAGCTGCCCCAAAAATGCAAAATAACTGGCGAGGTTTTGGGTTTTATCCAAAGAAATCAAAAATCGCAAAAACTTATTTTTGCAGGCTATGAAAAACATCCTCGCGGGAATTTTCCTGCTTTTATCCTTCGCCCTTTTCGCGCAGAGCGAAAAGACACCGACCGACGCGGCCGGCAAAAAACACGGCGTTTGGGAAAAATATTATGAAAACGGGCAGCTCCGCTATCGCGGGCAGTTTGAACACGGCATTCCGGTGGGCGAGTTCAAATATTATTTTGAGAGTGGTGATTTACAGGCGATTAACAACTTTCGCGGGAAAACGGGCGTGGCCTATTCGCGGATGTACGGCGCGGAAGAAAAGCTGGCCGGGGAAGGGAAATACGTGGACCAAAAGCGTGACAGTATTTGGACGTTTTACAATTTTGATGGGAATGTCGTAAGCCGCGAAAATTATAAAAATAATGTAAAAGAAGGTGAGGCAATCACTTATTATTCCAATGGCAAAAAAACGGAAGAAGTTTTTTATAGAAATGATGTCAAAACAGGGGAATGGAAACAATATCACGAAAACGGAAAACCGAAAGTAAAAGGAACGTATAAAAATGGCAAATTGCAAGGTGAAATTTTATATTACAATAGTGCAGGAAAAACCAGTATAAAAGGCAATTATGCGCAAGGAATGATGCACGGAAACTGGTATTGGTTTGATGACCAAAACAAGATTGAAAAAAAGCAGGTTTGGCGCTATGGAACTTTGATGGAAACCGAACCGGAAGAAATCAAAACGGAGCCAATAGAAGTAACAAACGAAAACTGATGGCACGGGTAGTAGTGGGGCTGAGCGGCGGAAGTGGACAGCAGCGTGGCGGCGCATCTTTTAAAGGAGCAGGGCCACGAGGTCATCGCTATTTTTATGCGCAACTGGGACGGACGATTCCGTGATAAAAAACGAAGAATGTCCGTGGGTGGAAGACAGCAACGATGCCATTCAAGTAGCTGAAAAACTGGGACTTCCGTTTCAGGTGATTGATTTGAGCAAGGAATACAAAGAGCGCATCGTAGATTATATGTTCGCTGAATATCAGGCTGGGCGCACGCCGAACCCCGATGTTCTTTGCAACCGCGAAATCAAGTTTGATATTTTCCTGAAAACCGCCCTTTCGCTGGGTGCGGATTATGTGGCCACAGGGCATTATTGTCAAAAAGATTCTATTGAAAAGAATGGCAAAAAAGTGTATCGACTTTTGGCAGGAAAAGATGCCAACAAAGACCAAAGCTATTTTTTATGCCAGTTGAACCAAGACCAATTGTCCAAAGCGCTTTTCCCGATTGGTCATTTGGAAAAATTTGAAGTGCGCCAAATAGCTAAAAAACAGGGTTTTGTAACAGCGGAAAAGCGCGATTCACAAGGGCTGTGTTTCATTGGGAAAGTGCGGTTGCCCGATTTTTTGCAACAGAAATTAGAACCTAAAAAAGGTGTGATTATCGAAATTCCTAATGATAGTTCTTTGTTAAAAAATGGCGAGGAAAATTTTGAAGAAGAACTGGAAAAGTTAGTCGCGCCGCATCAATTTTCCCGCGAAAGTGGGAGGGAAGTGGGCGAGCATTCCGGCGCGCATTATTTTACGGTGGGCCAGCGAAAAGGCTTGCGGGTGGGCGGTACGCCAAAGCCGCTTTTCGTGCTGGGAACGGATGTGCAGGAGAATTTGATTTTCACCGGCCAAGGCGAAAATCATAATGGTTTGCACAAAAAAGGTTTGTTTATTCAAAACGTTGAAATTCATTGGGTTAGAAAAGATTTGGAAATGCGGGACGGTGAAAAGCGGCGCTACCTTTTACGCATCCGCTACCGACAGCCGCTGGTGGGCGCGGCGCTGCACAAACGAAGCGGCGGCTTGTACGTTATATTTGATGAACCGCAAAAAGCCGTGGCGCCGGGGCAGTTTGCCGCGTGGTATGAAAAGGATGAATTGATTGGCTCCGGCGTGATACATTATTGAAAGCCCCCCAAGCCCCCCAACCCCCCAAAGGGGGGCTAAGACTTTCGGTATAAAAAATTTATATCAAAAAATGAAAAAGTTAATTTTTCTTTTATCATTCTTCGTCACATATAGTTTTGCTTTCGGGCAAAGTTATCGTGTCTATTTTTCTGATAAAGGGGAAAATATAGAAATGTTGCAAAACCCCTTCACTTTTCTTTCCCCAAAATCCATTGAAAATAAAGCGAAACGAAAAGTTCAAATCGATGACAGTGATTTGCCCGTTTCCAAAGAATATTTGAATGAAATTACCGAGCAAAATATTCATATAAAAATGAAAAGCCGCTGGATGAATTACGCGCTCGTGGAAGGCGAAAATCTAGAGCAATTGTTGGGGTTGCCTTTTGTCAAAAAAATTGAAAAAGCGAAAAAATATCTACCCGTATTCGCGGGAGTGGAAAAGGCCGCAATGATCGATTACGGCGCATCGGAAAACCAAGTAAAAATGATCAGCGGCGATTACCTGCACGACTTGGGGTTTTTGGGCGAAGGGATGACGATTGCCGTTTTGGACGGCGGCTTTTCCGGCGCGCAAAATTTGAACGGGCTGGATTCGCTTTGGCTAAACGGTAGAATTTCAGCCACTTACAATTTCATTACCAAAGATACCAACGTTTTTCAAGATGGTACGCACGGCACTTTGGTACTCAGCGTGATGGGCGGATTTATCGAAAACCAATTTGTGGGGACAGCGCCGCGCGCCAATTATATGCTGCTGAAATCCGAAAACCAAAGCTCGGAAACCCCCGCCGAAATGGACAACTGGCTGGCAGCGGCTGAATTTGCCGACAGCGCCGGCGCAGACGTAATCAACTCATCCTTAGGCTACAACAAATTTGACGGCGGCGTGGGCGATTTGGAACACGAAGATTTGGACGGCAACACCGCCCTCGTTACCCGCGCGGCGGATTTGGCGGCGAGGAAGGGATTGCTGGTCATCGTAAGCGCTGGAAATGAGGGAAATAACTCGTGGCAAAGAATCACCGCGCCGGCGGACGCGGACAGTGCGCTGGCAATTGGCGCGGTGGACCGCGACGAAAAATACGCCTCGTTCAGCGGGCAGGGCCCCACCGCCGATGGCCGAATCAAACCCGACGTGGCGGCGCAGGGGCGCGGCACGGCGTTTTTGCTGGGCGGAGGACCGGGCAGCGGCAATGGCACCAGTTTTTCCTGCCCCGTGGTGGCAGGGATGGCGGCCTGCCTGTGGCAAGGCCAGCCCGGCAAAACCAATATGGAAATTTACGATGCCATCCGTGAATCGGGTAGCCAGCGCTACACGCCGGACAATCTGCGAGGCTTCGGCATCCCCAACTTCCGCGATGCCTCTTGGAGCATTTCTTTGAAGGAGGAGAGGTTGGCAGATTTGGAAATTGAGGTTTTCCCGAATCCGGTGGAAGAAACGTTCTCGCTTGTTTTTAAGGGTATTGAAAATCAAGAGGAGGTTTCGATTTCCATTTTGAACCCGGCAGGGCAAAGGGTGGATGTTCAAAATTTTACCATCAAAAACGGAGAACCCATAAAGTTGCGCGCACCTGATTCTCAAGGGGTTTATTTTATTTCCATACAAATAGGCCAGCGCGTTTTTTTGAAGAAGATAGTGCGGTAGTAGTTCAATGGTAATTGGTAATTCGGTTGTAATTCGGTTGTAATTCGGTTGTAATTCGGTTGTAATTCGGTTGTAATTCGGTTGTAATTCGGTTGTAATTCGGTTGTAATTTCAGCAATTTTATCAAACATCAAACATCAAACATCAAACATCAAACATCAAACATCAAACATCAAACATCAAACATCAAACATCAAACATCAAACATCAAACTTGAAACAATTGTCCTCAAACCGTATCTGCCAACTTTTCAATATTGAATATCCCATCATCCAAGCGGGGATGATTTGGTGCAGCGGCTGGGAACTGGCTTCGGCCGTGAGCCAAGCGGGCGGGCTGGGGCTGATCGGTTCGGGGAGTATGTACCCCGATATTTTGCGGGCGCACATCCAAAAAACCAAAAAAGCAACGGACAAACCTTTCGGCGTGAACGTGCCGATGCTGTACCCGCAGATCGACGACCATATCCAAATCATCCTCGATGAAAAAGTGCCCATTGTTTTTACCTCGGCGGGCAATCCCAAAACCTATACTTCTTATCTAAAGGAAAAAGGTGTAAAAGTGGTGCACGTGGTGAGCAGCGTGAAATTTGCCAAAAAGGCCGAAGAGGCGGGCGTGGACGGCGTGGTGGCGGAAGGCTTTGAGGCGGGCGGCCACAACGGGCGCGATGAAACCACTTCCTTTGTTTTGATACCTATGGTGCGCGCGGCGATTGACATCCCTTTGTTGGCGGCTGGCGGCATTGCCACCGGAAAGCAAATGCTGGCGGCGATGGTGCTGGGCGCGGACGGCGTGCAGATCGGGTCGCGCTTTGCGGCCAGCGAGGAAAGCAGCGGCCATATTAATTTTAAGAAAACCATCGTGGACGCGAAAGAAGGCGACACACATTTGACCTTGAAAGAATTGGCGCCGGTGCGCTTGATTAAAAACGCCTTTTATAAAGAAGTGGAAAATGCCTATATAAATAAGGCGTCGGTGGAGGACTTGAAAAAACTGCTGGGGCGGGCGCGCGCCAAGCGCGGAATGTTTGAAGGCGACTTGGAACAGGGCGAACTCGAAATCGGCCAAGTGAGCGGAATGATCGATGCGGTGAAACCTGCGGCGGAGATTTTGAGGGAGGTTTGGTCGGAATTTCAAGTGCAAAAGCAACGAATGGCGGACAGCGGCGTTTGAAATGGGCGCTGGAGTGATTTTCCGTAAAACCCGCAATTGACTAATGCAAGGCCGCTCCTAACTCATTGAACCTTTTTGGGAACCCCACTTTACCCTTACATTTGTCTCAAATAATTTTTACTATGAAAACTATTGTCAAACTTCTGATCGCGAGTGTATTTGTTTTAGCTGGTTTCCAAGCCAAGGCCACCCACGCCGCTGGGGGCGAAATCACTTGGGAATGTACCTCCAATGGGCAGTATATCTTCACGATGAATTTGTATAGGGAATGTGGAGGCAACGCCGCGAATCTTCCCGCAAGTACTACGATTAGCGGCCAAGGAAACATTCCGGTAACCAGGGTTGCTATCAACAACACTTCTTTCCCTGGCCAAAGCTGTAGCCCACCCATTAATTGTACAAGTGCGAGTGGAGTAGGTGCGGTAGAGCAGCACGTCTACAAAAGCCAGCCCATTACTCTTACTGGTACTCCTCCGGCCGGCGGTTGGGTTTTCACTTGGAATATATGCTGCCGACCTGGCACCGTAGTTAATGGCCCGTCCAATGGTTTTTATTACTTGCGCGCTATTATGTATCCTTACACCCCGTTGAACAGCCCTTCTGCTTTACCAGTAAATCCCTGTTTTGACAATAGCCCCTATTTTGAGGAAGAAGGATCCCTCACTATTTGTAAGGGAAAACCTTTTACCTACAATCACTTGGCGGCCGACAAGGATATTGATTCGTTGTGGGTTCGTTGGGCCGATCCTTGGACTAGCGCTAACGGCACTCCGGCTATAAACTGGGCAGCGGGCTATAGCACTACTTCTCCCTATCCCAATCCCAATACCAATGCCGCCAACGGCCCCATTACCCTCAATGGTGCCACGGGGGCGGTAAGTATGAACGTCCAAAACGCCACGGCGGGCAGCTACGCCAGTTGCTACGCGGTAGAATCTTGGAAATATGGTCAAGGTCCAAACGGCCCCCAATACATTAAGGTTGCCGAGGTGTTCCGCGATGTGAACATTGTAATACACCCCTGTAATGCTACCGCGATCGCCAACAATCCCCCCGTAGCTTTTATCGATACTAATGTTTACACCAGTTTGCAAAAAATAAGTGCCTCGGAATATAAGACGCGGGTTTTTCCGGGCGATACCGTTGAATTTGAATTGCAAGCTTCCGACTTTGATTTTAACCCCAATGGTTCTCCTCAAAATATAACATTCGAGGCAGTGGGCTTACAAGCCTCGTCACCCAAATCATCGGGTACGGGCTGTAACGGAGCAAACCCCTGTGCGCAGTTTTTTCCGATAGCGCCCCAAGTGGGCTACACCAATAGTCTTAACAATAATATCCGCTTCTTTTGGGTACCCGATTGCCAGCATTTGGGTTTGGTTGCAAACCTGAAAAATCCCATTAACAAGTTTTTGTTTTCGTTAAGGATGGAGGACGATGCCTGTCCCGTGGGTAGGGTTTCGATTACTACGGTTGTGGTGGAAGTAGTCCCCGGCGACCCGACCCCGCCCGTTCCCACCTGTCTCAGTTGGACACCGCCATCTGGCGATTTGCAGTTGCAGTGGGATCGTGCGGTACAGGACAGCGGGCTGGACTTCAACTACTACCGGATTTTTGGGGCGGCCACGCGCGGTGGGCCTTATTCGGTGGTGGACAGTATTGCCAATGTCGATTCGCTCTCTACGATAATATCAGCCAGTAGTGGTCTCAAGCATTTTTATATGGTAAAGAGTACGGGCAATTGCGATTTCATTTCGGCGGAATCGGATACGCTTAGCTTAATCGAATTATCATTGAGTACGGGATCTTCTGGTCCCAGCGCTGGGAAAGATGTGGCCAACCTTTCTTGGACACCCGTGATGGCGGGTGGGGGCAGCGGCCCGGTTACTTACGATGTGTACTTGGAAGTGCCAGCGGGCAGTGGCAACTATGTGTTTTCTAAATCCACTACCAACCTTAATCTTACGGATACGATTCAGGTATGTGATGATACAGTTAATATACGAGTTGTCGCTATTGAGCAAGGTAACAGTTGTGGGAGCATTTCTACGATTGTTACGGAATTCTTCGAGGATAAATCGAACATTGACCAAATTGTCATTGACACGGCCAGCGTGAACGCGGCGGGCAATTCCATATTGAGTTGGAAACCCTCCAGCTCGGGGGATATCGTCCAATATTATATTTTCTTCAACAATCCCAAACTGGGCTGGACGGTAGTGGACACCGTGGCGGCAGGCACACCATTTCCTTACGAGTGGACGGACAGCGAGGCCAACTCTCGCCCAGAAGAATTCCGTGTAATTTCCGTGGACAGTTGCGACAACCAAAGCGATGATGCCATCGTAAACCCGCACCGCACCATTTACGCGCGCAGCTATGTAAACCGCTGCGAAGCCTTCTCGCGGGTGAGCTGGAATACCTACAAGGGTATTGATAAAGATGCAGTGGGCAGCTACCGTCTGTTGTTCAGGACGGGGCCGCTCGGCGGGCCAGCTTCTGGGCCTTACCAACTGTTGTTTACTGGCTCATCAGAGGATACGGCCTACACCCACCGCAACCTCCAAAATGCGACACGCTATTATTATAAGGTGCAAGTAACGGACACCACCGGCAACCTGACTTCCACCAGCAACGAGATTTTCGAGGACGCCTCGGTGCCGCGCAAGTCCAAGTTGCTGTATGTGGCGCGGGTGACGAATAACTTCAATTTGGGTTCGCTGGACGTGACCACGCACATCGACGGGCAAGCTGACGTAGAAAGTTTTGAAGTGGAACGCGCGCCCGATCCACTGGGCCCTTGGCAAGTAGTGGGACAGGTAGGCAAACCTGCGACTGCTCCCTATACGATTGACTTCAGCGATTTTGGCGCCCAGCCGAGCAGCACGCGCTACTGGTATCGCCTTTCGGCCACGGACAGTTGTGGCGGGCGCGACACGGTGAGCAACTTGGGCAGCAACATCCTTTTGAAGGCTGACCCGCGCGCCGATTTGACCAACTTCCTGAAATGGAACCCCTACCGCGACTGGATGGGCGAAGTGGGGCGCTATGAGATTTTCCGCAAAGGTGAAGAGGAAATCGATTTTGCCTTGGCGGGCACGGTAGATGGCGACGATACCACTTTTGCTGACGATGTATCGGCCTACGGTGCTACGGCCGGCGGGTTCTGCTACTACATCCGGGCGGTGGAGGCGAACAACCCGCTCGCCCTGACCGACCAAAACGGGCAGCCCTACGCCGCGCTTTCCAACCAAACGTGCCTGAACCAGCAAGTGCGGGCGTTTGTGCCCACGGCTTTCCGGCCGAGCAGCGAGGTGGCAGAGAACCGTGAGTTTGCCCCATCAATGCGGTTTCAGGACGTGGAGCGCTACAAGTTTTATGTGATGAACCGCTGGGGCGCGAAAGTTTTTGAAAGCAGCGAGCCCGGTAAAGGCTGGGACGGCACCGATGACAGTGGCGAAGCTGCCCAGGGCGTGTATGTGTATTACCTGCGCTTCAAAACGCCCGGCGGCCAAGAAGAAGAGCAGCGCGGTTCGTTTACCTTGATACGGTAGAAAGCCACTTTGCTTTTTATAAAAAAACAAAAAATCCCGATGGAAACGTCGGGATTTTTTTATGATGAAAATTGATAAAGATTTGAAAACAAATCGTTACCACCCGAAAAATGCGCGACCCAGGCAGATTTATTCTTTTTATCTTCGCGCGCAATTTTAATTCAAAGTTGCGTTCCCAAAAATGTTCCTGAATTCCGAAAAAATCCTTGGCGAGGCACTCACCTACGACGATGTTCTTTTGGTGCCCGGCTATTCTGAGATATTGCCCCGCGAGGTGGAGCTGACTACCCAATTCACCCGCAACATTTCTTTGAAGGCGCCCATCGTTTCGGCGGCGATGGATACGGTCACCGAATCGGCGATGGCCATTGCCATAGCGCAGGATGGGGGCATCGGCGTTCTCCATAAGAATATGACCATCGAACAGCAGGCCATCGAAGTGCGCAACGTGAAGCGCGCCGAAAGCGGGATGATTCTGGATCCCGTGACCTTGGGCGAAAACGCTTTGGTGTCCGATGCCCAAAAGATGATGGCCGATTTCAAGATCGGTGGGATTCCCATCATCGACGATCAAAAAAAACTCATCGGCATCATCACCAACCGCGACCTCCGTTTTGAAAAAAACCAAGACCGCCCGCTGCGCGAAATAATGACCAAGGACAACTTGGTGACCACCCACGAAAACACCAGCTTGAGCGAGGCGGAAGTCATCTTGCAAGAGCACAAAATCGAAAAGCTGCCGGTGGTAAACGCGGAAAACAAACTGATCGGGCTGATTACCTACCGCGACATCACCAAACTGCTCATCAAACCCAACGCCTGCAAAGACCAATTTGGCCGATTGCGCGTGGCGGCGGCGGTCGGCGTTACTTCCGATATTTTGGAAAGGGTAACCGCGCTGGTGGAATCCAACGTGGACGCCATTATAATAGACACCGCCCACGGACACACCAAGGGAGTGGTGCAGGCCCTCGAAAAAGTAAAAGCCGAATTCCCGAAACTGGACGTGGTGGTGGGCAACATTGCCACGGCGGAGGCGGGGAAATATTTAGTGGACGCCGGCGCGGATGCCGTGAAAGTTGGCATCGGGCCGGGCAGCATTTGCACCACGCGGGTGGTGGCCGGCGTGGGCGTTCCGCAGCTTTCGGCTGTGCTGGAAGTGCGCAAAGGAATCGAGGGCAGCGGCGTACCGATGATTGCGGACGGCGGCATCCGCTTTACGGGCGACATCGTAAAAGCCATTGCCGCTGGGGCAGACAGCGTGATGCTCGGTTCGCTTTTGGCGGGTACGAAAGAAGCACCAGGTGAAACCATCATCTACGAAGGCCGCAAATACAAGACCTACCGCGGGATGGGCAGCATCGAGGCGATGCAAAAGGGTAGCAGCGACCGTTATTTTCAGGATGTGGAAGACGATATTAAAAAACTGGTGCCCGAAGGAATTACTGGCCGGGTGGCCTACAAAGGCGAGATGAGCGAGGTGATGTACCAGTTCATCGGCGGGCTGCGCGCGGGGATGGGCTACTGTGGGGCGGCCACAATCAAAGACTTGCAGCAGAAATCCCGATTTGCCCGAATCACCGCTGCGGGAGTGCACGAAAGCCACCCGCACGACGTTCACATCACCCGCGAAGCCCCAAATTACAGCCGCCAATAATTTCCCAAAACTTTTATTCTTTTTTAAAAAATCCTCATTTTCAAATGTTTAAATCCAAAATGAAACGCACTTTTTTTCTTTGTTTGAGCTTGGCTTTTTGTGCCAGTGCCTTTGGCCAGAAAAAACTGGAAAACCAAACCCTCTTCACGGTAGGAAAAGATACCGTAACGGCCGGCGAGTATATGGCCGTGTACAATAAAAACCGCAACATTGGCGAGGACATCGACCCGAAAACGCCGCGCGAATATTTGGATCTTTACATCAATTTCAAACTAAAAGTGCACGAGGCCAAAGCGATGGGGATGGATACCCTGCCGGGCTTTGTGCGCGAATACGGCAGCTACCGTGACCAATTGGCGCGTCCCTATCTGACCGATAAAGACGTAACCGACGAACTGGTGCGCGAGGCCTACCAGCGCCAGCAGCAAGACGTGCGCGCGAGCCATATAATGGTGGCCGTGGGCCAAGGCGCGCTGCCCGCCGATACTTTGGAGGGCTATAAAACGGCGATGAACATCAAAAAGAAACTGGCGGACGGTGCACCCTTCGACAAGATGGCCGAGGAGTATTCGGCCGATACGCATTCCGCTAAAAACGGCGGCGACTTGGGCTATTTTACGGTCTTTGATATGGTGTACCCTTTTGAGGATGCGACCTACCAAGCCGAGGTGGGCAAGGTGGTGGGGCCGGTGCGCAGCCGTTTCGGTTACCATTTGATAAAAACCACCGACAAGCGTCCGGCGCGCGGCACTATTCAGGTGGCGCACATAATGCTGATCGATAATGAACAGAGCACGCCGGAGGAGAGCGCACAGGCCAAAAAGCGCATCCAAGAAATTTATGACCAACTGAAAGACGGATCGGACTTTGGCACTTTGGCCCGGCAATACAGCGAGGACAAAAGCACCGCAAAAAGTAGTGGCAGGATGCAGCCGTTTAGCATCAACCGGATGTTCCCCGACTTTGAAGAGGCCGCTTTCGGTTTGGAAAAACCGGGCGATTTTTCCGAGCCCGTGAAAACGCCGGTGGGGTGGCACATCATACAATTGGAAAAACCCCACCAGCCGATGGCGTTCGAGGAGGCCAAGATCGACCTGAAAAACCGCATCGACCGCGATTCCCGTTCGCAGCAGAGCGAGATGAGCGTGCTGCGCAGATTAAAAACCGACTACAATTTCAGGGAATACCCGCGCACCATCGAGATGGCGCTAAATCAGGTAGATGAGGAATTTTTGAAAAATTCCGAGGGGGAACAGAAAATTAAAAAAGGGGAGGAGACGCTGTTTGAATTTGCCAACCGCAAGTATTCGGTGAATGATTTTATGAAGGATTTGACCACCCGCAAAAAAGCCGACAAAAACGCTCGCACTCCCTATCAATACGCTGACAATGCCTATTCCAGTTTTGTGAAGGAAAAAATACTGGAGTACGAAAAATCCCAGCTTTCCAAAAAATATCCTGAATACCGGCTGCTGGCGCGGGAATATTTCGAGGGTATTCTTTTGTTTGATTTGACGGAGGACAAAGTGTGGCAAAAATCGGTGAAAGACAGCGCGGGGCTGCGCGATTTCTACGCAAAGCACCAAGATGACTACGCTTGGAAAGAGCGCTACCAAACGGTAATCGTGGACGCGGCCAGCCCCAAACTTTTGAAAAAAACCAAGAAGCAACTGAAAAAAGACAAGACGCTGGCGCAAATCCAGACGATGCTGAACGAGGACGCGCCGCTAAATGTGAAGTTGGACAGTGCGGTGTATGAATTCGGAAAAAACGAAACCATCGAAAAAACCGCCAAGCAACAGGGTTTTTCGGACGTGATGGAAGAAAATGGCCGCTACCAGCAAGTGTATTTTATAAAGATTATTCCCGCTGGGCGCAAGGGTTTTGACGAAGCGCGCGGGGCGGTCATCAGCGATTATCAGGAATATTTGGAGAAGGAGTGGATTGCGGAACTGAAATCCAAATATGACGTGAACATCCAACAGGACACTCTGAAAAAAACGATTGAAGAACTTGAGTCGCAGAGTTGAATTATCTCTAAAAATTGCGGCTGCGGCGGTGGTTTTGGGCGGTTTGGTTTCGTGTAATTTTTTTCAAAAGGAAAACGACGAAAACGAGCGGGGCGCAAAACTGGCGCGGGTGTACGATGAATATCTGTATGAAAATGATGTGGCGGAAATCCTGCCGCCGGGCCTTGGCGAAAACGACAGCTTGGCCTTTTTGCAGAATTACATCACCACGTGGGCCAAAGACCAACTGATGATTTACAAGGCGCAGTACAACATCAGCGACAGCGACCCCGAATTTGAACGGAAAATCCAAGATTACCGCAACGATCTTTTGAAATTCAAATACCGCCAAGAATTTCTGCGGAAAAATTTGGACACTTCTTTTTCCAAAAAAGAAATCCAAGCGTATTATGAAAGCGGGGCGCAGGATTTTGCCTTGAAGGAAAATATTTTGACGGCGGACTATGCCATCATCAATAAAGAAGCGCCGGAACTGGAAACGGCCATTCGCCAATTTCGCGGCGGCGGGCAGGAAAATCTGGCACAATTCGAGGAATTTGCGCTGAGCTATGCCTATAAATTTTCGCTGGGCGACAGCGCGTGGATGAACGCCACCGAGCTGCAAAACGTGTTGCCGAAAGAACTGGGAAACCCGCAATCTTTCTTTACCGTTGGTCGTTTTGTGCGGCAGCAAGACAGCATCAACGTGTATTTGCTGGCAGTGCGCGACGTAAAAAAAATCGGCGACGAGGCACCTTTGCGCCACGCGCGGCCTGTCATCCAAAACATACTTTTGAACCGCAAGAAATTGCAGCTTTTGGAGCGCTTGGAGCAAAACTTGCTGGACGACGCGCTGAAGAAAAAAGGATTTGAAACGTATTGATTATGAGGATTTTATTGATTTTGTTTGGTGTTCTGTGTTCCGTGTTCCGTGTGGATGCGCAACTTAAAATCGTGGATGGCGTGGTGGCCGTCGTCGGCAAAAACATCGTGCTGAAAAGCGACATCGACAACCAGTTTTATCAGATGAAAGAGCAAGGACTGGTGGAAGATGACGCCGACAAATGCGCCATTTTTGAGGAGCTTTTGTTTGAAAAACTGTTGCTTCACCAAGCCGATCTGGACAGCATTGAAGTGGGCGAGGAGGAAGTGCAATTGACCGTGCAGCGGCGGTTGGACTTGATTCAGCAGCAGATTGGCAGCAAGGCGAAAATGGAGCAGTATTACAAAAAAACCATCATTGAAATAGAGGAAGAACTGGCCCCGCTGGTGAAAAACCAACTGACCGCCCAGCGGATGCTGCGCGAAGTGACCGCCGACGTGGAAATCACGCCCAGCGAGGTGCGCGCCTTTTATAAAGCGCTGCCGCAAGACAGCTTGCCGCTGATTGACGCCGAGGTGGAGTACGCTAAAATCACGCGCTTTCCGAAGCCCACGCCGGAAGCGGTGGCGGCGGCCATCCAGCAACTGAACGATTTGCGCCAGCGCGTGGAAGACGGTTCCAGTTTCAGCACGATGGCGGTTTTGTATTCCGAAGACCCCGGCTCGGCCAAGGCCGGCGGCAAATACGAGGGCATTCAGCGCGGGCAGTTTGTAAAAGAATTTGAGGCGGTGGCGTTCAATTTGAAACAGGGCGAAATCTCGGAGCCGTTCAAATCCGAGTACGGCTACCACATCGTGCAACTGTTGAAGAGGCGCGGGGAGGAGCTGGATTTGCGCCACATTCTGATCAAACCGAAAATCTCGCAGGAGGATTTGGCGAACACCAAAGATTTTATGGACAGCATCCGCAATTTGATTGTAGAAAAAGAACTGACGTTTGACCAAGCGGCGGAACGGTTTTCGTCGGATGAAAATTCAAAATTAAACGGTGGGATTTCGGTAAATCCGCAGACGGGCGACCCCCGTTGGGAAATCGGCCAGTTGGATCAAACGGTTTTTAACGTGCTGAACGGATTGACGGTGGGGCGGGTTTCGCCGCCGTCTTTTTTTAGAACGCCAGACGGCAAAGAAGGATACCGATTGTTGAAACTAAACGACAAATCCCAGCCGCACCGCGCCGATTTGCGCAGCGATTACCAGCGCATCCAGCAGGCTGCTTTGCAAGAAAAAAACCAAGAAGCCACGCAGGATTGGATTCGCGAAAAGCTAAGCACCACCTACGTGCGCGTGAACAACGACTATATCAATTGCACTTTTAAAAACGATTGGATAAAAAAATCTCAATATGTCGAATAACTCCGGCGACGTGGAAGCCGTAAAACATTTGGGCGAAAAATACCGCCAACTGAAAGCCGAAATCGGAAAAGTCATCGTGGGGCAGGAAAAGGTGGTGGACTTGCTGATTCTCAGCATTTTCTGCAAAGGCCACTCGCTCTTGGTGGGGGTGCCGGGCCTCGCCAAAACGCTCTTGGTGAACACCACCGCGCAGGCGCTGGGATTGACGTTCAACCGCATTCAATTTACGCCGGATTTGATGCCCAGCGACATCGTGGGCGCGGAAATCTTAGACGAAAACCGCCAGTTCAAATTCATCAAAGGGCCGCTGTTTGCGAATATCATTTTGGCCGATGAAATCAACCGGACGCCGCCCAAAACGCAGTCGGCGCTACTGGAAGCGATGCAGGAAAAAAACGTGACCGCAGCAGGGCAGACCTACAAAATGGCCGACCCGTTTTTCGTGCTGGCTACCCAAAACCCCATCGAGCAGGAAGGAACTTACCCGCTCCCCGAGGCGCAGCTCGACCGTTTTATGTTCAACATCGAGGTGGGCTACCCCAGTTTTGCAGAAGAAATGCAAATCGTGAAAGCCACCACCGGCGATTTTTCCGCCACGGTGGACAAGGTTTTGACGCAGCAGGAAATCCTTGATTTTCAAAGTCTTATCCGTAAGATTCCCGTGCCGGACAATGTGTTTGAATACGCCGTGAAACTGGCCAGCAGCACCCGCCCCAACAGCGAAATGGCCAAGGACGTGACGGCGGAATACATTTCGTGGGGCGCCGGCCCGCGCGCTTCGCAGTACCTCATCTTGGGCGCCAAAGCCCACGCCGCCTTGCACGGCAAATTCTCCCCCGACAAGGAGGACATCCTCGCCATCGCCAAGCCCGTGCTGCGCCATCGTGTGGTAAAAAATTACAAGGCGGAAGCGGAGGGGGTTAGTATGGAGGAGATTATTGGGGGGTTGGTGTAGGTTTTTATCGCTCCAACAGGGTGAATATTTTCCAAAGCTGAACTTTTTGAGGTGAGAATTTTGTTAATGCCCTATAATCTATCTAACTGGATTTATGAACCTCGCAGAGTTCCACCATCAAAAATTCAAGCAAATCGAGCTTGTTAAAAGATTTTCAGGGGAGGTAATTCCTAAAGATGGAGACAGGAAAAATATACTTGCCGACTTGGAAAAGTGGCCAGATTTTGGGCATCGAATGTTCCTAACGGAATATGACTATTCCAAAGCTGAGTACATCTACCGCAAAGGCATTTCCAGTACGCTTGGTATTCAAAAAGATGAGGATTTTAATGTTCAGGTTACAGACAACGTTTCCCCTAACAGCTCTTTAAAAATTCACGATAATGACTTACCTCACGTTAGGCGTTACAAGAAGATTGGATATGAACTTGTATTTGCGGAAACAGGGTATTTTGCGATGACCGACCTCTTCGCTATTAGGCATCGCTTTGTCATAAATCAGAAGGAAATTCCTGTACGGCACTCTTGCTATATTTTCGATTGCAAAAATCACAAGCCCAAAACGGAACTGGGTATTTGGACTGTCCTTGATGATTCTGAATATGTCAAATACCAAATAGCCACGCAAAATGAATCGCTTGAGAAAATATTGAAGAAAAAGTTTTACGAAAGAAATTTGGAACTTCTCGGAATTGAATTAACGCCCACAATGTCTAAAATTGCTAAGTGTTGGGTAAAGAATAAAGAAGCAACAAGCCATACCATTGCTGAAAAAACGAACTTCGCATACTCAACAGTTAGAAATAACATTGGGATAATCAGAGAAAGGGTGAAGACATTTTGTAACATTCAAGACGATAAAAATCTTCCTGCTGAGGGTTTAGTTCGTCTTCTTACCGAATATGGTTTTGGACTTATGCCTTAATCTCATCAAAATTCCTTAGATTAAAATAAGTACAAATTGTACTTGTATTAGACCTTGACTTACAGCGAAATTTGCATCATAATTGGAAAAAAGGCTCTAAAGTCAGCTGCCACAAAAAAGAAAATGCTGGCGTTAATTTAAAACCAAAAATGTGATGCAAGTCAAAAATTTAATATTCACGGCTCTTGTTCTATCTGGGTTTTCAACTATGGAGCTTCAAGCTCAGGAGGGTAAAACTCACGAAGAAGCAGGAAAAGAACACGCCACGCAGGCTGGAAAGGATGTACTTAATGGCAATGTGGGAGATGCGGCTGAAGAATTAGGAAAAGCCGCTGGTGCTATCCACGAACAGATTTCGGGGCAGAGCGATGGGCCTGGGCCAAAGGATGGAGGTGAGGATAATTCTGGAGCCGACGACAGCTCTGGAAGCGACACGGACAATGATGCCGATTCGCAAGACGATAGTGATGATGGTGGGGGTAATCCTCAAGCTACACAAGTGTCGCCATCGAAACCTGCGGAAATGGTCACCCCTAAAACGGATGAGGAAGTTGAATCGAATGAAACACCGACTAAAGAGATTGCGCTACCGAAGAATGACCCTGAAGTTAATTCTAATGAAACGCCTTTTCCAAAGCAGGGCGGCTAACAGCTGATTTGATAAATAAGGAATGAATTAGCAGGGAAGTTTGCCTTGCTAACATCGTGACATAAGCTTGAAAAAGAATGGGGTTGATTTTTAAAGTCAACCCCATTTTTTTTTGCAGAGTTCCACCTGTTGCTCTCGGTAGCTTGCGATTACATCGCATGATGCCATAAATTAAATTCCGACCTTGCCAATATGCAAAAATTCCTAATCGTCCCCCTCCTCATCCTCTTATTACACAGTTGCGCCATCGAAATAAAAGGTCTGCACAACGATTATCAAAAGCTATCGGCAACGGAAAAAGAATCGGTCATTTTTGTCCCGAAAGATTCAACGATTTGCGGTTTTTCCAATGACCAAAACATCTACGCGATAAGCGGAAACCAACTGAAAGATTGTTTGGCAAAAAACGATACTTCCCTTTTATATCGCTGGGGGCCAAACTGTTCCAGTTCCAATTGCAACCTGATTGAAGCCTGCCAAGAATTTTGCGACCAAAACAATTACCAGCTTTATGTCTTGGCGGATTACTATGATATGGAAAAAATGGAAGCTCAAAACAAATCTGATTTTCCCATCCTCATCGCCAATCATCGTATTTATAGAAAGAACTTTTCCAATAAAATAAACCGTCTTTTTTTGAATGATGTTTTTGATTTGGAATCGTTGGAAAAAGAGGAAAAATATGCGCGTTTTCATTTCTTTAAAGGAGAGGAGTGGATAGGGGCGCGGCACAATCTTTTTGAGGAATAATGAAAAAAATGGCTCAGATTTCGGAATTTCTTCTTCCGTATCAAACTAACTTTTAAATCTGCTTTATTTAAAATCTCTACTTTTGAACTAATGAAAATCTCCCAAGTCCAAAAAACCGCCCTTCCCATTTTGCGGAAACACGGCATCACCAAAGCCGGCCTCTTCGGCTCGCTGGCCACTGGCGAAGGCGGCGCAGAAAGTGATGTGGACATCTTGGTGGAGCTGGGACAGAAAATCAGCGTGCTGGAATTTGTCCGCATCAAACTGGAGCTGGAGGATGCGCTGGGTAAATCGGTGGATTTGGTGGAATACCAATCGGTGAAGCCACGGCTGAAAGAACGTATTTTTTCAGAAGAAATTCGGGTTTGTGGATGAGCGGTTTTAACTCTGACAGGGTTCAGAACCCTGTCAGAGTTCCACAGAATTGCGCCGTCGCTTTAGCGCGGCGATAGAGTGATACGTGCGATTTTGGCTTTAGCCGAAAAAGGGATTTTCAGCAATATTTTTCCTAAAAACTGCGGCTCACGGAATGGCGATTTCCAAATCCCGCACGCCCAAAAAGTGGTTTTGGTTTTCCGTGGCCGCATCATCCTCCAAACAAAGCAGAATGGCCTCCTTCATATTTTCGAGGGCCTCCGGCAGCGTGTGGCCGTAAGAATGGCAGCCTTTCAAAGTAGGGCAGCTTACTATGAAAACGTTGTCTTCGTCCTGTTCGAGGATTACGGGAAAGTGTTTTTGCATTTTAAAATCTTTGCGGAAATGGGTGTCAAAATTTTTACGAATATAAATTCTTTGGCTGAATTGTCGTCTCGATGAAACCCTGTCAGGGTTAGGCCATTCTAATAATATGGATAAAAACATTTCCCCATTTTTTCCTTAAAAATCAAATCGTAGACGCGGGTTTCAATAATTATCGGAAGTACTATGTATCTAAATTAAACTCGAACTTCACCCGCCTCATTTTATATTTATAAACCCCGCCACAACTCAATTTAATTCATACTTATGGCTAATTTAAAATCTATAATCAGCCATATCTCCAAAATTTTGCTACTTTTGGCTGGTTATAATATCTCAAAATAATGATTGTTGGGAGAGTTGCGGAGAAGCAAAAGCTGAAAAAACTTTTCGATTCGCCGAGGTCAGAATTCGCCATCGTGTTTGGTCGGCGGCGGGTGGGGAAGACGTTTTTGGTGCGGGAATATTTTAAGGGGCGTTTCAGTTTCCACGTCACGGGGCTAGCCAATGCGGACAAGACATTGCAGCTTCACAATTTTCACAATGCCCTGCAACAGCACGGCAAGACGGGCGAAGAACCACCCGCCGATTGGCTGGAAGCTTTCCAAGAATTGCAACAAATCTTGGAAAAAGATCGCAAGAAAAAAAAGGTGGTTTTTATAGATGAGCTGCCGTGGATGGACGGCCCTCGTTCGGGTTTTTTGCCCGCCTTCGAGCATTTTTGGAACCATTGGGCTTCGGCGCGCAAAGATATTTTGCTGATAGCCTGTGGCAGCGCGGCTTCGTGGATGATTGGCAATTTGCTGAACAACCGAGGCGGGCTGCACAACCGCGTGACCCAGCGCCTGAAAATCAGCCCGTTCAACTTGGGCGAGTGCGAAGCATTTATAAAGAAAAAAGGGCTGGCACTGAGCCGCTACCAAATTTTAGAAATCTATATGGCGTTCGGCGGCGTGCCCTTTTATTGGGAAGCCTTGGAAAAGGGTCAGAGCGCCGCGCAAAACATTGACCGCCTGTGCTTTGGCAAAAACGCGCTTTTCCAAAACGAGTTTGAAAACCTGTACGCTTCGCTTTTCCGCAAGAGCGAACGCCACACGGCCATCGTGCGCGCGCTGAGCCGAAAAACCAAAGGACTGACCCGCAGCGAAATCAGCCGGCAAACGAAAATACCCAGCGGCGGCACGTTCAGCAAAACATTGCAAGAACTGGAGGAAAGCGGTTTCCTCCGCATTTACACGCCTTTCCAAAAAAAAACGCGGGACAGCCTGTATCAACTCACCGACCCGTTTTCCTTTTTTCATCTCCAGTTTATGGAAAATGCCAAAGGTCGCAGCGGGCACTGGCTAAGCGGAATTGATAGTCCCAAACAGCGGGCGTGGGCGGGTTTCGCTTTTGAGCGGGCGTGTTTTAAACACGTGGCTCAAATCAAAAAAGCGCTCGGCATTGGCGGGGTGCAGACTTCCATTTCTTCGTGGCGCAGCAGCGGGCAGGAGGGCGGCGCGCAGATTAATTTGCTCATCGAGCGGCGCGACCAAGTCATCAACATCTGCGAGATGAAATTTTCCATCCACCCCTTTTCAATCACCAAAAAATACGCGGAGGAACTGCGCCGCAAACTGGGCGTTTTTATCCAAGAAACAAAAACACGGAAGGCCGTTTTTCTGACTTTGGTCAGCACTTACGGACTGGCGGAAAACCAGCATTCGCTGGGCTTGGTGCAGAATGTGGTGGAAATGGAGGCGCTTTTTGAGAGTGGGGTGGATTGACTGTCAGAGCTTTTTTTTACCAGATTCTTAGAAGTTAAAACCAGCCATAAGTCTATCAAAAATATACTTGTGGCTGATTTGACCAAGAGAGATCGGCAAATTCGTTGGAGGTAGAAAATCGTTTAAGACCAAAGCATTCCTCGCTGGTGCGCGTTCCGATAGTTATCGGAAGTATGGCGTGATCAAAACATTTCCCCCCATTTTTCACTTGTCAGAAAAGTCAAATTCTTGGCTATTTCAAAATATTTAAAAATGAAAATGACAGCCCTCATCACCGGCGCCTCCAGCGGACTCGGTAAAGAATTCGCCCGCATCCACGCCGAGCAAGGTGGCAATCTCATCATCGTGGCGCGCAGCCAAGGCAAGTTGGACGCCTTGAAAAATGAACTGGAAGCGGAACACGAAATCGACATAAAAGTCATCGTGAAAGACCTCTCCAAACCCGAAGCGCCGCAAGAGGTGTACGATGCCGTGAAAAGTGCGGGGCTGGAGGTGGACTACCTCATCAACAACGCCGGCTTCGGCGGGGTGGGCAAGTTCCACGAGCGGGAGTGGCAGGATGATTTGGATATGATTCACCTGAACGTGGTAGCGCTTACGGCTTTGACGCGCCACTTTTTGCCGGAAATGGTCGAGCGCAATTTCGGCCGCATTTTGAATGTGTCGTCCACCGCCAGCCTGATGCCGGGGCCGTTGCAAGCCGTTTATTATGCCACTAAAGCCTACGTCACTTCCTTCAATAACGCCATCGCGGAAGAACTGCACGACACGAAAGTGACCGTGACCAACCTGATGCCCGGCGCCACCGACACGTCCTTTGGGAAAGTGTCAGGGATGGACAAAACTGAACTTTTCAAAAACACCGCCGACCCGCGCACCGTGGCCGAGGCGGGTTTCCAAGGAATGCTGGACGGCAAGCTGGACGTGATCGCGGGCGTTTCGTTCGCACAGAAAATGATGATGAAAATGGTATCGGTGATGCCGAAAAGCATAATTTTGAAACAGGTACGAAAGATGCAGAAGGTTGAGGATTAGGTTTTTAACTTCTATTATAGAATTTATAATCAGCCATAAGTAGGTTAAAAAGAATAGTTTTGGCTGGATATAAATCTATCCTAAAAAATTTTCACCACCATATTTTAGTTTCGTTCCGAAGGTAATTTTGTAAAAAAAATGCAATGATTCCTTATATCACCATTACATTCTTGATTCTGGTAGTAGTCCTTTGGTTTTGGGCTATTTGGGATTTGTCTATAGCGAAATTCAGGAACAGAAACTCCAAACTGTTTTGGTTTTTGGCGATTCTGATTTTCCCCGTTCTGGGTTCCATTGTTTATTTCCAAGTAAAAAACAGATTGGTTTCGGGAAAAAGAGAATTTCGGCCGGATTTTGAAAGCTTGCGCTGAAACGATTTTGCTTTCAAAATCATCTTTTCAAACGCACTGCTTCCCACCCAAACGCCTTACCTTCGCGCCGTTTTTTTCATAGCGGATGCCATCCACAAAATACATTTTCGTAACCGGCGGGGTAACGTCTTCTTTAGGGAAAGGAATCATCTCTGCCTCCCTCGCAACGCTCTTGCAATCAAGGGGTTATAGCGTGACCATCCAAAAACTGGATCCGTATATCAACATCGATCCGGGCACCCTGAATCCATACGAACACGGCGAATGTTTTGTGACGAACGACGGCGCGGAAACCGACCTCGACCTCGGCCATTACGAACGCTTTTTGAACCGCCCCACTTCGCAGGCCAATAATGTGACGACCGGCCGCATTTACCAATCGGTCATTAATAAAGAACGCAAGGGCGATTTTTTGGGGAAAACCGTTCAGGTCATTCCTCACATTACTGACGAAATAAAACGTCGCGTTCAACTGCTCGGCGAAACGGGCGAATACGAAATTGTCATCACCGAAATCGGTGGCACGGTGGGTGACATCGAGGCGCTGCCCTACATCGAAACGGTGCGCCAAATGAAGTGGGAACTGGGCGAGGATTGTATGGTGATTCACCTCACGTTGATTCCATACTTGGCCGCCACGGGCGAGCTGAAAACCAAGCCCACCCAGCATTCTGTGAAAACTTTGCAGGAGAGCGGCGTGCAGCCGGACGTTTTGGTGTGCCGCTGCGAACACGATATCGATGAAGAAATCCGCCGGAAATTGGCGCTGTTTTGCAACGTGAAAAAAGAGGCCGTCGTCCAGAGTATCGACGCGAAAACGATTTACGAGGTGCCCATTTTGATGCGCAACCAAAAGCTGGACGAAGTGGTGCTGAAACGCCTTGAACTTCCCATCGAAAGCGAGCTGGATTTGGTGGACTGGAAGGATTTTCTCTACAAGCTTCAATATCCAAAATGCACCGTAACCATCGGACTGATAGGGAAATACATCGAACTGAAAGACGCTTATAAATCCATCGCCGAGGCGTTCATCCACGCGGGGGCGGCCAACGAATGCAAGGTGGATGTCCGCTGGATCCATTCCGAAAATATTACCGACGAAAGCGCGCCGAAATATTTTGAGGGGTTGGACGGGATTTTGGTGGCGCCCGGTTTTGGCGAGCGCGGTTTTGAGGGAAAAATCGCCACCATCAAATACGCCCGCGAAAACGGCATTCCCTTTTTGGGAATCTGTTTGGGGATGCAAGCCGCCGTCATCGAATTTGCGCGCAACGTCTTGGGATGGAAAAACGCCTCGTCCACCGAAATGGATGCCAAGACCAAACACCCTGTTATTTCGCTGATGGCCGACCAAAAAAAAGTGAAAAACAAAGGCGGCACGATGCGGCTGGGCGCGCAGGATTGTATTTTGAAAGAAGACAGCAAAGTTTTCGCGGCATACCGCCGAAAAGAAATCGCCGAAAGGCACCGCCACCGCTTTGAATTTAACAATGAATTTTTAAAAGATTTTGAAAAAAAGGGAATGATGGCCACTGGAAAAAACCCCGAAAACGGGCTGGTGGAAATCGTGGAAATCCCTGATCATCCGTGGTTTGTGGGTGTGCAATTCCATCCTGAATACAAAAGCACCGTGGCGCGTCCGCACCCTCTTTTTGTGAAATTTGTGGAAGCCGCCGTCGCGGTTTCCAAACCCGTACTCAATGAACGATAAGCCTTTCAATTGGAACACCGCCATCGGATTTTTGCTGATCGGCGGCATTTTTCTCTATTTCGGATATTTCAACCAGCAGGATCAAGAACCCGATCCGGGCCAAAAAGACGACGGCGATTCCACGCAAGTGGTGGAAGAAACGCGCGAGCTGCAAGAGGTTGATTCAGAGCAGGTTGATTCTGAAAATGTGGCCTCATTGGATTCCATTTCCAATACTAATGAAAATGTAACGGGACTGGCCGCCGCCGCGCGTGGCGTGGGCGAACTTTTCACCATCGAAAACGAGGTGCTGGAACTTACCTTTTCGTCCAAGGGCGGTAAGATTGTGAAAGCGCGCCTGAAAGATTACCAAACGTGGGACTCGCTGCCGCTTTATCTCATCAATGAAAACGCGGATTTCAACGTCAAAATAAACGACGGCGGCGCGGAGTACAACTCGGCCGATTTGAATTTTACGCCGGAAACGTCGGGCGGAAATTCCATCGCTTTCAACCTTTCTTTGGAAGGAAAATCGCTGCGCTACGAATATCAATTGCAGCCGGATAATTATATGCTGGATTGGGAAATCGAATCCCGTGGAATGGCGGATAATTTTGCGCAAGACGCTGGTTTGCAATGGGAAATGAAAACGTTGCGCCACGAAAAAAACGCGAAAGTTGAACGCGACAAAACGCAGATGGAATACCGCTTTGCGGACGATGATGACGTGGACGATTTGAGTTCCACCTCGGAAGCCGAAGAGCTGGAAGAAAACATCCGCTGGGTGGCGATGAAACAGCAATTTTTCTCCACGATTTTATTGAACAGGGAAGGTGGGTTTGACCGCGCAGGGATGAAATCGGTGCCCATTGAAGAAGGGGAGGAGTTTACCAAATTATTGGCGGCCAAAGTTGCCCTACCCGAAGACGATGGCGAACTGGAAGCGGAGTTGGGATTGTATCTGGGGCCGAACAAATACGATGTTCTCAAAGCCTACGATGAAGATTTTGACGAACTGATTCCGCTCGGTTGGGGTATTTTGGGATGGATTAATAAGGGGTTAATTATCAATATGTTTGATTGGCTGGAGCGGAACGGTTTGAATTATGGATTAATTATTCTAATCATCGCCTTGGTGATAAAATTGATTCTGTTTCCGCTCACCTATCAGTCCTATCGTTCGATGGCGAAGATGCGGGTGCTGAAACCCGAAATCGACGAACTGAACGAAAAGTTCAAGGACAAAGAGCCGATGAAAAAGCAGCAGGCCACGATGGAACTCTATCGGAAAGCGGGCGTAAACCCTCTGGGCGGCTGCATCCCCGTGCTTTTTCAGATGCCGATTTTGTTGGCACTCTTCCAGTTTTTTCCAGCTTCCATCGAATTGCGGCAGCAGGGTTTTCTTTGGGCGGACGATTTATCTACTTACGATTCCATAATGCAATTGCCGTTCACCATCCCGTTTTACGGCGACCACGTTTCGCTCTTCACTTTGCTGATGACGGTCTCCACTATCATCTACACTTATATGAACCAACAGATGACAGGGCAGAACCAGCAGATGCCGCAACTGAAATATCTGATGTACTTGATGCCGATTATTTTCCTCGGCGTGTTCAACAGTTACGCTTCCGGTCTCAGTTACTATTATTTTGTGGCGAATATGATTACTTTCGGCCAGCAGTTTGCCATCCGCGCCAGCTTGGATGACGAGAAAATCCACGCGAAAATCCAAGAGAAAAAGAAACAGCCGAAGAAAGAAAACCGCCTGATGCGGAGGATGCGCGAAATGCAAGAGCAGCAGGAGCAGCGGACGCGGGCAGAGCGGCGGAAAAAGTGAGGTTAGCTATTGGTTATTAAGGTGTTGGGTTGTGGAAATTGGTAATTTTGGAACAGTCATTTGTCGCTTTAAAATTGCCTTAGCGGATTCACGCCAAAATCATACGAAGAACGACCTCAAATAAATTATTTGGATAAAAAAAAACCGCCCCACATTATTGGGCGGTTTTTTTGATTTGAAGAGTTCTCTAATCATCGTCTTCCAAATCTGTCATCACGCTGGTCAGGTGCATATATTGCTGGGTTTGCGAGTTTAAAATCCATACCACGGTCAAAAATTTCGGGTTCACCGGATATTTTTTCTTGTTGATGGCGCTCTTCAGAAAGTAGTGGCGAATGGGCGTGAATTCTGTGCCGATAACGTCGCCCTCGGTGTACTGCCCGCCGAAACTCCAATAATCAGAAAGCCGCGTGCCGTAAGTGTGGGAATTGGCAAATTGGTCGATTACAATATTATCGTGAAAATAGGCTTGGCCTTTGGTAATCACGTTGCCGGTAGAATCGTAATTCGGGAAATCGGTGTCCCAAAAACTTTTTAAGTCCGTATTTTTAATGAAATTGCCGGCAGCGCCAATGCGCAAGTCGGTCTCGTTGGCGCCCGTCCCATACACTTCGGCAGGGACTTTCCCCAGCAGGTAGGTTTCCACAAAAATACCGCTGCTCAAGGTGTCGTCGTAAAATTGCACCTTCACATCAATCACGTGGGCCGTATCGTTTGTGCTCACCTTGTGATTCACCGCCATTATCGGCTTTTCCATCAGTTCCATCCGGATGGCCATTTCCACTTCTTCCAGCGGCGCCTCCTCGTTGTCGGCAATAAAATAAGGCAACATCGGCGACATAAAATTACTGTGGATGGTATCGGATTGCTCGCGATAGAAAAAATCCATCGGGTCGTTGCTCAGCGCGATATGGTTCAGGCTGTCGCCAAAGCGGCTCTCCATCACCTTGGCCGCCACTTGCAGGGAGGCTGACAACGTGCTGGTGGTAGAAAAACCCTGCATCAACAGCGAAGTGCGCTTGCGGTCCAAGTTTAAATTATCGGTGGGGTAATTGGGGCCGCCGGTCATTGGTGGGTCTTTGTCTTCACACGAAAAAAGCGCAAGAGAAACTGCGGCGAGGAGCAATATTTTTTTCATAATAAATAAGGGAAATTTGATAGTGCCAAAAATAGCAAAAACCAAACGCTGGAAAATCCACATCCAGTATAAGGTTCTGCGCATTGCATTGTCGAAAAAACGCTGTGAAACGTTGGGTTCGGCGGTCAGTGGGATTGCCGCGCGCAGAGGTCGATGAAAACCGGCAGGTGGTCGCTGAAACCGCCGTGCCAGCGCAACCCCAAGAATGACCGGAACGGCCGCTGCCCGGGATATTTTTCATCGGTTTCCAATAAAAAATCCCGCTCCGCCACTTGCGCGTTTTTCGGGCAGATTTCCAAAGATTCATCATCCAAAAGATTTTGCGAAACGATGATTTGATCCAAATAACTCCACACGCCTTGGTAGCGATGCGAGCCGCCGGTGGGCGGCAAAAGCGCCATCAGATTCACCAGGCTTTTTTCCGCTGGGGCGGGAATTTCCGTGCGCGCGCCCAAGCTTTCTTTCAAACTGAGGTCGTGAAATTCATCGTTGAAATCGCCCAGGATAATCACGTGGGCGTTTGGATTTTTCTGTTGGATGGAATCCACCGCCGCGCGCACCGTGGCCGCTGCTTGAATCCGCTTGGGTTCGCTCTGCGCCTGACCTCCGTAGCGGCTGGGCCAGTGGCAAAACATCAGGTGCAGCGTGTCTTTTTGATGGATAATCCCTTTGGCATATAAAATATCGCGCGTGAAAAAATGGGGGTCATCGGACATTTTCACGGGAATGTTTTTGGAATAATCCAATTGGAAAAACGCGGGGCGGAAAACCATTGCCACGTCAATCCCGCGCCGGTCCGGCGATTCATAATGTAAGATTTCGTAGTTGAATTTAGACAGGGTGGGGGTTTTCACCAAATCGTCCAGCACTTGCCGGTTTTCGATTTCCGCCAAGCCGATCACTGCCGCGGGTTCCCATTCGCCGATGCTCAAGATGGCCTTGGCCGTGCGGTTCAGCTTTTCGCGATAGCGCCACTCGCTCCAGTTGCGCAGGCCGCCGGGCGTAAATTCTTCGTCCATTTTGGCGGAGTCGTCATCGGGATGGAACAGGTTTTCCACATTGTAAAAAGCCACGCGCACCGTTTCGGGCGTTTGGCTTTTTAGTGCTAAAAAAATCAAAAAAAGGATACTGAAAATCAGAAATCGCAGGCTCATTGTTCCAAGGTTTTATCAGAAATCCATCAGTTGTTGGGCAATTTCCGCCAAGGAAAGCACTTGGCTTTTTGGTGCGGCTGTTAGGGCCGCTTTTGGCATAAAGGACACTTGCGCCAGTTGAGGGTTTTGCACGATGGTGGGCGCGTTTTTTTTCTCTAAGTACTTAAGTCCCTCCGCGCCGTCTGCGTTGGCGCCGGTCAAAATAATACCCATCGCGTTCGACCCAAACACCTCGCCAATGCTATAAAAAGTTTCGTCGATGGACGGGCGGCTAAAGTGTACCAATTCACTGACGCTCAGCGACAAGCGGAAGTTTCGCTCCACTAAGAGGTGATAGTTGCTCGGCGCCATATATACCGTGCCAGCCTCCATCGGCTCCTTGTCTTCGGCTTCTTTGAAAAGGGTGGATTGGCCCCGCCGCAACACATCGCCCAAGTTGCTCTTCACGTTTTTCAGGCGGTGCATTATCAATAAAACCGGGTAGGGAAGGGGTTTTTCGATGCGCAGAAAAATTTCCCGCACCGCGTGAATTCCCCCTGCGCTGCAACCGATAGCCGCTATTTTTTCAAATTCTTTGATAAAGCCGCGAATTTTTTTCTACTTCTTCGAGTCGATGGCGGTCTTGGTAAAAAATGGCCGATTCTTTAGAACCCAGGCCCAAATGGCTGCCGAGGTTCAGGCTGTTAAAAAATTGGTCAAGCACTTTATGTTGCAGAACGGGTTCGAAATAAATCAGCACGTTGCGGCACAGGATGAGATTAAATTTGAAAGGCGGCCTGTCCGCAGTTAAATTAGAGATTTGGAAGCTAACATTTTCATAAAGAGAGGCATCAAATATCACATTTTCTTCGTCCGCTTTTTCATAATAATCGGAAAGTTTTCCCTGGCCGCCCGCTTCGCGGTACAATTGTTCATATTTTCTGACGTGCCGCATTTGATAGGTGCGCCGCAAAGCAACGTTCAGCGCGGCCTGCGAAAGGTCGGTGGCCAAGATGTGGCATTTGTGCAGCAGCCCTGCTTCTTTCAACAAAATGTTCAGGGAAAGCACTTCCTCGCCCGTGCTGCAGCCCGCCGAGTAGATATTTACTCGCTCCATTTTCGCCCATAAGGGGAAAAGTTTACGCGAAAGCGTCTCGAAAAAAAAGGGATCGCGGAACATTTCGGTGACGTTCACGGTGAACTGTTCCAAAAAAAAGTCCATTTCGGCTGGGCGTTCCCGCAAAATGGGAATGTATTGCTGAACGGTATCTAACTTTCTTTCGCTCAGTATTTTAGCGATGCGCCGCCGCACCGATGCCTCGGAATATTCGGAAAAGTCGAGGTTTTTTTCCGTCTTCAAAAAGTCGATCAAATGCTCTTTTTCCGCAATGGAAACGTACCCCTCCTGTGTGTTTGAAAATTTGTCCATCTGCCCAGTTTCGTTGGTCAAAGTTGCGGCTAATAATCGGAATTTTAGTGGATTTTATTTTTTAGTAAAAGGCAACCATCGCCGTAACTCAAAAAGCGGTAATTTTTTAGCAGGGCGCGGTCATAGATTTTTTTCCAATCTTTCCCCAAAAGTGCTGCCACCAAAAGCAAGAGCGTACTTTTGGGTTGGTGGAAATTCGTGATTAATCCGTGGCAGATTTTCATCTTATAGTCAGGCACTATCATCAGGCGGGTTTTGGCGGTAATTTTTTGAATATCTTTTTTTACAAATTCTTCATATAAATTTTGCAAACATTTTTGGGTCGGGATTTTGGTTTCATTTTGATAAGGAACCCATTGTGGGATTTCGAGGTTTTTCTGATGCAACGAAACACGTTTTTTGGAAATTTCACTACCCAGCCAATAGATGCTTTCCAGCGCGCGCATCGCCGTGGTCCCTACCGGAATGATAGTTTTATCAATATTTTCCAAGAGATTGAAAACCAATTTTTTAGAAATAAAGAACTCTTCAGCGTGCATCGCGTGGCCACCGATTTTTTCGGAGGATACGGGCCGGAACGTCCCCGCGCCCACGTGCAGCGTCAGCTTATGGGAAGTGATGTTTTGGACTTTCAGTTTTTCCAAAAGTTCTTCCGTGAAATGCAGCCCGGCGGTAGGCGCGGCCACCGAGCCGTCTTTTTTCGCAAATAAAGTTTGGTAGGTTTTTTTGTCGGCTTCCTGCGGCGCGCGGTTCAGGTAGGGTGGGAGGGGGGTCTGCCCAGTTTGCTCCAAAATTTCCGCGAAAGTTTCTCGCCCTTCCCACGAAAATTTTACGATGAATGAATCGCCCAGCCGCTCCGTTTTTTCCACTTGCAGCAAAGCGCCGTTCGGCAATCTTTTTTCCAAAAAGCCGCTTTTCCATTTTCGCGCGCCGCCGATCAAACATTGGTAAAAAACGGGCGACCCACTTTGCATTGCCTGTTGAATATCTTGGTTTTCAAGCGGTTGCAAGCAAAAGACTTCAATCTCGGTCGTTTGGTTTTTTTGGAATTTCAGCCGCGCCTGCACCACTTTGGTTTCGTTGAATACGAGGTGCGCATCTGCGGGCAGCAAACTGGGAAGCTCGTGGTAAAAATGGTCGGAAATTTGGCCATTTTGCCATACTAAAAGTTGGGAGCTGTCGCGCGGCACCGCCGGAAAACGGGCAATCCGTTCGTCCGGTAAATCATAATCGTATTCGCTGATGCGGATGTCCTGCACGTTTTCCTTCACCCCAAGAACCTTTAATTTTGAAGCCGCAAAATTATGAAGAAGGCCATCGTTTCCGTCACCAATGATTTGAGTACCGACCAGCGCGTAATGCGCACCAACCAAGTGCTTTTGGAAATGGGTTACGAGCCGTTCTTCGTGGGTAGGCAACTTCCTGATAGTAAAACTTTTAAAAAAGAATACCCGCATAAAAGGTTTAAGCTGATTTTCGAGAAAGGATTTCTGTTTTATGCTCATTACAACTTGCGGCTTTTCCTCTTCTTGCTGGGAAAAAAACCAGACCTTTTGGTGAGCAACGATTTGGATACTTTGCTGCCCAACTTCCTCATTTCCAAGTTGAAAAGCATCCCTCTAATTTACGATTCCCACGAGTATTTTACGGGATCGCCGGAAATTCAAAAACGGCCGCTGGTAAAGAAATTTTGGACGGCCATCGAAAAATGGATTTTTCCCAAACTGAAACACATTGTTACCGTAAATGACAGTATTTCAAATCTTTACAAAAAAGAATACGGTAAAGAAATGACCGTGGTGCGAAATATTTCCGACTCCCGATTGCCGGAAAAAATTAAAACTCGCGCAGAACTCGGCCTTCCTGAAAACGCTTTCATTTTAATCAATCAAGGCGCGGGCATCAACGTGGAGCGCGGGATGGAAGAGATGGTGCAAACGATGCCGCTGCTGCCGCAAGATGTTGTCCTTCTGATAGTTGGCAACGGAGATGCCGTGCCGCATCTTAAAAAGATGGTGGCGGAAATGAACTTGGAAAAGCGGGTGATTTTCAAACCCAAACAGCCCTATTTGGATATGCTGCAATACACGCTGAACGCGGACTGTGGACTATCATTGGACAAGCCGCTTAGCCCGAACTATCAATTCAGCCTGCCCAACAAAGTTTTCGATTACATAAAATGCGGTTTGCCGCTGGTGGTTTCCGATGTGGTGGAGGTACGGGAAATCGTCGAAAAATATCAAATCGGAAAAATATGTGATGAAGTAACGCCTCAAGTAATAGCCGATAACGTTATGGGAATCAAAAGTTTGGAAATAAATATTAAAAAATCGAATATCGAAAAAGCGGCGCAGGAAAACCGCTGGGAAGAGGAAAAGAAGAAACTGGCGGCGGTGGTTTTGGCGGCGATGAGGTAGAAGCTTTTCCAAAGTTCTAAACTTTGGAAAAGCTAACTGGGAAAACCTAAAGGAAACCAAAAACTTAGAATGCTATGGAGCGATTGGAATTTGAAAACACCTATCACATTTTTAACAGAGTCAACGGTGCCGAAAAAATTTTCTTGAAAGAAGAAAATTATCGCTTTTTTCTGAAAAAATTTAAAGTTTACATTCATCCCATCGCAGAAACGCTGGCTTATTGCTTGATGCCCAACCATTTTCATCTATTGTTGAGAATGAGAAGTGAAAGCGAGGTGAGACAAGCTTTTCCAAAGTTCCAAACTTTGGAAAAGCTACCAAACGCCATACTTTCCAAGCGGTTTGCCAATTTTTTCAGTAGCTATACCCAGTCTTTCAATAAATCTTATGTCAGAAAAGGCAGCCTTTTTATGAAAAATTTCAAGCGCAAGAAAATTACCGACTCAAGCTACCTTCTTAAACTGATCCACTACGTCCATTATAACCCCGTGGAAGCTGGTTTGTCGGAAATACTCGAGAATTGGAAATACAGCTCCTATTGCGCCTTGGTTTCCCAACAGCCTACTTTGCTTCAAAAAAGAGAGGTGGTGGAACTCTTTGGTGATTTGGAAAATTTCAAATATTGTCATAAAGTTCCACCGAAGATTTCGGGGGTGGAGTGAATCAACTTTTCCAAAGTTTCAGACTTTGGAAGAGTTCCTCTCAATACAAAATATTGTCCTTTGGCTGCACCGGTTCCGGCAGGTCTTTTTCGTCCAGCATATCGCGCAGGTCGATTTCGATAGTGCGGCAGAGTGCCGTCATCGAAACATCATTCACGCGGCCTTCGAAGGGGTCTTCGCTGTTGTCGCCCACAATTTCCATCGTCGTGAAAATCCACATAATCAGCATCGCCAGCGGGATGTAGAGGAACAGCACCCACACTTGGGCGGTTTCGTTGGCGATGGTTTCCAAATGTTGCTCAAAAACATTCAGCAGACCAAAAGGCAAAAGCAGCACGAAAATCCAAGTGAACACTTTTGAAAAATAAGCATACTGACGCGGGAAGGGCGTGTTTTTGATGCGTTCGCACTTGCCTTGCAGATTGTAAAATTCTTCCAAAACGGATTGCAACTGATCTTCCTGAAAGCCGTCAATCACATTGTCGGTTCTTAATTTTTGAACGGCAAGGGCTTGATTTTTAACCAAATGCGTGGCAGGGTTCACGCGTTTTTTCAAATCTGAAAATTCACGCATCGGCACATAATTATAGGCTTCGTTGCAGGAGGGGTTTCGCTCGTCGTGGCGGTCGTGCATTTTTTCCACCTGCGCATTTTCGCGCAGCGTCCACGGGCGCGGTTGCCGCAGTTGTACGCGCAGCGCATTGATCCACGCAATTTGGCGGTGAATCATTTGGGTGTGGGTTTTTCGGTCAACATCCGAATCTTCGGTTTTCACAAAGCTCAACACCTGAATGCCCCAAGTGCGGCTGTAATTCACGATGCCGCCCCAAATTTTGCGCGCCTCCCAAAAGCGGTCGTAGCTCTGGGTGTTTTTAAATCCGATGTAAAACGCCACCGCGATGCCGATGACGCTGAGCGGCTGGAAGGGAATGTCGATAAAATGCCAGCCCAAGAAATGGTACATCGCAAAAATGCCCGCCGAATAGAGCGCGAAAAAAATCAGGTTTTTCCACGCGTAGCGCAGGATGAGGTTTAGGCTGATATTGCGTTTGATGTACATTCTGGGTGTTTGTTGGATTTAGTAGTGGCAAAAGTAACCTTGCCAGGTTTGCGAAACCTGCAAGGTTTAGCGTATGGCGACCTTGCCAGATTTCTAAAAATCTGCAAGGTCTTGAAGGGAGACTTCGACAAAATTCACGAAACGCCATTGCTCTTAGCTTTGCGACCAAAACCTTGCAGGTCTTTTCAGACCTGGCAAGGTTTCCCGAATTTCCTATTTTGCACCGACGATGCAGCAACCCCTCGAAATCGACCGCACCTACCACATTTTCAACCGCGCCAACGGCCAAGAGCGTCTGTTCCGCGCACCTGAAAACTACCGCTTTTTCCTCCAGAAATTCACCCAATACGCTGTGCCCTTGGCAGAGGTATATGCCTATTGCTTAATGCCCAGCCATTTCCAATTTCTGTTGAAAATCAAAAGCGAACCCGATGTCAAAAGGGTTTTCTGGAAACATCAAAAAGAAGCCAAACACCCTGAAAAACCGGAGGTCACTATCGAAGAACTCCAAACGTTTATTTCCCGCCAATTCAGCAACTGCCTGAATTCCTATGTGAAAGCGTTCAATAAAATGTACCACCGGCGCGGCAGTCTTTTGATGCGGTATTCCAAACGGAAAGAAATTGAAGAGGAAAGCCACCTTCTAAAACTTTTCCCTAATATCCACCTCCATCCTGTAGAAGCAGGGCTGGTGGAAACTCCCGAAGAGTGGCGGTTCAGTTCTTACCGCGCTTTGATTTCCAACGGAAAAACCTTGCTGGGGCGGAAGCAAGTTTTGGAATGGTTCGGCGATGTAGAAACCTTCAAGGCGTTTCATCGTGGAGGATAACCTTGCCAGGTTTGCAAAACCTGCAAGGTTTTGAGAGAGCCGGTAACCTTGCCAGATTTAAAAAATCTGCAAGGTTTGGAACGTGCCGACCTTGCCAGATTAAAGGCCTGCAAAATCTGAAAGCAACTTTTCGCAAAACCTCGTTTATCTAAACTCTCGCTTTTCCGCAAAACCTTGCAGGTCTTCTGAGACCTGGCAAGGTTATCCCACCAACCAAAAATCCCCCGACATTTCTGCCGAGGGATTTCTTTCTCTATTAAAACATCCTAAAAACTATTCTTTCAACACCTTCACCCGCTGGCTCTGGCCATCGGCGGTGATGTGCACGAAATACAGCCCGTCCGCCAGCCCGCTCAGATCCAGCTCGGCCAAGGCGCGCTGCTGGTAGCGGTGGGTTTGCAAGTGCTTGCCCTGCAAGTCGAACAGTTGCACTTCTACCAAATCTCGGTATTCCGAGAAGTCAATGTGCAGGCGGCCGTCCGTCGGGTTCGGGAAAACCTCGAACGCCAGTGTTGGCATTGCTGGGGCGGAAGTCCGCACCACCGAAGTTTTCTGCACGATAACGGGCGCACCGTTGTCGTCCAAATCCAAGCGGAAGCTGAAGCCGCCGCGATCACTGGATTTACCAAAGTTGCGCAAAGCTACTATCAAGCAGTTTTCGCCTTCGCGAAACAAACCGTTGCTGTTGGCCGGCCCTACAAAATCGTAGGCATCGTTGCCCAAATGGCCATTGAAAACAGCGGCGGGCGCAAACAGGATGTCGTGCGCGGGCTTGCGCCAGTGCGACGAACCGATGTTGTTTTCACGGAACAGCTTCACGCCGTTCAGGTACACTTCCACCGCATCGTCAAACGTCATTTGGAAACGCGCGTTCAGGCCGGTGCTGTCCACCACTTCAAAGGTTCTTTTGAAATAAGTGATGTTGTTTTCCGACTTGATGACTTGGGAACCGTCCACCGCCTCGATGGTGGGGAAGCCGTAGGGTTGGCCGATGTCCACCGGAAGCGTGAAGGTGCTGTCGGCGGGCGGGGCGGCCACGCCGCTCCAAAATCCCACGTTGTTGCTCGGCGTTACCACCGTGCTTTTGCTCCAGCCAGTGTCGGACACCAAACTGTCGGTAAGCGGCTGGCCCGCGTCGCAATCCACTTGCAGTTCAAAACTGAAACCGCCGCGGTCGTTGGGCTTGTTGAAATTGCGCAGCACTACCACCACTTCGTTCATCCCCGTTTGGAAGATGCCCGCCGTGCCGGATGCTTTGAAATCAAACGCCTGACCGCCGTCCGAGCTGGAATTGCTTTGGTAATCCGCTTCGTGGGCGGGCAGTTTCCAGTTGCTCCGCGACAGATTGTACTCGCCCGCCAGCAAATTCCCATTCACGTACACCTCCGTTTGGTCGTCAAAGGTCATCCGCAGTTCCGCTTCCACGTCATCGGCGCTAAGCAGGCCAAACGTTTTGCGGAAATAGCGGATGTTGTTGCCGCTTTTGATGACGGGGGCGTTCGCATCTACTTTTTCGATGGACGGGAAAGAATAGGGCTGGCCCAGCGTGGCTTGCATTGTGTAGGAGGCGGTGGGCGGCAGGTTGCCGTTCACGCCGTTCCAATTGCCGCTCAGGTTGCTGGCCGTTACCACCGTGCTTTCCATCCAAGTGGAATCGGAATAGCATACAATTTGGCAACTGGTGTCGCCAATCGCCGTATCGAGACAAGCCGAATCGGTGCGGAGCGCCACATTGGTAATGACCAAACTGTCGCAGCCGTTTTGGTTGGTAAACAAATCCGTGTAAACGCCCGCCATCGTTTGGAAAGCACCGCCCACAAAAATGGAATCGTTGGGGCAGATGGAATCCTGCACCGTCACCATATTGCTATCATTCACCAAAAGGCAAATGGTAGCGATGCTGTCGCAGCCGCCGCTGGAAACCGTGGTGTCCGTAAACGTGCCGGCCATCGTTTCAAAATTTCCAAAAATGGAAACCGAATCCCCCTCGCATATCGTGAGCGGGTCCTTCGATTGGAGGCTGGGCACTACGCGCAGTTCCACGGTGGTGAGGCTGTCGCAGCCGTTTCCGCTTTGGGCAGAATCGGTGAAAAAACCCGCCACGCTTTCAAAATTCCCAAAAATCAGCGTTGAATCGCCTTGGCAAATTTGCATCGGCGCCAGCGTGTCGTTGGAAACGGGGTTCACCACCAGCATTTGCGTCAAGATGCTGTCGCAGCCGTTCGCGTTCATCAGCGTGTCCGCAAAAGTGCCGCCCATCGTTTGGAAGTTTCCAAAAATGAGCGCCGAATCGCCTTCACAAATCTGGACGAGCATCAGCGTATCATTGGAAATCGGGTTCACCACCAGCGTTTGTGTCAAGATGCTGTCGCAGCCGTTCGCGTTCATCAGCGTGTCCGCGAAAGTGCCGGCCATTGTTTGGAAGTTTCCAAAAATGAGCGCGGAATCGCCTTCGCAAATCACCACCATTGGCAGTGGCGTGGTGCTGCCCGCATCGAAAATCACAGTGGTTTCCAAAATACTGTCGCAACCCGCCGAAGTGGTTAGCATCGTATAGAAAATGCCGGCCATCGCGCTGTCGCAAGTGAAAGAGGTAACCCGTCCGGTATCCGCTGGCGGACAGGGGGTTCCGGTGAAAATCACCGTGTCGATCACCACGCTGTCGCAGCCGAGGCTGTTGGTCAAAACGGTGGTGAAAACGCCCGCCATCGTGGAATCCATCGTGGTGGAGGTCATCGAAACGGTATCCACCGGATTGATGACCAAACAAACCGTGGCAATACTGTCACAACCGCCGCTGGAAACCGAAGTGTCCGCGAACACGCCCGCGCTGTTTTCGAAATTTCCGAAAATGGAAATCGAATCGCCTTGACAAATCGCGAGGGTGTCTTTGGTTTGGATGCTGGGCACCACTTGCAGTTCGGTGGTGGTGATGCTGTCGCAGCCATTGACCGCGGTGTCATTATTCGTAAAGATTCCGGCGGTGTTTTCAAAATTCCCAAAAATCAAAGCCGAATCGCCCGCGCAAATCTGCATCGGCAAAGTGGTGTCATTGAAGATGGGATTGACCATCAACTCTTGGAACGAAACGCTATCGCAGCCGTCCGCGCTCAAGTTGGAATCCACATAAAACCCAGCCGCCGATTGGCTTTGGCTGAATATCAAAGTGGAATTGCCAGCGCACACCGAGACGGCGGGCAGCGTGTCCAAAAAGTTCGGGTTCACGATGACTTCCGTAAAAGTGACGCTGTCGCAGCCGTCCACCGTTTGGGAAGAATCCACGAAGAGACCCGCGCTGTTTTGGAAATTTCCAAACACCGAAACCGAATCGCCTTGGCAGATTTCCACGGCCGCCGTGGTATCGTTAAACACAGGATTTACGGTCAGATTCAAAGTGAAAATGGTATCGCACAGATTGGTCACCACCAACGTATCGTCAAACGAACCGCCCATCGTAACGGGATTTCCCAAGAAGAGGAAACTCTCGCCTTGGCAGATTTCGGCGGTGATGGTGTCGCGGGCAAAAACGCCCTCGTCAATCTCGCCGCTGCAGTTGTTGTCGATGCCGTCGCAAATTTCCGCCGCAGCGGGATTGATGGTGGAATCGGCGTCGTTGCAATCCTGATTGTCCAGCACAAAATCGACGGGCTGGAAGCAATCCGCCACCGAATCGTTGGGGTTGCCAAAACCGTCGCCGTCCACATCCGCAAAGAAGGTGAGCGGGATGAGCTGGTTGATGATTACCGTATTGGACAGCGAAGTATCGCCATCGCAAACGGCGCGCAGCTCATAATCGCCGACCATCAACACATCGTAGCTGGCCGAGATGGCGCCGGCGATTTCCGCTCCGTTGCGCAGCCATTGGTACGATACGCCCACGCCGCTGGGCGCGGAAAGCGGAATCGTATCGCCGGGGCACAAATCCAGCGGGCCGGCCGGCGTAACGACGCTGGCCGCAATGCCGGAGGAAATCACCAGCGTGTCCATATCCGTCAAGCTCCAGATGCCCGCTTGGTTTTGGGCGCGCACGTATAAATAATGCGTACCGTCGGGCAGGCAGGGCGCTGGGATTTGATACGCTTGGTTCAGCGAATCAGTGGGCGGCGCGATGTCAATCCGCTGGCCGTTGCCCACGCCGGGGTCATTATCGTAGTAAAATTCCAGCGCGGTGATTTGCTCCGTCTGCAAGCTGGGGGGCTGGAAAATATAAAACACCTGCCGTTCGGTCAAGCTCCACGTCCCCGCCGTGTTCTGCACGCGGATGTAGAGGTAATTCAAACCGAGCGGCAAACTGGCCGGAAGGGGCGCGGAAATCGTGGGGTTCACGGCGGAATCCGGCGGAATGGAAATAATCCCACCATTGCCGGCCACGCCCACGCCGGGGTCGTCATTAAAATAATACTGAATGGCCGTGACATCCGCCAAAGTGGGATTACCCACGTTTTGCGAAACGAAAAACACTTGGCGTTCCGACAAACTCCATCGGTGGGAAGTGTCGCGCACTCTCACGTACAGATAATGCAAACCGTCCGTAATCGCCGCTGGCAGCGGGAAGTTGAACGTCTGATTGAGCGGGTTGACAGGCGTGATATTGACCACGCCACCGTTGCCGGCATTGCCCACGCCGGGGTCCGTATCGTAAAAATACTGGACGGCGTCGATTTCGTAGCTGAGGCTGTCGGCTTGTGCGGCCGCATTTGGCGCAAGCCAGCAGCAGAAGCACAGCGCGCCCCATATTGTGATTAACTTTTTCATTGTCAAGAATTTATGATGAATATTCCCGACAAGGATTAGTCTATGTTGGGTCGGCTGGCGCGCACTTGTACGTTCAGTGTGCCGTTGGGCTGCACGTTTCCGTTCAGGATGTTGACTTCGCGAACGTAGGGCGTATAAAGCACCTCGCCCGTTTCGCTGAAAAAAGTGTTGCCGCCGTGTACGCCGATGTCGGTGCCGTCGCTGGCGGCGTTTACGCCTACGGAGGCTGGTTGTAGCTCGTATTCGTGGGAGCTGCTATAGGTCTGGGGTATTGGCACATTTACAAACATTGGGTCGGTGCCGGAGAAATTGTTGCCGCCGCCGTTCATCGGGATGGGGAAGCTATCCACGCGGGCAATGTTGAAGCTGAAGTTGTTGCCTGTGGAATTGCTGGGGCTGGCTATGATAGGCGTATTCATAAAAATGCTGTTGCTGATGACCGAATTATTGACCCTGAAGATCGCCTCGTTTCCGCCGTACAAAAACACACAGTGATTCACAAAAATGGTATTGAGGATACTGCCACCACCGTCGATATAGCCGTCCAAAACGCAGTTGGAAACAACTATGGAAGAGGAAAGGGTTGCCGAGCTTTGCAAATGAATGTCTCGACTCGCACCATCAAAAATGCAATTGCGAAATACAATCCCATTGACTGGGAAAGAAGAGAAGGAAGCGCTATTTTCAATTTCACAATCTTCGAATACGAGGTCGCTAATTGGTCCACTTCCGATGCCGTTATTTGAATTGCTAATATTTGGGATTACCAATCCGTAAAACCTTGAACCAGTAGCCCCAGCGCCTAAATAAAGGGAATTTAGGCAATCAGTGCCTTCTAATATGGAACGCTTATTCACGGTAGTTTCAGGATTGAAACCGATTCCAATAACCGTAAGGGATTTGTCGAAAGTTGGGTATGGAAAAGGGCAAGCCGCGAAAGCGTAAGGAATATTCGTCCCTTCCAAATAGAGCGTGTCGCCGTTCACGGCATCATTGTAGGCGCTGTCGAGGGTGGCGTATTGGCCGCCGCCCAGCGGGCTGTTGTTCACGGTAAGTACCGTGGCTGAGGCCGAAAATGTAAAAGCTGCAAAAGCAAAAAGGGTAAAAATGGAAGTTTTCATTTGTCTTGGGTTTTATTTTAAGTTAGACGATTGAAAATCAGCATCGCACCGTGCGATGCTTTCGGAATTCATAGCAAAACTGCGAAAAGGTAACCCCGTTCTGTTTCCGATTTTGTTTCCTTTTTTGTTTCCTATTTTTGTAAGGTTTTGGGGGAGAGGGGGTTGGGGGGTAGAAAATTTTATCAAAAGTCGCTTTTATGAAAGCCCGCTAAATCCCCCGAAGCCCCCTAAATCCCCCAAAGGGGGACTTAGCTGCACGGGCGTGAGTACAGTGGTGGTTTCCTCAGAATTGGACAGGTGCTTTAGCCCTGTCACCGGATGCCAATCCCTTGGCTTTAGCCGAATTAGGAATTGCGCTAAAGCGCGGAGTGGGATGAGGCAGCTTTGACCACAGAGCTAAAGCAGCTGTGCAATTCCGGAACGTTGTTTTTAAATATTAAAATTCTAAAAAATGCCCAAACTAAGAACCGTAGGCGCGCACGAACTGCAATGGCTGCGCAAGCGCATCATCGAAAAGGCGCACGAAAAGCTGGAGGAAATCCCCGTGCCGAACACCAACAAGGAACAGTACGAGGAACTGGCCGCGCTCATCCGGCGTGAGACGTATAACTACGACACGCAGGATCTGAGCACGGGCATTCTGCGCAAGCTGTTTTATTATTCCAAGGAAAAAGAAACCGAGCGCTTCAACCGCGTGCATCTGGACACGGTTTATTTATACCTGACCGATGGCGACGCGCGGCGCAACGAGTTTCTCAACCACTTTCCGGCGCTGAAAAAGAAGTTTGTGGTGAAGCGGAAGCGGGAGGAATTCGGAATTCGTGGGGAGGGGGGTTGATGGTCTTGGGTGGTTGGAAATCGTGGATCTACCGCTGTTCTTTAGAGATATTGCATCGCAGCAAAATTTTCGATAATTGCAGCAACGGGTAGGTAGGAATCCAATCTCATTTCTCGTAGAATTTTTGGAGGCCGCGTATGATTTTTCAGAAAGAAAAAACCTTCAAAATCAAAACCGACATATTCACTTTCGATGGAAACGAGTGCATTCAAGCGGAAATAGGAAAGTTTAAACGGTTGATTTTCAAATGCCTATATTTTTATTCTATTAAATATGAACTTTATGAAGGATTTTTCCGTAGTTTGGGCAAGCTCACTAACGAACGCTCCTGCATTTTCTTCTCAACTCATAAGTTTAATTTTTTTAATTTAATTCAATTTGTAATGAAAAAACAAATACTTGGGCTGCTGACGGCAGCCCTCACCGTGTTTGGCCTCAACGCCGCCACGGACACCGTAACAAACTCGCTCGACAGCGGCCCCGGCTCGCTGCGCGACGTGGTAGCCTCGGCCAGTGCCGGGGATTCAATCGTTTTCGCCGCTACCACCAATGGAGTTCCCATTGTGCTGGCTTCAGGCGAAATTTCTTTTAGCAAAAGCCTCTATATTATTGGCAATGGCCCGACTACTACCACCATCAACGGTAGCGCGATGGGGCGTATTTTCAATATTTCCAATGCGGGGACTTCTTCTTTGGAAAATTTGGGATTGTCCAATGGTAACGCCACGATTGGCGGGGCAGTCCTATCTTCAATGACCACTTTGGACATTGTTAATTGCCGGCTGAACAACAACACCGCCACGGGGCCGATGGCTACCGACGGGGGAGGGGCGCTTTACGTAATCGACGGAACGGTTTCCGTGGACAGTTCAGAATTTTTCTTGAATACCGCGACCGGTGCTTCTGGCAGCGGCGGCGCGATTTGGAGCAACGGCGACTTGACCGTATCCAATTCCAGCATCCGACTGAACCAAGCCAACCGCGCGGGCGGTGGTATTGAAATCGGCGGCTCGGCTACTTCCGTTACCACGCTTTCGAAAACGAATTTGGACAGCAATTCCGTGAGCCTTTCCACGGCCAGCCCCGGCAACGGCGGCGGATTGCACATCACCGGCCCAGGTATGGTTTCCGTTGATAAGGGGACTGTAAACGGCAACACCGCAGCCAGCGAAGGCGGCGGATTGTGGAACAACCAAGGCCAGATGGACATCGACGGCACCATCATTAAGGATAACATTGCCAGCGGCGATATGTCCACCAACGGCGGCGGTGGCGTTTTCAACAATGGCGGCTATGTAGAAATCAGTGCGGCCGTTATTCAAAACAATCGAGCCGATGGCACCGCCGGCAGCGGTGGCGGCATTTTTTCAGTAGCCGATACGGTATTTGTCCGTCAATCTTTCATTACTAACAATTCCGCAAATCGCGCGGGCGGTGGTATTGAAGTCATAGACGGCAAAGTTCATTTGGACACGGTTTCTTTGGACAACAACGATGTGGACGGAACGGCAGGAACTCCCAATCCCGGCAACGGTGGCGGACTGCACGTATCAGGTATAGCTACCGTGGTAATGATCGGCGGCACCGCCAATGGCAACGACGCGGCCAGTGAAGGCGGCGGCCTGTGGAATCAAGCCAACAGCACGATGAACATTGACGGAGTGATACTTTTTGGAAACACGGCCAACGGTACCGCGGCTGACAATGGCGGCGGCGGGCTTTTCAACAACGGAGGCACTCTTAATGTAACCGATGCTTCGATTACTGGCAATAACGTTCCCAACGGCTCCGGTTCGGGCGGCGGTATCTTGAACGACGGCGGAACTTTGAACGTGACCAATTCTGATGTTTCAAAGAACACGGCCCAGCGCGCCGGCGGCGGCATCGAGGATGCGAACGGGATGGTGACCGTTACCAATTCCACCTTGGATAGCAACGACGCGGGCAGCAGCCCCGGCAACGGTGGCGGCCTCCATAGCGGCGGCGGCACGGTGGATGTCATTGGCGGCACCGTGAACGGCAATACTGCCATTGAAGGCGGCGGACTTTGGTCGTCCGGCACGATGACGGTGGACAGCACTTTGATCGATGGCAACATCGCCCTGAGCGATACCGACGCAGCTTTTGAAGGCGGCGGCGGCGTGTTCAACCAAGGCGGCGACGTAACCATTTCCAACGCCACAATTTCCAACAACACCGCCGACAATATGGCCGGTTCCGGTGGCGGAATTTTCAATAACGGGATGGCTACATTGACCGTGATCAACACTACCATCGAAGACAACAGCTCCGTCCGTGCGGGCGGCGGCATCGAGGTGAACGGTGGCACGGTGGATTTGGACGATGTTGATTTTACCGACAATATGACGGGTGCAACCCCTGGTAACGGCGGCGCGCTGCACATAACTAAAGGAACGGTCAATGCCAATGGCGGAGTAGTTTCCGGAAATACAGCGGCCAGCGAAGGCGGCGGTTTTTGGAACAACGCCGGCTGGACGATGACTGTCGATAGCGTTACTTTTATGAACAATACCGCTTCAGGAAATGCAGCCGACAATGGCGGTGGTGGCCTGTTCAATAACGGCGGTACTTTGATTGTAAACAACAGCGAAATCCGTGGCAATATGGCCGACGGTACTTCCGGTTCCGGTGGCGGTATCTTGAATGATACGGCTGGTACTTTGACCGTTACGAACACCACCATCGCCGAAAACAGTGCGGTGCGCGCTGGCGGCGGTATCGAAGATGCTTCTTTTGGCTCTACGGTTACGAATCTTACCAACGTTTTCTTGGACACCAACAGCGTGGCCAGCAACCCTGGCAACGGTGGCGGAATGCACGTGACTGGCGCTGGCGATGTGAACATCACCGGCGGACGGGTGAAAGGCAACACGGCTTCTTCGGAAGGCGGCGGCCTTTGGAATCACAAGGGTACGATGACCGTGGACAGTGTGATGATCGCTTTCAACACGGCCAGCGGCAACACTGGCAGCGAAGGCGGCGGCGGTATCTACAATCTTACCGGCGGCACTTTGATGGTAATGAAATCCGTGATTCACGACAACGATGCCGACGGTACTTCCGGTTCCGGCGGTGGTATTTTGAATGATAGCGGCGCCACCTTGGACGTTGCGCATTCCAATATTTTCGGCAACACGGCCAACCGCGCAGGCGGTGGTATTGAAGACGCTGGCGGTACGGTAACGGTTACGATGACCACGCTGGACGACAACGATGCGGGCAGCAACCCTGGCAACGGCGGCGGCTTGCACACCGGCGGCGGCGATGTAACTTTTGAGCGTTCCACGGCCAGCAACAACAATGCGATGGAAGGCGGCGGACTTTGGTCTTCCGGTACGATGGACGTGAAAGTTTCCACCGTTTCCAACAACACCAGTGTGAACGATGGCGGTGGTATTTATAATAAAGCCAATACCACTACCGTGACTTCCTCCACCGTGAGCGACAACAACGCGGGCGGTACTGGCGGCGGCATCGATATTACGTCTGTGCCCAGCATCACGGTAGTATTGAACAACACCATCGTGGCCAACAACAGCGCGAGCGGCGGCGGCAACGATTTGAATACTTCTGGCGGCGTTTATGTTTCCAACGGATTCAACTTGATTGAAGATGATGATGCAAATGTCTTTACTCCAATGTCATCTGATATCGAAGGGCAAGATCCCAACCTCGGCGCATTGGCCGACAATGGCGGAAAAACCGAGACCCACGCTTTGATGTGCCCCAGCCCAGCGGTGAATGCTGGCGACCCCAGTATTACGATGGACGATCAACGCGGCCTGCCCGTGTTCGGCGGCCAGCGCGACATCGGCTCGTTTGAATTGCAGAGTGTTTGCCCCGGCGATACCAACAACAACCAAGGCGCTTGTGGCGCGGTTGTGGTTTCCGATAGCAATTTCCGCAAGAGCACGTTTGTGCGGATGAGCAACAATCAAGGAGCTTGGAACGGTGTAAACGGGATGCTCCCAGACAGTAGCACTTTCACCCTTCCCGCAATGGAAGGACAGCCCTTCAGCTTCCCCACCATTGACGCGGTGGACTCGGCCAAGGTGATCAAAACGGAGAACAACATCACCTTCTTCCGCCAAACGTTCACCCTGAACAATCCCAGCAACAGCAGCGCCCGTGTTCGCCTGAACGTGGACGACCAAGCGGAGATTTATGTGAATGGAAAATTGCTGGCCGCCGATTACACCTTCGGCCAAACCAGCCGTCGGAATCCCGCTACGGATGCAATGATCAATGACGACAACACCGTGGACAATCCGAACGGTGGTGGTGATGCTTTTGATTCCGTAACCACGATGGATTTGGACAACATCTTCGTGGACGGACAAAACGAGGTGATACTGGCGGTTCGCAATTTTGCCCGCGCCAACGATCGTGGCGGTTTTAGCTTCCGCTTGGATGTGGACTGCGAGGCCGACACGGTAATCAACCAGCTCACGAAAGACAGTTGCGTGAGCGATACTTCTTGGAGAAGGAGCACCGTGGTTACTCAATCCAGCCTGAGCGGCCAGTGGATGGGTACCAACGGCTTGCCAGCCGACAGCACCTTTACGTTGCCCGTGGATACCGGCCAGCCCTACGGCTTTAGGAGCATCGTGCGGGTACCCGGTTCGCACGTCATCAAAAGTGAGAACAACATCCGCTACTTCCGCAAGACGTTTGATCTGACCGAAAGCGATGATTTGGATGCACGCTTCCGCGCCACCTTTGATGACCAAGTGGAGATTTATGTAAACGGCATCAAGCTGCTGCGCGAGAATACCGTGGGCGCGAACAACGACCAGTTGCCCCCGCACGACATCGCGTTCGACGGTACGTCCAAGACGTTCGTCAACGGCAACGCTGGCGGCAATATGTACGATTTCGTGGGCACCAATGATTTGGACAGCGTGTTCCAAACAGGTACAAATACCTTGACGGTTGCCTTGCGCAACTTCAGCAAGGCCAGCGACCGTGGCGGCTTTAGCTTCCGCTTAGATGTTTCCAAAGGTGGACAAAGCGTGCTGGTGCGGAAAGAAGCCGTGTATGCTTCGGTTCAAGTGGAAGAGGCGTTGGTGGAAGCATTCCCCAACCCCACCAATGGCAAGCTGACTTTGCTGCTGCCCGTTTTGACGGATGCGCAAACGGCCGAAGTGGCCATCTACAACCTAAGCGGCGCGCAAGTGCACCAGTTCGAGCGCACGGCGGGCGACCGTCCAGTGGTAGAGCTTGACTTGACTACGCAGCCTGATGGTGTGTACATCCTCCGCTACATTTCTGGCGGTGAAGTAATCACCCAAAAGATTGTGAAGCGGTGATTTAGGATTTAGGTAAAATAAAAATAAACCCCTTTGAGCTTCGGCTTGGAGGGGTTTTTTTATGGATAAAACTTAAAAAACAAGAGGTATTAAAATAGTATGGAAATGGCGCTCAGTTTTTTTTTACCCCATTCGATTTCAATTTTACAGCCCAAAAACTATTTCACCAAACATTGAATTCTCCCAAAACTATTTATAAAATGATGCGCTGGAAAAGCTCGCACTTCACCTTTTGTGAGGCGTTGGCTAAACATTTTGCCCCACGGATTTTTCTATAATTATGACAAAAATCAACATCGGCATCAACGGCTTTGGCCGCATTGGCCGCTCCCTCACCCGCGCCCTTCAAAATTATCCGGATATTAATTTGATTGCCATCAATGATTTGGCTTCCGCCGATAATTTGGCGCACCTCTTAAAATACGATTCCATCCACGGGCGCTTTCCCAAAGAAGTTGAATTTTCGGAAAAGGACGATCCGGACGTAATCAAAATCGATGGGAGGGAAGTGGCCGTTTTTCACGAGGAAGAACCGTGCAACATCCCGTGGGGAAAATTGGATGTGCAGATCGTCGTGGAATGCACGGGCATTTTTCGCACCCGCGAAAAGGCGTTGCCGCACATCGAAAAAGGCGGGGCGAAAAAAGTAATCCTCTCCGCGCCCGCCAAAGACGACACCAAAACCATCGTGCTGGGCGTGAACGAAAACCTTTTGGAAAAGGACGATTTGATCGTGTCCAACGCCAGTTGCACCACCAATTCCGCCGCGCCGCTCTTCAAGGTTGTGGATGATTTGTGCCAAGTGGAACACGCTTATATCACCACCATCCACAGCTACACCGCCGACCAAAAATTGCAGGACGGCCCGCACTCGGATTTCCGCCGGGGCCGCGCCGCCGCTGAAAGTATCGTGCCTACCACCACGGGCGCGGCCAAAGCCATCACCAAAATTTTCCCCAAAATGGACGGCCGCATCGGCGGCGCCGGCATCCGTGTGCCAGTGCCTGACGGCAGTTTGACGGACTTCACTTTTACCGTGAAAAAGGAAGTTACCGTGGAAGAAATCAACGCCGCTTTTAAGAAGGCTTCCCAAGCCGGCCCGTTTAAAGATTACCTCGACTACACAGGCGACCCCATCGTGTCGCGCGACATCATCGGCAACCCGTTTTCCGTGGTGTTTGATGAACAGCTTACTTCGGTCTTGGGAAAACTGGTGAAAGTGGTAGGCTGGTACGACAATGAAATGGGGTATTCGTATCGGTTGGCGGATTTGGTTTTGAAGTTGGGTTCAAAATAAAAAAGTGTTTCCGGCAAAATGCCGTACATTTGCCGAGAATGAAGTTTTTAGCGAATAGAATTTTATTCGCGCGATTATTACAGATATATTATATCAAAGATGGAAAGTGTAAAGCAAACACGTCTCGAATTAAGATTGACGGATGCCGATAAGAGGTTTTTTGAACGGGCTTCCAGAATTAGTGGGCATAAATCTTTGACAAGTTTTGTCACTTCTTTGCTAAAGAGAGAAGCGAAAGAAATCATTAGTGAGCACGAAAGAATTTTAACTACTGAACGAGATAAAGAGATTTTTTTCGATGCTGTTTTATTTAGCGATAAGCCCAATAAAAAATTAAAAAGGGCGGCGAAAGAATATTTAAATAATGAATTAAATGAAATTACATATAGAGATACTTCAAAAAAATCATAATAGAAAGAACTTTAGTTGCGGAGAGGAGATTTTAAATAATTATATCAAGCATCAAGTTAGTCAGGATATTAAAAAAAAACTTACTGTTTGTTTTGTGCTTGTTGATGAAAACGAGGAGGTAAAAGGTTTTTATACCTTATCAAATAGCAGTATTCCCAAGGTTTTTGTTCCAGAAAAATTCCAAAAAAGTCTGCCAAGAGCGTACTCTGATATTCCCGTCACGCTTTTAGGAAGACTGGCCATTGATGAAACAATTGCAAAGCAAGGCCAAGCCAAAAGATTGCTGATGGATGCCTTTAAGGAAAGCTACCTGATTTCTGAGACTAAGCTGGGTTCTATGGCAGTTGTTGTTGACCCAATAAATAATCAAGTGGAATCTTTTTATGAAACGTTTGGTTTTTTGAAATTGGATAATGGAAAAATGTTCAAGGCAATGCGCGCTATTGCAGAACTTTTTCCAAATGTTTAAAATATTCTACGGATTTCCATTATCAATTTTTCATCCCAGAATATGCCCGCCCAAATCCCTCTTTCCACCCTTGTCCACGAAGTTCAATCCGCTATTGATGAACGGTTTAGCGGGAAATCGTTTTGGGTGTCCGCGCAAATCACCAACGTAAAAAAACAGGAAAATTACCGCCGCTGCTATTTGACGTTGGAGGACTATGAAAACGGTAAAAAACTGGCGCAGATCCGTGCGGTGGTTTGGTCAAATTATTACAATGAAATTGAAAGGTTTGAGAGCCAAACGGGGGAGCTTTTTCAGAGTGGAAAAGATATAGTGTGCCGCGTCAATGTTCGTTTTTATCCGGTGTATGGTTTGAATGCGGATATTGTAGAAATAGATGCGGCGCATACCTTGGGAAGTTTGGAATTGGAGCGGCGAAAAACGCTGGAACGATTGGTAAAAGAAAACCCACAAACCATCCAATTTTTTGATGGCAAATATATCACCCAAAACAATCGGATTTCCCTCCCCAGTATTATCAAAAACATCGCATTGATTACCGCGCCAAATTCGGACGGACAACGCGATTTTTTGGAAGAAATTTCTAAAAATAAACACAATTATTCATTTCACATCAATCAATTTTTGACCACCATCCAAGGCGAAAAAGCGCATTTTTCGATTTTGGAAAAATTGCGGGAAATCAAAAATTCCAGTCGAAAATTTGATGCCGTGGCCATCGTTCGCGGTGGTGGTTCGCAGTCGGATTTTAAGGTGTTTGACGAATACGATTTGGCGCGTGAAATTGCTCATTTTCCCGTTCCTGTTTTTACGGGAATCGGCCACGACCGCAATCAAAGCATCGCCGACCAAATGGCGCGCCAACTGAAAACCCCGACCAAGGCCGCGTCTTTTTTCGTGGAGCATAATTTTGATTTTGAAGAAAGGCTGATCCGTCTTTCGCAACGGCTTTCCGAGGCGGTTGATCAACGGCTTTCCGATGCCGAAAACCGCTTGGCCAACATCCAGAGAATCCTAAAAATATCCAGCCCTGAAAGCGTTTTGGAGAAAGGTTTTGCTATCTTAAAAGTTGATGGAAAAATTGTCACCGCCGGGCATCAAATTAATGAAAATAAAAAGTTGCAATCCGTTTTGAAAGAAAGCGTCATTGAAAGTTCCGTTACTAAAATCATCCCAAAATGAACGAAGAAATAAGCTATACCGAAGCTTTTCAAAAACTGGAAAGTTTAGTGGAAAAAATTGAAGGCGGAAACATCAAAGTGGATGAACTTACGGAGAAGGTAAAAGAGGCGCAAAAGCTAATGTCGGTTTGCGAGAAAAAACTTCGTGATGTGCACACAGAATTGAAAGATTTATAATAGTATCGGCAAAAAAAAAACCGCCGAAAAAATTCAGCGGTTTTTAAATGAAAATTTTTACCAGAATTAGCTTTCGCCCAGTGCTTCTTTCAGCTTGATTTCCAGTGCCGGCCCACGCACTTCCGTGGCGATGATATTTCCATCGCGGCCCACCAGCAAGGTAAACGGAATACTCTGCAAGCCAAATTTTTTCGCCACCGGCGATTGCCAACCTTGCAATTGGCTCACGTGGTTTTCCCAAATCAACCCATCTTGCTCGATGGCCTGCGTCCATTGCTCTTTGGGGTTTTGCTGGCTGCCCGCCAGCCCGTCCAGCGACACGCTGAAAATATCAAAACCTTGGTCTTTATAATTATTGTACAAGCGCACCAAATTGGGATTTTCCATACGGCAGGGTTTGCACCAAGCCGCCCAAAAATCCACCAGCACCACTTTTCCGCGCAAGTCGCTCAGCTTGTGGGTTTTACCATCAGGGCCCGCCATTTCTATTTCCGGAACGGGGTTTCCCGCCACCAAGTTTTCGCGCACCTTTTTCATCTCCTCTTGGGCGGCCAAATTGGCTTCCATTTGATCCACATTTTGTTGGAAACTTTGGGTGATTTCAAGGTCGGGGTAATTTTCTTGCAAACCTTTTGCTACTTTTTGGATATATTCAAAATCCTCTTGCGGGGATAAAATGGGTACGTTTCCGAAGCTGCGCGAAAAGATGAAAATATTGGCCATACTGCCAGGCTTTTCGTCTATCATCGCAATGTATTTTTCCCGTGTATCTGCAATGATGGATTGAAACACCGAATCCATCTTTGGTTTTTGACGCGCATATTGATTGGTTTCTTTGATGGATTGCGACACATTGTTGAGGCTGTCCACCCGCTCAAAGCCCGCCGCGAGCACGTTGTCAATCTCCTTGATGCGCTCCGATTCGGGGCTGCCGCTTACCTCGTAGGTGGGATCTTTTTCGCCCAAGTCGGTGGTAGTAACTTTCACCTGCTCACCAGGTTGCACAAAAAGTGGGATGGCAAAATTGTCCAGCGCGCGGAGGAAGTAGAGATTAGAAACGCTGTCTTCCAGCTCAAAAGAAAACTCGCCATCGTCGGCCACCGTCAATTTTTGGATAGTGTCCATTTGCTGGGCGCGCGATGCCATTAATATTAATTCATTGGCCCCCATTGCGGTGCCATAAATCTTGGTTTTTCCATCATTACAGGCCGTAAAAAAAACGGCGCAGAGGGCTAAAATTATTAAATGTTTCAAGTGCATATTTCGGGTTTTAATTTTCAAGTTTATCTTTTACCATTTGGCTGGCCAATTTGGGATCCGCTTTTCCATTGGAAAGTTTCATAACCTCTCCCATAAAAAGACCTAAAATTCCTTTCTTTCCGCTGCGGTATTCCGCTACTTTTTCAGGATATTTTTGCAATGCTTTTTCCACCAAATCCTGTAAGGTGGCCGCATCGCTTTCCTGACCCAGATTCAGTGCTTTTACCAGCTCATTTGGCTCTTTTTCGGGGTTTTCCAAAAGGTTTTTAAAAAGCTCGCCCGTAGCCACCGATTGGCTCACCGTGCCTTTTTCCACCATTTTTATCAGCGTGGAAATCGTTTTTGGTTCTATCGGAAAGTCGTTGATAGTCAGCGCCTTTTCATTTAAATGAGATTGAATCGGCCCCATCATCCAATTGGCCGCGGCCTTGAGGTTGTCGGTGTTTTCGATCAGCTTTTCGAAATAAAGCGCCGTGCCTTTGTTTTCCGTCAGAAAATTCACATCGTAATCGCTAAGCCCCAGCTTTTTATATTTTGAAAAAAGTGCTTTGGGCAGCGGTGGCAGCGCGTTTTGCACGTCCTTGATGTATTTTTTCTTTATAAAAACCGGCGGCAAATCAGGCTCCGGAAAATAGCGGTAATCGTGCGCGTCCTCTTTGGCGCGCAGCAAAATGGTCTTGTTTTTAGCGGCATCAAACGTCATCGTGTTTTGGGTCACTTTTTTGCCGCTTTCCAAGATTTCGTACTGCCGTTTGATTTCAAAATCAATGGCGCGCTGCACGTTGCGGAAGCTATTTAAGTTCTTGACTTCCACCTTGGTACCAAATTTTTTCCGCCCTTTCGGTTTAATGGAAATGTTCACGTCGCAGCGCAAACTGCCTTCCTCCATATTGCCATCGGAAATGTCTAAATAGCGCACCAGTTTCCGCACTTGCGCCAAGTAGTTATACGCTTCCTGCCCATTTTTGAATTCCGGCTCGCTGACGATTTCCAGCAGGGGAGTGCCCGCCCGGTTCAGGTCGATCAGCGTATGAAAAGGGTCGATATCGTGGGTGCTTTTCCCGCTGTCCTCCTCCATATGGATGCGGGTCAGGCCGATTTTTTTCGGCTTCCCGTCGGCATCCTCGATTTCCACAAAACCGCCGTTGCAAATCGGCGTGGTGTCCTGCGTGATTTGGTAGCCTTTCGGCAAATCGGCATAGAAATAATTTTTGCGCGCATATTCGTTGCGCTCGCGGATAGTGCACTGGCAGGCGATTCCCAGCCGGATGGCGTATTCGATTACCTTCTCGTTCACCCTCGGCAACGTGCCGGGATGGCCCAGCGAAATGGCGTTGGTCTGCGTGTTTGGCGAAGCCCCGTAGGCCGTGGCATCCGCGCTGTACGCCTTGCTTTCCGTGGCCAACTGCACGTGGATTTCGAGGCCGATCACGGGCTCGTATTTCTTGAGGATTTTCTCCAATTCCATAAGCGGCGGCAAAGAAACAAAATAACCCCAAGGCGCGGGAATTTGGCGCTTTACATTTTTAATATTAAAATGGGGAATGGACGAGATATCGAAACGGTTGAACCTCAGATTATTATAGAGATAAACAACGCTTGGATGCTTAAGGATTTAAGTGGGTTTAAAAGGTTGAATTTCAAAAACTTGGTTTAAAAAATCCACAATTATATTTGAACCTTTAAAACTTAGGAATGACAACCCAAACCCAAAAAAACGGGATTCCGTGCGCACGGCCCTTATCATTGCGGTCGCCATTTTCGCCACCTCTCTGATTGTGATGGGCGCGGTATTGCTGGTATTGAGCAGGTGCTGCGCAACATAAATTTGTTGAGTTTGCCACCGAATGTTCAGCAAATGTTATGGGCGGAATATCCACATTTAAAGTGCAACTAACTTTCGTTCAACTTTTTTATATAAAAAAACCAAAGAAAATGAAATATACTTCTGAAATCGAAATCGACCTGTCCCGCGAAAAGGTAGTGGAACTTTTTGATGATACCGAAAAGATGAAAAACTGGCAGCCCACTTTGGTGGAATACAAACATTTGGAAGGCGAGCCGCGGCAGGAAGGCGCCACCACCGATTTTCTTTACAAAATGCAGGGCGAAAAAACGATGCTGATGCAAGAGACTGTTTTGCAAAGAAATTTGCCCGATTCTTATAAAGTTTTGTATGAAACGGCGGGCATCAAAAACGAACTTGAAAATGAGTTTGAAAGTATCAATGAAAACACTACACTCTGGCGCATCAAAAACAACTATAAATTTTCGGGTGCTTTTAAGATGATGGGAATCGTGGCCAAAAAAGCCTTCAAAGAACAGACGATGAAAACGATGCGTCAGTTCAAGGAATTTGCGGAGAGTCAGTCGGCAAAATAACAGTTGGCAGTTTACAAATTGCCAACTGCCAACTGCCAACTGCCAACTGCCGACTGCTGACTGCTGATTGCCAACTGCTAACTGTCCAAACTCGCCTGCACCATCCGCAGTTTGCCATAGCTGTATTTTTGGTTCAGCCCGTTGAAGATTTCGCCCAAGCTGGCCTCTTTGTTTTTGGTGAAAAATTCTTGGATTTTCTTAATTTCTTTTTCCTGCAATATCTTGTGGACATCCACTTTCCCTTCTTTTATCCCGCGCGCCAAGTGGTTTTCGATGGTGGTTTCCGCCAAGCCGCGCTCCGCCGCTATTTCCGCAATTGACTTTCCTTTTTGATAGATTTCAAACGTTTCTTCGTAGGTGGTTTTGCCCGTGGCCTTGTCTTTCTTGCCATCGCTCAGTTTGCGCCGCCGTCCCGATTTTCGCGATGAATTCTTGGGGTTTTCCTTGGCCGTTTTCCCCACTTCTTCCTGAATCTTCGCTCGGATTTGCAAGCGTTCCATTTTTTTGTCGGGGCGTTTCTCAATTTCTTTCTCATTAAAAATACACTCCGAAACATAAGCTATTTTTTCGATTTCGCCCCATTTTTTCATCAGCATTTGATCCAGTTCGTCCAACGCATTTTTATAGGTTTTTACTTGCGAAAACTGGCCTACATATTCCAAATGGAGTAACAAAAACTGTAGATTATCCTTAACAAATTCGGTATAGTATTCCTTCCCTTTTCGGATACGTTCGAAAAGCATTTCATCTTGCTCATTGTGCAACAGCCGTAGCAATTGATTTCTGAATTTGGCAGTATTGGCCGCTTCCTTTATAAAACGGTCTTCCAAAGTGCGCAAGGCCGCATTCATTTCTTCGTCTTCAAATTCCATCTTGGCGGCCGCCCTATTTTGCACATATTGTATTTGGTTTACGAACACCGAAAAGTCAAAGGTTTGGTTCAAAACATATTGTAAATATTGCGATTGATTTTGCTTTAATAGTTGAGGTAACTTTTCGGGCGCATTTTTTTCCTCTGAAAATTGCACTACTTTTTTATCACAGGAAATGGCGTGCGGCTGAATTTTGGTGCGCAATCTCAGTCCGTCCAAAGAGCGCAAACGGGAAAGTGCCACATACACTTGGCCTGGCGCAAAGGCTTCGCCCACGTCAATCACAGCCTTGTCAAACGTTAGTCCTTGGCTTTTGTGAACGGTGATGGCCCACGCCAGTTTCACGGGATAATGCGTAAACGTCCCCACGGTTTCTTCTTCCAACTCTTTAGTCTCATCATTCACCGTGTATTTTTGGTTTTCCCACGTTTCTTTTTGGAGGGTATAAAAGTCCTCGGATTCAGCCATTTTTACCGTAATTTCATCGTTATCAATTTCTGTAACCGTTGCCAGTTTTCCATTGTAATATTGACCGCCCATCGAGTCATTTTTGATGAACATCAATTGAGTGCCTTTTTTTACCTCCAAAGTTTCAGAAGCGGGGTAAATATTGGAAGGGAAATCATCCTCTATTTCCGCTTTGAAAAAATGAGATTCGCCAGGTAATGCGTCCAGCTTTGAACGATTGATTCTATCGGCGCGGTAATTATGGGTGGTCAAGGTGATAATTTCCTCCTCATTTTTCGCATCAAGATTCGGTTCAAAATGCTCATTTAAAATGGCAATATCCTCGGCCGTGCAAATGTCATTGCGCAAATGATTTAAAACTTGGATAAACTTGTCATCGCTTTGGCGGAAGATTTTGTCCAATTCCAAATACACAAAGCCGCTTTCAGATAGCGCTTTGGCCTCAAAAAAATGCGGACTTTGATAATAATTTTTCAGAACATTCCACTCGTTGTCTTTCACGATGGGCGGCAGTTGGTGGAGGTCGCCAATCATTAGCAACTGTACGCCGCCAAAGGGTTGTTGGAAATTCCCCTTGGCGGAACGCAAACGATAATCAATCGCATCCAGAATATCGGCGCGCAGCATACTCACCTCGTCGATGATCAAAAGGTCGAGGCTGCGCAGCACTTTTTTGCGGTCGCTATTCAGGTTGTGCCGCCGCCCCAATGTGTGGGAGGTATAAAAATTGGCCACCTGTCCGAATTCCCCCGCAGGTTTCCGTTCGGGGATGAACGTCCCAAACGGCAGCAAAAACTGGCTATGAATCGTAACCCCTTTTGCGTTGAGCGCCGCGATGCCCGTGGGCGCTACGATGACGTAGTTTTTGTGGGTGCTTTCAGCGAGGTTTCTTAGAAAAGTGGTCTTGCCCGTCCCCGCTTTTCCTGTAAGGAATATATGACTGCCCGTGCTGTTCACGAATTGGGCGACGGTGGCGAGGCGGTCGGTAGTTTGTTCGGTCATTCTTTCGTTAGATTTTGGTGAGAAAGACGGCAAGGTAAAAAGTTATCCTTTTATAATTTAGGAAGCCGCGAAAAAGATTTTAGAGCGATGAATGTTCAGAAATTCCGCGGTTCGCCTTGCATCGCTTTGATGAAAAAAGTTGCATAGAAAGTATTGAAATCTAAAATTTACTTGAGGCGCCTTTCAATAGGATGAATAGAAATAGGTATCTCCGGTAGTTCAGTTTGATTTAAATCACTCTGTGATTTGTTTCAGATAAGGGCTATATTTGACCTTTAAAAGAAATAAATGCGCATCGACTATCCCACTTTTCGGCATGAATTCCTGCCCTTCAAAATTTTTTCGCTGTCCGATGCGCAGAAGCACTTCCCCAATTTTGACGGCAAAAGACTGAGCCAGTGGAAACAGAAAAACTACTTGCAACCAATTATCCGGGGGCACTACACTTTCGCAGAAACGACTGACTCCCAAGAGCTTTGGTGGCTTGCGGCCAACCGGATTTTTGAACCCTCCTATATTTCCTTGGAATCTGCTTTGGATTTTTATGGATTTATCCCCGAAAGTGCTTTTCAAATCACCAGCATCACAACGCGCCGTACCCAAAATTTTCAATCGGAGCATCGTAATTTTTCCTATCGAAATATGAAGCCCAGCCACTTTTTTGGCTATACACTTTTAAGTTGGGAAAATCATCAAATAAAAATAGTAGAACCTGAGAAAGCCTTGTTAGATTTTATATACCTAAATTCCAAGTTAAATTCAGAATCAGCATTTGAATCTTTGCGATGGAACGCTACCGAAATCATCGAAACTTGTCATTTTAAAAGGATGGAAAAATATAAGGATTCGATGGAAAATTTGGCTTTTCACAAAAGGTTTGAATATTTTAAAAAATGGCTGAATGCTTAGACTTCCCGAAATACGAAAATTTTATCCGCCGAATTTGCAGCCCTTCGGAAGTTTTTTACTGCGCGAATATTTGCAACATAAAATTTTAGAAATCATTTATAATTCGGATTATGCGCGGCAGTTGGCTTTTTTGGGTGGCACCTGTCTGCGTATCCTACACGGCAACCAGCGCTTTTCTGAAGATTTGGATTTCGACAATTTTGGATTGAGTGCAAGCGACTTCAATCAAATTTCCGAACTGGTACGGCGCGCGCTGGAATTAGAAGGATATCAAGTGGAAATCAAAACCGTAAAAAAAGGGACTTTTCATTGTTACGTCCGCTTTCCCCACATTCTTTTTGAAGAAAAATTGAGCGGCCACCGCGAGCAAAAAATCCTCATTCAACTGGATACCGAGCCTCAAAATTTTGAATTTGAACCCGAACTAATTTTGCTCAATAAGTTTGATGTTTTTACCGAAATATTTGCTACGCCACTTCCACTACTTTTAGCGCAAAAATATAACGCCATTTTGAACCGAAAACGAAATAAAGGACGTGATTTTTTTGATGTGGTTTTCTTAGAAAGTTTGGATGCCAAAATCAACTTTGACTATCTCCATCAAAAAGTAAATATTTCCAATTCCAAAGATTTAAAAAAAGCCGTATTGGAAAAATGCCAAAATTTGGATATTAAAGAAATGGCGGATGATGTCGCACCTTTTTTGTTTCAATCTAAAGACCGAAAAAAGGTTGAACTTTTTCCAAAATGGGTGGAGCAAAATTTGTAAAAATTTGGGCGTGGCAATTTGAGCAATATTAGGATTTCAGAAAGACCGGACGGGCGCAGATTTTAGCACGCGCCGCCCCCCATTTTTTCAAAAACCCCCCAGCACCTCCATCATTGCCCGCCGCATTTTATACCGCTCCCTAAAATCGTCCACCAGCATTTCCACCCTTTTCTCGCCGTCTTCCATTTTTTGGATGTTTTTGAGATGCCGCGCCACTTCATTATAAATGCTGCGGCCCGTTGAGGTAGCCAGCTCTTCCACCGCCTCGGTGTAAAGCGCCAGCGTTTCTTTCGGGAATTTTTGCTGCAAGGAAGCCCAGTATTTCTCAATCAAATCTATGCGGCGCGGGTTTTCCTGTAACAGCGACAATAGGCGTTCGGTATAATTTTCTTCGCTGTAAATCCACGCCAGTACATCATCAAAACCGTAATATCCTTGGTTTTTTTGTTTGATTTTGGCAATCAATCTTTCGTAGCGTTCCGGCCATTCTTTTTTCGGGTAGGTTTTTTTCAAAATGTGATAATACCCCGCGCCGAAATGCCCCGCAAAAAATTGCGCCTCGGCCAGCCGGCGGGTTTCGGGAACGTCCTTTTGCAGTTGGGCAATCTCCAGCAGTTTGTCGCGCCATTGGTTCTCCGTGGCAAGACGGCCGTGCTTTTCAGAAATCTCCAATCCTTTTTGGCACAGCGTTTTGGCGGTTTCATACTCTTTGGCCGCCATCGCTTCCTTCACTCGCATCGCCCTGATTTCAGGCAAATGAATATTTTCGTCCATTAGCTTGTCGGTCTCTTTTTTGCGGCCCGCTTCTTTCAGATAATCCAGTTTGGTGCGTAGCAACCCCACCATCCCGTAATTTCCGTAAAGGGTTTTCCGTTCCTTTTCGATTTGGGCGTCCAGCAAAGCCAAAAATTGCTCTTCCTGTTTTGCGGTCGTCATCACCGTGGGCAGGATGTCCAGAAAGTGGCGGTCGAACCGAAAATTGTGGTATTTGCTTTTGGGAAACTCGCCGAGGCAATAGTCGAAAAGCTGGTCTTTGAGCGGCGGCGGGGCCTGCTGGGCCAAGTCGTGCAGCGTTTCAAAAGCTGTAGTTAAAACGCCGCCCACCCGCCCCGAAGAATCGTCCATATCCAAAAGGAACGAACAGCCTTCTTCCGTCAGCGCTTGGCAGATGGTGAGCGCCTCCACGAAATTCCCAGCGCCCAGAAGTTGCGCGGCTTTTTGCACCAAATCTTGCAGCGCGCCCGCCAGTTTTTGGGATTGGCGGTAGTCCACAAATCCGCGGCGGTCGCTGGCGGCGCGGTGCAGGTGGCGCACGATGGTGCGGTATTTTTCGCCGTCGGCCTGCTCCAGCCTTTCGGCAAAATGGGCGATGAAAGCGTTCTTCAACGTCCGCTCGCGCCGGAATTGCTGAACAATGAAATCCTGCAAATCTTCCTTGCCCACCTTGCCAAAAATCTCCGCCACTTGGTCTTTTTTCGGTGGTTTCTTTTTGCCGGATTTGGACTTCTGAGCCAGTTCCATTTCATCCGCAATGGCGTAAAAAAGCGCCACCGCGTGTTTGCAAATCGGCCCGTGTTCGTAAGGGCAGTTGCATTCCCAACCTTTGATGGTATGTCGATGGGTGCGCACTTCTACAGTATAGCGTTCCATACCCTCCACCTCGGCCACCCACAGGCCGCCAGCCACTTTTTCCAAATGCCGCACCCGCTCTTCGGCGAAATATTCGCGGCCTCTTTTGAGGATTTCCGAGGGGAGATCAGCTTCGAAATCGGTGAGTTTCATTGGGTGGTTTTTGGAATTTTTTTTGGGTGGCGAAGGTAAAGTTCGTTATTGGTCGGGCAGGAAACGATGCTTCCAAAATCCCGTTACCTTTGCTTGGGGTTTAGGAAAATCTACAATCCCATTTTCATCTCACTTAAAACCAAATATTCGAAATTCCAGCTATGATTAAAAAAATCGAACTTATCAACTTCTTCAGCTTCCAAAAAACGGTTATTGATATGGAGGAGGACATAAATCTTTTGATTGGCATCAACGGCTCTGGAAAGTCAAACTTCTTTAAAGCCGTTGAGATGCTAAAATCGGGGATGAAAAACGAACTTTCCGAAGTGGTGCGCGAATGGGGTGGTTTTGATTCTCTTTTCTGCAAAACTGTTGGCTCTTCTGAATATGCGGATAGTATTGGTTTGAACTTTATTTTGGATAAAAAAAACCTTTCGGAATTCAATTACTATTTTCAAGATGATATTGAGTACCAAATTATTTTACGAAAAAAACCCGCTTTTGATAATTATGATGTGGTGGAATGGGTAAATTCCGTGAAAGAAAACAAGTCTAATTTCACCCTGCTCAACTTTCAGCACGGACGAGGCTGGATTTTTGAAAAAGAGGCTCAAAATGACCCCAATGAAAATGGGGGAAACAATGGAACTGGCTGGCAGAAAATACATTACGATGACAAAAATCCTGAAGAATTGGTACTGGCCAGCATCGATGATTCCGACCGCTACCCAGCTTTAACGGCCTTGGCCAAGGCACTGCGCTCCATCGATATTTACCATTATTTCGACACTTCCCCAAACAGTCCCCTGCGAAAATCCATCAAAGCCACGGGCAAGGAAAAATTGTCGGCGCGCGGCGAAAACCTATTCCCTTTATTGAATACTTTAGATATAAAACATACCCCTACTTTTGAGAGAATTACGTGCCATTTGAATATGGTAAATGAGCAGTTTTCTGATGTGAAATTTCAGCAATTGGGGAACGGCGTTTTTCAAGCTTATTTAAAAGAAAAAAAATTGAATTCGGCCATTCATGCCGCCCACGTTTCTGATGGTACTTTAAAGTTTTTATGTCTGATGGCCATTTTCTTAAATCCATCGCGCGGGCCAGCCATTTTTATTGATGAGCCTGAAAAAGGCTTGCACCCAGATATGATAAATCACTTGGCCACGATAATGAGCGAGGCGTCCTATGAATCTCAAATCATAATTGCCACGCATTCCACATTGTTGCTAAATCGCTTTAAAGTCAAAAATATCCGTGTATTTGAGAAAGACGAAAGCAACCTTACCCAAATAAATGCATTCTCGGAGGAAGATTTTCAAGACTGGTACACTGAATTTGCACCTGGAAATATGTGGGAAAAAGGCGAATTGGGCGGGGTCAGGTTTTAGTCGGGATGGAAAAAATCACCATCATAATAGAGGGGGATTCGCTTTTACGGGTTGGGATGGGGTCGTTGCTAAGGAGAGCCGTCCCAAACGTGAAGTTGGCGATACAAATGCTTGGCCCATAAGGTGAAGCCATCAAGCGTTTTAAACTTTTGCAAGAAAAAGGCACTGAAACATTCTTGCTGTTGGTGGACTTGGATAAACCACCAATGGCGCGGGCGGCTGAAATACAGCGACTTTCATTATCAAAGTACGAGAAGGATATCTTCTTTATGGTACAAGAAATGGAGGCTTGGTTCATATCTCAACCAAATATTCTGAAAGAACTATGGAGGGAAGAGCTTTTTGCGAAATTTGAAAACAAAAAACCGATGCAGATAGCAAAGCCTGCGCGGAAGCTTTACGACTGCACCAAAAAATCCAAGCGCAAAGGAGGGTATGGTAAAATATCAGACGGCGTTTTGCTTTTGGAGAAACTGGAGGCCAGTCAGTTAGAACAAGATTTTCCTGATTTCAAGAAATTAGTCCACAGAATTCAAACGTTGTCAAAGAAGGAATAAATCCAAATTCTTTTTGCTGTAAAAAAAATCACATATTCCTCCGATATTGCCCCCCCACCTCAAACAACGCATTCGTAATCTGCCCCAGCGAGCAAAATTTCACCGCTTCCATCAGCACGTGGAATAGGTTGTCGTTGTGGATGGCGGCTTTCTGCAAATTCTCCAGCCATTTGTCGGATCGACCATCAAACGCTTCGTGCAGCCGCTCCAGCATTTTGATTTGATATTCCTTTTCCTCTTGGGTGGCGCGGATGACCTCGCCGGGCCGCACCGTCGGTGAACCCGTCGAACTCAGGAAGGTGTTCACCCCGATAATTGGGAATTCGCCGGTGTGTTTCAGTGTCTCGTAATACAGCGATTCCTCTTGGATTTTGCCGCGCTGGTACATCGTTTCCATTGCGCCCAGCACGCCGCCGCGCTCGGTGATGCGGTCAAATTCGGCCAGCACCGCCTCCTCCACCAAGTCGGTCAATTCTTCGATTATGAAACTGCCTTGAATGGGGTTTTCATTTTTCGCCAAACCCAGTTCTTTGTTGATAATCAGTTGAATAGCCATCGCGCGGCGCACGCTTTCCTCGGTGGGCGTGGTAATCGCCTCGTCGTAGGCATTGGTATGCAGCGAGTTGCAATTGTCATAAATCGCGTACAGTGCCTGCAAAGTGGTGCGGATGTCGTTGAACTGAATTTCCTGCGCGTGCAGCGAGCGGCCGCTGGTCTGGATGTGATATTTCAGCATCTGCGCGCGGGAATTCGCGCCGTATTTTTCCTTCATCGCCTTCGCCCAAATACGGCGCGCCGTGCGGCCAATCACCGCATATTCGGGGTCAATGCCGTTGCTGAAAAAGAAACTTAAATTCGGCCCAAAATCGTTGATGTCCATCCCACGGCTGAGGTAATATTCCACGTAAGTGAAACCGTTGGCGAGGGTGAAAGCGAGCTGCGTAATCGGGTTGGCGCCCGCCTCCGCAATGTGATAGCCGCTAATCGAAACCGAATAAAAATTCCGCACTTTTTTGGCGATGAAACTTTCCTGCACATCGCCCATCAGGCGCAGCGCAAATTCCGTGGAAAAAATGCAAGTATTCTGCGCTTGGTCTTCTTTTAAAATATCGGCCTGCACCGTTCCGCGCACGGTTTGCAAGGTTTCCGCTTTGATTTTTCCATAAGTTTCGGCATCCAAAATTTGGTCGCCGGTGATGCCTAAAAGCATCAGGCCGAGGCCGTTGTTTCCAGCGGGAAGTTGGCCGTCCACGGCGAGGTTCTTTAAACCCTCCCCCGCCTCCTTCGTCGACACCCCCTCCGAGGAGGGGGACACGCTCGCCCCACCGCCATCCTTAATTTCAGCGGTGCTTTTTCCGCCCCCACTTTTCACCGCGTCACCCTTCCCTTTGGGAAGGGCTGGGGATGGGCTTCCCTGATATTCCGGCCTTTTTAAATCATTATCATCATAAATTTCTTTCAACTTCTTTTCGACCTCCTTTTCCAACCCATTTTCGCGAATGTATTTTTCACATTGTTGGTCGATGGCGGCGTTCATAAAAAAGGCCAGCAACATTGGCGCAGGGCCGTTTATCGTCATCGAAACGGAAGTGGTCGGCTTGCACAAATCAAAACCGCTATAGAGTTTTTTGGCATCGTCCAAACAACAAATACTCACGCCTGCATTACCGATTTTCCCATAAATATCCGGACGGTAATCGGGGTCGTTTCCATAAAGCGTCACCGAGTCGAAAGCCGTGCTGAGCCTCGCGGCGGGCATATCCAAACTCACGTAATGAAAGCGGCGGTTCGTCCGTTCGGGACCGCCCTCGCCGGCAAACATTCGGGTTGGGTCTTCGCCAGTTCTTTTAAATGGATAAATACCCGCCGTATAAGGAAATTCGCCGGGCACGTTTTCCTGTAAATTCCATTCTAACAAATCTCCCCAAGCGGAATATTTCGGTAATGAAACCTTCGGAATCATCGTATGAGAAAGCGATTCCGTATGGGTTTTTATGTCAATGGTTTTGTTCCGAACTTTGAAGGAATAGACCTCATTTTTATATCGATTTTTAACCGATTCCCAATTTTTGATTATATCAAAATTGTGGGGGTCTAAATCTTTCTTTAATTCTTGAAATTTCTCGGTAAGAGATTGAACGGTTTCATTATCAGAATTTGATTCACTTTCATCAAGCAAATCCGGTCCACCAAAAGTTAAAACCGCCTGATACAATCCAAACAATTTTTGCGCGACTTCTTTTTGGCTTTCCACCTTCTCATCATAAGCGCGATTATTTTCAGAAATCTCACTCAAATAGCGCGTCCGCTTGGGCGGGATGATGAAGATTTTCTCGCTCATTTCCTCGCTGGCGTGAAAATCGGATTTCAGTTCTTCCGCCCCCGTTTTTTCGACGATTTTGTTCATAATCGCGCGGTAAAGCGCATTGGTCCCGGGGTCGTTGAATTGGCTGGCGATGCTTCCAAAAACGGGCATAGAATCCGCGTCTTTATCAAAAAGTTGGTGGTTGCGCTGGTACTGTTTTTTGACATCACGGAGGGCATCCAGCGCGCCGCGCTTGTCAAATTTATTCAGTGCGATGATGTCCGCAAAGTCCAGCATATCAATCTTTTCCAACTGCGTAGCCGCGCCATATTCGGGAGTCATCACGTATAAAGAAACGTCGCTGTGGTCGGTGATTTCGGTATCGCTTTGGCCGATGCCCGACGTTTCCAAAATAATCAAATCGTAGTTCGCGGCCTTCAAAATATTGATGGCTTCCTGCACGTGTTTGCTCAGCGCGAGGTTGCTCTGCCGCGTGGCCAGCGAGCGCATATACACACGGTCGTTGCGGATGGCGTTCATCCGAATCCGGTCGCCCAACAGCGCGCCGCCCGTCTTGCGTTTGGACGGGTCCACGCTCACAATCGCGATGGTTTTGTCTTTGAAATCCATCAAAAAACGCCGCACCAATTCGTCCACCAAACTGGATTTTCCCGCGCCGCCCGTACCCGTGATTCCCAAAACCGGCGTGTCTATTTTTTCCGCTTTCGCGTGAATTTCATCCAGCACATCCGAAGTTTCTTCGGGATAATTTTCCGCCGCCGAAATCAGCTTGGCAATGGCCGGTTTGAACTTGTCGTCCAACTGCGCCACTTCGCCGTTGATGTCTTTGCCGGTGGGGAAATCGCTCTTTTCCACCATATCGTTTATCATCCCTTGCAGGCCCATCTTGCGGCCATCGTCGGGCGAGTAAATCCGGTCGATGCCGTACTCGTGCAGTTCCTCGATTTCCTCGGGCAAAATCACGCCGCCGCCGCCGCCAAAAATCTTGATGTGCCCCGCCCCTTTTTCATTGAGCAAATCGCGCATATATTTAAAATATTCGATGTGGCCGCCTTGGTAGCTAGTCATCGCGATGGCCTGCGCGTCCTCTTGGATAGCGGTGTTCACCACCTCTTCCACGCTGCGGTCGTGGCCGAGATGGATGACCTCGCAGCCCGTTGCTTGGATGATGCGCCGCATTATGTTGATGGCGGCATCGTGACCGTCGAAGAGCGAAGCGGCGGTGACGATGCGGACTTTGTTTTTGGGTTCGTAGGGAGCTACTTTTTCCATTCTTTAATTTGTTTGTTGTTTCAGGTTTGAAGTTTCTTGTTCCGCGTTCGTTGTTCCGAGTTCAGTGATAATGCCGACCTTAGGAAATTTTCACTATTCACTATTCACTATTCACTATTCACTATTCACTATTCACTATTCACTATTCACTATTCGCTATTCACTATTCACTATTTCCTAATATTCTTGCACCAAAACCTCCGCCGGAATATTCAAAGATTTGTTCAATTTTCGTATCATTTCCAATGTCAACTTTCGCTTGCGATTTAGAATTTCGCTTACACGGCTTTTGTAGCCTACAACCTCGGCCAAATCCTTTTGTTTCATCCCCATTTGTTCCATTCGGAATTTGATGGCTTCGATGGGGTCGGGGTCGGGGATGGGGTAATGTTTCTCTTCGTAATCCTCAATCAATAAAACCAAAACTTCAAACTCATCGCCCTCCGGCGTATCTCGTTTTGCATCAAAGATTTCGTCCGCCCGCTTAAGTGCATTATTGTAATCTTCTTCGTTTTTTAGTGGTTTCATTTCTTTAAATTTTTATGGCATCTATATTATCATATTCTGCGTGGGTTCCAACAAACCTTATATAACAAGTTTGATATCCAAAATTGAACTTCACGACCAATCTAAAATGATTGCCTTTTATATTAAAAACCGCTCGATTATCTATTAAAATACTGGCACTCGGAAATTTGGCCTTGATTTCGTTGAAATTTTTGCCTTTCGGGTTTACTCGCCTCCCTAAACCAACCATTTAATTGTTGCTGCGCTTCGGGATGTTTTTCCCAAAATTGTCGGAGTGTACGTTTGGCGATGACGTGCAAAATTTAATTTTAGGCAAACCTACAATAAGTTCCCGATACGGTAACATTAAATAGTGAAATTGATGACTTGACACCTTTGCCAACGTTTTATCTGCCCTCCATTTTGCCAAGGAAGCGGAGGCAAGGATTTATGTATGCGGGCAGCTTTTCCAAAGTTCTGAATTTTGGAAAAGATTGACTTCTCAAAAATCCAAACCATAAAAATGTCCGTAAACCTTTACAGAAAATTTTCAAAACCTATTTTCGCACCTTGAATCACTTTTGGTGAAAAACCCCGCTGCACAATTTGCGCTTCTGTTTTACCTCTTTACGGTATTTTACCATCCCTTGGTGATGGGCGTGCACGGCGGCTTGCACTTTTTTGAAACGTCGCACACCGAGGCGGTCGCGCACGAACATTCACACGAAGAAAGCCCCCATTTTCATTCGCACGAAAACGAAAACCAAGAAGAAGAAAAACACCTCAACTTATTGGTTTTCAATTGCCTTCCCTCTCATTTTGAATTTTCCGTCGTTGCATTTCCTGCTTTCGCAAAAAACTACTTTTCTTTTTTGGAAAACCATTCTCCGGTTTTCTTGAAGCGGCCTTCACCACCGCCGCAGTTTTGGGTTTGATTTAATATTCCTCATTTTGTTTTAGGATGGCTCCTCGACTTCGCTCAGGATGGCGCGGGTTAGGATTCCGCCTATTGCCGCGCTGGGCAAACCGTCCTAAATGTCGCGGTAAAGTGCCATCAAATGTTCATATCAAACCCAAAAATTTCACCATGAAAAAAATTATTTTAATCAGCGCCGCCGTGCTTTTCGCAACGGCGCTGCGTGCCCACCAAGGCACGATAAAAGGAGCGGTGTACGACGCCGCCACCCAAGCGCCGCTGATCGGCGCCACCATTAAAATTTCCAATACCGACAACGGAACCACCACCGATGAATTCGGCACCTTCAAAATCCAAAATCTCGAAGGAGGCACTTACATTTTGGAAGCCCGTTTTTTGGGATTTGAAGCGCAATCACGAACGGTGAAACTTTCTGAAAATGAAAGTTCGTCGGTGAAGTTTTATTTAGAGCCTTCGCCCGTCAATTTGAGCGAAGTGCAGATTTCATCCAATAATGCTCTGAAAATCAACACAATAAACGTGCTGGATATAAAACTGCGCCCTGTCACCAATTCGCAGGACGTGCTGCGGAACGTGCCGGGCCTGTTCATTGCGCAGCACGCGGGCGGTGGCAAGGCCGAGCAGATTTTCCTGCGCGGGTTCGACATCGACCACGGCACGGATATCAGCTTGACGGCGGACGGAATGCCCGTGAATATGGTGAGCCACGCCCACGGGCAAGGCTACTCCGATTTGCATTTTATCATCCCCGAAACCATTGAGCGGGTGAATTTTGAGAAAGGAACCTACCACGCCGACAAAGGCGATTTTGCCACGGCCGGTTTCGCGGAATTTCAAACCAAAGAATTTTTGGATAAAAACCTTGTGAAACTGCAAGGCGGGCAGTTCAATTCGCTGCGCACGGTGGGGATGTTCAAACTGCTGGAAAAAGAACGACAACAAGCCTATTTGGCTTCCGAAATCAACCTGACGGACGGTTATTTTGAAAGCAACCAAAATTTTCACCGGTTGAATTTATTGGGAAAATACACGGGTTTTCTGTCCGATGGAAACAAGCTGAGCGTGCAGGCCTCGGTGCTGAACAGCAGCTGGGACGCGAGCGGGCAAATTCCCGTAAGGGCAGTGGAAAGCGGCGCTATATCTCGCTTTGGCGCGATAGACGACACGGAGGGCGGCCAAACTTCGCGCGTTAATTTGAGCGGAACGCACACCAAACGGCTCAACGAAAAAGGTGATTTTATGAAGAACCAAATCTTCTTTATAAAATACGATTTTGAACTGTTTTCCAACTTCACTTTCTTTTTGGAGGATTCCGTGAACGGCGACCAAATCCGGCAGCACGAAGACCGCAAAATCTACGGCTATAACGGCAGTTATCATTTCAAACGGAAACTCGGAAACCTGCCGCTGACTTCCGAAATCGGTGTGCAAGCGCGCTTCGACCAAAACGACGATGTGGAACTTTCACGAACGAAAAATCGTACAGAAATTTTGGAATATTTGGCGCTGGGAAACATCCAACAATTTAACGGCGCGCTTTACGCCAGCGAGAATTTGGAAGTGACCGACCGCCTCCGTTTCAACCTCGGCGCGCGGGTGGATTATTTTGATTTTCAATATGAAAACATTCTCGATTCCGTGTACGATTTGCAATCGGAAACCCAAACCATTGCCAGCCCCAAAGCTTCGGTTTTTTATGATTTGAGCGACAATACTTTGCTCTTTGCGAAAGCGGGAATCGGTTTTCACAGCAACGATGCACGGGTAGTGGTGGCGCGGGGTGGCGAGCAAATCCTCCCCAAGGCTTATGGCGCGGATGTGGGCGCGGAATTTAAAATCGGGCCGAAAATCGTGACTAAAGTGGCGGGCTGGATTTTGGATCTGGAACAGGAATTTGTGTATGTGGGCGATGCCGCCATCGTGGAGCCCAGCGGCTACACACGGCGACTGGGCGTGGACGTTTCCGCGCGGGCTGAAATTTTCGATTGGCTGTACGCGGACGTAGATGTGAATTACACCAAGCCCCGCAGCTTGGATGCCGAGAGCGGGGAGGATTTTATCCCGCTCGCGCCCACATTTACCAGCATTGGCGGGCTTTCGTATAATTTACAAAATGGCATCAACGGCAGCGTCCGCTACCGCTATCTGGGCGACCGCGCCGCCAACGAAGACCATTCGCTGACGGCGGAGGGCTACTTTTTGATGGACGCAGTTTTGAATTATACCACTGCAAAATTTGAAGTCGGGCTGAACTTGCAGAATGTTTTGAATACCGAATGGAAAGAGGCGCAATTTGAAACAGAAAGCCGCTTGCGCGGGGAAGTTTCACCCGTTTCGGAAATCCATTTTACACCTGGCAGCCCGCGCTTTTTGATGGGGCATTTTAGTTTCTTTTTTTAAACCACCCCTTTTTTTTTGCCACAAAGGCACGAAGGACACAAAGTTGTAGGCATAAAAAAACCCACTCCGTTCGAGTGGGTTTTATTTTTTAAAAAATCCGTTCAAATCCGCGTCATCCGCGTCTGCAGGCAGGCAGGTTCCTATCAAAGCAACGCAAGCCAGACATAAAGGGCATTTCAGTTTTTTCTTTTGATGTAATTCAATTTTTTTCGCCACAAAATCACTAAGAGGCTGTCTAGAAATGATTATTTCATATACCAGTGTTGAGAAAAAACAAGGAAGGCCGCCGCTGGGCCCTTCCTGCATGCCGAAAATTGTGATTCACCAAAATCATAATCATGACGGCTTACCCGAGCGACCTGAGCGACGGCCAGTGGGCAATATTATCAAAATTCTTCGACACCCGCCGCAGGCGCAAGCACGGCCTGCGCGAGGTGGTCAACGCGGTTATGTACCTTGTGGAGAGCGGCTGCCAGTGGCGGATGCTTCCCTCGGACTTCCCCGGCTGGAAGCTGGTCTATTACTATTACGCCGCCTGGCGGGACAGCGGCCTGTGGGAGGCGGTGAACGCATCTCTGGTGGAGGCGCGCCGAGCAGAGGCCGGGCGCGGCCCGCAGCCCACGGCGGGCTCGGTGGACTCCCAGTCCGTCAAGAACACCCTGGTGGCAGGGCAGCCGGCGGGCTACGACGCGGGCAAGAAGGTCAAGGGGGTGAAGCGGCACATCGCCGTGGACACCCAGGGCCACCTGCTGGCCGTGGAGGTCGGCCCGGCCTCGGTGCAGGACAGGGACGGCGCGGCCGGGCTGCTGGACGGGATGGCGGGGGACTGGCGGTGCCTGCGCAAGCTCTGGGCCGACGGCGGCTACGCGGGCAAACTGGTGGAGAAGGCCAAAAAAGACCATGGCATCGACTTGGAGATAATCAAGAAGCCCGAGGGGGGCGGCTTCCAGGTGCTGCCCCGGCGCTGGGTGGTCGAGCGCACCTTCGCCTGGCTGGACACCTGCCGCAGGAACTCAAAGAACTACGAGAGGCTGAAGAGCTCATCGGAGGCGATGGTGCTTTTAGCCTCCATAAAAATTATGTTGAAACGTTTTTAGACAGCTTCTAAGGACACAAAGATTTAAGATTAGAAAGACCTGACAGGTTTTTATAAACCTGTCAGGTCTCAAAGAACAAACCCGCTCCAATCGAGTGGGTTTTTATATTTTAAAGAAAGACAACTCTGAAGGCGCTCAACCTGAGGTGGTACTGCACACAGACTGACAACCGACAACCAAGAACCGACAACTACAAAAGCCCATTCGTTTTCCGCACCGCCTCCGCGCTTTCTTCCAGCTTATTTTTCTCCGCATCGTCCAGTTCAATTTCCACGATTTTTTCGATGCCGTTCGCGCCAATCAAAGCCGGCACGCCAATCGAAATATCCTTCAAGCCGTATTCGCCTTCCAGCAAGCAGGAGCAGGGGAACATCTTTTTTTGATCACAGGCGATGGCCTGCACCATTGCCGAAACGGCCGCGCCCGGCGCATACCAAGCGGACGTCCCCAATAATTTCGTCAAAGTGGCGCCGCCCACTTTCGTCTCTTCCTTCACTTCTTCCAAACGGGAATCGGAAAGAAACTCGGAAACGGGAACGGAATTGCGCGTGGCCAAGCGCGTCAAGGGAATCATCCCCGTATCGCTATGGCCGCCGATCACCATCCCGTCCACATCGGAAATGGGGGCTTCCAAAGCTTCCGCCAAGCGGTATTTGAAGCGCGCCGAATCCAGCGCGCCGCCCATCCCAATGATGCGGTTTTTGGGCAAATCCAATTCTTGGTGGCACAGATATGCCATCGTATCCATCGGGTTGGACACCACGATGATGATGACCTCCGGCGAATGCTCGATGAGGTTTTTCGCCACTTCCTTCACGATTTTGGCGTTGGTGCCGATCAGTTCTTCGCGCGTCATCCCCGGCTTGCGCGGAATCCCCGAAGTGATCACCGCCACTTGGCTGCCCTTGGTCGGCGCATAATCTTTGGTGGTGCCCGTGATTTTGGTATCAAAACCGTTCAGTGAGGCGGTCTGCATCAAGTCCATCGCCTTGCCCTCGGCAAAGCCTTCCTTGATATCGACCAGCACCACTTCGGATGCAAAATTTTTGATGGCGATGTATTCCGCGCAACTCGCGCCCACTGCGCCAGCGCCCACTACCGTTACTTTCATTTTAGAATATTTTTATGATTGAAATTTTTGAATCGTCAAAAATAGGAAGGGAATCGGGACGGGAAAGGTTTGGAAAATAGCCCACGTGATATAATTGCGCGACAGCAAAATTGCGCGGCAGCGTGGTCGCGCACCGGCGAATAAATCAGTTCAACGACAATTTATGCATCGAATCGCGCGCGGTTTCCAGCAGTTTTTCGTCCACGCGGCGCACGTTGGTCAAGCATTTTTCACAATTTTCTTGAATATACTCGCTCAGTTCCAACTGCCGCGACCAATCGCAAAGCACATCGTAGGCAGCGATAAAATAATGCGCCACGCGGTCGGCCTCCGAAATAATGCCCAAATCTCGGACGGGCTGCTCGGCTTTTTCCTGTAAAAATTTGGAGGCCTCTTTTATCAAGCCTTCCATCGCGTGGCACTTTTCACCCGTCGGCTGGAAGTCCATTTCGTTCGCGATTTCACGCAGCGCACGGCGGTTGTCGCCGATGATGGCGCCGTGTTTTTCCAAGGCTTGTTTAAGACATTCATCCTCGGCGGCATCCATCAAAGCGGGCGCGGCTTTTTCCAATTGCGCCTCGGCATTGTACAAATCTTGAACGTGGTGCTGAAATAAATCCGTCAAATTTCGAATGGCCATTTGCAAATTCTTTAAAAAATTAAAAACGCTAAGTTTTTTAAACTCAACGGTAATCGATAAGTTGAGTTTTTCACAAAAAAAAGTCCCGTTTTACATTGCGTAAAACGGGACTCTTGGTCAATTTTAATCAAAAATTAGTTCATCATCGCGGCTTGGTTCACGTTGTTTTTGGCTACAGTTTTCAGTTCGCCATCCACCCATTTGGCGTTGGTCAGGCATTCGGTCAGCCAATTTTGGATTTCATTGTCAAGGTTCATTCGCTCTGCCCATTGATTCAGCGTACCATATCCCGCAATGAAGTAATGTGTAATGCGGTTGGCATCGGCAATGATTCCAGCGTCGCGGGTGTCAGTTTCCGTATCTTCATTCAAGAAATGTTGCGCTTCTTTGATGATGCCTTCCATCGCGTGGCATTTTTCGCCGGTGGTGGAAAAATCCATTTTATCGGCGATTTTCTCCAGCGACTCTTTATTATGCCCAATCAATTCGCCGTGCTTTTTCAGCACATTTTTCAAACCGTCAAAATGAACGGCATCCATTAAAGTGGGCGCTACTTTTTCCAGTTGCGATTCGGCGTTGTACAAATCCTTCACGTGGTGGATGAAAAGATCTTTTAGTGTTGTAATTTTCATAATGTATTTATTTTGATGTGATTAAAAAATCGAAATTATACCTATGTAACTAATTGAAAATGATATTGTTCATAGAATTTTAGAAAATTTGGAAATTTAAAACGGGAAGCTGCCTGACTATTTCTCCGACCTATTGTGCATTTAAAACTTTTCTTATAAAAATGAATGCCACAATTAGTATTGAACCGTGGCTTTAGCCCGGTTTTGGAATGGATGCACTTTATGATTAGGCTTTAGCCGAAATTTTAATTGGGCTAAAGCCCAGCTGTGGTTGGTATCCCTATTCGCCGAGCTAAAGCCGCGGCGCAATATTCCTATTAGACAACGGGTTTTTCCGATGTTTTTGGCCCCAACAAAATCACCTCTTTGGAATACAACTCCCGCGCGTTCTTCCCCACCCGCATCGTATCATAATAAGTAAGCGCGCCCGAAGAAACCGAGCCCACCAGCGGCACGGCCTTGGAAATCAACTTCGCGCCTTGGCCTTTCACGATGCCGTGGCCAATTTTCTCCGCTATTTTTTGGATCATTTTCGGCTGCACTTGTTTTACGAGATAGCGGCTGCCTTGCTGAACGATCAGTTCCTTCGCCATCCCAAAAGCCATCTGGCGGAACATACACCAAATCATCTGCTCGCGCGTCACCAGCGCCTCTTTGCCGTGGGCGGCCGCCACGTTGGCAATCATCTGCGCTTGGATCCGCCACACCGCCGCCACGTCCGGAATCACGGAAAGCAAGCCCACCACGCCGCCGGGAATGCTCAGCGCCGCCGACACGGAACTGGCCTGCACGGCGTGTCTGCGCACGATTTGCTTCACGAAAACGGGGTCGGACGGTTTGCCCGAAAATTTCGCCTCGGGCACCTGCGAAAGCAAGTCGTAGAGCTTGTTGACAATCAAATCCGTGGGGGTCTTTTTCTTTTTCATTGTAAAAATAGGTGCGATAAAAAATGCGCCGCGCTGCAAGTCTTTAACATTGATAGCTCTCGGCGGTTTGCCGGATTCCATCTTTATAAGAAGTGGGGCTGAAATCGAAAGTGCGCATAAATTTGGCGCTTTCAAATTGATAGTGTTCTTGGTATTGGTACATCATTTCCGGCATTTCCCGCAGGACGGGGATGAAAACACCCAGCACTTTCAACAGCCATTTTTTCAATACGGTAAATTTTGGTTTGGCATCAAAATGCGCTGCCGACTCCTCGATAAATTGCCTGTGCGTCAAGGGGTTGGGGGAGGTGGGCAAATGCCAAACTTGGTTTTCCGCCAAGGCTTCGTGCGCCAACATCACCGTGGCCACCGCCGCGTCTTTCGTAAAAGTATAAGAATGGATTTTGTCGGGGTCGCCCATTATTTGCGGCCTCTTGCTCTTGGCCAAATTATCGAACACCAGCACATTGGCCACGCCCTGTGCTGCATTGGGGCCATAAAAATCCGCCGACCGCGCAATCAAAGCTTTCAGTGTGCCTTTTTCCATTTCGTGCATCAACATTCGGGCAATTTCCGCGCGCACTTTTCCTTTTTTGGAGATGGGATTTAGGGGCGTTTCCTCCGTCATTGTGCCATCCACTTGGCCGTACATATACACGTTGTCAAAAAACACCAGCTTGCATTTCTCTAATTTACAAGCGTTTATGGCATTTTTCATAATGCGCGGCCATTTTTCTTCCCACACTTTGGCGTTGTATTCCAAACCGACGGTCAGGTAAGCGATGCCGCAGCCTTTCACGGCTTTTTTGGTTTGCTCCAGATCGGTCAGATCCGCTGAATATAAATCGTTGGTAAAAGGCAATTTTTCGGGGTTTCGCGCCACCAGCCTTATCACGCGGCCTTTCTCCGCCAGCGTCCGCGCGATTTCATTTCCGATGACGCCGCCCGAACCGAGGATGACTTCTTTTTGCATTTATTTTTGATAAAAAATATCCACCGTTTTTAAAAAAGAAAGAGCATAGAAAGTTCAAATTATAATTACAGTTTTTGCCTGTCCACATACTCCTGTTTTACCACCAGCGCCACCTCGTTTTTCCCCAATAAAATATAGCCTTGCTCATAGCAAAAAAAGTAGCGGCCGCCCTTTTGGGTTTCATACATTCCCGTAAAATAATTGAAATCGAAACCCTTGCCGCGCAGGATGTCCACGGTGGTTTTGGATTTTCCGTGCGGGTTCAGCGCGGCGAGGATGCGGCGGTTTTTGGCGAGGGTGCGGTTGGTGTTGCGCACCAGGTTGGTGGCTTCGCGGTTTTCGCGGTTGTTGTACGAATTGCGGCAGGCATCGTCGCAAAACTTTTTATCGCGGCGGCCTTTCACGGGCTGGCCGCATTCGAGGCAGGCGCGGGCGTTCGGGTTTTTGGGATTCATAATTTATCGTCAACGTTCTGTGTATGGTGCGTATCCCGCAGGGTATGCACTATACACCTTGTTAGCAACTGGCTTTTTTATTTTTCAATTTCATAAATTCCTGTGTCAGTTAAGATAAATGTCCCGAAGTCGGTCTCTTCGTATTGCCACAGTTTCTCTTCAAAAGTTTCGACTAGTTCAAGTTCTTTAGTTTCATTGTCAAATCGGAATAGTTTATTGTTTCCCATATTCGGGATATAAACAAATTTTCCCTTAACATACAAACTTTCAGGATAACTCAAAGGGTCGTATTTATCGTCCCAAGTATATTCTCCGATTTTATAAATCTCTTTTCGTTCGGATATCGAAACTTGAGTAACTGTCTGACCTGTCGGAAATGCAAGCCAAAGAAAATCTGGGAATTGGTAGTCAATGTCGTAAATCGGATGTCCTTGTCCAACTTCGTCAGCTCCCCATTCAAGTATTTTTTTAGCGTTACTGTCAAATCCGTGAATTATTCCTTCTTGATAAAAACAGAAGTATCGATTTCCTTTCTCGTCTTTTGTCGATTGATAGCTTTCTATGCTTGAGGGAAGTTGTTCTTCGATTAGTCTATAGTTCTCTCCGACTGTCTCGATTGCAAAATATTCTTTGTCAACCTTTCGAAGTTCTCTTGATTCACCAAATGCAAAAAATTCAGGATTGGCTCCATTATTCCAACTTATGGTTAGAATTTCGGATTTCCCAACGTAGAAGTTTCCCGTCTTTCCTTTATCTGTGATTTTCTTTAATTGCATTTCGTTTTTCAGCTTGCCGCTAACGTTTATATAAACAACACCCCCCTCCTAAACCCCAAATCTAAATCATTCAAATTAATTCCTAAACACACTCAAAATCAAACAATTATCTGTTAAAATTCACTTACAAACGCTTCCAAGCGACTACTAAACGGGTAGTAAACATTTAAAAACCGCCTCGCCTTTTCCTCGCCCCGCACTTTTGCCCCGTCGTTCTTCGGAACACATTCATTTTAATAATCCTTTAAATTTCAACAAGATGAACACGATGCGAAACAAAGTGCAACTGATCGGCCACCTAGGCGCCGACCCCGAAATCAAAAACTTGGAAAACGGCGGCAAGCTCGCCCGATTCTCCCTCGCCACCAACGAGAAATACCAAAAGAAAAACGGCGAAAAAGTGACGGAAACCCACTGGCATAATCTGATAGCGTGGGGCAAGACGGCGGACATCATCGAAAAATACGCCCGCAAAGGGAACGAACTGGGCGTGGAAGGCAAGCTGAAGCACCGCGCTTGGGAAACCAAGGAAGGTGAAAAGCGCTACGCCACGGAGGTGGTGGTGAACGATGTGCTGCTGATGAAGGCGAGTTAGTTAATCGGTTTGTCGGTTATCGGTCAGCAATTGGCAGTTGGCAATCGGCAGTCAGCAATTGGCAATTAGCAATCGGCAGTCAGCAATTGACAATTAACAATTGGCAGTCGGCAATTGGCAGTTGGCAGTCGGCAATCAGCAATCGGCAGTTGGTGGATGGGGGATCTCGGTTGATTGGTTTTCAGTTCTCTACCGACCAGACTGACAACTGGCAACTGACACTTGACAACCGAACTGAACAAAATCGCCGCCCACTCCTTTTTCAAAAAAAACACATCTTTTATTATGAAAAAGACCACCCTTTTTGCCACCGCCATCGCGCTTTTTGGATTGGCGGGTTGCGGCAATCCCGATGCTTCTACTATGGAAGGCGCGGACGAAGTGGATGACAAAACGACGGAAGAGGACAACAGCGCCACCATCGAACCGGAAAACGACGCGCCGGAATCCTACGAAAAAGGCGGGCTGAAAATTTATCCGATGAAAGCGAAGTCGCCCGCTTACGAAAACGCGAAGCTGGTAATGAAATCGCCAGAGGAAAACACCACTAAAGACGGCGGGATGCTGGATTTTGATTTTGCCGTGGAAAATTACGAGCTCGGAAAAGCGACGGAGGGCGCGGGAGAAAACGGGCTGGCCAATTCGGCCAAGGGGCAGCACATCCATTTGATCATCGACAACGACCCGTACAGCGCGCACTACGAGGGCAAATTCCAAAAAGAAATGGGGGCGAGCGGTTACCACTATGGAATCGCCTTTCTGTCAAGGAGTTATCACGAAAGCGTGAAGAACGAAAATGCGTACAAAGTTTTTCAATATTACAATGGAAAAGAAGGGGAGGCCGGCGGCCAGATGAATGATTTGAAAGAGCCGATGCTTTTCTACAGCCGTCCCAAGGGCGAGTATGCCGGCGAGGACGCGAAGAAAATCCTGTTTGATTTTTACGTGGTGAACGGCGAGCTGCAACCCGACGGCTACGCGGTGAAAACCACCATCAACGAAGATTTGGAATTCGTGTTCGACACTTGGCAACCGTACATCATCGAGGGCTTGCCGATGGGCGAGAACACGATTTCCATCCAATTGGTGAACGCGCAGGGCAACGCCGTGCCGAGTTCGGAAACGGTGACGCGGACGTTTACGTTGAAGAAATAGTTGAGCCGCCAGTTTTGCTGCGCGGTCATTCCCAAAGAAAATGGGAGCGGGACTTATACCCTGCTCCCATTTTTTTTTAGAATCCTGTTGTGCATCACCTTTAAAAAACAGCAAAATGCAATACCAATGTTCCGTCACCATCCACCAGCCGATAGAAATAGTAGTGCGCCTTTGGCGGGATGAAAATCACTTCGCCGAATGGCAGGACGGCTTTCAATCCATTGAATTGTTGGAAGGCGAAGCCGAAGCGGTCGGGGCAAAATCGAGAATTGTGCTGCAGCAAGGCAAACGGAAAATGGAACTGACGGAAACCATCCTCTCCAACGATTTGCCCAAAGCGAAAAAAGCGCTTTACGAACACGTTTATATGACCAACACCCAAACCAGCCGTTTCGAGAAAATTTCGGACACCAAAACCCGCTACATTTCAGAGGTGGAATACACGCAATTCAACGGGTTTATGCCCAAATTGATGGCGAAACTGTTTCCCAGAATGTTCGAAAAACAAAGCCAAAAATGGATGGAGCAGTTTAAGGGTTTTGTGGAATCGCGGTAACGCGGGCTGGGCAGGGAAATGTTCGAATAGGCGATAAACCGAGCGAAAAAATGCCATAGGCATTTGCTACAAGAACGTGGGTTCTGACCATTTCACGATTTTGGTCAAACTGGCCTTGAAAAATGGGAATTAGAATTTTTAATCCTTAGAAATAATCACCAAAAAACACACTTATGAATTTAGATACCGCCCTTTTGTTAATCGTTTCCGTACTGGGAATTTTTACGGCAATGATTGTAGTTACCCGAGTATTCGGCCTCAGAACGTTTGCGAAAATGTCCGGCATCGACTTCGCCACCACCATCGCGGTAGGCTCCATCTTGGCGACCATTGTCATCAGCAAAAATCAACATTTGCTGAAAGGAATATTGGCCCTCACCTGCATCATCGGCTTCCAGACCCTGTTTTCATTCTTGGTGAGAAAAAGCGACCGCTTCAAAAAACTCTTCACCAACAAACCCCAAATGCTGATGAAAGACGGGGAAATTTTTTATGAAAATTTGAAGAAATGCAACGTTGGCGTAGGTGATTTGATGGGGAAATTGAGGGAAGCCAACGTGCACCAACTTTCCGAAGTCCAAGCCGTGGTCTTTGAAGCCACCGGCGATATTTCCGTATTGCATAGCGCCGATACCAATGAGGTGGATTCGATAATCTTGAAAGATATTGCGGGTTTTGAGAAGTGATGTGGCTGTATGATAACGCTGTTGGTGCGCGAGCCGATAACTGTCGGGGGCATCGCGTATTAAAATTTCTGCAATTCCATTTTATGAGGATTTATTTTGAGGGAGGCTTGATTAAAAAGGAATTATAAGATGACAATGAAAAACTTATCAATATTGGCAATTTTTAGCTCCATAGTTTCTTTTGGTCATACTGGGTTAATTGGACAATCTCCAAGTGCTATTTTACTGGAGAATAAATGGGAAAGTATATTAGGCAATAAATTAAAATTTACAACAGAAAGTATTTTTTTTGATGAAGATACTATTAGAATATCTTGGGGAAACACTTTAACACTTACAGACAGTTCATTTTTATGCACGCAAAAGCGATGGGGCGACACAATTCTTTACTTCAGGTATAAGGCTAATGATGATTCATTAATGATGACATTTCTGCCCAATTGGTTTCGACTTAATCAATATGGATCTATAAGCTGCTCCTTTTTAAATCCCACGTTTTGTTATTTGGTCGATAGAAATCTCACCTTCTACAGTGAATCCTATCTTGATAGAGAAAAAAAACGATTTGAGCTTGTCTATTTTGAATCCAATCTCGCCGATCACATATATTACAAACTATTTGCGGATGGCAACTTTGTCTTTTCCACCAAGGATAGAGCTATTAGTTATGCGAACTATGTTGATAAGCAAAATGAATCGGTGAAGGTTAGAGTTTACAATGGCGTTTACAAAGGGAAACTTAGGGAGACAAGTATGGATACGCTCAAGACAATATTAGAGTCCAATTCCTACGGGGGGCTTCAGCGCTATTTACATTATTCAAGACGCCCCAAAAATGACAACTATAGTCTAGGTATTTCGGTGGCTGGGAAGCATCGCACTTTTGACCTGATTGAAGGGCAGATAGATCGTCTTATTAAAACATTTATCACATTCAAGCCTGACGAAATATTCTTTTTCGGATTAGATGGCAATAGTCCACCGAAACCGATAAAAGTCCACAACAACGTAGGTTTTCCGCCCCCCGACTCCTATGGGCAAAAGTTTTATAATGGAATAGATGCCTTGGAAGGAGAACTATTTTTGCTAAAAACTATAAAAGCAAAGGATACAGCTGTCTATCTCTACAGAGTTACGGTAAAGCGCTTTCCAGCCAAGATAGGCAACAATATTAAAATTGGACAAAAAATCGCCTTTATAAGTCCATTTTTAATCAAAAAGGAGGAGGTGGGTTTGTTGTATAAAAAGCAAAGAGACTATTACTTTAACTTTTTTGATTCCAAAGAGTCTGTTCTTTACAATTTTGTTGTTGACACTTTAAATTTTCAATATCAGGATGTATATGAATATGAGCATATTTACCCGCAGGGAGACTCCATTACAATTCGCACTCTGCCAAAACAATATCCAAAAATAAATATCAAGATTGCCAAAGCGCTCAAAAGGTTTGAAACGAGCAAATAAATTTTCAATGTAAAAATTAAGACTTTGCCGTTGGTGGCTTGAGATTATATAATTTGCTCACGCGACAAAACGGCGCGGCAACAAAACCCTTTTAGATGTAGAAACCCTGACAGGGTATAAAGATTCCGCTTATTACCCTGTCAGGGTGTGGAATAAACTTAAAACTGGAAGGATGTTTTTGGTCTCATTTGTATCATTGCCTGTTGGATGGCAGAAGGGCACCGTCCAAAAGTATGGCAACGAAATAGCCTCACAACTGGCTGATTTTAAAACGGTAACCTAAATGAGCACCATTGAGGTTAAAAGCACTGCTCTTATAGTAAAACGTTGCGGTTAATTCAGGAACACAAATCACAAGAGCAAGTAGATACGCTAAAGTGTCTTACTCCTACAATGATACCATCTTTCCTGTCAAATCTTGGCGATATTCTATTGAACAAATCCGTTTCGCCATTTTCACAATACCTACGAATCGAATAACTGCATAAATCTGCCAATTGAATCATACTCGTTAATTCAGAATCCACGAATAACGGAGTTTCAATTATCCTATCGACACTTCTCCAAAACGTTCCTTGATTATGAAAACGTTTCATCAATTGGGTGTGCTTTCTGGCTACTGTTTCGTTATTGTCGTGAATTAATGCGCCCGAAAGATTATTATCGTTGGTAACTGCTGCTTTTATTGCGAGATAATGTTCAAATCTTGTTACAACTTGCTCCAAAGCCTGTTCATCAACGGTTAATCTCGCTCTTGCGGGGTCGTAGTGCAATTTATCAATGGCTTCAGCAAAAATTCTAACTGAACCCCAGCTTCCAATTAAATCGGCAATTTCCCGAATGAATTTTATTCTTTCATCTCTTGTCAGATGGATGTAGGCATCCGTCTTGCGATAATTCTTTCTGGCTTGTTTATATCTGGCTCGGTTTCCAGAACGGGATAATGATAAGAGCTCGGTATTTCGGATTCTCTGCACCTCATATCTCCTTTGGAGGAAATCAAATGTTTCAAACTCTGGAATACGTGATTGCTCAAGATAATTCCTCATTATCCAAGCAGTATGTATTTCGCTATTTTCTAAATTGTATTTCTTTTTGATGGCCTCAACATCTCGCTCCGAATTTTTCCAATAAGAAATTGGAATAGCCATTCCGGCCAAAATATAATGACTTGTATTTCCAGGGATTTGTGGTACTCCCGATTCGTCAATATAGCAGAAATACATTACTTTAAGGCATAAAAAAAGCGACTGGTATCAAGGAAAATTCCCTTGGTTGAGACGCTTGGCGACTCATCCCAGACGCACGGCAAATATAACAAAATATGTACCAAAAGAAAAAATAGTCACAACAAGAAAATGACTTTTAGCCTAACCGAATAGAGAGTGCATACTTTCTCGTCCCGCTGTTCTTATAAAACTGCTGCCCCCTACTCCATCACCCGCGCCATCACGTGATACCGTGGGTCGTCCACGTCTTTTTCAATCACGCGCGCCAGTTTGGGCGAGGCTTTCACCATCAGTTCCTGACATTCTTGGCTGAGGTGCTGGATGTGGAGTTCCTTGCCGGCCGCCTCGTATTTTTCCACGAGGTTGAAGAGGGCTTCCAGCGCGGAATGGTCGGCCACGCGGCTTTCCATAAAATAGATGACCACTTTGTCGGGGTCGCCCGCCACGTCAAATTTGGCGTTGAAGGCTTGGATGCTGCCGAAAAACAGCGGCCCCCAAATTTCATACACTTTGGTGCCGTCGTCCAAAATGTGCTTGCGCGCACGGATGCGCTTGGCGTTTTCCCACGCAAACACCAGCGCGCTCATTACGATGCCGGCCAAAACGGCAATCGCCAAATCGAAAACGACGGTGAGCGCCGAGACGCTTATTAATACAATGGCATCGCTGAGCGGGATTTTGTGGAGGATGCGGAAACTGCTCCACGCGAAGGTGCCGATGACCACCATAAACATCACGCCCACCAGCGCGGCGATGGGCACGCGCTCTATCAAACCGGAAGCGAACAGTATGAAAACCAGCAAGGTAAGCGCCGCCACGATGCCGCTGAGCCGCCGCCGCCCGCCCGCTTTGATGTTGATGATGGACTGGCCAATCATCGCGCAGCCGCCCATCCCGCCAAAAAATCCGGTGACGATGTTGGCGCCGCCTTGGGCGAGGCATTCGCGGTTGGTGTTGCCGCGCGTTTCGGTCAGTTCGTCGATGAGGTTCAGCGTCATCAGCGATTCGATGAGGCCAATCGCCGCGAGGATAATCGCGTACGGCCCGATGAAGCGCAGCGTTTCCCACGACAGTGGAATCTTGCTGAAAATGGCGGTCTGGAATTCGGGCAAACCGCCTTCCAGCCCAGTGCCGCCGCCCGCGCGGATGAAGCTGCCCACCGTGGCCACGTCGATGTTTCCGACGATGACAATCCCCGAAACCACCAAAATGGCGATGAGCGCCTCGGGCAGTTTTTTGTAGATTTTGGGAAGGAAAAACATTATCGCCATCGTGAGCGAGACGAGGCCGAGCATCCAATATAATGGCGCGCCCTGCATCCAAACGGGCGCGCCGTTTTCGATGGTTTTGAACATCCCCAACTGCGACAGGAAAATGACGATGGCGAGGCCGTTCACGAAACCCATCATCACGGGGTGCGGGATGAGGCGGACGAATTTGCCGAGTTTCAACAGCCCGACTGTCATTTGGATGAGGCCCATCAAAATGACGGTGGCGAAAAGGTAATAGAGGCCGAGGTTTTCGCCTTCCGCGCCCATCGCGTTGCCCTCCGCCACGAGGCTGACCATCACCACGGCGAGCGCTCCAGTGGCGCCGGAAATCATTCCGGGCCGACCGCCAAAAACGGCGGTAATTAAACCAATCATAAAAGCGGCGTACAAACCGACCAGCGGGTCCACGCCCGCGACGAAGGCGAAGGCCACGGCTTCCGGTACCAAAGCCAGTGCTACCGTGAGTCCGCTGAGAATGTCGTTCTTGGAATTGGCGGTGCGTTTGCGGATGAATTCGCGCATTGAGTAGAGGGGTTTTTGTTTAGGGAAAAAGGGGGCGAAAGTACGATTTGGAAGTTCTCGGTTGTTAGTTGTCGGTTGTCAGTCGTGGCGCTGACCTAACAGCGTCTCTGACCTGTTAGCGTAAGGTGTGGAGCGGGAAAACCTTGCAGGTTTTTGGAAACCTGCGAGGTCTTTTTTTACCACAAAGGCGCAAAGACACGAAGTTTTTTTGTTCTTAACCTTTTCCAAAGTTTCGAACTTTGGAAAAGATTGAGACTGGCGCATTTTGCTTTTGGCGAATCCGCTTTGATTTGATTTCTAAGGTCACAATTTGTGACCTTAGAAATCAAATGGCCACCCAAACTTGAAGTCACGATTTGTGATTTCAAGTTGAAATGTAGAAAACCCCGACAGGGTTTTCGCGATATAAAACTCCAAGGTTCGAGGATAAAAAAGCCCCTAATTCTTTGTGTACTTTGTGTCTTTGTGGCAGAAATTTAGTTTAGAGATTCAGAGCTTCTCGCGATACATTTGAAATATCAATTTCATCTTTTTAAAGGTCGCAATCTGCGACCTTAGAAAATCTTGAGGTACCAACTTGGCACCTCAAACTTGAAGTCGCAGATTGTGACTTCAAGTGGAAATTCACCAAAATTTTATTTTATTTGAGGTCGCAAATTGCGACCTCAAAATTTTTATAACCAAAAACCCACATTGTTTTGAGCAAACCGATACTATTTTCCGAAGAAGAAATTTTCTCTAACATTTACGAAATCCGCGGCCAGAAAGTGATGCTGGACCTGCCTACCGGCAGGCAGGCGCAGATTTGGCGGAGATGTATGGAGTGGAAACACGCCGCCTTAACGAAAATGTGAAACGAAACGCAGACCGTTTTCCAGACGATTTTATGTTTCAATTATCAGGGAATGAATGGTCAAACTTGAAGTCACAAATTGTGACTTCAAGATGGGGAGGTCGTCGAAAACTGCCCTTCGCCTTCACGGAACAAGGAGTGGCAATGCTTTCTTCCGTTCTGAACTCCCCTCAGGCCATTGCCGTTAACATTCACATTATGAGGGTGTTCGTAAAAGTGCGCAGTTTGGCGGCGGGCTATTCGGAGATTTTGAAAAAGATAGAAGCACTGCAAGATTCGGATGCGCAACAAAACGTAGCGATTGAAAATCTGTACAAAGTTTTCCAAGAATTGATTGAACCGAAATCGAAAGAGCGGAAGCGGATTGGGTATAAAAAGTGAAGTACTATTTGAAAACTTTTCCAAAGTTTGAAACTTTGGAAAAGTTAGTTGACCCCATAGACCTGACAGGTTTTCAAAACCTGTCAGGTCTTTCTCTTAAAGCAACATTTCCTATTTTTATCCAATGAAAACAACTTTACTCACCTTCCTTTGCGGAATCACACTTTCCACCACCGCCCAAAACCTCTATTTCCCTCCCAACAATTCCAATGTTTGGGATACGATTCATCCTTCCACCCTCGGTTGGTGTCAAGAAAATATCGATTCTTTATATCAACTTTTAGATGATGAAAATACCAAGGCTTTTATACTATTAAAGGATGGCAAAATTGTCTTAGAAAAATACTTCGATAATTTTACCAAAGACAGCACTTGGTATTGGGCATCGGCGGGCAAAACTTTGACGGCATTTGTGGTGGGAAAAGCGCAGGAAGAAGGGTATCTTTCTATCAATGATTCCACATCTAATTATCTCGGAACGGGCTGGACGGATTTAACTCCCGCGCAGGAAGGGCAAATCACCATCCGCCACCATTTGGAAATGACCACGGGACTGGACGACTCCAAAAACGCCGATTGTACGGACGATACTTGCTTGACTTTCAAAGCACAAGCCGGTACGCGCTGGGCGTATCACAATGCGCCATACACGCTTTTACAAGATGTGGTTGGAAATGCCACCGGACAGTCTATGAATATCTACACTTTTCAAAATGTGTTGAATCCGATTGGCGCGCAGGGGCTTTTTGTAAAACTGGGCCACAACAAAACTTTTTTCAGCAAGCCGCGCTCGATGGCACGTTTCGGACTGTTGCTTTTGACAGAAGGAAACTGGGACGGGACGGCGGTTTTGAGCGATTCGAACTATTTCAATGCGATGGTGAATTCCTCGCAAAATTTGAATCCGGCTTATGGTTATCTGACTTGGCTGAACGGAAAATCGACCTATAAAATCCCACAGTCGCAGATTGATTTTCAGGGTTCGCTCATTCCCGATGCGCCAACGGATATGTACGCGGGCATTGGCGCCAATGACCAACTTCTCAAGGTGGTGCCGAGCCAAAATTTGGTGTTCATTCGGATGGGCGATGCGCCGAGCAGCGCGAGTTTGGTGCCAATAAAACTGAACAATGATATCTGGAAGAAAATCAATCAGTTGGATTGCAATGCAACTTCCATTTTGCAAAATATAAGCATTTCTCCGTGGCAAATTTTTCCCAATCCATTTGATGCAAAGGTGCAAATTGAATATTCAGAAAATGGGGATTTTTTAATTGAAATTTTTGATGGAAAAGAGGTGCAAATCTTATTGGATAAAAATCTTAAAGAAATAGATACTGAAAATTGGGAAAATGATATTTATTTTTTGAGAGTTTTTGATGGAAATGGATGGTCGGAAACTCGGAAAGTTTTCAAGGCGCGCTGACCTATCAGGCCAATCCATACATCATTCACTTCTGAATTACCTATTCTCGAAGCTTTGAATATGCCTTTCTTTTTTATCGGGGAAAATATCCGCCACCGTCACTAAAATCCCCGTTTCCTCCACTTGGCCAAAGTCCGTGTTTTCCGCCGTGCCAAAGGTTTTCATCGTTTCCGAAATGTTCATATAAGTGTTGATCAGTGGCGGAATCGTCTCCCCGCGCTCGCGTACCATTTTGCTCAGCTTGGCGTGGGCTTCTTTGTAATTAAGGTTTTCAAAATGATGAAAAAACGGCTGCAATTCTTCGTTGGAAACTATCGGATGGTGTGGCCAAACCAAGTTGTTTTTATCGGGAAAAAACACCTTCAAAAACGCCAAAATCATATTGCGCGCCTCGCGCTGAAAAGAGGGATACATTGTAACCTTTCCAAATAGATATTTTACGTCGGGATTTAGGGTAATCACCGCGCCCAAACCGTCCCATAAATTATCCATTGAAAAAAGACCTTTTCGGGAGGATGCGCCACTTTGATATTTCGGCTGCACAAATGAGCGTCCCAATTCGATAGTTTTAGGCAAATAATTTTCTTTAAAATTTGGAGAGAATTCAAACAAATGCGCGGTGGCGGATTTCAGATTTCCATCGGAATCTTTGTCCGAATTTTCGCAGAACATCAATCGATAACCCGCGATAATTTCCTCATCTTCGGGGTCCCAAACGATGAGTTGCTGGAAACCGTTTTTCGCCAAATCGTATTCGTCGATGTCGGTGGATTTGCCCGTGCCGCCGCCCGCCGCGCGAAACGACAGCTCGCGCAGACGCCCGATTTCCTGCATTATGTTCGGCGCGTTTTGCGCATTTGTCAGGTAGAGTTCGTTGCCCGCCTTGTTGGTGGGCCACAGAAAAACGTCTTGGGTCAGCTCGTCTTTGATTTGCTGGCGGCTTACCGCTGGGATGATTTTTTGCATCACTATTTTTTTGGCAAATTATAGGCTTTTTCCCGTATGATTTTCGCCCATTCTTGGTGCGTTTTTTCTTTGGAAAAATGTGAAAACGGGGTGGGTTTCCCAAACCGCACTGTAATCGTCTTTCCGCGCTGGCGGAACATTTCGTCGGCAAGGTAAAACATCTCCAAATTTGCTTTCACCCCCAGCCGCCCGCGCCATTTCGACAAATTGTAAAACCAGTTGGAATTCCGCCCTTCCACGTGGCAGGGAACCACATCCTTTTTATATTGTATCGCCTTGGAAATGAAGCTCTTCTGCCATTCCAAATCGGTGATGCCTTCCGATAATTTCCGCGAAACCAGCCCCGCCGGAAACACCAAAATGGGGATTTCTTTGGAGTACGTCCGGTCGATGACGCGCAGCGCCTCGCGCGGGTTCACGCCCACTTTGTTAACGGGTACAAAAAGCGGCTCTAAGTTTTTGATATTCAATAAAATATCGTTCACCAAAAATTGCAAATCGGGACGTTTTTCGCCCACGGCTTTCATCAAAGCGATGCCATCCAGCCCGCCCAGCGGGTGATTGCTGGCGATGATGCAGCCGCCCGTTTCGGGGATGTTTTCCAAGCCCTCGATTTCCACCGCCGTATCCAATTCTTCCATTCCCGCCCGCACAAAATCCAGCCCTTCCAAATGGCCGATGCGCGACATAATGTCGTTGATTTCCTTTTCGTGGAGGGTGCGTTTTATATAGCGCATCGCGAAAGCGGGCAGCCACTTGGCGAGGCTGGGGCTTTTGCTGGCGATGACGGATTTTACGTCTATGTATTTCATTTTAATAGTCCACGGTCGATAGTCCACAGTCCACAGCCTATGTGGAAAAACGGGGTGCGAAATTGTACTTTCTTTTTATCCACTTAATGTGTTCCATAGAGCTTGGGTCGTAATGATGATTTCTTCTACTTGTTTGTATAATTTATTGAAGTTTTCTTTAGATAAAATTTTTCTTCCTTTGGCCAGTCTTTGGTAATTTCTGCAATATCATTACTCAACTCCAAGACCTTTTGCCAACACCGCAAACTTTCAAATTTAAACACCATTTTTATTCATTTTCAAATTAAAATTTGCAATTACTATTTATCCACTCCACACTCACACGCAGGCTGTGGTCTGTGGACTGTTGACCGTCGGCTTTCTAACCGACATAATCTTCCAAATACCGAAAGTGTTCCCCCAACTCCCCGTTCAAAGTCGTCTCCGAAGCACGGTGCAAAACCTCCTCCACATCACCATTGAAAAACTGCGGAATCACGTTTTTAATCAATTCATTTCCAAAGTCTTCCGAGGCATCTTTCGGTAATTCGCAGGGCAAATTATCGACCGCCGAAACGCCGATGGAATTCATCGCGCCCAGCTCGGTTTCGGATTCGGAAACGGGGTCGTAGCCGTAAAACGGCTCGGCGATGGTGGACGGGCGGAGGGTGCTGGCCACTGGCCCGTCGATGTCGCAGCTGATGTCGCTCACCAATTTTATCTTAAAATCGGGGGATTTGGCATCTTCCCTTGTGAAAATAAACGGCGAATTTTCTGACCAAAAATGGCTGGGAATGTAGATATCCGTTTGGCGCGCATATTTCATAAAATCGGATACAAAACCGTCCGCATTTTTATAAAAATCCTCACGCGTAAAATCGCGGCCGTCCTTTCTTTTAAAATAGTGGCGAACGTCCAATTGGGTGAAGACGGATTCATCAAAATCTTGGTTCAAATATTCTTTGGGAAAAACGTGGCGGATGCGCGCCGCGCTCAAAATCTCCATTGCTCCGCCGGCCACGCGGCCATCGCCCGTCAAGGCGATTTTGGTGGAATTTGGCAAATCTACTTTTATCAGCTCGCCCTCCATTTCACGACGGTCTTCGCACTTGTGGGCAGGTTTCAGTTGGAATTTTCCTGTCATTTCGCCCCAAGCGCGGAAGGCGTTGTAAGCCCCCACAATTCCCGCGTAGCGACCAAATCCCAAAAGACGCGAACCGTGCGCATTTTTTAATAATTCATAATCAATCAGCCGTATTTTTTTTTCCAAAATAGCGCGTAGCAAATCGGCATTGTAAGGCTGTTTTTTATAGGTATGGGAAAAGAACAAATAGGTTTTACTCGGAATGAGCATTTCCATCGGCACTTCTTTCACACCAAAGAGCACGTCGCAATCGGACAAATCTTCCTGTAAAGAAATGTCCAGTTTTTCGTATTCCGAATCTTTAAATGCTCGGATTTCGCTGGGCTGCACGGCCAGCTTCAATTGCGGATACTTATCCAGCAGCTTTTTGCACTGGCGCGGGGTCAGCGGCACGCGCTCGTCGGGCGGGGTTTTCCCTTCGCGGAGGATTCCGAATTTCATTTTTAATGGATTGTAAAAAATTTTGTGACGGCGGTTTCGTTGTCTTCCATTTGTAAGAAATAAGTTCCCTTTTTTAAATCAGAAACATCGAAACCTATTTTATCTTTTTGATGAAGAAATTTTGCCGAATGTTCTTTACCATTTATATCAAAAATTTTATATCGAATTTTCTCATCAAACCAATGAGTGTTTTTTATCCAAATAAAATCTTGAGCCGGATTTGGAAAAACCTCAACATTTGCATAGAAATAATCTGAAGTTCCCAGCGGGTCGGGACGCACGGTGACATCAAAATAAATGCGCAGCGAATCGCCGGTAGCGGTATCTGAAATAGTGAAAATGAAAAGCCCGTAGCCGATGTTCCCATTGTGCTGCACGCCGATAATCATCAGGTTTCCAAAGGGTTGCGATGAATCGGGCAATACGAAAAATGCGCTGTCGCCATCAAAAACCGGAACGTGCAATTGCGAGGGGTCGTCCATATTGACCGTCCAAGCGGAATCGCCGCCGATGACGTTGAGTTTCCATTTCAAGAGGAGCGAATCGGCGGTGTTGTTTTTCAGAGGAAGATTGTCGTGCAGTGCGCCGAAAGCGGTGGTTTTGTCCAAGTAGCGGATGGTGTCGGGCGCGGAAAAAGTGGGCTGGGCAATTGCCAATTTTAGCGAAAGCGCGGCGAAGACTGCCAAAATGTATCTTTTACTCATTTTTGGTAAGCGGTTTGCAGGCAAAAATATACCTTTGCAGGCTCGAAGAAAAAGTTCTTTACAATATTGGGGCTGACCGGTTTCGACAGCGAGTCGAAATGAATGGTAAGCATACCGGGCTATGAAGCTGCCGCCCGTCAACAAGGTGTTTCAAACAACAAAAGGCGAAAATAACTTCGCGCTTGCCGCCTGATTTTACGGTTAGTAAAATCTCGCTAATCCCAGCGTAAGACGCGGGAGCAAGCCATCCCTCGGTTCCTAAGTTTGGGTGGAACCGGCCCAGGGGTGTCGATTAAACCGAACTAAGAGGCAGAGCGTTGCGCGCTGTCTTCTACAATTTCAAGCCGCAAATAAGCCGGTAGGTAGGGCGTTTTTCCCCAGCCTGCCAGACGAAAATCCAATGATCAACTAAGTATGTAGAAACCCATTGATTTGCTTGTTTGCACGGGGGTTCGAATCCCCCCAGCTCCACGGAAAAAATCCCGCTTCGGCGGGATTTTTTGGTTATTGGTTGTTAGTTATTAGTTGATTAGGCTGGGCCAAGGGCTACGTTTAGAGGCTTTTTTTAAGGTGCTTTCAATTATTTTTCACTTTTCTAAATATTCAAAATTGAATTTTCAAATTCGTTCCAATTCAGAAGAAGATTTCCAAAAAATCGCCGAAGAGCTTATCAATCACCATATTTTAAAGGTAAACGAAACTGAAATTCGCTTTTGTGATTTAGAGTTTTACTGGAACGACGGCGCGAATCATCAAGATAAATCCACTCATCCGCACAACTATGAAAATGGCCAACTGCGCCCGCATTCCAGCGGGTTTGACATCGCCCTGAAAAATGAAAACGGCTACGGTGGGATTTTGATAAGGGGAATCATTGTGGAGGAGGAAGCCGTGTACGGGCCGCTGAATTCTGCCAAGCGGATGCTGCAATTCGGCGCGCCGCTGACTGCCGGCCTCCATATATCATTGCACGAAAAAAGACCGGCGGAAACCTGTGAAATTTTTGAAACCACCCGTATCGGACTTGGAAAAAACGCGGGGGATTTTGCGGAGAGAAACTATCGTTTTATTAAGTGCGACCCTGACTACTTAACTCAAATTCCGAGAAAAGAAAAATTTACCATCCAGCTTTTTGAGAAAAACAAATTATCCTACCAAGAAGCCGGAAAAGTAATCAACTGGAAATCATCAAAACTGGAAAACGCTAAACTCAAGAAAGAATGATCCGCTTGAAAAAACGCATCCCATTTGTTTGAATTCCTTAGGGGAGGCCACCAAAATGCGAAAACGCAAAGCCCGCTCAAAAGTGCTTTGCGCCCTCCGTGTCCTTATGGTTTTTCAACCCAGATTTTTTGGCAAATCCAAATGAACACTATCCCTACATTTGCCTTTCTTTATTTCATATAAAAACAATAGAAACCGACAATGGAGAAAATAAAAGTGGCCCATCCCGTGGTGGAAATGGACGGGGACGAAATGACCCGCATCATTTGGCAGTTCATCAAAGAAAAATTGATTTTGCCCTATTTGGATATTGATTTGAAATACTATGATTTGAGTATTCAAAAACGGGACGAAACCGACGACCAAATCACCGTGGACGCGGCGGAGGCCACCAAGAAATACAAGGTGGCCATCAAGTGCGCCACCATCACGCCCGACGAGGCGCGGGTGGTGGAATTTGACCTGAAAAAAATGTGGCGCTCGCCCAACGGCACCATCCGGAATATCGTGGGCGGCACCGTTTTCCGCGAGCCGATCATTATGAAAAACGTGCCGCGCTTGGTGCCCGGCTGGACGAAGCCCATCTGCATCGGCCGCCACGCCCACGCGGATCAGTACAAGGCCACCGACGCCGTAATCAAAGGCAAGGGGAAATTGACGATGAAATTTGAGGGTGAAAACGGCGAAACCAAAGAATGGGAAGTGTACAACTTTGAAGGCCACGGCGGCGTGGCGATGAGTATGTACAATACCGATGAAAGCATTTACGGTTTTGCTCGGTCGTGCTTCAACCGCGCGCTGGACAAGGGCTGGCCGCTTTATCTTTCTACCAAGAACACCATTTTGAAAGCCTACGACGGGCGGTTCAAAGATATTTTTGAGGAAGTCTATAAAAGCGAGTTCCAGTCGAAATTCAACGATGCGGGCATCACCTACGAGCACCGCTTGATTGACGATATGGTGGCGGCCGCGATGAAATGGGACGGCGGATTTGTATGGGCCTGCAAAAACTACGACGGCGACGTGCAGAGCGACACCGTGGCGCAGGGTTTTGGTTCTTTGGGATTGATGACTTCAACCTTGATAACGCCCGAAGGCGACGTGATGGAAGCCGAGGCCGCCCACGGCACGGTGACCCGCCACTACCGCCGCCACCAGCAGGGCCAAAAAACCTCCACCAACCCGATTGCCTCCATTTTTGCGTGGACGCGCGGCTTGGCGTTCCGTGGCAAACTGGATGACAATCAAAGACTTATCGACTTTGCGAATACTTTGGAGCAAGTGTGCATCGACACCGTGGAAGGCGGCCAAATGACCAAGGATTTGGCGCTTTTGATTCACGGGGACAAAATGACCGAGAAAGATTATTTGACCACCGAGGGCTTTTTGGAGGCGCTGGATGAGGGGTTGAAAAATCGGTTGAACTAAGCTATTTTCTCACGCAGATTTCTTAGATGTCGCAGATCTTAAACTTCAAATTTTTTATCTGCGGAATCCGCGAAATCTGCGTATTTTTTTTATTGCTAATTTCTACTGAAAATTTCGCCCAAAACCGAGACGTAAAAACCTACTCCAAATCCGAAATTATCGGCAATGTAAATCCCTCGGAAAACCGCGATTTTGATAAAATAAAAAGCCGCTACACCACAAAATCGGATGCATATCTGCGCGATGAAGTGTATGACGCTTTCAAAGAAATGTGGAAAGCCGCCAAAAAGGATGGCGTGGATTTGACTATCATTTCCGCTTTCCGCAGCCGTAGCTACCAAATGGGGATTTGGAATCGAAAATGGGCCGCGAATTCGGGCTCGGACAATGAAAAAGCCGAACAAATTTTGCGCTATTCCAGTATGCCGGGTACCAGCCGCCACCATTGGGGGACGGACTTTGACCTGAATTCTCTAAACAACAACTATTTTGAAGGCGGTGCCGGTTTGCTCGTTTATAGATGGCTGCAAAAACACGCCAACGAGTACGGTTTTTACCAGCCTTACACCGCTTACAATTCTTTTCGCGATGCAGGTTACCGCGAGGAAAAATGGCATTGGAGTTACCTTCCGTTAGCTTCAAAATTTCAGCGCGCTTATTCTCATATTATTGATTATCAAGATATTGACGATTTTGAGGGAAGTGAAGTGGCCAAGGAACTGGAGGTAATCAATAATTATGTGGAGGGGGTGGAAGCCATTCCTGCGGACGATCCCAGACCCTGAATTTTCTTTGGGGAAAAATCTTTTTGTCTGGGAATTATAGCATCGATATAAACCTTCCAAACGAAAGCGTGCAGTGGCAATTGATCGAATCAAAAATCACGAAACTCTTTTTTAAAAAGACATTAAAAATCCAAGTGAATTAATGGAAACACAAACTTTTAGCACCAAAAATTGAAGGCACATTTTACAAAACACATCCTCCGTTTCAAACGCCCCGCCGGCACCAGTCGTGGCATTTTGAAAACCAAAGATGCCTATTTTATCATCCTTGAAAAAAACGGGGAAAAAGGCATCGGCGAGTGTGGTTTGCTGCGCGGCCTTTCGGCGGACGACCGGCCAGATTATGAAAATAAACTGGGGTGGCTTTGCGCAAATATTTCGCAACCCTTTGAAAATCTGTATGATGAGCTGAAAGAATGGCCGTCCATCCAGTTTGGATTGGAGCAGGCGTTCTTGGATTTTGAAAGTGAAAACCACGTTTTGTTCCCGTCTAAATTCACGGAAGGGAAAGCGCGCCAGCCCATCAACGGCCTTATTTGGGTGGGCGATTCGAATTTTATGAAACGGCAGGTTCGCGAGAAAATCAGGGCGGGTTTTTCCGTTTTGAAAATGAAAATCGGGGCGCTTGATTTTGACAGCGAAATGCGGATTTTAAGGAACATCCGAAAAGAATTTTCAAAAGAGGAACTGGAACTGCGCGTGGATGCCAACGGAGCGTTTTCGTTTGAAAATGCGGGGGAAGTTTTACAACAACTGGCTGATTTGGAAATCCATTCCATCGAACAACCGATTGCCAAAAATCAATGGCCGGAAATGGCGCGGCTCTGTGAAAACCCGCCCATACCCATTGCGCTGGACGAAGAATTGATCGGCCTTTTCGATTCCGCGGAAAGGCGAAAAATGCTCGAAACCATCCGCCCGCAATATGTGATTTTGAAACCCAGTTTCATCGGCGGTTTTTGCGGAACGAAGGAGTGGATAAAGCGCGCCGAAGAAATGAAAATCGGCTACTGGCTTACCAGTGCGCTGGAGAGCAACATCGGGCTGAACGCCATCGCGCAGTTCAATTTCACTTTGCAAAATCCCATCGCGAGCGGGCTGGGCACGGGCAGTTTGTACGAAAACAATTTTGACAGCCCCCTCTATATAAAAAGTGGCCAAATCGGTTTTGACCCCGACGGCGAATGGGAAATTCCCTACTTTTGAAATTATGATAGCAGAAAAAGAAAAGACCATTGCCAGCCGGAAAATCGAACTGGCGCAAACCATTTTGGCAATGCAAGACGAGGGCGTGATTGATATTTTAGAAAGTGTTTTAAAAGTTAAAAATGAGGAAGTTATCCAATTGAGCGAGGCGGAAATTGCGGCCATTGAAAAAGGGCAGAAAGATATTCGCGAGGGGCGCTCATCTTCTTGGGAGGAAGTGAAAAATTACGTTCGGCAAAACCGGAAGAAAATATTTAAGCTAAAGAAGGAGTCTATTCGCTGAAAATAAAAGTGATATTCCTAACTTTCGCTACATCTAAATTCCTATTCAAAAAATTATGATTGCAGAAAAACAAAAAACCATCCAACAAAAAAAGATAGAGCTGGCACAGGAAATCTTGGCGATGGAAGACGAGCGCGCGGTGGATTTGGCCTATGTGAGTCTACACCCAAACGGCCCTGAAAAAATCGTACAACTGACCGAGGCGGAAATGGCCTCCATTGAAAAAGGGCTGGCAGATGCCAAGGCGGGCAAGGTGCGCTCTTGGGAAGAAGTACAAAAACGGCTCGGATGGAACGAAGAATAGACTGGACGGGACACGCTGAAAATGAGTTGCGTAACAACGAAAAGCACCTGATAGAACGTTGGCCCGATTTCGTCCTTGAAAATTTTAGGGATAATTTACGCTCCGTATCGCGAACCATTGCGCGCCATCCTTTTTCGGGCAATAAAACTTCAAATCCCAAAATCCGCAGCTTCCCGGTTAAGCCTTTTTTCCGCTTGTTTTACCGAGTTTTTGATGGATATCTTGAGGTAGAATCTTTTTTCGATATGCGCCAAGACCCCGCTAAAAACCCGTACCCAAAAATTTGATTCGTTTTTTAAATCGGCAATCGACAGTCAACAATCAGCAGTTGGCAATTACCATCGAATTACGATTGAATTACTATCGAGTTACACTCTTCAAAACCTCCCCCTTACCGCCACCGTGAAATTCCGTCCCGCCGCCGAAATCCCCGACGAATACGGCCGATATCTTTTATCAAAAATATTTTCCACGCCAATTTGCACCGTCAGCGGGTCGCAGAATTGGTATTCCGCCTTGAAATTGAGGATGGCCCAAGCGGGCGAAAAAGGCTGCCCGTTTTCGTCTTTCGCGTATAAATTTTCTTTGTCCCTTTCGGAAAAAGCCAAATCTTCCGCGTCCATTTCGCCGTTGAAAATGGAGAAAAGCGCCAGCTTCCATTTGGCTTTTTCGTAGCCCAAACGCGCCTCGCCAAACAGCGGCGCCACGTGGCGAACCGGTTCCCCTTCTTCGGTTTCGCCATCGGTAAATTGCAGGGTGCTTTTCAAAAACAGGTTTTCGATGAGGGTGATTTTCAGCGCGGTTTGAAATCCATAAACCGTGGCGCATTCCACATTTTGCAACGCCTGCACTTGCGAAAGTTCATCATCATAAATAATACTGTCATTTCCATTAAACGAAAAAGGCTCGCGCACAAAGGCATTTTGCAAAACCGAATAAAACGCGCTCGCTTCAAATTGTACGTTTCGCCCCACGTTTTTCACAAAACCCAAATCTGCCGTATAAAGATATTCCGGTTTTAAATCGGGGTTGGGAACTACCACGATCCCGTTGCCGCTGTCGAAAATCTTGGCGGCATCATCCACGTTGGGCGCGCGAAAACCATTGCTAATATTTGCACGGATTTGCAAGTCGTCTTGCGGCAGCCAACTGATGCCCACGCTACCATTCGCCGCTTGGTAATTGTTATCAATATTATCAAAAGGAAAGTCATATTCATCCCTGTCCAACGTGCCGCGCAAGGCGATGAAATTGCCGCGCCCGCCTACGTTCAGCGTCAATTTTTCTGAAAATTGATGCCGCCAGTTCAGATAGGCCGCCGTGCTTTGCCAAGTGCTGCCGTTCGGGTAGCGCGTGGGAATGTTCGCCGTTTCACCCGTTTCGATGTTTTCACTTTCGCCGAATGAGCCTACCTTATTATGGACGAATTCCGCGCCGTAAAACAAGGTGTTTTTCAAGTCCATTTTTTTGTCAAAATCGAGGGTCGCGGAAATGGCGTCCACGTTTTCGGTGCGGTGGCGCAGCGTGGCTCGGCCAAATCTTCGGTCGTGACGGCTTTCTTCAAAAAACTGATACGCCGCGCCAATCTTCACGCGGTCAAACAATTTGGTTGCCCTATTCGATTGAAAACGAAGGTGATGCATTATCCATTCTTGTGGGCCGTAATACCACTCGGCGTTTTCCAAAATTGTCACATCGCTTTCCACGGTCAGGCGGTCGTAGCGCGGCACATCGCTGGTGGTGCTGTAATGAAATCCGTACATCAGCTCCGATTTTTTACCGACGCGAAAACGCAATTTTTGGGTCAGGTTCATTTGGTTGTAACCAGAAAACCGCTGCACCAGCGGGTCGGGGTTTTGAATAATTTCATCTTGCCCGTCCACCGTTTCCTGATACACGGCGCGCAGGTAATCGTCCGGCCCGTGGCGACCCATTCGCAAATCATCAAAATCGGAATAAGTAAAACTGGTAAAGGAGGCGATTTTTTTTCCCGAAAGGGTAAAATCAAGGTGGCCCGTTTTTTCAAAATTAGCGGAAGCGGTGCGCGCCAAGTAATTCAAACCGAAATCGAAATTTTCATTGCCGGCATAGTTGGGGTCGGTGGTGTGGAAATCAATCACGCCGCCAATCGCGTCGCTGCCGTAAATGACGGAGCCGGGCCCAAAAATCACTTCGGCGGATTGCATCGCATTGGCATCCAGCGAGATAACGTTCTGCACATTGCCTTGGCGGAAGATGGCGGTATTCATCCGAACGCCATCCACCACCAATAAAATGCGGCTGGTGCTGAAGCCCCGCAACATCGGCGAGCCGCCGCCCAACTGGCTTTTTTGAATATAAACGCCGTTCGTCCCGCCCAGCAAATCCGCCGTGGTCTGCGGGTTTTGGAAAGCAATTTCCTTCTTTTCGATTTGCGCGATTTGGATGGGAATTTGCCGTTCGTTTTCCTCCCAGCGGTTGTAGTTCAGTTGCACTTCTTCCAATCCGAAAATGGTGGGACGCATCGCCAATCTGAAATTAGCGGCCCTGATATTCTGCCGCAAAACCGCCGTGTCTTGATAACCGGGATGTTGGAAGGAAATGCGTTCGCAAGCTTTGAAACCCTTCAAATCCGCGCGGCCGTTTTGGTCGGTGGCGGCGGAATTTTTAGCGCAATAAATGTAAACTTGTGAAATGGGGTCGCCACTTTGGGCATCAAAAACGAAAACAGACTGGGCAAAACTAAAAGCGGGGAGCAGGACGGACAACGCCAAAAAACTACGCATAAAAAGAGTAGGAATTTTCAGCGCGCCTCGCAAAAACAATGCCTTGCCAAAGAAAAATCCCGCTCCGCAAAACACGGAACGGGATTTTTTGAGGTTGAGTTCTGCCTTACGAAAACAGGGTTAGTCTTTAAAGGCTTATATAAATGGGAACTGTACTTTGCATCACGCACCAAAAAACGAAAAGGTTGGGACAACAAGATTATTTTTGTAAAATAGGAGGTAAGTCATTCATTATCAATACAAAAAATGTTGAAACCTTACCGCTGTCGCAGGATTCCGTTTCGTTTTTAAAAGATTTTTTATCGGAAAATAAAACGTTGGAAGCCAAAACCTCCGGTTCCACGGGGAGTCCAAAAACCATTTTATTGATTAAAAATGCGATGCGCGCTTCCGCCAAAAACACGTTGGATTTTTTAAATATCAAACCCAATGAAAAAATTTTGCTCTGCCTTTCGGCCCATCACATTGCAGGAAAAATGATGCTGGTGCGCTGGTTGGTGGGCGGTTTGGATTTGTATGAAACCGAAACCTCCGCCACGCCGCTGGACGAGATTACCGGCGCATTTGATTTTGCCGCGATGGTGCCGTACCAAGCGCAACAGTCTTTAAATCAATTACATAGAATTCGAAAAATCATTTTGGGAGGCGGCGGGATTTCCTTAGAGTTTGAAAAAGAGTTGTTGGAAATTCCTTCCGAAATTTTTCATACCTACGGAATGACGGAAACGCTTTCGCACGTGGCGATGCGGAAAATTGATGGAAAATCGCCGCAAGTTTTTACCGCGCTCCCCAATGTAGAATTTTCGTTGGATGAACGGAACTGCTTGATTATCAATGCATCGCATATCGGTGTTAAAAATTTGATGACGAACGATGTGGTGGAATTGATGGATGCTCAACATTTTATTTGGAAAGGCAGAATCGACAACGTGGTAAACAGCGCGGGCGTAAAACTTTTCCCCGAAGAAATCGAGAAAAAAATCGGGGATATAGGTCGGGATTATTTTTTGGCGGGGGTGCCTGATGAGAAGCTGGGGGAGAAGCTGGTGATGGTGGTGGAGGGGGAGTTTTCGGAAGCGGTTGAAAAACAGGTGGGTACAATAAATTTTTTGAAATATGAAAAGCCGAAAGAGCTGTTGTTTGTCAAATATTTCAAAAAGACAGCCAATGGAAAAATAATTAGAGATTTCAACAGAAGCAAATAGAGAACTTAGGGCAATACCGCTCTGTCAAAATGAGTGTGTTAACTTTTTAGTGTAATTTTGAAAGGAATTTTCCGTCTCTTTTAAAAATAATCAATGCTATGAAAAAAAATTCTACTATCTTAATTGCCGTTTTAGTTTTCGGCTTTTTACCTTCGTTTGCTTTCGGACAGTGTGAACAGGTAATGGGTTGCGCCAACCATACTTTAAATCCAAATGCGCAATTTTGGCCGGCTCCAAAAATTCCCGATTGGAATTTAACCTTGAATCTTCAGTTCCATATTTTGGAAGAGGGCAACAAGCCCAAGGTATCTTCTTCCCAAATAAATACCGCTTTTCAATTTCTTCAAGGACTCTTTAATCCGAAACAAATTTATTTCGATCGGAAAACGGATCTCGACTATGACATCAATAGTCAACCCAACCCCAGTAGAAACTCTTGTGATTTCATTACTAATTTTCAAGGAGATAATAACGCTATAAACGTAGTAATATCTGATGCCCAAATTTTGACTAGTGACGGATCTTTGGCAAAGGATGTTATTGACAACTACTGCGTGATAAATGAGCCATCCATCAATAGCCTCCCACAGGATGAACTTAACTGGCTGATTGCTCACGAAATAGGACATTTATTGGGTTTGCTGCACACTTTTGAGGATGCATCAGGGATTACCTTTCCAAATATTGAGAGCTATGAAATGAATCAGAGTGATTTAATAGGCGATACGCCAGAAGACCCAGATATTGGGGCTGGATGTGTTGACCAATATACTTGCCAACCGGCCACACCCTCTTGTTGGAACTTACATAAAAACGAACTTCTGGATAATGTTATGTCTTATACGCATCCTGCCTGTGCCACCAGCCTTACCTGCGAGCAGTTCGACCGAGCACGTTACTGCATAGCGAATTTTCAACCCCTCAAGGGTTGCCTCACCACTGCTTCTCAAAATTTGGTAAATTCAAGCGAGATACCCATTGATGAAAAAGAGGCGGTAATTTCTCAAAACACTATCGCAGTTTGGAACAATCCCAAATATGTACAGACCGTAATCATTGAGAGTGGGGCTACCCTAACCATTCAGAATACCACGGTGACCTTTTATCCGACTCGCTTGATTCGCAGTAACAGCACGGGTCAGCTTTTTACAGGCAATAATAGTTTAAATTATGCTGGCGAAGCAGGTTCAATTATTGTCAAGCCGGGAGGTAAATTGATAATAGACCATTCTACGCTGACCACGATGTCCTGCTATAATGATTTTATTTGGATGGGGATATATCTTGAAGGAAACCCTGCGGTTTCCCAATCTCCCAGTTTGCAGCCCAGTTTGGAAATCCGCAACAACTCCTTAATAGAAAATGCCAGATGGGGGGTGGTGAATGCCTCCCACAACGAACAAACCTTGCCAGCCGCAAACCCAGCTTACACAGGGGGAATATTTAATATCAACCAAACTACGTTTAAGAATTGCGTCAACGGGATTCACTTGTTGCCCTATTCGGACGGGACTAAGGCGTATAATGGAAAGTTGAGGTTGAGCGAATTCATTATTGATGACGATTATCGAGGTACAGATCCTATAGATCATATACCCACAGGAATAGATATCAATGGGGTGGAGGGAATCAAAGTGTATGGCTGCGAGTTTAGAAACGACAACACCTCCACTCAGTGGCAACAGCAAGGCACAGCCTTCAGAGCCAACACGGCTTCCTTCCATATTCTTCCTTATCGTAATAAACTGGGGCATCTCAGCAAAAAAACCCGCTTCGAGGGATGGGAATACGGCATCTTTGCCGAGAACCACTGCTTGCCACTCTTCAAGAAAAAAGTGTACGATTGCGTTTTCACCGACAACCACTATGGGCAATACTACTCCGCGATGGCCAACACCTTTACGGTAGGCAACGAGTTTTACGTACCCCAAATGCCCGTGAACAACAACGGCAACCACAACTACGGCACCTATATGGAAAGCAGTATGGGCTTTGTGCTGGAAAACAACGACTACTACGGCGTGGCGGCTCTCTCGCCTTACCCCACGGGCAACCACTCACTGGGCACCGTATTACTGAACACGGGCGAGCACGCCAACACCGTGTACCGCAACGACTACCAAGGGCTGACGGTGGCCATAGAGGCCATTGGCAACAACAAAAAAGACCCCGCCAGCAACAATGGCGACGAGGGCTTGGTGCTGCAGTGCAACGATTTTACCAACGGCCCGCAATATTCACCCGATTTTTGGCAGGATGTGTATGTGGTGGAAGAGAGCGGGGCGAGTATTGCGGCGGGATTGGTGGGGATTGCTAAGAATCAAGGGTTTTATTTGTCAGGTGGGTCAACTGGGGAAGATCTAGCAAACAACCTTTTTTCGCATTCAACTGGCGGCTATACCTATGATTATCAAGTTTCTGATAATGCATCTCTCTAATTATTTCCACTCTGACCCGCAAAGCAATATTAGAGTAAAGCCAAAGAACAGCTATCGCTTAACAGAGCAGCAAAGAAATGTCTCACATAACTCCGCCCTTTGCCCATCGAAGTTTCAAAATACAGGTGGGGGCACAGGCAGCGGAACGGATTTGCCTTCGGACTACGAATTTGGCCTCACAAGCGCCGATAATGGGGAAAGCACGGGAGAAAGTTTGTTGGTGCAACTGATAGACGAAGGCAGCACGCCCCAGCTGGAAGCACAGATATTGGCGGCGGGTCAGCCGGAGCATCAGCAGCTTTACATTGATATGATGGATATGTCGCCCTACGTGAGCCAAGAAAACCTGCTGAACCTGATAGAGGTGGACAATTTCCCCGAACTGGCTTTGCGCAACGTCTTTTTGGCCAATCCCGATGCGGCGGCCAACCCCGATATTTGGAGCGCCTTGGAAAACCGCCAGCCCGCCCTGTCGCAGCAAACGCTTACCGACATTGAAAGCGGCACGGCCACCATCACCAGCCGCGACGTATTGGAGGGCGAAATGAACCTCCACCGCCAGCATAAAGTCCAAGCCCTCGAACGCTTACTGGAACACTACGGTAACGACACTTCCGGTATAAAGAATGAAGCCTACATTGATTCCTTGCTGAATGCGCGCGATGAGGACATCTACCGCTACAGTTTGGTGGAACTGCAATTGAAACAGGAAAGCCCAGCCACCGCCCAGTCCACCATCAACAATCTAACTGCCTTCGAAGCGATGGGCGAGCAACAGCAGTTGCAATACGCCGCGATGAAAGATTATTACGATATCTTGATAGCTGCCGCCCAAGCCAACAGGGGAGTGGCGGAGCTGACCGAGCAGGAACTGGATGATTTGGAGGATGTGGAGGAACTTGGGACTGATCTGGCTAAGGCTAAGGCAAGGGGTTTATTGCGGATGAATGGCAGGGAAGTAAATCACATTGAACCTACTTACTTGCCACCTACTCAATCTAATAAAAACGCAACCGCCATTAGTCGGCCCAGTAAGATTGAGCGCAATATCAGCATCAGCCCAAACCCCGCTACGAAGCATCTAATTTTGACTTGGGACTGGCTTGAAGAAGGTTTTCAGAAACCTTTAAAAGCGGAAGTGAGAAGTGCCGACGGAAAAAAAGTAATTGCCGTAGATATAGAAGATTTTCGGAAAAACACCTTGGTAGTCTCTCTCAAGGGGCAGTCATCGGGACTCTATCTTTTTAGTTTGCTGGAGGATGATAAAACCATCTGGAACCAGAAACTTATAATTGTAGATTGATGCTGGTGCGGCTGCCAAGCATACTGGCCATTATTGTCCTTCCGCTTTTCTGCATTTGCCAAGGAGGCTTTTCCCGTACGTGGGATTTTGGCAATTTAGAAACCCAAGTGACATCTTGCGATAATGGGTATTTAATTATTTCTTTGTCACCGCCACCTCTAAATGGAATGGCCCTTTGGAAAACGGATAGCAACGGTAACCTGCTGGACACCTCTATTTACCGATATTCTCATCCTATAAGTTTGAGCGGCAGGGCGTTGATCAAAGTAGGTGCGAACAATTATATTCAATCGCATTCAGAGGCTTATCAGGTAGATTCCAGTGCCACAAGAATAGTTAAATTCAACAAGGGGCTGGATACCATAGCCTCAAAAATGCTGTTTTTGGATTCGGCGGGGAGCTATGACATCTGGGCGCTGGCGAACGGTTGGAACGACAACGAGATAGTAGGTGTGGGTTTTCATTTCAAAAGTGCCATCAATGAGTATCGGCTGTTTTGGATAATACTGGATACCAATCTTAATGTTTTGGATTACAGGCAGATGGATGAGGGAATTTGGGGACAATACATACAAAGGTGTTCTAATCGGGAATATATCGTCTCAGGCCGCTCGTCTTTTGGAAAGGCCAAATTGGAGGCATTTGTTACGCGAACCGACTCCATCGGCAATGAGCTTTGGAGAAATGATTTTACCAGCCAGCACGGGGTGGCAGCAGCCAGCCTCTTCACAAATGATTCGATAGGCCGTTTTGCATTGATGCCCGAAAAGATGGATGCCAACGGTAGCCGTTTCAGAATTCGCTTTGTGAAATTTAATACTGCGGGGTCAATTGCGAAAGATACTGTCTTGCCGTACGATTTTTACCACCTCCAGCCTATTCTCAACTACTTGAAAGCGGACGGCACATTTGTTAGCACAGGCTACTCCTTTCACAAAGGTGGCTTCAAACATTATATTTTCAACTTTAGGGAGAATGGGGATAGCCTTTCCTTAAGCCGCCATTATGTGGGCGATGATTGGGATGACTCTTATACTTTTAGCGGTTTTATTGATCAGGATAGTAATGTCGTTTTCGGCGGCCTGTACAATGATTCCTATAAACCACCCCAAGGCAACCGCCTCCACAACTGGCTTTTGAAGACCGACAAGCACGGCTGCGTGGTGAGCGGGTGCCAGAACATTGGTGTTGAGGAATTTTCAGAAGAAGCGGAAACTTCTATCGCGCTTTATCCCAATCCGTTTCGGCAGGCTATCACATTGACTTGGAACCCAAAGGAGGAACTTTTGCGAAAGCCTACCCGCGCTGAGCTGCGGGACGCTACGGGAAGGCTGGTGTTTTCTGAAAAAGTTGAAAACTTTCAAGCGGGCACCCATATTTTTCATTTGGGAAAGCTGCCTTCCGGCCTTTACCATTTTTCGCTGAAACAACGGGGGAGGGAAATCTGGGTCAAAAAGGTCATCAAGAATTAAAATATGGTTTCACTATCGGGCATCCCAACTTTTCACGGCCAGCACCAAGTCCACGCCCTCGAGCGCTTACTGGAACACTACGGCAACGACACTTCCGATATTAAAAATGAGGGCTACATCGACTCCTTGCTCAATGCGCGCGACGAGGACATCTACCGCTACAGCTTGGTGGAACTGCAACTGAGACAGGAAAGCCCAACAACAGCCCAATCCACCATCAATAATCTCAATGCCTTTGAAACAATGGGCGAACAGCAGCAGTTGCAATACGCCGCGATGAAAGATTATTACGACATCTTGATAGCTGCCGCCCAAGCCGATAGGGGAGTAGCGGAACTGACGGAGCAGGAACTGGATGATTTGGAAGACATTGAGGAATTCGGGGTGGGCTTGGCAAGGAGTAAAGCAAGGGGGCTGTTGCGGTTGAACAGCAGAGAGATAACTTATACTGAACCTACTTATTTACCGCCTACGCAGTCTAATAAAAACGCAAATGTCATTAATCGACCAAGTAAAATCGAACGCTCTATTTTAATTGCTCCAAATCCTACAAAGGATTTCGTAATTCTTCAATGGGATTGGTTTCAGGAAGGTTTTCAAGAAGCGTTGACCGTGGAAATTTGGGATTTACAGGGGAAGCGGGTAAAAACTTGCCAAATTGAAGATTTCAGGAAAAACACATTCGTTCTCTCCTTGAACGATTTTTCGGCAGGGGTTTATTCGCTTCACTTCTATGAAAATGATAACCACCTATTTTCAGAGAAACTGATAATAGGCAAATGATGAGAAGGTGCATTTGGCTTTTACTCCTGCCAAACCTTGTAATTGCTCAAGGTGGATTTAGCAAATTTTGGCAAAGTGGCGCATTAGAAACACAGGTTGGGGCTGCGGAGAAAGGCCACCTACTTGTTTCATCCTCTCCTATTCATTGGAATGAGTTGTCAATTTGGAAAACGGATTCGGCCGGGGTGCTTTTAGATACGTCAAACGTGTTTCTTTTTCCACATACTATTGGTCTTAGATCTAAAGCTTTTATAAACTTTAGTAATGGCAGATTTATAAGTTCTCATCTGTCGCTGGTGGTTCAAGATTCGGGCTTTTCTCGGTTGGTTAAATTCAACTCATATCTAGATACAGTTAAAACGGCAGAGATAGTGGTTGATTCGTTGGGAAGATTTGATATTTGGGCCATAACGCAGCCTTCGCCGTCGGGGGGGTATATAGCCGCCACTGGAACACGCTTGCTTAAAGCCTCCAACGAGTATGAACTCTTTTGGCTGAAAATTGACACGGGGCTAAATGTAATTTCTCATCAAATTATTTCTAAAGGTCTTTGGGGGCAACATATTCAAAAATGTCCAAATCAGGAATATTTAGTATCAGGTCCTACATCCTTGGAAAAACCCAGATCTGAGGGTTTTGTGATGCGACTCGATTCAATTGGTAACAAGCTATGGGAGCGGAACTTTACTGGCCAGTATGCAGTGGGCGCGGCCAGCCCTTTTGAGAATGACACTTTGGGTCGGTGGATTCTGATGCCCCAAAAAGTGGATGCCACGGGCAGTCGGTCACGTCTCCGTCTTGTGGAGTTGGATGCTAATGGCAATATTCTCAAAGACACCCTTTTACCCTATGATTTCTATCACCTACGGCATACGCTTAACTACATAAAAAAAGATGGCACGTTGGTGGGCACGGGTTCTACAAGACGCGGCGGCGGTTTCAAACATTTCATTTTTAATTTCACCACGGGCGGCGACAGTCTCTCTCTGAAGTTCTACAACGTGGGCGATGATTTTGATGACTCCTACACATTTAGTGGCTATATGGATAAGGACAGCAACCTTGTTTTTGGTGGCCTGTACGATGACTTCCACAACCCACCCCAAGGCAACCGCCTCCACAACTGGCTCCTGAAGACCGACAAGCACGGCTGCGTGGTGAGCGGGTGCCAGAACATTGGTGTTGAGGAATTTTCAGAAGAAGCGGAAACTTCTATCGCGCTTTATCCCAATCCGTTTCGGCAGGCTATCACATTGACTTGGAACCCAAAGGAGGAACTTTTGCGAAAGCCTACCCGCGCTGAGCTGCGGGACGCCACGGGAAGGCTGGTGTTTTCTGAAAAAGTTGAAAACTTTCAAGCGGGCACCCATATTTTTCATTTGGGAAAGCTGCCTTCCGGCCTTTACCATTTTTCGCTGAAACAACGGGGGAGGGAAATCTGGGTCAAAAAGGTCATCAAGAATTAATATATGATTTCAATATCGGACATCCCAGCTTTTCATCGCCAGCACAAATTGCAAACCATTGAGCGCTTGCTGGAACACTACGGCAACGACACTTCCGATATCAAGAATGAAGGCTACATCGACTCTTTGCTGAATGCGCGCGACGAGGACATCTACCGCTACAGCTTGGTGGAACTGCAACTGAGACAGGAAAGCCCAACAACAGCCCAATCCACCATCAATAATCTCAATGCCTTTGAAACAATGGGCGAACAGCAGCAGTTGCAATACGCCGCGATGAAAGATTATTACGACATCTTGATAGCTGCCGCCCAAGCCGATAGGGGAGTAGCGGAGCTTACCGAACAGGAGTTGGATGATTTAGAAGATGTTGAGCAGTTAGGTACAGGCTTAGCTCGCGTTAAGGCCCGTGCGATGTTACGATTGAATGGGCGAGAGTTGACCCATATCGAACCCACTTATTTGCCGCCGAGCCAGTCCAATAAAACGGCTTGGGCAGAAAACCGTCCCGGTAAAGTTGAACGCAATATTTCAATCAGCCCCAACCCTGCCAAGCAACACTTGATTCTTACTTGGGACTGGCTGAAAGAAGGTTTTCAGAAACCATTAGGAGCGGAAATAAGAAGTGCCGACGGCAAAATACTTTTTTCCGTTACAATATCGGATTTTCGCAAGAACACCTTTGTCATACCTCTAAAAGGATTGGCAGCGGGCCTGTATCTTTTTACACTGAATGAAGATGACAATTTGGTTTGGACTGAAAAAATAATAGTCGCAGAATGATGCAGCGGCCTTTTCATTTCGTCCTCGTTTTAGCAGCCCTTCCGCTATTTCGTATAGGTCAGGGTGAATTTTCGCGCACGTGGGATTTCGGGAACTTGGAAACCCAAGTGATTCCAACGGATGATGGCTATTTATTGATTTCACTGTCGCCGCCGCCTTTGAACGGAATAGCCCTTTGGAAAACGGAGAGTAGCGGTAGTTTGATTGACACTTCGGTGTATCGATTTTCCGATCCGGTAAGCTTGAGGGGGAGGGCGTTGATCAAAGTGGGTGCGAACAATTATATTCAATCGCATTCTGAAGCCTACCAAGTTGATTCCGGTGCAACTCGGTTTATAAAATTCAACCGAGCTCTGGATACTCTGAAATCAAAAATGCTGTTTCCAGACTCTACGGGCAGTTACGACATCTGGGACTTGGCTAATGGGTGGAACGAAGGCGAGATAGTGGGAACGGGCTTCCATTTCAGCAGGATCCTGAACGAGTATCGGCTTTTTTGGTTACGAATGGACACTAGTCTGAACGTGCTGGGCTACAGGAAGCTGGACAGGAGGCTGTGGGGTCAGCATATTCAAAAAAGCCCCAATCGGGAATATTTGGTATCGGGGCTCACCTCTCTGGACAAGGCGAAGTCGGAAGGCTTTATGATGTGCCTCGATTCCGCTGGAAATAAACTTTGGGAGCGTAACTTCACCGGCCAATATGCGGTAGGCACGGCCAGTCCTTTCGCAAACGACACTTTGGGCCGCTGGGTGTTGATGCCCCAAAAGATGGATGCCACGGGAAGCCGATCGCGCCTCCGTTTGGTGGCACTAGATGCCCAAGGCACTGTTCTGAAAGATACCCTTTTGCCCTATGATTTTTATCACTTGGGATATGCCCTCAACTATGTAAAAAAGGATGACTCTTTTGTGGCCACTGGCTTTACTAGGCAAAGCGGCGGATTCAAGCATTTCATTTTCAACTTCACCGAAAATGGGGATAGCCTTGCGCTGCGATATCACCACGTGGGGGATAGTTTTGATCAGTCCTACACTTTCAGCGGATATCTGCTAAAAGACAGCAGCTTAATCTTTGGCGGGTTCTATAATAACACCTACCAGCCGCCCGCTGGCAATCGTTTCCACAACTGGCTGCTAAAAACCGACAAGCACGGCTGCGTGGTGAGCGGTTGCCAGAACATTGGGCTGCCCGAAAATGAGTTGCCTTATGCTGTTAAAATATATCCCAATCCGGCCTCACAAAACCTGAATGTAGAATGGGAAGATTCAAAGACCGCCATCATTTCATTGCAAAATATGGTGGGGCAAGAACTTTTGCGAAAAGAAGTAAGCGGAAATTCTGCCGAGTTGGATGTGGCTAAACTCAGGAAAGGATTTTACCTGCTGGTTTTGGAAACCGTTCAAAGGAGGATGTCCCGAAAAATCCTGATCGAATAAAATTGCCACCCGCCTTTCAACTTTTCCCATAAATTCCAGTTATTTGCAATTCTCATAAAACATTGCAAGGGGGCGGTGAAACTAAACACGGGGTTAACAACGCAACAGCGATTTTGAGCAACTACGCTCCCTTGCTTTTTTCTTTTCCCAGTCCATTCTAAATTACTTTTGCGGCCTCTAAATTTCTTTTCCAATGAGGCGGTCTTTCCTGATTTACGGAGGGTTTATTCTTTTGATTTCCATTATTTTAGCTTGGGCGGGCTGGATTTGGCTCTGGGTGCCGATCGTACTGGGCGTTCTTTATATTATAGGAATTATCAACTCCATCCAACCGGAACACACTATCCTGCGCAACTTCCCCGTGCTGGGCTATTTCCGCTATTTGTTTGAATCCATCGCGCCGGAGATCCAACAATACTTTATCGAAAGATATACGGACGGCCGCCCCTTTAGCCGCAACGAGCGCAGCCTCGCCTACCGCCGCGCCAAAAACGTGCGCGACACCCAGCCTTTCGGGACGATGCTGGACCTGAAAGACCCCGAATACCGCGGGCTGGAACATTCCATCTATGCGAAAAAAACGCATCCCGAACCGCCGCGCATCAAAGTGGGCGGGCCGCATTGCAAGCAACCTTACGAGGCTTCGTTGCTGAATATCAGTGCGATGAGTTTCGGCTCATTGAGCGCGCGGGCCATCGAAGCGCTGAACAAAGGCGCGGCGAAAGGCGGTTTTTACCACAACACGGGCGAGGGCGGCATTGCGCCTTATCATAGAAAAGGCGGCGACATTGTATGGCAAATCGGCACCGGCTACTTCGGCTGCCGCGCGGCCGACGGCGGTTTCGACCCCGACGCTTTTGCCGAAAAAGCCAACTGGCCGGAGGTGAAAATGATTGAACTGAAACTGTCGCAAGGCGCAAAACCGGGCCACGGCGGCGTGCTGCCCGGCAAAAAAGTGACGCAGGAAATCGCGGACATCCGCGGGCTGGAACCGGGCAAGACGGTGCTGTCGCCGCCCTCACACAAAACCTTTTCCGATGCCAAGGGACTTTTGGAATTCATCCAAAAATTACGCGAGCTGAGCGGCGGCAAGCCCGTCGGTTTCAAGCTGTGCATCGGCATTCCCGAAGAGTTTGACGAAATCTGCCAAGTGATGCGCAACACGGGCATTCTGCCGGATTTCATCAGCGTGGACGGCGCAGAGGGCGGCACGGGCGCAGCTCCGCCAGAGTTCTCTAATTCAGTGGGTTACCCGATGGCACCGGGCTTGATTTTCGTCAATAAAGTTTTGAAAAAATACGGCCTGCGTGAGCAAATCCGCATCGTGGCGGCGGGCAAAATTTTGTCGGCGGCTTCGCTGATAAAAACGCGGGTGCTGGGCGCGGACATCTGCAATTCGGCGCGCGGGTTTATGTTCTCATTGGGCTGCATCCAAGCGCTGCGCTGCGACAACAACAAATGCCCCACTGGCGTGGCCACGCAAGACAAAATGCTGATGCGCGGCCTGAACGTGGCCGACAAATCCGAGCGAGTGTATTATTATCATAAAAACACGCTGGAAATGGTGATGGAACTTTTGCAGGCCACCGGCAAGCAAAATTTGGACGCCGTCAATTACACCACCGTCATCGATGGCGACGTGTTCGAGGAAATGGAAGATAAATTTTACGCCAAGGGCAGCGCCTGAGTGCCTGTTTTTATCAGTTAAGGAAAAGGATGCTTGCTGCGCCCCAAAGGGGCCACATACCGTAGCCCAGGGCAACGCCCTGGGTATTCGAAACAACGCAACCGAGCAGCGCCCCAAAGGGGTAATATATTTTTATGTTGGCCTTTCAGGCCGCCGCGAAGTGCAACCGGATTTGTTCCCAGGGCGTTGCCCTGGGCTAAGATATATTCGGCCCTTGGCCGGTTGGTTCCTCATTTATATTGGCTCTCCATAAAAATTCCGTAAAAAGAGGTTTAGAGAGTTCTTGATATTTCCCAAATTCCCTTTCTTAGCGCGGAATTTTTTCTATGGAAACCATCGACACGGCCCGGCTCAACTTTTCTCCCGAATCCCTTTTCGTTTTGAATATCTGCCTCGCGGTGGTGATGTTCGGCGTGGCGCTGGGATTGAAAGTGTCTGATTTTGTGAACATTGCCAAAGCGCCCAAGCCCGCGCTGGTCGGGATTTTGTCGCAGTTTGTGATGCTGCCCGCGCTCACTTTTGTTTTGATTTGGATTGCCAAACCCACCGCCAGCATCGCGCTGGGGATGATGATGGTGGCGGCCTGCCCCGGCGGCAACATTTCCAATTTTATGAGCCAGTTGGCGGGCGGCAATTCCGCGCTGTCGGTTACGCTAACGGCTTTTTCCACCGTTTTGGCCATTTTTATGACGCCTTTTAATTTGCAATTTTGGGGCAGTTTGTATGAACCCACCGACCAAATTTTGCGCTCCGTTCATCTTGATATTTATGAGGTGTTTAAAACCGTGGTTTTGATACTTGGAATTCCGCTGATTGCGGGAATGCTGGTGCATCATTTCTTTAGAAAAATATCGGATGTTTTGGGACGGATTTTAAAGCCGCTTTCCATTGCCATTTTTGTGGGATTAGTGGCGGTGGCTTTTAGCAATAATTTGGATTTATTTGTAGAATATATCCGTATGATAATTTACTTGGTTTTCTTTCACAATTTGATTGCGCTTTCCACTGGCTGGTCGCTCGGAAAAGTGTTCGGCTTGGCCAAGGAAGACCGTAAAACTTTGGCCATCGAAACAGGCATCCAAAATTCCGGTTTGGGGCTTTTGCTGATTTTCAGTTTTTTTGACGGCCTCGGCGGAATGGCGATAACGGCGGGCTGGTGGGGCATCTGGCACATCATCAGCGGGCTAACGGTGGCCTTCGCGTGGGGCGGTGTAAAATCCTTAAAACGAGCGCATTAGTGAAATTGATTTGGTGGCATTTTTGGCGGAATATTTTCCACATCGGCTTTCTTTTTTTCTTTCGGAAGTTCAAAACGGTCGGCTATAAAAACATTCCCCGCAAGGGCGCGGTGATTTTTTTGCCCAATCACCAAAACGCTTTTTTGGATGCGATTATTACCGCCATTGCTGCGCGCCGAATAATGCATTTTATGACACGCGCCGATGTGTTCAAGAAAAAGACCTTCGGCACTTGGTTTATGAAATCGTTGAATCTCGAACCCATTTTTCGCCTGCGCGACGGGATGGATTCTTTGGAAAAAAACGAGCAAGTTTTTCAACGGTGCTTTTCGTTCTTGCAAAAAAAAGAAGCCATCCTCATCCATCCCGAAGGCAACCACGCGCAGCAATACCGGCTGCGCAGTATCAGCAAGGGTTTCACGCGCATCGTGTTCGGTTATTTGGCAAAATACCCCGATGAAGATATTCAGATGGTGCCGGTCGGCCTGAATTATTCCAATCATTATTTATACCGCGCGGATGTGGAAGTTCACTTTGCCAAACCCTTTTCGGCGCGCGCCTTTTACGACCCAAAAAATGAAGCGGAATCGGCACGAAAACTGCGCGAAGCGGTGGCCAATGGAATCAAAGAAAATATCGTTCATATTGATGACAAAGAAGAGTATTCAAAAATCTATCAGAAAACTTTAGAAACAGGTGCAGACTTTTCCAATCCTAAAGAGACCCAAAAGGTGGTGGATAAAATTGCGGAAAAAGACGGAATATCAAATGCTAATTTCACTACTGAAACCCACACGGAAAAAGCGATGAAACCCAATCCTGTCGAGGTGTTGTTTTATCCTTTCATTTATATCAATAATATCCTACCGATTTTTGTCTATAAAAAATTGAAACCAAAAATCAAGGACAAAGGCTTTTTAACTTCTATAAAATACGGTGTGGCGATTTTGGCGGGGCCGCTTTCCTACGTTTTGATTTTCGCGCTGCTATGGATTTTTATGAATTTTTGGATTGCCCTTATTTATTTGATATTAAGCGTTTTGACCGGGCGAATTTTGCGCAGCGGCCAAATGAATCATCTTAATGTGGTGCAGAATTCGTGAGCCGTTCACTGGGCAATTACGCACTTTCGTTATTACCTATTACCTATTCACTCCTCCTCCTTTTCCTCCACTTTCTCCATCACCGCTTCTGGCGACAGATACAACCGCCGGATTCTCCGCTTGTAGCTTTTTGGGATGGAGGCGTTTTGCAGGATGAAGTTTTTGGTGGCGATGATTTCGTCCTGAAAGCCGTGGGCCACCGCGATTTCATCAGCGCGCCTTTCTGCTTTTATCTTGAATTTATCCGAAATAAAATAGTTGAGGCCGAACGACACCAGGTTGATTCCCGTCCGGTCTTTGTAATCCATCACGTGGCCCAGCTCGTGGCCCAGCCAGCCGGTCAGCGCTTTTTCGGGCAGGTTTTCCACTAAAATAGTGTCGCCGTCGAGGATGAGGCCGCGCGTCATTTGGATGATGTAGCCGCGTTCGTCTATCGGTTTGAAAATGCCGCGCCGCCGCGGCCGCGCCAGCATAAACGAGTTGCGGAACTGGCTTTTGTAAATGAATTGGATGGGCGTGTTTTTCAGTTCAGGATAGGCGGCAAGGGCCGTCTGCGCGGCGGGGGCGATTTGGGGCGGGTAGGAGTGGGGGCCGGATTTTAGGTGGGTGGCGGGGAGGCTTTTTTGGGATGTGCATCCAATGAAAATCAATGCGACGAAACTCACCCAAAAACGTAATCTCATAGTTTGAATAGGATTTCTATGGAACCAATTTTACGGGCCAAATTTAGTTCACCGCCACGGCCCGCTATCCAACACACGGAAAAAGCGTTCTCCACCTGCGCCGCCCGCAGCGGCATCATACCGAAAAAGCCCCATCCAGCCGCCCAGCCAAATCCGGCCTTCGACATCTTCAAAATGCACTGGATGGCAGTGCTTTCCAAGCCGTTTTTTTTGGCCGAAATTGGTAAATTCATCCGTCAAAGGATTGTAACGGTACACCCCAAAACCCTCCGCCGGAAACCAAATATTTCCCTTGCGGTCTTCGAACAAACTCCAAACTTCGTTGCCTTCAATCGTTCCGTCGGCGGTAAAATTTTGAAACTCTTTTGTAGCTGGATTATACTGACTTACGCCTTTGTGATGCGTTGCCAACCAAATGTTTCCATTTCGGTCTTCCAAAATATCGTTCACCGAATTACTGGGCAGGCCGTCTTTTTCAGAAATATCCCAAAAAGAATCTGAACCTGTCCTGAGCGCAGTCGAAGGGCTAAAAATATACGCGCCGCCATTAGTGCCAAACCACATTTTCCCTTGGCTATCTTCGGTGATAGAATGCACAATTTTGCTACTGGTCACGCCCCGCGAAAAATCTGGTTCGGTTTCGGGAAGTTCAAAAGGAGTGAATAATTTTCCGTTTTCCCAAGCTTTATTAAAAGGGTCAAAATAGCAAGCCCCTTGCAGCGTCCCAACCCAGACAATCCCTTTGCTGTCAATAGTCACCGCCCAAATATCGTTGTGGGGCAAGCCGTCTTTTTCGGTAAAATTTGTAAAAAACGTTGCTCCCGTTTGGTCGGATTTTGTTAGGTCATATTTTGTCAAGCCGCGTTCCGTCCCGAACCAAATATTTCCGGCGGCATCCTCCACAATTCCCCTCACCGCCACGCCGCCAAAACCTTCTTCCAAACCCAAATATTCCAGCGAATCGCTCCCGTAGCGAATCACGCCGTCGCCATTGGTGCCGAACCAAAAGTTTCCGCTGCGGTCTTGAAAAATCCGCCGCACGAAATCGCTGATGGGCGGGGGCTGTGGGAAAATGTGGCTTTGGGGTGGGGGTTGGTTTTCGGTGGTGGTTTTATCGCTGTGAGCTGGGGAAGTTTCTTGTTTTTGGGATTTTCTTGGTTTGCCACGTTGGTTTCTTGGCCGCTACAAGAGTTTAAGAGAATTGAAAATAGCAAGAGAAAATAAATAGACATTTTTAAGTAAACCCTGCCCTTTGTTATTTTCCCATTACCCAATGAAGATTCATTAACCTTGTTCATAACACCAATTTGTTACACTTTTCACAAACCAAAAGTTCTAAGTAAGCATATCCTCTAATCTTGCAATTAGGGGCAAAATTTCTTCACGGTTCTTTTGTTTCCGTTTTTTAATACTGTAGTAAAATATGTAGAACAAACCCACCGTAAAAAATAGGTTAATTGCTATAAGCACAGAAACGGGCAAAAACTTGACAAAACCTATATAACTAATATTCAATCCTATGATGATAAATGCCGCATAAACCCATATATATTTGGCAGATATATTAAGAGTATTTTTCAGGACATAGATTTGTTTTGTAGCAAAATCTTTGGTATTAGCATCAAAATTCTGATGGGATTTTGGCAATTTACTTTCAAAAATTTGCCATAGGAAAATTACCATCCCAATTGAAATCAAAATAATCCCAATCGTATAAAAAATATTACCTACATAGAAGGTTGAAATGAAAAGCACACTTATCGATAATGCAAATGAAATTGTCAAAGCAATTCTCTCTCTTTTGTTTATCCTATCCCTCCTCTTCAAGCCCTCAATAAGACTTTCAGTGCTTGACGTAGAGGTAGCCTTTTGTAGTTTCCACATATTCTGTAAGTCGTTGAAATTAGTTTCCATTTTATTTTAATTTTTGGGTCAAACTTTTTTTGATTCTGTTAATTCGAACGCCAACGTTAGAAAGGTTCAGCCCTGTGATACTTGCAATTCCTTTGTAACTTTTCCCTTCCAGAACCAGCGTTATTATTATTCTGTCCATCTCTTTTAGAGTAGCAATAGTTTCATAAAGTTTGATGGTTTGGTGTTCTTTTTCGGCTATGTCCGGTTCGGCGGGTTCACCTTGAATTTCTTCGGGAAATAAGGAAGTTTGATTTAGGTATTTTTTGCTGCGTTTCTTTGAAAATAAAATAGCGGTATTGGTAGCAATCCGATAGACCCAAGTGGATATATTGGAATTCCCTTTAAAAGTTTCAAGATTATCCCAAATTTTTATCGAAATTTCTTGCAAAAGGTCATCGGCATCAAATTTATTGCCCACAAAACCTAAACAGAGGCGATAGATTTTATCTTTATTTTCGTTATAAACTTTCTTGAAATACCTTTCTTTATCATCCATTTGAAATGCGTAAGAAAGTTTTATCGAAAAACCACTCTAACCTTAAAGACAATCGAGCGGTTAGAAAAAATAGATGGAATTGCTTTTTTGAGATAACCAAGAAATTCAATTTTGCTAATTTTTTCATCGTAAAAATCTTTAGTTATTTACTCTTTAGATTAGCAAGTGATGGTTTTATTACACTATTTTTCTTTTTTTTGAAAAAAAAAGGATTTTCCAGTTTATGCCTAAGCCTTTGAGGAATGGGCAGGGAAGATTTTAGAACATAGAATTGAGATTTAGTTAGGCCATACTATTTTGTAGAAGGTAGTTCCCCAGCTGGCGCGTTTGCAACGCGTGCAACCATCACCACAACAACCCCTCCACCAAAATATCCTCATCCAAATCTTCCCAATGAATGCCTTCCCCACCACCGATAAAACGGTAATTGGAAAGTTGCTCGGACGTAGCTTTGGCCAAAGTTGGAAACCAATCCAAGGGCAAGGCCAACTCCCGCCCGTCTTCCAAGTGGAGAAACATTTTGGCTTCTTCAAACCAAATTTCGGTGGCAATGGAGGATTTTTTTACTGTCAAGATGTTGATATTAAATAAGTTAATTTCCTCAAACCTCAAACCTCAAACCTCAAACCTCAAACCTCAAACCTGCAAAACCCCCATATTAAAATCCCTCCCAATCGGCGCCCCGTTCGCCGCCTCAATCCCCATCGACACCCACTTCCGCGTCTCCAGCGGGTCGATGATGGCGTCCGTCCAAAGCCGCGCCGCCGCGTATTCCGGCGTGGTCTGCGATTCGTAGCGGCTCTCGATTTTGTCCAAAAGTTCCTTTTCGTTCGCCTCGGTAATTTCCTCGCCGCGCGATTTCAGGCTGGCTTTTTCGATTTGCAACAGCACTTTGGCGGCTTGTTGGCCGCCCATCACCGCGAGGCGCGCCGTGGGCCACGCCACTATCAATCGCGGGTCGTAGGCTTTGCCGCACATCGCATAATTGCCTGCGCCATAGCTGTTTCCGAGGATAATAGTGAACTTCGGCACCACCGAATTGCTCACCGCGTTCACCATTTTTGCCCCGTCTTTGATGATGCCGCCGTGCTCGCTGCGGCTGCCCACCATAAAGCCCGAAACGTCCTGCAAAAACACCAACGGGATTTTCTTTTGGTTGCAATTGGCAATAAATCGCGTGGCCTTGTCCGCTGAATCTGAGTAGATTACGCCACCAAATTGCATCTCGCCCTTTTTGGTTTTGATAAGCTCGCGGTTGTTCGCTACGATGCCCACCGCCCAGCCGTCGATGCGCGCGTAGCCCGTCAAAATCGTGCGGCCGTAGCCTTCTTTGTACTGTTCAAATTTGCTATCGTCCACTAGCCGCTCGATGATGTCCAGCATCTTGTACGTCTTGGCGCGGTCGGTCGGCAAAATGCCATAAATTTCTTCGGGGTTTTTCTGCGGCGCGGCGGGTTTTTTACGGTTGAATCCCGCCTTTTCAAAATCGCCCATTTTATCCACAATCGTTTTGATGGTGGTGAGGCACTCCTTGTCGTCGGCACTTTGATAATCCGTTACGCCGGAAATCTGCGAGTGGGTGGTTGCGCCGCCAAGGGTCTCATTATCAATATCTTCACCGATGGCCGCTTTCACTAAATAACTGCCCGCCAAAAAAATACTCCCCGTTTTTTCCACGATGAGGGCCTCATCGCTCATTATCGGCAAATACGCGCCGCCCGCCACGCAACTGCCCATCACCGCCGCAATTTGCGTGATGCCCATTGAACTCATCACCGCATTGTTCCGAAAGATGCGCCCAAAATTTTCCTTGTCGGGAAAAATTTCGTCCTGCATCGGCAGATACACGCCCGCCGAATCCACCAAATAGATAATCGGCAGACGGTTTTCGATGGCGATTTCCTGCGCGCGCAAATTCTTTTTTCCGGTAATTGGAAACCACGCGCCCGCTTTTACCGTGGCATCGTTCGCCGCCACAATACATTGACGGCCAGCCACATAACCAATTACCACCACCACGCCGCCGCTCGGTGCGCCGCCTTCTTCCTCGTACATTTCGTAGCCGGCAAACGCTCCGATTTCAATTTGGTCGCGGCTTTTGTCCAGCAAAAAGTCAATCCGCTCGCGGGCGGTCATTTTCCCTTTTTTGTGATGTTTTTCGATGCGTTTTTCGCCACCGCCTTTGTATATTCCTTCCAGCTTCGATTTCACGTCCGAAACCATCAGTTTCAGCGCATCTTCGTTTTTATTGAAATCAAGATTTTGCTTTGCCATTTTTTAATAACATTGTTCGATTACAAATTCCGACTCTTTTTCTAAAGAAATTTTATCTCCTTCTTTTTTACTGATAAAAAGCGAAAAATAATTACTGTTTTTATAAACAGATACCAATACGATTTCGGGAATGCCATCGCCGGTAAAATCCCCGAACCAATAGACTTCGGGCATCCCGCATTCGCCTTTTTCGGCCAAAGATTCCGTCAGGTTTTGGGTGAAGTCTTTTCCTTTTAAAAGGAGCTTGTAATTTTTCACCGTGGGGCAGGGTTCGCCTGCTTCCACCGTCCCGCTCGCCGTTAATTTTAAGGAAAGGTCATTCTCCGAAATAATCAATTCTTGTCCTGGAAACACCTTCCTTCCCGTCAGCCGCAGCAGCTCACTTTTGTCTTTGATTTCCAATTGCTTGGCATCCAGCGGACGGTTCATCCCAATCAAAAAAACGCTGCGCTCCACTTCCCCGCTTTCAATGTCAAATTCCATCCCGCTGCCCACTTTTTCGGCGCTCAAAACCACTTTCAAATTCACCGGACGAATTCGGTAATCACCCGCCGCATCACGGTCATCTTTGGGATAAAACCCGTACCAAAGCAGTCCGGGGTCAATCGCGCCGACATCACCACAAAAATTGTAAGCCTCGGTTACAAATTGAAATTTTGTAGCATTGGTAAATTTGTTTGGGTTTTCAGGTTTGGAGGATTTTTCAGGTGCTGAAACTTCAGTTGAATCTGTATCCAAATTATCTATAGAAATGGTATCTTTTTCTTTAGAAATAACTTCCAAAAAACCATCCCAAATATATCCAGTTTTTCCTTTAAATTCTACTTTCCGCCAATCGCCTTCCGCCTCCGAAGTTGCAAATTTTCCAAACGATTTTTGACAGCCATTTAGTTCGGAATTCAGCGGTGCGGAAGCAATCATTTTTCCATCGGTATTCGGAGCGCTGCGGATGCGCAAACCGGAAGGCGCGGTCACCTTGTAAACGGCCGCCGCCTCACAGTCCAATTGGGCAGAAATTTCAAGACCAAATGCATTCAGCAACAAAAAGAGAATCAGCGATTTTTTCATCGGGACGAAATTACGAAAGCGAGGTACATTGGTTATGGCTTATCGGATTTGTGCCGTGCCTTTGGCACTCGGTCCTTCCGAGCGGGAAGACCTGACAGGTTTCCAAAACCTGTCAGGTCTGGGAAACTTCAAACCGCAAACTTGAAACCTCAAACCTTCTCCAAAAGCCATCCCCGCGCCGCCGGCCCCTCATTGCAAATCAAATCCAAAATCGAAAGGTTTTCTTCAAATTTGGGGTGTTCAAAATGCTGCGGATATTTTAAAGGTGAAAATTCAACTTTTCCAAAGTTTTTCCGATAGTCATTTTCGACACTTTTCTCCCATTTTTTAGTGAAAGAAATTTTAAACTCCGCTTGCATACATTTTTTGATAAAAAAAATCAAAGCCAAATTGAAATCAAAAAGCAACGTAAATCTTTGTTGGTAAACTTGTTCCAATTCAAACGAAATGGATTCAAAAAAAGGAGTGCCGCCATAAGCACTGCGGATGGCACGCCAATGGGTGTGCCGCCAGTCTTCGGCGTAGTTGATTTCCACTTGGCCTATCGAATGTTCGCCATCGTTTTTTTTTGATGGGAATGCTTAGTGAAAACCGCCCGTTCGCACCTAAAATTTCACAGCGGTTTCGATAGGTTCTTCGCTGCAAACTTTCGTGCTTTTCTATATAAATTGTATCAAATTTAAAGGCAGATTTCCACCAAGAAATAGGGGGGCAATAGGCTATGGAAAAAACTGCGTTTTTCACGCGGCTTCCTTTGCTTTTTTACGCTGTTGGTAATAGCGATTTCCAAAATAAAGGAGCAGCGCAACAATGGTAACGTGGAGGAAATAGGTTTTACGCGGCCCATCTGAATGAACCACAGTAAACACGCGATCCTTGCGGATTTTATTAAAACCATCGGCGTATTTGTCCCAACTCATCCAAATAAAAACCGGCTTGCCCACGATGTGATCCTCCGGCACGAAGCCCCAGTAGCGCGAATCGTCCGAGGCGTGGCGGTTGTCGCCCATCATAAAATAATAGTCTTTTTCAAAAGTGTATTCGGTAATCGGCTGACCATCAAGGAGATAGTTTCCGTTTTGAAATTTCAAATCGTGATTTTCATAAGCGGAAATGGCGCGCTGGTATTTCAAAAAATTCTTGGGCGTGAATTTTATCGTCTCGCCTTTTTTGGGCAACCAAAGCGGCCCGTAATTATCGCGCGACCAATCAAAAACGAGTTGATCGGAATTTTTGGGATTGGGAAAAATGTCTTGATTCGCGCCCAAATGCGTGAATTGATTGTACATCTGCTGCAACATTGGCGAAGGCGCAGTTTCTTGATTCTCAGAAGTTTCGCTGGGCCCATTTATGGGTTCGACGCTTTTTACGTTGGGCAGTCTTTTAAAATTTTCCAACTGACTGTTGGAAATCGTAACCAAATAAGTGTTTTGCGAAATCGGCACCACTTCGCCCGTGCCGTTCTCAAAATTGATGTCGAATTTCTCTTTCAATAATTTAGGATTGAAACTCACGCCGTTCGTTTGCACAAAATAACTTTTCTGCGGGTCGGCCCAGCCGGGCAAATCTTCTTTTTTTCCCGTCTATAAATACCTGACCGCCAGTCACTTTCAGTGTGTCGCCCGGCAAGGCTACGGCGCGTTTTACATAATGCTCGCGCTTGTCAATCGGGCGGTCTTCGCCTTCCATCCCAAACTGCGCGTAGCGAATATCCTCTGCCGGATAGTTGAAAACCACCGCGTCGCCGCGCTCCACGTCTTGAAATTTTGGGAGGCGCCAATACGGCAATTTTTATCCATTCCAAATAGGAATTAGTAGTGCTGGAAAATGGTAAGTGGTTGTGAACCAGCGGAACAGCGAGCGGCGTCATCGGGAAGCGCGTGCCGTAGTGCATCTTGGAAACGAAAAGGAAATCGCCGACCATCAACGATTTTTCCATCGAGGGCGTGGGGATGGTGAATGCCTCAAACGTAAAAGTGCGGATGACCGTGGCGGCGACCACCGCAAATAGGAGGGAGGCGGCCAGTTCGCTGACATATTTCCGGATGGTTTGGAAATCCTTTCCAGCGTAATTCAGCTCGGCGGTAAAATTTAAAAACCCCAAATAAATCCCAAAAGTTATAATTGCTAAGAGCGTGTGCCATAGTTTGTTAAAACGAAAAACGTGCAGCAATTCATAAATCACGACTACCGCCATCACATTACCGACGACGGGGATGTAGCACAAAATCGTCCACCACCAAGGGCGTTCAATAATTTTCATCAGCACCACCACACGGTAAACCGGAACAAAGGCTTCCCACGCTTTTCGGCCAGCGGCTTTGTAAAAATTAAAAGTGAGAATCCCACTGATAATTTCAATCGCCAAAAACAATAAAATTAAGTCCATTTTTATATCAAAATTTTAAAACATCTTTCATCGAAAAAATGCCTTTTTTATCTTCCAAAAATTCGGCCGGCCAAAACGGCGCCATAAGCAAAACCTTTTCGGGAATGCGCTTCGTGTTTTATTTCAATGGAATCGATTTCCGAATCATAGTGAATAATGTGCGTACCATTCACGTTTTCAATGCGTTTGGCTTTTATTTGAATTTGCTCGGCGGCGTGTTTTTCGTTCAATGTCCAGCCGCTTTTTCTATCTAAATTTTCAGCGATTTGTTCGGCCAAAGTTATCGCCGTTCCGCTGGGTGCATCCAACTTTTGGGTATGGTGAATTTCTTCAATAGAAATATCATATTCTTTGTGCACATTCATTAGTTCAGAAAGCCGCTTGTTTATCTCAAAAAAAAGATTGACGCCCACGCTGAAATTGGAGGCGTAAAGAAAAGCGGAATCGTTTGATTGGCAAAGTTTTACGGCCTCATCGTATTGCGAAAGCCAACCCGTGGTGCCAGAAACGACTGGGATTTTATTTTCAAAACAAGCCGCCAAATTGCTGAACGCCGCTTCGGGACGCGAAAATTCAATTGCCACATCTGCGGCTTTAAGTTTTTGAATATCAATACCTTCGCTACCGAAAGTAGCCACCACTTCGTGGTTTCGTTCGTTAAGGATTTTTTCGATTTCACGGCCCATTTTACCGTAACCGATGATGGCGGTTTTCATTTTAGTGAAAGCGTTAAAGAAATGCCAAAGTTAGTCCCACCGCTAAAACGGTCGCGCGAAAATCGCGGTTCCCAGCGCAGGGATAAATCATCGCTCACATCATAGTAAAAAAGATGGGCATCCACGTAAGCATCGAGAATGGTGAGGCCGTAGCCGAGCGCGGTGAGGATGATGGAAAGGTCGCGTTGCTTGCGGAATTCGTTCTGTAGAGTGATAAGTTGCGCAGGGCCATAAGTACCCGTGAAAGCGGGGATTCCGACAAAATTGGTATCGGTTTGCTCGAAGAAAGCATCCAAATAAATGCGGTATTGGTCGTGGTTGAAAGTGATGGCGTAAATGCCCGCGCCAAGGCCGCCATACACAATGGGCAGCTTCCAAAATTTGCCGTTGTAAACCTGTCCGCCACCGGGAATCAATCCCCACAAAGCCGCTCGACCGGGCCGGTGCACACCGTGTCGGGCCGTGTCCGCCAGCCGCCTTTGCAGCCGTTGCTGTTGTCTATTCGGCTCAGGTTCAAAGGCTTCTGAAATATCTGCCAAGGTGGAATCGACGGCGTTGGAATCCGCAACGACGATGGGTTTGGATTCATTGAAAACGGAATCGGTTTGGGCGGAATCTTGGGAGACTTGGTTGGAATTGTTGTAGAATTGTAGGGAGTCCAATGTGGTTTTTCCGGAATCGGCGGGTGCCTGTGCCGAGTCATTCGGCATTTCCACTTGGGCGCTGAGCGAAAGCGAAACCACAAGAAACGTGAAGAGCGTTAAGAACCTCACCCCCAGCCCCTCTCCAAAAGGAGAAGGGTGATGCGGGGGAAATTGCAATAGGAAATGCTTCGTTAAAAGATTTTTAAAAGAAAATTCAAACGCGCGACTTTTACATCCAGCCACCCCCTCTCTGAAGGAGAGGGGGATGGGGGGGTGAGGTCGTAAGCGCGCCTCTAAATTTTAAATTATTAATTATCAAAAATTTAGAATTAAAATCTAAATAGAATCAAGATTGGATTTCGCTGAGAATGCTTTGCAACTCCTCATCATTTTTAAACGGAATCGTAATCTTCCCTTTGCCGCGCCGGCTTCGGCTCAAACTCACTTGGGCGCTCAGTTTTTGAGATAGTTTCTGCTGCATTTCAAGATATTCTTCGGGGAGCTCATTGGCAGATTTTGTGCCACTTTGGGGCGCATCTTTCTGTCGGCTGCGGCGCACGGCTTCTTCCACTTGGCGCACGTTCCATTCTTTACCGATGGCGGTTTCGTAGAGTTGCAGTTGCTCGTCGGCATCGTTGATGTTGATGATGGCGCGGGCGTGGCCCATCCCGATCATCCCATCGCGGAGGCCGGCTTGGATGAGGGGTTGCAACTTCAAGAGTCTCAAGTAGTTAGTGATGGTCGAACGCTTTTTGCCCACGCGCTCGCTCATTTCTTCCTGTGTCAAATCACATTCTTCAATGAGCCGCTGGTAGCTCAGCGCAATTTCGATGGCGTCCAGTTCCTCACGCTGGATATTTTCCACCAGCGCCATTTCCAGCATTTGCTGGTCGTTGGCGAGGCGGATGTAGGCGGGGATTTTTTCAAAACCAGCAATTTTAGAAGCCCGGAAACGCCGCTCGCCGCTGATAATCGTGAATGTGCCGCCGGTATTTTTTCGAACCGTAATCGGCTGGATAATACCGAGTTGTCCGATAGAAACCGCCAATTCTTCCAGCGCTTCTTTGCTGAATTGTGTGCGCGGCTGGTCGGGGTTCGGTTGTATTTTATCGATGTCGATTTCGGCGATGGCGCCCACCAGTTTGTCGGCGTTGCGGTCGCCAGCGGACTGCACTTCGGCGGTTTCCTGTAAGAGTGCGGAAAGCCCGCGCCCCATTGCTTTTCGTTTGGCCACAGCCTGTTTTTTTTAAAGAAAAAAGCCCCGCGAGGCTTTTCTATAATTTTGATTTACAAAGTTTTAAAGAACTCAAGCCACTTCTTCCAGCGCCTCGTTTTTCTCCAAAAATTCGCGCGCCAAATTTAGGTAATTCTGCGCGCCCTTGCTGCTGGCGTCATACATTATGATGCTCTCGCCGTAGCTCGGCGCCTCGCTCAGTTTCACGTTGCGCGGGATTATCGTGTTGAAAACCATCTGTTTGAAATGCGTCCGCACTTCTTCCACCACTTGGTTGCTCAGGCGCAGGCGGCTGTCGTACATCGTCAGCAAAAGACCCTCGATGTCGAGGTCGGGATTGTGGTAATTCTGCACGCTTTTGATGGTGTTGAGCAATTTGCCGAGACCTTCCAGCGCAAAATATTCGCATTGAATCGGCACGATGACAGAATCGGCCGCCGTGAGCGCGTTCAGCGTAATCAATCCCAGCGAGGGCGCGCAGTCGATGATGATATAATCGTATTCGTTTTTGATTTCCGCCAAGGCTTTTTTCAGCATCTGCTCGCGGTCGCGTTTATCGACCAGTTCGATTTCGGCAGCCACCAAATCAATCTGCGCGGGAATCAAATCGAGGTTGGGCGAATCCGTGGAAATGGTGCATTCCGAAGGGTGCAGTTCGTGTTCCAAAACTTGATAGGTTCCCTTGGCGATATTATTGGGATCCAGCCCCAGCGCGGAGGTGGAATTGGCCTGGGGGTCGGCGTCAATTAAGAGGACGCGCTTTTCCAGCACACCGAGGCTGGCGGCAAGATTGACGGCGGTGGTGGTTTTTCCTACGCCGCCTTTTTGGTTGGCGATGGCGATGATTTTGCTCATAATTTTTTGAGGTTCAATGTTCAAAGTTGAAGGTTTAAAGTTTGGTTCCGAGTTCCGTTTTTTGGGTTGGATGACCTTGTAGGTTTTCTTGAACCTGCAAGGTCTTTATTCGCTTGGGGCGTTGCCACAAGTTGTATAGTCAGACCCCTTCAGGGTCTTTGGTTTTGGGTGGCTTCTGGTGTCGCTCACTCGGGGCGTTGTCCCAAGTTTTGCAGTGTGACCCTTTCAGGGTCGTGCGGCATATTTCACATAGAACATATATTGAGCGGCAGCACATAGGCGCACATAATTTATATTCAAGTCTTTCAAAAGATTATAAAACTATGTGATTCTATGTGAAAATTTCTATGTGTCCTATATGATTTTCATTCAAAGTTCTGCGGCTTCGCCGCTTTTTATTTCACATAGAACACATAGTGAGCGGCAGCACATAGGTTCATATCGTTCATTTTTATGTTTTATAAAAAATCTAAAAACTATGTGATTCTATGTGAAAACTTCTATGTGCTCTATGTGAAATTATGTTTTCTCTGCGAAATCCGTTCAAAATTACAACGGCCACCCCCGCTTAAAAACCCTTTCGCACCTTTGCGCTCCCAATTTTTTTCAACAAAAAGGATGACGACCGTAATCTGTGCCACGCACCGTCCGCAAAACCAGACTTTGGCAGTGGTGAAAAAATATTCGGAAATTTTAGAGCATTTGGGAGAAGAGGTGCAGGTTTTCCAAATGGACGACCTGCCGGAGGATTTTTTGGTGAGCAATACTTTCGGGAAACGCGATGCGGAGTTCGAGCAAATCATCCACGATTTTATCCGCGATGCCCAGCGGCTGGTGGTGGTTTCGCCGGAATACAACGGCAGCTATCCAGGTCTTTTCAAAGCGTTCATCGATGCGGTGAAACCGACCGTGTGGCGCGGGAAGAAAATCGCGCTGGTGGGCGTGGCCAGCGGGCGCGCCGGCAACCTGCGCGGGATGGATCACCTTACCGACGTTTTCCACCATTTGCGGAGCGAGGTGTTTTCAATGAAAATCCCCATCTCGAGGCTGGACGAACTGATGGACGGCGGCGATTTTTCGGATAAAATCACCATCGAAATATTGACGCAACAGGCGCGGGAGTTTTTGGAGTTTTAGCTTTCGGAAGCCCCCCAACCCCCCGAAGGGGGGCTAAGCACACTGCCTGCAAAACAGGGTTAAAATATTTGCAGAGATATAAACGCTCGTGCAGCTAAAGTCCCCCTTTTTAAAAGATTTAGGGGACTTTTCAAACCTCACTCCTCATACCGCGCGCTCGGCGAAAATGCCCCCACGTTCTCTTCCGAGTCGCCATTGTTATCTTTTTGATAATCAGAACGGTGCGTGTCGGAAATCACCTCTGTGCCCCGCTCCTCAATGATGTAGTTGGTAGCTTCTTCGAGGCATTCTTTAAAACCTTCAAAATCTTCTTTATAGAGATAGATTTTGTGTTTTTTGTAAAAAACATTGCCGTTGTTTTCGGTGTGTTTTTTGGATTCGGTGATGGTCAGGTAATAGTCGTCGGCGCGGGTCTGGCGCACGTCGAAAAAGTAGGTGCGGCGGCCGGCGCGCAGTTTTACGGTGTGCACTTCCTCTTGGTTGTGGTAATCCCCATCATTGTTATAGTCGCTCATTTTTTCCTATTCATCTTAAAGTTGAAGATGCGAAGCTATAAAAAATTTAAAAGAGCGGAGAAGCAAAGGTTTGAGAAACAGGTAGGGCAGACAAATTGAAATTCTAAACTCTAAATCCGAAGAACCAAACCGGAAAATGAAATTCTAAATCCGAAATTCGAAGAACCAAACTGGAAAATGAAATTCTAAATCCGAAATCCGAAGAACCAAACTGGAAAATGAAATTCTAAATCCGAAATTCGAAGAACCAAACCGGAAAATGAAATTCTAAATTCTAAATTCGAAGAACCAAACAAATCCTAAATATTGAAAAATCAAAATTCTAAATGTTGCGCCACAAATTCGCACCGTCCAGTTTTGGATTTTCTTCCTTTAGAAATTTCGAATTTGAATTTTCGGATTTCTCTCTTTCGAATTTGTTTCGAATTTCGGATTTGATTTTTAGAATTTAATCAAACCACCTTCTTCTCCTCCTCCAACAACTGCTGCTCGTACATCATTTTATAATACCCGCCTTCCTCCATCAAATCCGCGTGCTGGCCGGCTTCCACCACGCGGCCGTTTTCCAATACCAAAATTCGGTCGGCGTGTTTCACCGAACTCACGCGGTGACTGATAATCAGCGTGGTTTTTTTGTCGATGAGGCGTTTGAGGTTGCCGAGGATTTTTTCCTCCGTCTCGGTATCCACGGCGCTGAGGCAGTCGTCGAAAATCAAAATCTTTGGTTCTTTTACGATGGCGCGGGCGATGCTCACGCGCTGTTTTTGGCCGCCGCTCAAAGTAATGCCGCGCTCGCCCACGCGGGTTTCGTAGCCTTTGGGAAATTCGGTGATGTTGGAATGCACCTCCGCGTTTTTCGCGGCGTTTTCAATCGTTTCAAAAGGTACGTCGCCCACGCCGAAACCGATATTTTGACCAATCGTATTGGAAAACAAAAACGCCTCCTGCGGCACGTAGCCGATGCTGCGGCGCAGTTCGTAAAGGTTCACTTTTTCGATGGGTTTGCCGTCAATCAAAACCTGCCCTTCCGAGGCATCGTACAATCTGCCGATGAGCGCCGCCACCGTGGATTTTCCCGAACCCGTGCGGCCAATCAGCGCCAAACTTTGACCTTCTTCTATTTTAAATGAAAGATTTTCTAATGCCTTGATTCCCGTGTCGGGATAAGTGAATCCGACTTTTTGGAATTCAATTTTTCCCTGCAAATCCAGTTTTTCAGCGGTGGGATTTTGGATTTCGGGCGTCACGCTCAAAAACTCGTTGATGCGCGTTTGCGAAGCCGCCGCCCGCTGCACTAGCGAGGTCACCCAGCCGATGCTCGCCACCGGCCACGTCAGCATATTTACATAAATGATGAATTCCGCGATGTTCCCTGTCGTAATGTTCCCGCGAATCGCCTCCTGCCCGCCGATATAAACAGTGAGAATCGTCGATAAGCCAATCAACAAAATCATCAAAGGAAAAAACAGCGCATTGATACGGTAGAGTTCCTCGTTTTTTTCGCGGTAAAAATTGGCCTCTTTGGAAAATTCATCCAGCGAATGTTTTTCGCGGACGTACGCCTTTAATACCCGAATCCCCGAAAAGGCCTCCTGCACAAAAGTGGAAATGGAACTCAACTGCCGCTGCACTTGCTCGCTTTTCACGTTGATTTTCGCGCTTATATAATAGATGGAAATCGCCAAGACGGGCAGCGGCATCAGCACATAAAGCGTCAGCCGCACATTGATGCTCAACATTATCGCCACGATGATGATGACAGAAATCGCCACGTTAATCGTGTACATAATCGCTGGCCCGAGGTACATCCGCACGCGGCTCACGTCCTCGCTGATGCGGTTCATCAGGTCGCCGGTGTTGTTTCTTTTATAAAATGCCAGCGACAATTTTTGGTATTGGTCAAAGATTTCGTTTTTCATATCAAATTCGATATGGCGGCTTGCCACGATGATGGTTTGCCGCATAAAAAACATAAACAATCCTTTTAATAAAGACGCGCCAATGATGATTAAACCGTAGATAATCAATTGGTTGCGCAGCGCGCCCATATCTGTGCCGCCGGCGTTGAACTGGTCGATGGCCTTCTGCACGGTGTTGAAACTTTCGCGGACAAACTGCGCGGGCACCACCCCGAAAATCACCGAGATAACCACGAAAAAAGTACCCAGCAAAAGCCGGCCGCGGTATTTGTAAAAATATTTGTTGAGTACTTTGAGGGATTTCATTCCGATTGGAAATGGGGGGAAATTCGGTTACTTTCGCGCCACCAAAAAAAGGCGTTGGCGACGTTTTCGAGACCTCAAAAGTAAGGCAAACTTGGCGCGCGGCGGCTTATCATACTATCAACATTCCCGATGGACGACGTAAAGATTTTTGAAAACATTGACGCGGGGCCGGTCTTTGGCACCGAGGCGTTCAAAAACCACGAGCAGGTGGTGTTTTGCAATGATAAAGAAACGGGGCTGAAAGCCATCATCGGCATCCACAGCACCGTGATGGGCAATGCGCTGGGCGGCACGCGGATGTGGAACTACACCAATGAGGCCGAGGCCGTCCGCGACGTGCTGCGGCTTTCGCGCGGAATGACGTTCAAGGCGGCCATTTCCGGTCTGGATTTGGGCGGCGGAAAAGCCGTCATCATCGGCAACAGCCGCACCGACAAAACCGATGCGATGATGCGCAAGTTTGGCGAGTTTGTAAACTCATTGTCAGGCCGTTACATCACTGCCGAGGACGTGGGCATCAACACCCACGATATGGAAATGGTGAAGGAAAAAACCGACCACGTAACGGGCATCCCCGAAAGTATGGGCGGCAGCGGCGACCCTTCGCCCGTAACGGCTTATGGCGTTTATATGGGGATGAAAGCCGCCGCCAAATACCGCTGGGACGACGACAGTTTGGCGGGCAAAAAAATCCTCGTGCAGGGCATCGGCCACGTGGGCGAAACTTTGGTGAAACACCTTTCGGAAGAGGATGCGCACGTGATCATCAACGACATCCACGAAGACCGAATGGAAGAAGTTTCCAAAAAATACGGCGCAGAAATCTTGCGCGGGCCAGACATTTTTGAGGCGGATATGGATATTTATGCGCCGTGCGCGCTTGGTGCAACTTTGAACGACGACAGCATTTCGCGGATGAAATGCGGCATCGTGGCGGGCGCCGCCAACAACCAACTGGCATCGGAAATCCGCCACGCGCCGATGTTGATGAACCGAGGCATTTTGTACGCGCCCGATTTTCTCATCAATGCGGGCGGGCTGATAAACGTTTATTCCGAAATCGTGAAATACGACCGCGACGAATCGCTGCGCCGCACCGAAAATATTTACAATACCACTTTGGATATTTTTCACCGTTCGGAAAAGGAAAAATACAGCACGCACAAAGCTGCCCTGCGCATCGCCAAGGAAATCGTAGAAAAACGGCGCAAGGAAAACGCCGCAAAAGACTGATTGTCAAAATGTTGAGCCGCCGCCACATCCGTATCAAAACTTTGCAGGCGCTGTACCAGCACTTTTTGAATCCTGCCGAAGCGGGCGTCCAGAAAGGCACAAAAGATCTGCGCGCCAGCATCGAAAATATCTACGAGCTTTTTCTATATGAAATGAAAGCCGTGGCGGAAATGCGCCGCATCGCGGAAGACCGTCTCGAAACGCGGAAAAACCGCAAATTGCCGAGCGCGGAGGATTTAAACCCCAGTCTGAATTTTGTCGAAAACCGCTTTTTGCAATGGCTGGAAAATGACGAGGAATTCCAAAAAGAAGTGGAGCAGAACCACATCAAATTTGGCGACGACCGCGACATCTTGCGGCGGCTTTTCAAGAAATTTGAAAAAGAAGAGGAGTATCAAGATTATCTGGCCGCCCCAACGGTTACGCTGGATGACGACAAATTCATCGTAAAACTATTGTACGGAAAATACATCACGACCGCCGAAAGTTTGCATCATTTTTATGAGGAAAAAGACAAACACTGGGCGGATGATCTGGATGCCGCGCAGATGATGGTGGATCGCGCCATCAAAAAATTCAAGAAAGAGGAAAATTCTTTGCCGCCATTGTTGAAAGAAAACTCGGACACCGAAAACGGCCGCCACGCGGATTTGGATTTTGCGATCGTGCTTTTCCAAAAAGTAATTGCCAACAGCGAGAAATACGAGCAATGGATTCACAACAAATCGCGCAACTGGGAAACCGACCGCTTGGCGCTGATGGACGTGATCTTGATGAAACTGGCCTTGGCGGAAATGACCAATTTTCCGCAAATCCCCATCAAAGTAACCCTGAACGAATACATCGAACTGAGCAAGCAATACAGCACCCCGAAGAGCGCGAATTTCATCAACGGGGTTTTGGACAAGCTGGTGGCGGAGTTGAAAAAGAGCGGGGAAATTCGCAAGATTGGGCGAGGGTTGATTTGAGTTTTTTTACCACATAGTTTTTTACCACATAGAACATAGAGAACACATAGGTCGCATAGAATAAAGCGCGAAAACTATGTGATTCTATGTGAAAACATCTATGTGTCCTATGTGAAAATTTATGGCTGCAAAATTATACGCTTTGCTTTAGCACCATTCTTGCTCCGGCCAGCTCATCTTATTTTTTCCATCAAATCAAGAACAGAGAAATGAGCAAGATTGCAACGGCTTTAATAGCGTTAGTCGGCCTGAGTTTCGGGGCTTGCCAAAATACTAACACTATCGAAAATTCTGATGATGATTCCAGCAAAAGCAGGGAAAAAAACACGGACACGAAACGCGGCCCGATGATTCAATTTGAAAAAACGGTGCACGACTTTGGCGAAATTATCGAAGGTTCGCAGCCTGAGTACGATTTCAAGTTTACCAATACGGGCGACTCTACTTTAATTATTTTAAACGCAATGAGCAGCGGCGGCGGTCTCGTGCCTTCTTGGCCACACGCGCCGATTGCCCCCGGCGAGGAAGGTGCTATACGCATAGAATTCCTTAGCCGAGGGCGCGGAGGGCCGCAAACAAAAACCGTAACTGTTAACTCCAATATTGCGCCCAGCACCACAGTTTTGGTGATGCGGGCGCTGGTAATTCCGAAAGACGAAAAGGGTGTCGCGGATGTGGAAAGCAGGTAGTGGTTTGTTTCGATTTTAAAATCGCATAGAACTAAGAGCGGCACATAGTTAGCAATATTAAAACTATGTGCGCCTATGTGAAAACTTCTATGTGTCCTATGCGAAAACCAAGCAAAATTGGCAGCGGCTTGCTTTAGCATTATTTTTGCGCCCTGCAAAAACAGTTTGAAAATTCTTCACAGAAAAATCCAATATTAATTTTTTGACAATGAAAAAGATAGCTCTCATTTTGACGGCCGTTTGCGGAATGGCTTTTACCGGCTGCAACGATGCCACCAGCAAAATCAACAACAAGAAAGACGGCGAAACCGCCGACGTAGGAATGGTGGACAATGCGGACGGCGAGGGCCAGCCCGCTTTCAAGTTTGAAAAGGAAAGCCACGATTTTGGCACCATCGACGAAGGCACTTTGGCGGAATACGATTTTAAGTTCACGAACACTGGCGATGCGCCTTTGATCATCACCAACGCGGCGGGAAGCTGCGGCTGCACGGTGCCCAAATGGCCCAACGAGCCGATTGCGCCCGGCGAGGAAGGCGTTATCCACGTAGAATTTGACAGCCAAGGGCGCACGGGCTTGCAGCAAAAGCAGGTGACCATCAACGCCAACACGGTGCCCAACACCAAGTTGCTGCGCATCAGCTCGCAGGTAACACCCAAAGCCAAGGACGGCGAAACCGCCGAAGGCTAAAATTATAAATCAATGATTTACAGCATTTTACTACAAGCAGGAGGGGGCTTCGGTTCCCTCTTGCCGCTTTTGCTCGTGTTGGTGGTGATGTATTTTTTCTTTTTCCGCCCACAGATCAAAAAGCAGAAACAGGAGCGCAACTTCCAGAAGGAAATTTCCAAGGGGATGCGCGTGGTGACCACCGCCGGCATCCACGGGAAGATAGTGGGGATGGACGAAACCACCATTACCCTGGAAACTGAAAACAGCCGCCTGAAAATGGAGCGCAGCGCCGTGAACGCCCAGATGAGCGCGCAGTACAATCCCAAATTGGTGGACAAAAAAGACCCGCCGAAAAAGGAAAAGGGGCCGGCTAAAATTTCTAAATAAAAAAACCGCACCCAAACTGTGGCAGCCCGCGAAAAAAACCGAAAGTGGTGGCAAATTCCGGTGGCGCTCTTTGGGGGCGACACCGCCGCCAAGATTTTCTTTTTGGTGCTGTCGGTTTTCCTGTGGTTTTTGATCCATTTGAACGAGGAGGGCTTCGAGGGTGAGGTGAACATCCCCATCGAATACCGCCTGCCCGACGACAAAAAGCTGAGCAACCAGCCCGATGCCAACTTGCGGCTGGCCTTGCGGGGCCAAGGTTTTGATTTGTTGCTGCTAAAGCTGCGCTCCCTGAAACCCATTACGCTGGATTTGCGCGAGGAAATTCCAGCGGCGAAAAACCGCTACGCGTGGTCCACCCAAAGCCAAGCCGCGCGCTGGGCCGAAAAACTGCCGGAAGGCTTGGTGGTGGAAGACGTGGCGCCGGACACGGTGCTGTTCGAGTTTCACGAATTCCAGTCCAAAAAAGTAAAAGTGTACCTGAACGCCGACCACCAGTTTGACGCGACGACCGCTTTTTACGAAACGCCCCAGTTTTCGCCCGATTCCATCGTGCTGAAAGGCACGGCCGCCGAGTTGGCCAAAGTGGACAGCGTGTTTACCCAGCCGTTGAAAATCTCCGGCGAGAAGGACACCGTTTTTAAAAACCTAAAACTGCAACTGCCCGAAAGCGATCTGTTGGTGACGCAAACCCAAGCGGTGGACGTTTCCCTGCGCTTCACCCAGCTTACGGAGGGTCAAGTGGAAATTCCCGTGGAGGTGCTGAACGTGCCGGACGGGTTCAAAATATTGTTGTTCCCCAAAACCATAAATGTGCGCTACCAAGTGCCGCTGAAAGATTACAATCAAATCAAGGCTTCGCAATTTGAGGCGTACGTCGATTTTTCGGGGGTCGAAAAGGTGCAGGGCGCGCGTTTCTTGGCGGTCAAATTGTCATCGTTTCCGGCCATCGTGCGCAAGACTTCCGTGCAGCCGCCGCAGTTGGAATTTATCCTCACCGAGGAATGATAGTGGGATTGACGGGCGGCATCGGCAGCGGAAAAACCACCGTGGCGCGGATTTTTGCAATGATCGGCGCGCCCGTCTATGAGGCCGATTCGGCTTCCAAAAAACTGATTGATTCCGATAGAAATCTCCAAGGAAAATTGCAAGCTGTGCTGGGTGCGGATATTGTTTTGGATGGAAAAATAGACCGCCCAAAAATGGCAAGCCTCATTTTTTCCGATGAAAATCTTTTGCAAAAAACCAACGAAATCATTCATCCTGCCGTTGCGGAGGATTTTCAAAATTGGCATCAAAACCAAAATGCCGATTATGTAATCCGCGAGGCGGCGATTCTTTTTAAAAGCGGCTCGTATCAAGATTGCGACAAAATTATCGTGGTGAGCGCGCCCCAAGAAATGCGGATAAAACGGGTGATGCAGCGCGGCAACCAGACCCGTGAGCAAGTTTTGGCGCGGATGAAAAATCAATGGCCGGAAGCGGCTAAACTTGAACGTGCGGATTTCGTTGTGAAGAACGACCAAACGGAATCGCTCATCAAACAAGTTTTGCGCATCAATGAAAATCTTATCGGCGGAACAAACGCGAAAAGCGGACGAAAAAACCATTGAAAACGAGCCGATTAGCTCGCTGGATTTGATGGAGCGCGCCGCGCGTGGTTTGTTTAAAAATCTGCGGGAACGCTTTTCCAAAGATTCCCATTTCGCTATTTTTTGTGGAAAGGGCAACAACGGCGGCGATGGGCTGGCGCTGGCGCGGATGCTGGCTGAAAAAGATTTTTCGGTGCGGGTTTTTCTGGTGGGGATTTCGGAAGAGGAAATTTCGGAGGGAAGCGGGGATTTTCAAGCCAATTTTGAGCGGCTGCCGAAATTCGTGGAGCGGGTTTTTAGCCCCCCAATCCCGCACCTGCGGGAGGCGAAGCACACACGCGACAGATCACGCGTGCCATTCCACTCCAGCAACCCCACTTCGACAAGCTCAGTGCAAGCTCTTTGGGGGAATGGGGGCTTAGAAAAAGATACCATCCTCATCGATGCCATCCTCGGCTCCGGCCTTTCCCGCCCACTGGAAGGTTTCCTTTTGGAAGTCGTCCAAAAACTCAATTCCCTTGAAAATCAAAAAGTTGCGATTGATATTCCCACCGGGCTTTTGGCCGATGACAATTCCGAAAACGATTTGGACAAAGTTTTGGAAGCAGATTTGACCTTGACTTTCCACGCACCCAAATTCAGTTTTTTCCATCGGGACAGTGCGCCCAAAGTAGGAGAGTTTCAAGTTATTGATATAAAACTCGATGAAGATTTTATCGAAAAATTAGTCATCCGAAATTTCTATATTTCTACCGAAGAAATCCAAAAATTTTATAAAAAACGACCCAAATTTTCCTATAAAAATATGTACGGTCACGCGCTGCTTTTGGCGGGGCAGGAGGGAAGTTACGGCGCGGCCATTCTTTCCGCCACGGCGGCGATGCGGGCCGGCGCGGGTTTGCTCACCGTCCATACCGCAAAAACTGGATTGAACACCTTGCAGACCGCCGCGCCGGAAGCCCAAGTTTCGTTGGATTCGGATTCTCGAAAAATAACGCAACTGCCTGATTTGGAAAAATATGCAGCGATTGGAATGGGTTGTGGCATTGGCACGGAAAAAGAAACTTTGGACGTTTTGAAATCACTTTTGGAAGATGCAAAAGTGCCGCTGGTCTTGGACGCCGACGCGCTCAATTTACTTGCGCAGGAAGAATATTTGCTAAAAAAACTGCCCGAAAAAACCATCCTGACCCCACACATTGGCGAGTTCAAAAAATTGCTGGGAATAGATAATTTAGAGGATGATTATTTAGATAAATTACAATCATTCTCCAAAGAGCATACAATCATCACCATTTTAAAAGATTCCATCACCATCATTTCCGATGAAAAAGGTAAGCTGTTTTGTATGGATGAAGGCACGCCCGCCTTGGCTTCCGGCGGCAGCGGCGATGTTTTGACGGGCATTGTTTTGGGATTGCTTTCTTCCGGCTACGAACCCGTGCAAGCTGCGCAAATGGGCGTGTGGCTGCAAGGCAACGCCGGAAAGCTGGCGGAACAATCGCAATCCACCGAGGCGGCGCTGGCGCGGGACGTGGTGGAAAACTTGGGCGGGGCTTTTCGGAAATTGTTAGAGTAATTTTCTCACTCCCACACAAACACTACATATTCCCAGCCCCCGGCCTGCCAGCTTTTCAGCTCGGTGGTTTGCGGGTGGGCCCGCACTTCTTCCAGCGAAATCCCAAAATGGGTGGTAGGATAATAACTGTCCCACACCATCGGCGTGCCGAGCGGGATGATTTCGTTTTGCGAAAACTGGTTCCAATGTTTGATCACGTCGCGGTCTATATAATTGAGGCCCAGCGCCAAAGCGACAGAGGGCTGGTCTAAAATATAAAAATCGGCATCGGGGAATTTTTCGTGGACAAAGGGCGCTACTTCGTCCAGCAGCAACGTTTCGTTGGGGCTCGAAAACAGGGTGGCATAATAAAAGGCAGAGGGCGGCCGCGTGGCCACGTTGATGATCTGTAAAATCAAAAAGACCATCGGGAACACCCAAGCGCGGCGCAGCCATTTTTGGGAAAAATCTTTTAAGAGCCAAAGCCCGTCCAGCATTATCAACCATAAAAACGGAAACACGACCAGCAGCACCCGCTCCAAGCCCGCGCTGCCAAAAATGCCGAGCGCCCAAGCCACCGTGTGGGTGGCCAGCAATCCAAAAAACAGCGCGTGGATGAGCCACGGCTCGGTTTTCCAATCCAAGTTTTTGAGGAAAAGGGCGCGGCGGAAAAACTGCACCACGCCGAATCCCGCCAAGGTGATGCCGGGGATGGCGAGCATAATCTGCAGCCGATCCAAAAAAGCGTTCCAATTTCCGTGGCCATAAACGCTGCCCCCAGAATCGTACGGCACGTCCCAAATCCAAAGGAAATTATCCAAATAAAACCCGCCAATGATGGCATAAATGACGGTGCCGGCGGCCAGCAGCGGCAGTTGTTTCCAATGGCCGTTCAGGAGTCCGAACATCCCAAAGCCGGCGAAAAAAACCAAGGCTTCATTCCGGCAAAATGGTAAAAAAGAAGCCAAGAAAAAGCCCCAGCCAATCTTGCCGCGCAGCAGCAGCCACACCGCCACGGTGCAGACCAGCGCTGAAAACGGCTCGGTAAGGCCGCTGAACAAATACGCATAATAGGCCGGTGCCAAAAACGCGATGATGGGCACCGCCCACGCCCAAGGTTTCTTGAAATGGCGGGCGATAAGAAACGCGAACCACGAGACCAGCACGCCGCAAAGGATGTTGAAAATCTTGATGCCCACAAAGCCGAAAAGCGTCCACGGCGCGGAAAAGAGCGTAAAAAATGGCTTGCCCCAGTGGTGGAAAAAATAGCCCGGATCGGACAGGGCGGATTGGGAAATGAAAAAATGGGTGAGCGAATCGCCGCCGCCGCCCGTGCCATCCGTAAAGATGGCCACGGTGGCCAGCACCGCGAAGATGCCGAGGGTGAACCAGCGCAACCGTTTTTTTCATAGGATGGAAACGTCGCCTTTGCCCTCGCGCAAAACTTGTGGCGCGGGGCCCGTCAAATCGATCACCGTGGACGCGGCGTTGTCGCCCATCCCCGCGTCGATCACGATGTCCACCACTTTTTTGTATTTCTCGAAAATGTCCGCTGGGTCGGTGGTGTAGTCGATGATTTCGTCCTCATCGTGCACCGAACTGGCGATGATGGGATTGCCCAAGGTGTTCACAATTTCACAGGGAATATTGTGTTTCGGTACCCGCACGCCGAGGGTTTTCTTTTTGTTTTTGAAAATCTTGGGGACAGCATTGGTCGCTTCCAAAATGAAGGTGTAAGGGCCGGGCAGGGCGCGGTTCAGCAGTTTGAAGGTGGGCGAATCCACCTGCTTGGTAAAATCCGAAAGCTGCGAAAGGTCGCAGAACACGAAGGAGAAATCGGCTTTTTCCACCTTGGTTTCTTTGATGCGGGCCACTTGTTCCATCGCGTCCTTGGAGTGAATGTCGCAGCCGAAAGCGTACACCGTATCGGTGGGATAGATGATGACGCCGCCGTTTTTCAAAACGTCCGCCACTTTTTGGATGGCGCGCGGGCTGGGATTTTCGGGGTGGATTTTTAGTAGTTCAGACATTGTGAAGATTTAAGGATTTTACTAATGGAAAATAGGAAGAAAAGTTTGAAGCGGAAGGCGGCTAACTTTTAAGACAGCAAGGTGAAACTCAAAAACTATCTTTGAAAATCTTCCGCGATTTCTTCGATTTTTTGCAGGGAAAAACCCGATATCCGCGCAATGGTGGGTCGGTCTATCCCAGCGCGCAGTGACTCTTCCACCACCTTGGTGAGACTTTCTTCTTTGGCGGTGTCCAGCGAATTCTTCAAATCACGATAGTATTTCAGACTGTCGCGATACGACGTTTTTTGCTCGGGGGTAAATTTTGCGATTTCGGCCGCTTCAAATAGTTTCATAAAAATATCTTCTTTTAATTTAATGAAGCGGATTTTTTTGAGGCCCAATTTTCCACTGCCTCCCAAATCTGCTCTGCAATCTCGCCTTCCGGCAAATTACCATCCACCGTTTGGATGTTTTCATCTTTCCCATATTCTTCAAAATGAGACAAAAACGCCTCGTGCGTTTTCGTCAGTTTTTCCAAGGTTTCATACAATTCAAAATTGTGTCTTGATTGTGCAATTCTTTCGCAACACTTTTCAGGGTCGAGATGGATGTAAAAAATGATGTCGGGCTTCAGCAGGGATTTGGCGATTTTATTCAATGAAACCAGCCAATCTATCGGCACAAATTCACTCTGAAAAGCATAATTGGAAAAATAATAGCGACTGCAAATGACGTTGTAGCCATCCTCCAGTTTTTTCAACATCCCGTTTTCAGTATTTTGAATGTGATCGAGACGGTCGGCGGCGAAGAGGGCGGCCAAAGTGGCGGGGTCAAATTTCCGCTGGCCACGCAGGGTCTCGCGGATCAAAGTGCCGATGGGGCTGCCCGTGGGTTCGTGGGTTTCAATCGCTTTTTGGCCGTTTTTTTCAAAGCGGTTTTTTAATAATTCGATTTGCGTGGTTTTACCGCTGCCGTCAAGGCCTTCGATGGCTATGAAAAGGGGTTTTTTGGAACTCATAAATTTCACATTGGACGCGTAGAAATTTTTATATAGGAAAACTTGTTTCCCTCTGAGACCTTGCAGGTTTTTCAAACTTGGCAAGGTCGCCCACCCAATTACAATGAATTACTATTGAATTACAACCGAATTACCTTTTTCCTAATTCCCCTTCTTATAATCCGCCAAAAACTTCTCCAGCCCAATGTCCGTCAGCGGGTGTTTCAGCAGCGCCAAAATCGCCGAAAGGGGAGAGGTGATCACGTCCGCGCCGATTTCCGCGCATTCGATGATGTGCATCGGGTGGCGGATGGAGGCGGCAAGAATTTCCGTTTCGTAGCCGTAATTGTCGAAGATGGTGCGGATGCTCTGGATGAGTTGAAGGCCGTCGGTGGACACGTCGTCCAGCCTTCCGATGAACGGCGAAACGTAGGTGGCGCCGGCCTTGGCGGCGAGCAAGGCCTGCCCGGCGGAAAAAATCAGAGTGCAGTTGGTTTTGATGCCTTCATCGGAAAAATGGCGCAGCGCCTTTACGCCGTCTTTCAGCATTGGTACTTTCACGGTGATTTGTGGATGTAAATCCGCCAAGGCTTCACCTTCTTTTACGATGCCGTCAAAATCGGTGGCGATTACTTCCGCGCTCACGTCGCCATCCACGATTTCGCAGATGTCCACGTAGTGCTTCATTATGTTGTCGTGGCCGGTGATGCCTTCTTTGGCCATCAGGCTCGGGTTGGTGGTCACGCCGTCCAAAATGCCCAGTTCCTGCGCCTCGCGGATTTGGTCGAGGTTGGCGGTGTCGATGAAGAATTTCATAGAAAAAAAAAATTTGACGCGAAGGTAATTCGTGTGCCGTAGAATCGCACGGTCGTGCGATTTGTGTATCGTGGAATCGCACGGCCGTGCGATTTTACCGTGTCCGCAGAATCGCACGGCCGTGCGCTTTTATCCATTGTTCAATGAAAACCAGTAAAAATCCAATAGGGGTTCAAATAAATCATTGCAATTTTTTTTAACTGCCAACTGCCAACTGCCAACTGCCAACTGCCAACTGCCAACTGCCAACTGCCAACTGCCAACTGCCAACTGCCAACTGCCAACTGCCGACTGCCGACTGCCGACTGCCAACTGCCAACTGCCGACCGCCGACCGCCGACCGCCGACTGCCGACTGTCGACTGCCGACTGCTATTCCTCAATCTCCACCGAATCACCCGAACCCACCGCATAGGGCAGCGAAAAATAAAAATCGCTGCCGATGCCCTCGCGTGACTGCACTTGCAGGCGGCAGCGGTTCATTCGCAGCAATTCGTTGCATAGGCTTAGGCCAAAACCAGTGCCTTGCTCATCGGCCGTGCCCGGCTTGCTGAAGCGCCCCGGCTGGCGGAAGAGTTTCCGCTGGTCGGCGGTGCTCATCCCTACGCCATTGTCGATTACGTGGATTTCCAAGTCGCCCTCCTTGTGGCGCGATTCCACGGTCACCTTGCCCGTGCCGCTTTCCACGTATTTGATGGCGTTGCTCACCAAATTGCGCAGCACCGTTTTTATCATTTCGGGGTCGGCTTTCACATAAATATCCTTGTCGATATCCACTTCCAATTTTACCTTCTTTCGCTGACTTTTAGGGCGCTGCTCGGCCAGCACTTCCTTCACTATTTGGTGGAGATTGAATTTTTGTGTCCGCGCCTTCATTCCGCTGGTCTGGGTTTTCATCCATTCCAAAAGGCCGTCGAGCATATTGCGGGTCCGCGAAAAGTTTTTGCGCAACATTCCAAACAAGCGCAAAAGTTCGTCGCGGTCAAAGCTCTCGGGCGTTTCCACGATCATCTCCGCCAAGGAATGCGCCGAGTAAATGCTGTCCTTCAAATCGTGGGCGAGGATGGAAATCATCCGCTCCTTGGCTTGGTTGCTCTTTTCCAGCTTGTTCTTTTGGTGGGATATTTCCACGCTGTCGGCGTGTTCCTTGGTGATGTCGGCGGCCACCATCACCAGCCCCGCGTAGTGGCTCTCGTTGCGGTACACGGCCGAAAAGTTTTCCAAAAAATACCGCTCCTGCCCGTCGATTTTAAGTTGCGAAATCTCCTTCCAATGCGAGCTCTGCCGCGATTTGTCCATCCATTCGCTCCACCGGTTGTGCACCGTTACGTTCTCAAATTCGTTCAAAACATTCCGTCCCGCCCGCAATTCGATGCCCGTCCATTTTTTATAAAAATCAATCGCCGCTTGGTTGATGATGCGGATGGTGCCGTCCTTTTTCAGCGATAAAATGATGCTGTCCGTATTATTGACCACGGCCAAAGTCTGCTGGTCCAGCTCGCGGCGGCCCAGCTCGTTTTCGCGCAGTTTGCGGATAACGTGGTTGCGGTACAGCAAAAAGGCAATCAATCCCAAAAACAGGATGACGATACTGAAAATCAGCCACTTCTGCCGCGCGATGGTGTCGGAATAATCCTCCGCGCGGTCTTCCAGTTTTTCCGTTGCGCTCCTGCACGTTGGCCAGTGCCAAGTTGCCGGCCAGCAAATCCAGCGTGGCGCTCTGCCCCACCTCGGCCAGCGAATCTTTCCATTGGCCTATCCGCTCTTCGGCGCGCAGGGCGGCGGGTCAGGTTGTTGCGCTCCAGCGCGATTTTTTTTGCGCCGGTTTTCCATCGCGATGGCCGCTGGGAAATTGCGGTGGGCCAAGGCATCCTCCAGCCCTTGCTGTATCAGGGTTTCCGCTTGGGCGTACTGGCGGGCATCCACGGCCAAGCGCACGAGGTCGCGGTTCATTTGGTGCTGGAAAAAATCGGGATGACGGTGTTCGTTCAAAATCGCCGCGCGCAGTTGCCCCAGTTGGCGGCGCTTTTCCGCGCTGGGGGCGTCCGATGCGTCAAAAACCAACCGCATCCAGCGCAGCGACAGATACCACAGCGAAGTCGAATCGGCCGCGAATTCCGTCAGTCCGCGGTTTATGTAGCGGCGCGCTTCGCTCGGTTCGTTGGCCTCTTGGTGTAGGCTGGCCAGTTCATAATAATTATAAAGAATCCCTTCGGCGCGGCCGGTTTTTTCGCGCAAGGCCAAGCCTTTTTTCAGATAGAAAACCGCGCTGTCCGTTTGGCCCAACTGGCGGTGGCACAGCCCGATGTTGTTCAGCGCCACTGATTCGCCGTAGTTTTCCGAGTCCTCCACCGTCAGTTGGAAATACTCGTGGGCGCGGCGGTAAAATTCCATCGCCTCGCGGTAGTGGCGCAGTTTATATAATATGTTGCCCACCGCTATTACCTGGTAGCCGCGCATCGGGTCGCGGCCATTGTGTTTTTTTAGGATGGCGATGGCGTCTTGCGACAATTGCAGCGCTTGCATAAAATGGCCTTGGTGTTCTTTGAAGCGGGCTAAAATGGTTTTGACATCGGCGCGCAACAAATGTTGCTGAGATTCAGAACTGTGCCGCTCTACACTGTCGAGATAGGCAAAGGCGCGATGGGGATTTTGGTCGAATAGAAGTTCGGCCCTGCGGCTGATTTGCCGGCGTTCAGTGTGCTGGTCCTCGCCTTGCAGTTGGATGGATTGCGCGGGCGCGGCAAGCGCCGCGGCGAAATAAAAAAGCAGTCCAAAAATCCTTCTCAAGGCCATCCAGCGTTTTTTTCAGGAACTAATAATGAAAAGAAACTATGACTATAATCAATTGAAAATGAAAACGCAAATGTAAAAAGCCAAGAAGAGTAGAGCGAAAGGATATTCCGATTTTTAATAAAAAGGGAAAAAAGAAAGGCAAGCGATCCATATCACACCGCTACGACCGGATACCCTTGCTGCGTTCCCGCCCTGGGGGAGTTCACCAGGAGCTGGTTGTATGGGACTTGCCTTAGCGGGCAAAAGTAAGGTAATTTATTCGGCAGGCAAATTTTTTCGCGCTGTTCTTCAGGCTATTTTTATTTGAAAATTTGGTATCAGAGCCAAGGCTTTTTTAAAATAAAACCTGCGCTATTTGCGGTAGCCAGTGGCGTGTATTTAATCCTGCCGCAAAGCAAAACTTTGACCCGAAATGTATAGTTTCGGCGGATGATTGGCTGGCTCGTTTTAGGGGCGCTTCTTTTTTTGGCGTGGCCTTTTTTGGAAATTGTCAAATCCCTTTTCGCAAAGGAAAAAAGGGCTTTTACTGCGCTGCAAATTTTAGCGGGGCTTTTTTTCACTTATTCAAAACTGGGTTTCTGGGGGCGCTTTTTCCAGTGGATCAGCCGCTTTTCGTGGGAATTGCCGCAGACGGTGTTCGGCTACGTCGCGGTGCAGTTTTTCAATTTGACACATCCCAGCGTGAAGGTGGAACATTTTGCGGGGCGCACCTTGGTGAGCGCGCAAAACCCCAGCGGGCGCAGGGTCGGTATCGGTTTCGGGAATTTTATCTTGGGGATGAACATCTCCGCGCGCTTGTCCGATACTTTTTTTCTCCACGAATTCGGACATACGTTGCAGAGCCAAAAGTTTGGGCCGCTTTATCTTTTGGTGGTGGGCCTTCCCAGTTTGGTGAGCTGTTCGGTCTTGCGCTGGTGCGGAAAAATAATCGCGCGCAAAAACGGGCGCGCCGTGAGTCGCCACAATATTCAATGGTTTGAAATCCAAGCCAACCGAATGAGCGCGCGGTTTTTCAAAAAAAAATACGGCATCGGTTGGGACGAGAGGGAAAATTTAACGCGCTGGCCGTGAGGATTTAGCGCGTGAAAAAAAGTTTGCCAAGCCGAGAAGTGAATCATTAAAAATCCAACTCTGAAAACTTCTTTTTGCCTTTTTTGAAAAAATCCCAAACCACCCAGCGGCGATACACGCCGGGCAAGTCTTGCAGCGGCTGAGGTTCAAAATTTTGGGAGGCTTTGAGGCGCGCCAGCTGGGCAAACTTGGCATAAAAAGCCGAGTGCGCGCGGAAGACGGCCCACGAATGGCGGGGCTTTTTCTCGAATAAAAACTTGACCGCCGCCACGCCGTCCAAAACCATTCGCAGCAAGATTTTGCCAAGTGCCTCCCCGTCCGGCAGATTCAAAAACATAATAATCAGCCCGTTGCGGAAATTCAGGAACGTTTTGCGCGGGCTTTGGTCGCTGAGGGTGGCGCCGCCCAAGTGGAACACGGTGGCTGTTGGCTCGCAGCCCACCTGCCAGCCACCCAAGTGCATCCGCCAGCAAAGGTCGATTTCTTCAAAGTGGGCAAACAGGATTTGGTTTAGCCCGCCCGCCGCCAGATACGCGGATTTGCGCACCATCAAACAGGCGCCGCTGGCCCAAAAAACGTCGCGGTACTTTTCGTATTGGCCACGGTCGTTTTCCAGTTCAAAAAACAGGCGGCCGCGGCAGAAAGGGTAGCCCAGCCTATCGATAAAACCGCCCGCCGCCCCAGCGTACTCAAATTTTTCGGGGGCTTTCAGGTCCAAGATTTTCGGTTGCAACGCGCCCAGTTTTTCATTTTTTATAAAATGTTGAAAAAGTGGCTGCAACCAATTTTCGGTGGTTTCCACGTCGGAGTTCAAAAGCACGATCAGCTCTTCTTTAATTTTTTGGATGCCCAAATTGTAGCCGCCCGCGTAGCCGTGGTTTTCGTCCAACCGAATGATTTTCACCGTTGGAAATTCGGTTTGCAAGATGGCCACCGAATCATCCTGCGAGGCATTGTCGATCACATAGATTTCCGCCAGATCGCGGCTGTGCGGAATTACGCTCGGCAGGAACCGCCGCAGCAATTCTTGGCCGTTCCAGTTCAGGATGGCCACGGCTATTTTTTTGGGTTCAGGCATTCTTCCAGCGGCGGTGGCTCCACAGCCAGTCTTCGGGCTTGCGGCGGATGATTTGTTCTAAAAATTGCACGTGGGCATCGGTGATTTCGTAAGGTTCGGTGTTTTTGGCATTTTCAAAAAGCAGGTGCGCGGTGGTTTCGTAATAGCCTCTTTTTACGCGCTGCACATCTATAAAAACTACGGCCAAATCACATTTTTTGGCTAAGTTTTCCACGCCCAAATGTACGGGCGTGTGGCGGTTCAAAAAGGGTGTGCGGTATTTTATTTTTCCAACGTGCGGGCTTTGGTCGGCCATAAAAATATAGAGCGGCGCCTCCACCGGATTGTTGAGCATAAAGGGATAGGTTTCCTTCATCGGGTAAAGTTTCAGGCCAAATTTCTGGCGGATGTCCACCACTTTTTGGCCAAACTTTTTGTTCTTCAACCGATGGTAAACGGCAAAGCAGGGGTGGGGCACCAGCAGCGGCCAGCACATTGCCGTCCATTCAAAATTTACATAATGCCCCATCACCAGCATTACGCCCTTTTTCTTTTGGTAAAGATTTTCAAACAGTTCGGGATTGAGCAGTTTGTAATGGCGGCGCATCGTTTTTTCAGAAACCGAAAGGCTCTTGAACGATTCCATTAAAACGTCGGCAAAATTTTTATAAAAAAGACGTTGGATACGCTGGATTTCAGCCTCGCTTTTTTCAGGGAAAGAGCTGCGCAGGTTGTCTTGAATTACCTCGTTCCGGTAGCGAAACACCTTTCCCAAGAGGAAGGCGAGAAAATCGCTGAACCCATACAGCGCGCGGAACGGCAGCCAAGATAGCAGCCGCCCAAAGAAGAGCGCCAAGTGATATCCGATCATTTGGCAAACATAATGGGTTTTGGTCAGCGGCGGTCGCGGTCGGCGCCAGTGCCGTCCAGTATGATGTTGTTGTTTACCCGCGAGCCGGGCTGGTCGCGGCCCAGGTTGAAGTCGTCATCAATGTCGCCGCCCGCGCCGGTGCCCTTCTGCACCAAGTCGTAGCGCCAGCGGCGGCTCTGCAACTCGCCGATGGCCGTGCTGTGGAACAATTCGTACTCCTGCGAAGAGGGCTGGAACTCGGCGAAAACGAAAATTTTGTTGGTCTGCGGCGGCGCAAAGGGCGTGCTGATTTGGTTGAACTGCCAAATTTCATAGTTCACCGTGTTGGGGTTCATTTGTTGGATGTCCACTAGGCTGGGCTTGCCGTACATCAGATACACGCGGCCGCGGTCGGTGCGGAAGCCGCTGCGCAGACCGCTGCCGTATTTGCTGTTCACGAAGCGAACTTCTTTGTGGTATTCTTGCCAAGCGCCGGCGGGGTTTTCTTGATTTTGGCCCAGCCAAAACGAATAGAAATACTGCTGCATCTTGTCCAAGTCCGCCTCGGCCATCAGTTGTTTTTGATAATTGCGCTCCGCGTCGCCGCTGATGGGATATAGGTAATCCAGAAATTTATATAGTGAATCCACGCCGCCCAACTGCCCCACGAAGGAGTTCTCCACCGTTTGCGCGTCCAGCTTGGTGGGGTCTATTTCCACGGTCTTCCCCTTTCGGTAAAAGAAAGTTTGGCTGGAGAAAAACTGGTCGCCGGATTTGTCCAGCGCTTCCACTACCAGTTCGTAATTACCCGTAGGCAAATCGTTTATAGAGAAAGAAGCCAAGAGCGGCTGCACGGGCGAAGCATTTTTCCGGCTGTACGAGGCGTAGGCATTCAGCGGTTTTTCGGATTTGGCGCGCCGCAGATAGTAGCGCAAGACGTAGGCGCTATCTTGCCCTACGGCTTGGTCGGAATGATAGATTTCAGTGTAAAAAGAAAGTTGATCGACATTTTCGCCAAAAAATTGGACGCCGCTGCTCACCTTGGGCACCAGCTCATAACCAGACTTGGCAAAGTCGCTCCCCTCTTTGGCCGGCGAGTAGCTGTCCAAGAACACCACTGGGCTGGCGGCGGGTTCTTCCTCAGAAATTTGAATGGCGATGGGCTGCTCCAAATGGTAGGTTTCGTCGCTCTGGTTGATGTCGGTGAGGTCGATGACCATCGTATAATCGCCGCGTGGGACTTCCAGCCGGGTTTGGCCGATAAAAGCTTCGGGTAGGTTTGCGGTGTCCGCCACCGCCCCGCTGAGCAGGCGGAACCGGTCGGCGGCCAAGATGGTGTCGCCGTCCATCAAAGTCACCCAGATTTCCACGCCCCCTTGATAGCCGCCCTCGGCAGGGGCAAAATCAACGGTGGGGGAGGCCAAGGCAAAATAAAGTTCCAAATACGTTTGCCCGTCGGCTTGCATAAACGGGGCGTAGCTGATTTCCAAGCCCATTTGCTTGGCGTGGATCATCGGCGAAAAGCAGATTCCAAAAAAGAGGAAAGCGGCGGGGAAGAAACGTCTCATAAAAAAAGGATTTTTGGAGGATGCGAACAAATAAATTAGACAATGAAAAAGGGAGAAGGTTGTTTGCGGCGGCGGAATTATATTTTACTTTTGCGCACCCTTACAAAAATAGGGGAAAGGATTTAGGATTTACGAATCTTGAATCACGATTTTAGGGAGAGATGGCAGAGTGGTCGAATGCGGCAGTCTTGAAAACTGTTGAGGGTCACACCTCCGGGGGTTCGAATCCCTCTCTCTCCGCGGGAAGGCAGCCTCATCAGGCTGCCTTTTTTTGTTTTGGTTATGGATGAAAAATTTTATGTGTACGCCCGTTGGAGCGCCGCGCACGAAAAGATCTACGTGGGCTACTCCACCCAGCCGGACGCGCGCCTGACCTCGCACAACGCGGGCCGCGGCGGCTGGACCAAGAGCTTCCGGCCTTGGCAGCGCTTCCTGCTGGAGGAACACCCAGACGCGCCTACCGCTCTGAAGCGCGAGAAATATTTGAAGTCCGGCTGGGGGCGGGCCTGGCTGAAAAAGGTTTTGCAACATTGGCTTTCCGGCAAGGGGGGGCAGTCTTCCTCGTGAGCCTGCCCCGGCAGGCAACGAGGCCACGTTTGCCGCGGGGCGGCATCACGTGGGAAAACTGTTGAGGGTCACACCTCCGGGGGTTCGAATCCCTCTCTCTCCGCCAGTAGAGATTGCGCCCTTGCACCAAAAGTGCAGGGGCGCATCTGTTTTTAAAAGCCCCAAAACCCTTTCCTTTGACCCCCCGAACGCGAACCCCGAAACAGCCTCTGAATGTCCTTTTTCCAAAATTCCGTACTCAAGAAATACCTCGCCGCGCAAGACATACAAAGCGTGGATGCGGCCTATGAAAAATACACCGCCTACTTCCTCGACCCCGCCATCCAAAAGAACATCCGCGAAAGCAAAGAAGAACAGTTTCAGGAAGGGTTTCTGCGGGAATTGTTCGTGAATATTTTGGGCTACACCATCAATCCCAACCCAAATTTTGACCTCACCACCGAACTGAAAAATATAAAAGACACCAAAAAAACCGACGGCGCCATTTTGAAAAACGGCCACGCCCTCGCCGTCATCGAGCTGAAAGGAACCGATACCAAGGATTTGGCCAAGGTGAACGACCAAGCTTTCAATTACAAAAACAACCAGCCCCACTGCGTTTACGTCATCACCAGCAATTTTGAAAAGCTGCGGTTCTTCATCCACAATGCGGTGGAACACGAGGAGTTCCAACTTTTCAATTTAGCCCGCGATCGCTTTGCGCTGCTGTGGCTATTCCTGCAAAAGGACAACCTGCTGACCGGCATCCCCGCCAAGGTGAAGGAGGAAAGCCTGCTGGAAGAGGAGAAAATCACCAAGCGGCTCTACGCCGATTATTCCGCCTTTAAAGAGGAACTGTGGCAAGACGCCGTGCGGCAAAACCCGCAGCACGACCCGCTGCTGCTCTACAAAAAAAGCCAAAAACTGCTCGACCGTTTCCTCTTCATCTTCTTTGCGGAAGACAAGGGGCTGCTGCCTCCCAACAGCATCAGCGTCATCATCCGACAATGGGAAAAACTGAAGGAGCTGGACGAATACAAGCCGCTGTACGGCCGTTTCAAAAAGTATTTCGGCTATATGAACGAGGGGTTCAAAGGCACGCAGCACGAAATCCACGCCTACAACGGCGGGCTTTTTAAGACCGACGCACTGCTGGACAGCCTGCTGATAGACGATGAACTGCTGCGCCGCCACAGCCTGCGCCTGACCAAGTACGACTTTGACGATGAAGTAGATACCAACATCCTCGGCCACATCTTTGAGCACAGCCTGAACGACATCGAAAACGTGCGCGCGCGGCTGGCCGGCGAGGAAATCGACCCAAAGAAAACGAAGCGCAAAAAGGACGGCGTTTTTTACACGCCCAAGTACATCACCAAATACATCGTGGACAATACGGTGGGCCAACTGTGCGCGGCGAAAAAAGCGGAAATCGGCATCGACGATGAAGAATTTGCCAAAGAGCGCAAGGGCCGCCGCAAGGCCACCCTCCTAAAACTGGACGCCCAACTGAAGCAATACCGCCAGTGGCTGCTGCGGCTCACCATCTGCGACCCCGCCTGCGGCAGCGGCGCGTTCCTGAACCAAGCCCTCGAATTTTTGATGGCCGAGCACCGCTACGTGGACGAATTGGAAGCCCAGCTCATCGAGGGTTCCATCGTGTTCCCCGACGTGGAAAAACACATTTTGGAACACAACCTTTTTGGCGTGGACATCAACGAGGAGAGCGTGGAGATTGCCCGCCTCTCGCTATGGCTGCGCACCGCGCAAAAGGGGCGCAAGCTGACCGCGCTGAGCGAAAACATCAAAGTGGGCAACTCGCTGATCGACGACCCCACCGTGGCCGGCGATTTGGCTTTTGATTGGGAAAAGGAATTTCCAAAAGTTTTTGTAGATGGAGGTTTTGATGTGGTGATTGGGAATCCGCCTTATGTTTTGTGCCAACCTTCAAATACGCCTGAAACGATTCTTGAATATTATAAATCTTTTGAAGTTGCCAGTTATAAAATTGATTTATTTCACCTGTTTTTTGAACGGTCAGTATTTCTCCTAAAGAAATCTGGGGCATTAGGTCTAATTACACCTAATACCTATTTGACTAATAAGTATATAAAACCGCTTAGAAATTTCCTACTCCAAAACATACGAATAAGTTCAATCGTCATACACGAAGAAACAGTTTTCCCTGATGCCAGCGTGGACGTTGCCACAATAATCGGGGTAAGAAGTGCCGACAGCACATATATTGAGTTTACAACGAAAGTAGAAATTCTAAAGAGCAAAAGTTCCACAATTCAACATAATAACTGGATTGAGTTGGAGCAATGGCTAAATGAGGCCGACTTAGTTTTTAACTTAAAAAACTCACTGCTCTTTGAACAGAAGAACTGTATTCCTCTTGGTGATATTTGTGAGACTTATTTTGGCATTCAAGCATATGATAAATCTTCTTCCACTTCCGACCAACCTTTGACAGTCGATTATCTGCCAATTATCAATGGTGGAGATGTTAATAGATATTCCTTCGCAAAATTTTCAAATTATTTCAATTATGTAAAAAAGAATATTAAAAGTGGAGGCTCGTGGGATGTGTACGCTCAAGACCGAATTGTAATTAGGCAAATTGGTAGATTCCCAATTGTTGGACTCTGCAAAAAAGAGATACTGACATCAAACACTTTGTATAATGTCTTTCCCAAGGAAGATTCAGAAATAAAATTACTTTTTCTGCTTGCCATTCTTAATTCTCAAATCATAAAATCTTTTTGGGAATCAAACTACTCTGACAGCAAACTTCTATTTCCTAAAATAAAAGGTTATCAGTTAAAAGCAATCCCGATTGTAAAATGCAGCAAAGTTGAACAGGAATCACTTATAATTCTAACAAAAGAAATACTTGAAATAACCGAGGAATTAGATTCTTGCATCGAAACTTTTACAAACTTTCTTTTCCAAAAATTTAACATAAAATTGGTTAGCAAAAAACTCCAAAACTGGCCGGACTTGGATTTTGCAGATTTCCTGAAAGAACTGAAAAAGGCCAAAGTGCCCAAGCTGTCGCTGGCAGACGAGGCGGAATGGCTGGCGTATTTCAACCAACAGAAAACCGAAGCCGCCGCCCTGCAAAGCGAAATCGACCGCACCGACCGCGCCATCGACCAAAAAGTGTACGAACTCTACGGCCTCACCGAGGAAGAAATCGCGCTGGTGGAGAATTCCATATAAAGGCGCGCGGGGTTTTCGCCCCACATTTTTGAAATCCCGTAAAAGGTTGAAATGAAGTAATTTACAAGCGAAGGTGGCCGTTCCTTTCCCTCTGCCGCGCGGCCTTGCGCCATTTCTTTGGGTCCGTCAAGAGGATTACCAAAGAATCTCCACCTCGTATTTTGGGATATCGCCGTCCTTGGTGATGAGGGTCAGGTTTTCGGCTTGGGCCTGTGCGATCAGGATGCGGTCGAAGGGGTCGCGGTGGTGGAAGGGGAGGTTGGCCATTTTTAAAACTTGAGGGGTTGAGATGGCAATCTTTTGATAGCCAGTTTCATCCACCCACTTAAAAAACTGCGGTAAATCAGTCTTTAAATCCAAACGGTTGATAGCGTGTTTAATTCCTATTTCCCAGATGGACGCGGTACTTACAAAACATTGGTTGTCAGTATTCTTTATGGAAATTTTGGCCTTTTTGGATAATTTATGAGGCTCAAGAATCGACCAAACCAAAGTATGTGTGTCCAATAAATATCTCACTACATATATTCTTCCATCCCCGGAATGGGGTCGTCAAAATTGTCTTTCATTTTCCCCATACCTTTTCCCAGTCCCAGTGGGCGTTCTTTCTTGGCTTTGGGAGTTTTAGAAGAGGTCATTTTTACTTCGAGTTTTTCCATAAATTCCAAAACTTGGCGCTGCAATTCCAGCGGCATCGTGGCGGCTTTGTTATAAATATCGAGAGCAATCATTTTTCAAAGGTAAAAATTAAGGAGTGGGTGTCAAGTAGATAATCCACTACATATATTCTTCCATCCCCGGAATCGGGTCGTCAAAATTGTCTTTCATTTTGCCCCAACCTTTCCCAATACCCAACGGCCGTTGTTTCGGTTTTTCCGGTTTCTTTTTAGCAATGGTTTTCGCTTCCAATTTCTCTACTAATTCCAGAACTTGGCGCTGTAATTCCAATGGTAGCTTGGCAGCCTTATTATAAATTTTGAGTGCAATCATTTTTCAAAGGTAAAATAATAGGAGGGGTAATTTTCAGTCCGTTTTAGTGCCGTTCCTTCGGAACTCATTCAAACACTTTTTGACTTTTAACCCGAATCTTACGATTGGGGCTATCAATATGGCGTCCCGTTGGGACTGTAAAAAATGAAAGTGATTTTTGGCCTTTTTCGAATTTTATCTAATAAAAATTTCCGTCCCACATAACACACAAGCAACTCACGAGTCTAAACCCCCCTTGCCGTGCATCGTAGCCGATACGGCACACGGTGGGGGATTGGGGGCTTTTGACGCAAAGAAAAACCCCACCGGATTTCTCCAACGGGGTTTGTCAATTTATAAAAGATTCTTTGAGAAGTGCGGTTGCCACGCTCAGACTAACAACCGACAACTTATTTCTTCTCTTCCTCCACTTCCTCGTACTCCACGTCGGTAACATCTTCGGCACTTCCGCCTTCCGCTCCAGCCGCCGCGCCGTCAGTGGGCTGGCCATTCGCTCCGGCCGCGCCGCCGTCTTGCTGCGCTTTGTACATTTCTTCGGAAGCGGCTTTCCACGCCTCGTTGATTTTCTCCATCGCCGCGTCGATCGCCGCCACGTCTTGGCTTTGGTGCGCGGTTTTCAGCTCGGTCAGCGCGTTTTCGATCGGCTCTTTTTTGTCGGCCGAAAGTTTGTCGCCAAATTCTTTGAGCTGTTTTTCCGTTTGGAAAACCATCGAATCCGCTGCGTTCAGTTTATCCACTTTTTCGCGAGCTTCCTTGTCGGCGTCGGCGTTGGCCTCCGCTTCTTGGCGCATCTTTTCGATTTCGTCTTTGCTCAATCCAGACGAAGCCTCGATACGGATACTCTGTTCTTTACCAGTAGCTTTATCCTTCGCGCTCACGTTCAAAATACCGTTTGCGTCAATATCAAAAGTTACCTCGATTTGCGGCGTACCGCGCGGTGCGGGCGGGATTCCATCCAAATGAAAACGGCCAATCGTTTTGTTGCCGCTCGCCATCGGGCGCTCGCCTTGCAGCACGTGAATTTCCACGCTAGGCTGGTTGTCGCTTGCCGTTGAGAACGTTTCGGTTTTCTTGGTCGGGATGGTGGTGTTTGCTTCGATGAGCTTAGTCATCACGCTGCCCATTGTCTCGATTCCCAAAGAAAGCGGGGTAACGTCCAAAAGCAGCACGTCCTTCACGTCGCCCGCCAAAACGCCGCCTTGGATGGCCGCGCCCAGCGCTACCACTTCGTCAGGGTTCACACCTTTAGAAGGTTCTTTTTTGAAGAAATCCTTCACGCCTTCTTGGATGGCGGGAATCCGCGTGGAACCGCCCACCAAAATCACTTCGTCAATATCCGAAACCGAAAGTCCGGCTTGCTTCAATGCAGCGCGGCAAGGCTCGATGGTGCGTTTCACCAAATCGTCCACCAGCTTTTCAAATTCGCTGCGGCTCAGTTTGCGCACCAAGTGCTTGGGGCCGCTGGCCGTCGCCGTGATGTACGGCAAGTTGATTTCCGTAGAGGTAGAAGACGACAATTCGATTTTGGCTTTTTCCGCCGCTTCCTTCAAGCGCTGCAACGCCATCGGGTCTTTTTTCAAATCGATGTCCTCGTCTTTTTTAAATTCAGCCGCCAGCCAGTCGATGATTTTTTGATCGAAATCATCACCGCCAAGGTGCGTATCACCGTCGGTGGATTTTACTTCAAAAACACCGTCGGCCAATTCCAAAACGGAAACGTCGTGCGTACCGCCACCGCAGTCAAACACTACGATTTTCTGCTCTTTGTCTTTTTTGTCGATGCCGTACGCGAGAGAAGCCGCCGTCGGCTCGTTGATGATGCGGCGCACTTTCAGGCCGGCGATTTCGCCAGCCTCTTTGGTGGCTTGGCGCTGCGAATCATTAAAATAAGCGGGCACAGTAATCACCGCTTCGCTTACGTCCGTTCCCAGATAATCTTCGGCGGTTTTCTTCATTTTTTGAAGCACCATCGCGGAGATTTCCTGCGGGGTGTATTTGCGCCCATCGATTTCCACGCGCGGCGTGTTGTTCTCGCCTTTCACCACTTTATAAGGTACGCGCTCGGCTTCATTCGCCACTTCGGCGAAAGATTCTCCCATAAATCTCTTGATAGAAGAAATGGTCTTTTCCGGATTCGTAATCGCCTGACGTTTAGCAGGGTCGCCCACTTTGCGCTCGCCGCCTTCCACAAAAGCCACGATGGACGGGGTCGTCCGTTTTCCTTCACTGTTTGGGATTACCACCGGCTCGTTGCCTTCCATTACGGCCACGCAAGAGTTGGTGGTGCCCAAGTCAATTCCTATGATTTTTCCCATTGTATAAATGTTTTGGTTTTTAAAGATTTCTTTATTTCCGGTTCGGGATTGTCAATCAATATGCCAGCGGATTTCACAAAAAAATCCTGACCAAAATGGCAGGATTTTTAAAATTTTACGGGAAAATGAAAAGATAGTTTGTGCCTATCTGTCAGATTTGGGGTGTCGCGGATTTAATTGACCACCACCTTTTCACGCCGATCGCCGACCACCTCGCAGGTGCAAGTGTCGCCAGCGGAGGCGATGGCGAAGCGCAACGGGCACAGCGGGCTGCTCAGGAAAAATTTGTTTTCCAAACCGTTGGTGCCGCGGGTAAGAATCACGTTGTCGATACTGACGCTGGTGCGGGACGAAAAAAGCCCGATGCCGTTTTCCACGCCGGGGAATTCGGGCCGTGTTTGCGCCACGCCGCTCAGGGGCTGGTTCAGCTCGGCGTAGCGCAGCAAATCTTCGCCACCCGCATAAATCACCACCCGCATATTTTTGAAAAACCGCAAAAAGCCCGGCTTTTCATCCAGCTTGCCGGCTATCTTATCATAAAATCCCGAGGCATCGGTGACGGCCGAAATTTTATCCGGCGCGCCGCTCGGGGCCTCGCGGGTTTCATAATCCAGTTTGATGGTGATTTCGGGACCCAGTTTCTTGGTGGCCTCTTCATAATCCTGATAGGTGAAAAACACGTCTATTTCATATACCACGGCATTGGTACTGGGGCGCCATTCTATGGTGCCGCCAAATTCCGGCGGCGTAGAAGTAGAGCCAATCTGCCGCGGCTGGACAAACCGGAAACCCTGCTGCGGACTGCCGGGCGTGGCCCCCAAGATGTTCGGGCCTACCAAGTCGGTTTCGCTGGTAACGTCGGGGCTGCCATCCATTTTTTTGATTACTAGGCGATAGCGGCGATCTTCATTCAATTCTTCATTTACGCGATATAAATAATGTCCTTGGGTGGTAAACGGGCCATTGTCGTTCAGGGGCAGTTGCGCGGTGTCGGTGATAGAGAAAGTATTCATCAGCTCCCCCGTAGTCCCGTTGTCGTTGATGGCGTATTCTTCCAAAAAAACCGCGATTTCATCCAAATCGTAATACAGTGAATCCGGATTGTCGAAGGAGGCACTGGCCGGCGCATTGCCCAGCCAACTACGCTGGATGCGGATGAGATTGTTGGCGCCCCGTTTGGCGTCCAAAAGGCCATATACGGCCGTTACGTCCTCTTTTTCCCCGTTTACCGAGAAATCGTTTTCACACGAAAAAAGCAACACCCCCAAAAAACCGAAAAGCAAAAATTTTTTCATCGTAAGAAATTGAAAGATTTTGATTGGGACGGTCTTCTCTCCCCAAAGTGGCCTCAAAAAGAAATACGCCCCATCGGCGGCAAAAGTATAATTTTGACGCTCATTTTTTATAAAAATATGTCCACGGCAAAATCCGACTTCAAAAAAGTAACCACCGAGAGCGTGCAGGAAATGAAACGGCGGGGCGAGAAAATCTCGATGTTGACGGCTTACGATTTCACCTTGGCTAAAATCATCGACGATGCGGGCATCGACGTGATCTTGGTGGGCGACTCCGCCAGCAACGTGATGGCCGGCCACGAAACCACCTTGCCCATCACCCTCGACCAAATGATTTACCACGCCAGCTCCGTGGTGCGGGCAGTGAAGCGCGCCTTAGTGGTGGTGGATTTACCGTTTGGCAGTTATCAGGGAAACTCCAAGGAAGCCTTGGTCTCTTCCATCAAAATAATGAAGGAAAGCGGCGCCCACGCCGTGAAAATGGAAGGCGGCGTGGAAATTATCGAATCCGTGGAGCGTATTTTGACGGCGGGCATCCCCGTGATGGGCCACCTCGGACTGACTCCGCAAAGCATCTACAAATTCGGCACTTACACGGTGCGCGCCAAGGAAGAAGAAGAAGCGGGAAAATTGCTGGAAGACGCTGAGAAGCTGGAACAAGCGGGCTGTTTTGCTTTGGTGCTGGAAAAAATTCCGGCGGCCTTGGCGGAAAAGGTGGCGGGGAAAGTTTCGGTTCCCGTCATCGGCATCGGCGCGGGCGGCGGCGTGGACGGCCAAGTGCTAGTGCTGCACGATCTGCTGGGGATGACCCACGAGTTCCACCCGCGTTTTTTGCGGCGTTACCTCAATCTTTTTGGCGATATAAAAGGCGCGGTGCAGCATTATATAGAAGACGTGAAATCGCAGGATTTCCCGAACGAAAAGGAGCAGTATTGATGGGGTTGTTTTGTGATTTCTAAAAATAACCCGCGCCAACCGCCGTGTTTAGCTCGGCATTCACATTTCCCTGTTGATTTTCTTTTTCAAAAAAAGTCCCGCCCGTATTTTTCTTGGCGATTTTTACAAAATAGAAATGAGAGAAGACCTGCCCCGCCACCTCGGCCAGCGCCAAAAGCTGGTAAAAACGTTGATAACCAAAGGAATCCGCCAGCCCGAAGTGCTGCGCGCCATCGGCCAAATCCCGCGCCATTGGTTCATCGATTCTTCGTTTGAAGATTTTGCCTACCAAGACAAACCCTTCCCCATCGCCAGCGGGCAGACCATTTCGCAGCCGTTCACCGTGGCTTTCCAGACGGAACTTTTGCAAGTGGAACAAAATCAGAAGATTTTAGAAATCGGCACGGGCAGCGGCTACCAAGCGGCGGTGCTGCATTTGATGGGCGCCAAAGTATTTTCCATCGAACGGCAGAAGGAACTTTTCGACATCACCCGCACTAAAATGAAGGAGTTAAACTATTCCTTCACAATGAAATACGGGGACGGTTTTGCGGGCTTGCCCAGCTTTGCGCCCTTTGACCGGATCATCGTGACGGCTGGCGCGCCGCACGTTCCAGAAGCGTTGGTAGAGCAATTGAAAAAGGGCGGGCGGATGGTAATTCCCGTAGGAGAAAACAGCCAAAAAATGATTTTGGTGACCAAAAACTCGGAGGGGAAAACTCAAAAAGAAGAACACGGAGAGTTTCGTTTTGTGCCGATGCTGGGGGAGAAGAATGTATAACCGTAAAATCGCACGGCCGTGCAATTCAACCGCCGTGCGATTATACGGCATTAATTTTTCAATTTGTAAATCAAATTCACCGCAAGATTTTCACCCAGCCCTGTTTCGTCCCGCCCTGTCCCACCCCTTGGGGCTGGTAGTATTCCAAGCGATAGACGTAAATGCCAAGCGGGATTTTGCGGCCTTCCCGGTCGCGGCCGTCCCAGTCATTTTTATAGGGGGCGGCTTTGTAAATCACTTCTCCCCAACGGTTGAACACGTGCAGCGTGTTTTCCTGCGGCAGATTGCCAATTTCCCAGCGGTCGTTCAATCCGTCGCCGTTCGGTGAAAACGCGTTTGGGATATAGATTTCCGGCGCCTCGCAGGGGTCTTGCCCAATGCTGATTTCTTGAAAGACCGTGTCGCATTCCGTGTGGACGGTGAGTGAGATTTCCCCCGGTTCAAAGACCGTGGTCTGGCGCTCAGTGTCGCCGTTGCTCCATTCATAGATAGCGCCCGCCCATTCAGTAGCGGCCAGTCGCAGTTCTTCGCCGCGGCAGATGAGCGTGTCATTGGGCAGCCCCGTTTGGTAGGGCGGGATTTCCGTTACGCGCGTTTCAAAGACTTTCGGGCCGCAGTAGGTCGCCGCCGTCAGGGTGTAAGTGCCAGGTTGGTCGATGGTGATGGCACGCCCCGTTTCGCCCGTGTTCCACTGCCAGCTTTGCACCAGCGAATCTTCTTGCGCGGAAAGCGTGACCGTTTGCCCCGCGCACAAGAAAGTATCTACGGGCAGCTTAGGGTCGTAGCCCTGCCAGTAGTCCACTTTTATGGTGTCGCGCTGCGCCCAGCGGCCGTTGTAGGCCACCTCTACCCAGTAGGTGCCGGGGCCGCTGATGGTGATAGTACTATCTATATCGCCCGTGCTCCAGCGGAACGTCTTTTCCACGTCCAGTTTGAAGGTGTTGGTGTGGTTGGCGTGGAGTTGGATTACGTTGCCAGCGCATAGCAACGTGTCTTTGCCGAGGTTTATCGAGAAGAGGGTGTCGGTGGATTTGTAGAGATAGATGGCGTCGAAGAAGTATTGATTCATGATGAGTTCTACAGAAGCACCATCATTGGTATCAGGCGGAGTCTTTAAAAAGACTTTCTTAAGAATGGTATGAAGGTTAACGGTCGTATCTAAAGTAACATTGGAGTTTTCGAAATTGCCCAAAGTCAGGAATTGCTCACCCCCTTGAGCTATAAATGATCCTTTAACTAATGACCATTCTTGCCAGTTCTTTTTATCATTATAGATACTATCTTGAGCTTTCACTTGGGGAACCAAATTTTGTATTATGAAATCTTCCCTCATAACGGTATCTTGACTGAGATAGCCCCCAATATCGGCAATAGCGAAAGGGGTGTGAACATACCGAATTACATTAAATTCCAAAGTATAATCAACTCCGCTTACCAATGGCTGCTTTAATTGGGTTTCTAAAAAGTTTCGTCTCATATGAGCATTAGATGCTATTAAGCCAACCTTTTGAGAGGGAACTATATTGGTACCTGAATAATATATATGTTTCAGGTTAGCCGGAAGAGGAATACAGCACGGATCATAGTAATAATAGTGAAAGGGTTGAGAATAATAATTATCCAAAACAATAAGACCAGCATATCCTTCGCCCTCTGCTGGTGCGGGAAAATAGCGTGAAGCCATTCTATTACAGCTATTGTTGAGAATGCATAAAGGCACTTTCAAAATAGTATCGACAGCGGAAACCGCGTCACAATTTTCGTGGCGTGCTGTATAGGAATAGACTTGACCCGGATAAGCCGGAAACCCTATCTCTGGTGCAGTAAACCAACTTGTAAAAACATCGGAATAATCACCTTTATCCATAGTGACGCTATTTTCAAAATAGTCCCTTTTAACGCAACTATCGATTTGAGAAAAGTCGTAGTTTAAAACAAGGTTTTGAGCGCAAAGATTATTTGCGCTCAAAACCATTGACCACATAACCAATGTGATGGCTAATTTCAAGAAGGAAAACATTTAGAGAAAACTTACTGAACCAAGAGCTTAGCCGAATGATTGCCACTTCGGATTATGTAAACCCCAGAAGGTAGGCTTGAAACATCAAATTCAGCTGATTTATTCTCAAAATTTTGGGAATCAAGAAGACGGCCATTTACGTTGAATAATTCAACTGGATTATTTTGTTCGGCAGCCATCTTAATCATAATGGAAACCTTACTATTTGCGGGATTAGGATAAATCGAAAAGTCTAAGTCCTTGTCTGTGGATTCATTTTGTGCAAACGCTTCATTCTCAACTATTGCACTTTTATTAGAGGGAATGTTGCAGTTATTTACAGGATTATTTGGTCCTACAAATATGTTAGAGACAGAATTATAGATGCAAGGATTACAAGTTGTAGACGATATGGGCGGATTAGCATTGCAGGAAGATGAAGGGCTCATTCGCCAAATCGCACTATTTCCAGGAAACAAGGTTCCAGCTATTCCGGCGCCATACGGAAATGAAGGTGTGCCATACAAATATTCCCAACAGTTGTCCGTAGCTTCCGAAGTGCTGCCTTGATTTGTTATAGTGGCTGAATTAAAATAAAACCCGTGGTAACTGTTTTTAAATTCGTTGCAGGTAAACTGGGTACCCGCATTACTACCAAATACATCAAATCCCCTGTTTACGTTATCAAATCGGTTTGCTTTTACGGTAGCATTGGGTGTCGCATCCCACCTAACGCCATTATACAAATTACTCCCATTTGGGGTGTAAAATACTTGGTTTACAAAGCCATTATTGGCAAAGGTCATCCCGCTGCAGTTGTCCACCTCCACCATCACGGCGGCACCGGTGTTCTCGCTGTAGTTGCTGTGGTAAATCAGTTTACCGTTGGCGCTGGAGGGCAAATCGCGCAATTCCACGTCCACATTATAGAAGGTGTTGTCCACAATGCGGCAATAGGTATTGTTATTCCCACCGTCATAGTGCATCCGCTTGTTTTCAAAAGTGTTTCCTAAAATCTGCGAACCCGCTTGGCTGTAAGCCGAGCCGGAAGCCACGTTGACAAAGGTGGGATGGAAAATTTCAAAGCGCGTATCTATGCAGGAGTTTCGGTCGAAGTAGGTAGCCGAGTTCGTTAAATAAACATCCACGTTGTTGAACGTATTGGCTTCGTTGGCGGCCCCGCCCACGATAAGGCGCGAATTATCGTAGGCGCAAATGCCGCCGCTGATGTTTTTGAATTCATTTTTGCGCACAAATAGTTGCGAGTTTTTCGCTTTAAGTCGTATGTGGTCAAGATTGTAAGTGTTTTGGAAAACATTGGTTAAATTTTTTTTGTGACCGATGTGCAACTTCGCACAATTATCGGTCAAAACCTGAATCAACGGACTGATACAAGTTCCGGAGGCCGTAGTAAGTGCCAAAACATCGACCCAGCTCTTGGTTGGATCATAGCAATAGGTTTCGGGATCAACGGTATAGTCAAAAGTACATCCGTCAAAATGGGCACGGGAGTTCCCATTGTAAGGGCCAGTACTCTGATAATCTTTGAGGTACACTGAAATGATATTGTCTCGAAACGTGGATTTCTTCAACTGGATTTCCGATTGGTCATCGCCGAAAACACCGCGCAGGGCGCCTTGGAGCGTGCTGCTGTTACTAAAATTCAACAGACTTGAAGTATGCGTCATATAAATTCCGTCCCAGCGGCAATCGCAATAGGGTTGGAAATCACTGTTTGAGACAAAAAGAAACACATTGGCATTGGGCTGGAGCTGGGCGTCAGGACCCAAGTGAAAATCGCTTGTGTACCAATTTAAGGAAGTGGAAGTAGTGGTGAACTTGACTACCCCGAAGGCAATAATGTTTTCCGAACTCAAACTGTTAGTGCCTAAATCTGCCTCGGTAATGGTTTCATCAATCCAAAGACGGTCATATTGCTGACTTGGATTACAACACTCGGCTATCTTGCCTTCGATGAAGCATTCATATTGCACACCCTCGTATTCATAAGTGAG
>CBDCAU010000007.1:0-502448 GCA_965214115.1 Owenweeksia sp.
CGTTTCAATTTTGTATTGCAAAAAGGCGTGGAAAAACGCGAGGGCGCCAAGAAAAAACGCGCCTTTGCCGACGACAGCGACGAATGGTGGCACAATTTCAACGTGCGCAGTATATGGAAAGAAGACGAGGTTACGGGATTTTCCTACAGCTCCACCGCAGGGCTGGCGCGGGTGGAGGAGGAGCAGGTGCACAACGGCTTGGCGCAATTGGCGATTTTGTTAGAGCAGATGTCCGCCACCACCCAATGGGACAAGCGGGTGAGCAAGACGCTGTTTGAATTGCTGGTGCCCACTCCTTTTAAAAATATCATTCGGAATCAGAACAATATCGTTCTAAAACTGGACGAGACGGCGGCGCAATTTCCGTGGGAAATGTTCCACGACATCGCCACGGACGAAACGCCGGCGGCCGTTAATTCGGGCTTGGTTCGGCAGTTGCTCACGGCGGATTATGAAAAACTGCCGTTGCGCGCGCCGGAGCGGAAAGCACTCGTGATTGGCGATCCCGTTTACAGTTCCGAAGGTTTGGCGCAATTGCCGGCCGCCAAAGACGAAGCCCAAAAAGTAGCGATGATTCTGACAGGCGGTCATTACAAAACGTCCTCTTTGATTCGCTCGGAATCGGCGGAGATAATGACGCAACTGTACAGCGAGAGTTACAAAGTTCTGCACTTTGCCGGCCACGGTTTATACGAACCCGAAAAAGGCCGCGTGGGAATCGCCATCGGCAACAACATCTGCATCAACCCCGCGATGATCAAGCAATTGCCCGCCGTGCCGGAGTTTGTTTTTATCAATTGTTGTTATTCCGGCGAGATGAATGCGTCAGATTCTGCCTACACGCGCTCGCGCTACAAACTGGCCGCCAACGTGGGCACACAGTTGATCCAAATGGGCGTCCGCGCCATCATCATCGCGGGCTGGGCGGTGGACGATGCGGCGGCGGCCACGTTTTCTGAAGAATTCTATATGCGAATGATGCAAGGCTACGGATTTGGCGACGCGGTGCAAAAGGCGCGCAAAAAATGTTTTCAATGCCACCCCAAAACCAATACGTGGGGCGCGTTCCAATGCTATGGAAACCAGCACTATAAGTTTCGCGACCAAGTGCAGAAAAAGGAGGAAAACTACGATTACGTACTCGCCTCGCAAGTGTACGTGGATATGGATAAATCTGTATTCGTCCATCAAGCACAATGTAGCCGACAAGGGCAGGGCGCTGGCGGAATTGCGCGCCATTTTGGAAAGCGCGATGCACAACGATTTGGTGGACGGCGCCATCCGCGAAAAGGAAGCACTGATTTACGACGAACTGAATATGACCAAGGAAGCGCTGGAAACGTTCCGCTCGGTTTTCACTTTGGAAGACGCCAATTTTTCGATGAAAGTGCTGGAACATTATTGCCTGCTGCGCTCGCTCCATCTGTCGGAAAACGCCGATGAAAGGAAGCGGGAACTGGAGGCCATCACACAATTGGCGCTGGTGGGTAAAACCACCCACCGACTGGGAATCGTGGGGAATGCCTGGAAATTTGCCTCCACTTTTGAGAGTGGAAACACGCGGATTGAGTATTTAGTAAAGGCAATAAAATCTTATAAAGAAGCCTACGCCATCAAGACCGACCCCTACGATGGGCCGTATTTGGACGCGTTTTCCAATATGATTTTTATCGGCCACCTGCTGGATTTGGAAGGTCGGCCCGACTGGAACGACGTTTTGGAACGCGTAACCGGCGAGGCAAGCGATAAAAACACCAAAGAATCCCATCAAAAATCCAAGGAAAAATTGGTGAAATTTTTAGTCCAGTTCAATGAAGAACTGGACGACGTGCACCCCAACGATATGGACGTTTCGGCGCTGCTGGGGATGACGGAGGTGGGCGTTTGCAAACTGCTCCTTTCCGACAAAAAGACCGACGACATTGTAAAGGATATCACCGACCGTTTTTCCGAAGCCTTCAAATTGCTCAACAGCGCGCGGCAAAACCGCATTGAAGTAGCGCAGCTCAGTTTTTTGATTGGTCAAGAAAAATTGGCGGAAACCCAAGAACAGTCGGATTTGAAAAAAGAAGCGCTGGAAAAAGTGAAAGAATCACTGCTGATGTACCGGTGAAAAAAAGACGCATTGTTTTTCTTAGTATTGTGCCATTCCATTTCGTGTTTATTTGATGGCGCGATAATCTTTTTTCCGTTTGCGATTTTCTTTGAAAAAACCTTCCGCTTGGGCCTTCGCCATTTTGGTGATAAGCGTGGCAATGCTCCCGTTGGTAGTGTCCGCTCAAACGATGGACGCGGTTTTAGTGCCTCGCTTTTTGGTCTTGTCCATTGTGATTTTTATCGTCTCATTTCATCTTCTTTTTTCTCATAAAAAATCATCCGCTTTGGCTTTTTTTAAATCCAAAATAGCTTGGCCTTTTTATCTATTTTTCATTTCCTTTTTGGTTTCTTCTTTTCATCTTATTAATACTGCCGAGGCATTCTTTTCCATTGCGCAATTTTCGCTTTTTTTCGGTTTGCTATTTTCAATAATTCGAATACTCGGCAATAGTCAAAAGAGAAGGTTGGTTTTAATGAAAGCCTTTTTAATCGCTTTTTTGTTTATAATTGCGTTTGCTTTCATTCAGTTTTCTCAAATTTTTTTCGGTTCGAAAGGTGAGATGGATTTATATCAGATTACTTCCACGATGGGACACCGGAATTTACTGGCTTCTATCTTGGTATTGCTTTTTCCGGTTGCGCTTTTTGGAAGTTTTTATTTGAAAAATACTTGGAAAATTTTGTCCGTTTTATTGGGAATTTTGGCGGTTTTTCTAATTGTGTTTTTACAAGCCCGCGCCAGCCTTTTGGCCTTGGCGGGAATGTCGGTTTTTTTGCTTTCCATTTTTTCTCTTAAAAAGACTAAAATCGCGCGATGGAAATTTCCCGTCAAAGTATTTTCTCTCCTCTTCTCAAGTTTGGTTTTGGTGGGATTTTTCACCTTCTATTTTTGGCCGGATGAGCAAAAGCCCAATGCAGGACTACACGCGGTCGGGTTCTCCGGCGATGGCGATAAATCGTTCACGGCCAACGAGCGCATCCTGTTGTGGAAAGCCACCCTGCGGATGGTGAAAAATCAACCGCTGACGGGTGTGGGAGCGGGCCAGTGGAAAATTTGGTTTCCCAAATATGGCTCGGATATTTGGCGCAGCCGCCAAGGGCAAGTGCAGTTTCAACGGCCGCACAACGATTATCTGTGGGTGCTGTCGGAAAACGGCATCCTCGGTTTGCTCGCTTTTCTTTTTATGGGAATCACGGTGATTTTTTGTGGACTTTCCATATTTTTTTCTACATCGATTTCGAAAGAAAAACAAGCGTTGGCGCTCTGTCTTTCCGCCATCATTTTTGCTTATGCTATTGTTGCTTTCTTTAGTTTTCCAAAAGAAAGAATAATGCACCAAGTTATTTTATATTCGGTTTCCGCCCTTTTATTTTCGCTTTATTTTGATATGAAAAATGAAGATTTCAAAACAAAAAAAAGCACCTTTGTTGGAATAAATCTAACTTTTCTAATAGTATCAGGTTTGTGCATTTTTATGGGAATTCAAAGATGGCGAGGCGAGGTGCAAACCAAGAAAATTTTACAAGCAAGATTGGATGGAAATTGGTCTCAAATATTACGCGAAAACCGTTCGATTCAAAATCTTGCTTTTTACAATATCGATCCCACTTCCGTCCCCATTCCATTTTATAGCGGACTGGCGCATCTCAATTTAAACCAAAACCAAGCGGCTCAAGATGATTTTGAAAAAGCCTATAAAATCCATCCGTACAATATTCACGTCGTGAACAATTTGGCGGGTATTTACCAATTCAACAATCATCCAAATAAGGCGATTGAATATTATCAAAAAGCGCTGGAAATTTCACCAAAATATGTGGAGGGAGTTTTGAATGTGGCGGCGCTTTATTTTAATGAAAACGAGGTGGAAAAAGCCTACGAAATTTTAAAGAAAAACGCGGGACTTTTTGCGTTGGACGGAAAAGGCGACCCGCGCTATGAACAGTATCTTTTGGTAATTTTAAAGACCGTGCGGGACAATTTGCGCGACTCGGCAACTAATCCGGCCACCCGCGAAAGACTCCAAAACCTGACCGAAAGTGATTTGCTGAAAATTCATTACGCTCATTTACAGCAAGATAGCGCCGTTTCAAAAATTATTCTTCAAGCGGCTTCCCAACCAAACTAATTGTCTGCTTACCTATTCGCGATGCGGATTGACAACTCGTATTTTCGCACCGCGAAAAACCAAAACTTCGTCTCTTTTAAAAACGTAAGACAATGATTAAAAAATTACTTTTCTCGACCCTCTTTTTGGCCGCGCTCGGCACTATGCAAGCGCAAACGGTCAATATCAATCCGGTGAACGGAAACCGCGGCCAGTCGCTACCGGTGGTGATTTCGGGCAACAACACCTCATTTAGGGCGTGTTCACACTAATGGCGTCAAAAATCAGGGCAAAGTTGATAAATGCGGTGAACATCACGTCGAGCTTGTCGAACCTTGAGAATATCCTCCGGAAGCGCTTCAGCCGCCGGAACAGCCGCTCCACCTCGTTGCGCTTCTTGTACATCTCCCTGTCGTAGTCCCACGGCTCCACCCTGTTCGCCTTCGGCGGCACCACGGGCTCGAAGCCCAGTTCCAGCGCCAGCTGCCGTGTCTCGTCGCCCTCGTAGGCCCTGTCCATCACCAGGCACGCGCCCTTGCACTCTTTCGGGATGGCCCTCATAAGCTCCCGCCCTGCCGGCGCGTCGTGGGCGTTGCCCGGCGTGAGCGAGAAGATCACGGCCGTGCGGGCGTCCGCGGCAACCATATGAAGCTTGGTGTTCCAGCCGCCGCGCGACCTGCCGATGGCCTGCGGGCCGTTTTTTTTAAAGCGCCGGTGCCGTCCGGGTGCACCTTCACCGAGGTGCTGTCCAGCCCCATCGCCTCCACCTTCACGCGGATAACGCCCCCCTTCTGGAGCGCCGCGAACACCCTGTCCAGCACGCCGCTCTTCGACCAGCGGTTCATCCGCATGTACACCGTGTGCCATGGGCCGAACTCTTTTGGCAGCGCCCGCCACTTGCAGCCCTGCTCGGCCACGTGGAGTATCGCGTTCAGCACTTGCAGGTTGCCTATCCTGACGTTGCCCCGCTGGACGGGCAGGTGCGCGGAGACCAGCTCGAATTGTGATTTTGTAAGTTGCATCCGCGAATATAACAATTAGTGTGAACACGCCCTAGTATGCAGGGCACCAACACCACGGGGCTGTTCCTTTCGCAAGGTTCGTTCGTGCTGGGCCAAGGTTCTTCTGTTTTTACTAACGTGGTAGTGACCGGCCCGAAGCAAATCACGGCCGATTTGCATTTGCCCGCCAACGCACCGCTCGGTCTTTATGACCTTACCGTGGCACTCGGCGGCAACTACGCCGAGGCCAACGCTTTTACCATCAACGTGCCGGCTAATGCGTCGATTAGTCTTTCGCCCAGCGGCAGCCAGCCCAACAAAACCACCAAGGTGACCATCACCGTGCCGGGCGGCAGTTTTAAGACGCAAGCGCAGGTGATCGAACAAGTGTGGCTGAGTATGGGCAGCCTTATCATCGACGATTTTGCCAATATCACGGTGGTGAACCCGACCACTTTTACGGCCGACCTGACCGTGTCCGCCACGGCGGCGCAAGGCCTTTGGGACGTGAATATTTATACCGATGACGAGGTGATGTACACCACCCCCGCAGCGTTTACCATCGCCGACGATGTGGGCTTGACGGATTTCAATTTGACCGCGCTGAAAGTGTATCCGAACCCTGCCACTGATTTTATCACGGTGGAATACGAGGCCAGCCCCAACGCGGTGCTGCAACTGCGTATGCAGGATTTGAGCGGTAAGAACGTGAGCGAAATGGTCGATTTTGAAGTTCAAAATTCCCGACGGATAAAAGCTGACGTGAGCCGGCTGCCCACGGCGGTTTATACGCTGCAACTGCTGGTGAACGGCGAAGTGGCCGCCACCCAAAAATTTGTGCGGGCAGGGGAGTAAGACTTCATTGCAAAGAATTTAAGAAAGCTGGACTTGAAAAAGTCCGGCTTTTTTTGTGAACCCTATTTGAAATCATAACCGTTAAAAATCAAAAGTGGGACGAGGGCGAAATCCATAACATTTGTGCGGTAATCGAGGGGAGCTTTTGCTCAGAAAAAATGGCGTATGTCAGCATTTCCGATACCATAGTTTAAAGTGGGCTTAAAGATGGCTTAATGCGGTGAAATGACTTTTGCCGCGTTTGCAAAACCCACTGTTTAAATGCGTTTCCCCTCTTTCTTGAAAATTTTGGTCTTGTCGTTTTTGTCCTTGCTGTTTTTGGGTTTGAAATCGGCACAAGATTTTGATAAAAATAACCGGGCCAAAGATTTGGCGACGGATTTCGTGGCTTCCACCGACGTGCTGACCAAGGTTGCTGCCGATTTTCAAAACCGGAAAACGGACGTGCAAGACCTGCGAAAAGCGGTGGAAAACGCGCGCTTTTCGTATAAAAAAATTCAGTTTCTGTGGGACTATTTCTATCCTGAATTTGCGGAGAAAAACCTGAATGGCGCGCCGCTGATGCAGGCGCAGCGCTTTGACACGCGGCCCGAGGTGGTGCCGCCGCTGGGGATGCAGGTTTTGGACGAGATGTTTTTTGCCGATGAAATCGAAAACAAAAACCTCGTGGCGCAACTGGCGCAAAAACTGGCAACCGCCGCCGCCACGGTGAACCGCGATTTTCAAAAAAAGAAAATATCGGAATACCAAATGCTGGAAGCGATGCGGCTGGAAATCGTGCGGGTTTTTTCGATGGGAATTACGGGATTTGATACACCCGGCTCTGGGAATGCACTAGCGGAGGCGCGGGTTTCGTTGAATTCTTTATCGGAAATGTTGCCACCAATTTTGGCGACCGGCGATTTTTCCAATTCAGAAAAAGTGCAGGTGCTTTTCGCGGATGCTGAAAAGTATTTGGTTAAAAATCAAGACTTTGACAGCTTTGACCGCTTGGCCTTTTACCGCGAACATTTGCAACCTATCTATAGGGCGTTGCTCGCGCTGCAAAATGAAATTCCGCAAGGAAAACCTGCCCACGAAAAAGAAAAACCGTGGAACGCCAAAAGCGAGACCTTTTTTTCAGATGATTTTTTAAACCCTTATTTTTATGCGGAACTTTCTGAAAATGAAGACAATGCCGCTTTGCGCGAATTGGGCAAAACGCTTTTTCACGACCCGATTTTGAGCCAAACCAACCAACTGAGCTGCGCCAGTTGCCACGCGCCGAAGCTCGCTTTTACCGACGGCCGCCCCAAATCGCGCAGCATTGTGGAAGGTGAAACGGTAGAACGCAACTCGCCCACTTTGGTAAATGCGGTGTACGCCGACCGCTTTTTTTACGATTTGCGCGCCTTCAGTTTGGAGCAGCAGGCGGAGCACGTCATTTTCAACGTGCACGAATTCAACACCGGCCACGGCGAAATCATCGACAAATTGAATGCTGAAAAATCGTACGAACCTCTTTTTAAAGAGGCGTTTGGCGCGAAAGAAATCGACCGCGAAAAATTTGCGGCCGCGCTGTCCAGTTTCGTTTTGTCGCTGCGCAGTTTCAATTCCGATTTTGACAAATACGCGCGCGGCGAAACGGACGAAATCGCACCGAAAGTGAAAGACGGTTTCAATTTGTTTATGGGGAAAGCGGCTTGCGCCACCTGTCATTTCCCGCCCACTTTTTCGGGACTGGTACCGCCTAATTTTTTAAAAAACGAGACCGAAATCCTCGGCGTTTTGGAATCTCCCAAAGAAAAAAAACTGGACGGCGACCAAGGCCGCTACGAAAACGGCATCCTCGCGGAGCAAGCGTGGATTTATGAAAAATCCTTCAAAACGCCCACGGTGCGGAATGTGGAACTGACCGCGCCGTATTTCCACAACGGCGCCTATCCCGATTTGGAAAGTGTGGTAGATTTTTACGACCACGGCGGCGGCGCGGGGATTGGTTTGGAAGTAACCAATCAGACATTGCCGGCGGATTCGCTGCATCTTTCGGAAAATGAGAAAAATGCGATTGTGGCTTTTTTGGAGGCGTTGACGGATAATCCTTTTTGACCCTCCCCCGCCTCGTGCCTCGGCACCCCCTCCAAGGAGGGGGACAACGCCCGCCCCGCCATCTTGGAGCAACCTCGAATGTCTCGTCCCGTTGGCAGAGGTTTCGGCCCTGTCCCCCTCTCCGAGGGGGTGCCGAAGGCGGGGGAGGTTTAAGATTTTTCTCTAATCAAATCTTCTTAAAAAACGTGTTACCTAAGCATCATCAAACCTTTATATTTTTTCATAAAAAACCAACCCAAAAACCACCCCCAATTTCACCCCAAAGAGACCCCTCTTTTGTTACCTCAACTTTACCCTTTTTTTATAAAATCCGTTCTGTCATTTTTTCCTGTCATTTTCATAAAATGCTGATTGTCAGAAAAACACCTTCTTATTTTCAATCATTCCAAATAAAAAATTTCAAGATTTGATAATGTGAAACATCATTGGAGATAAAGTGGAGCGGGGAGTTTTGCCCTCGAAAAACAACCCAAAATTTCACAACACATAATCCAATGAGAAAAGTTACAAAATGGGCCTCGGCACTGGCGGCGGTATTTTTTGCCGGCACCACCTTGGCCCAGCAGACTACTCTGCAAGTACGAATAAACAAGACCAGCGACGACGCCGAAGAACGCGGCGCCAACGCCAACAGCAACGCGGGGCTGATCGACCTGAGCAGCTCCGACCTCGAACTCGTCCGCGATGGCGGCGACGGCGACCAATTTGTGGGGATGCACTTCGAGGGCATCGTTATCCCACAGGGCTCGCAGATTTTAGATGCCTACATTCAGTTTACGGTGGATGAGGCCGATGCGGGGGCCGGCACGGTGATTTTGAAAGTGGAAGACGATGACAACCCCACGACTTTCACCAGCACGGCTTTTGACATCAGCAGCCGGGCCACGGTGAACGACAGCGTGGTGTGGGACAGTATCCCCGCTTGGAACACGATAGGCGCGGCGGGCAAAGACCAGCGCACGCCCGACCTTTCGCGGCTTGTCCAAAACTTGGTGAACCGCGCGGGCTGGGCCAGCGGCAGCGCCATCAACATCATCGCTACGGGAACGGGCGAGCGCACCGCAGAATCTTACGACGGCTCGGCGGGCGATGCGCCTCTTTTGGTGATTAAATACATCGCGCCGGTGTCGGCGGTATTCGTGTTGAACAATGGCAACGACGATGCGGAAGAGAACCTCACCAACGGCAACATCGACATCGGCAGCTCCGATTTGGAACTTACCACCGAAAGCAGCGACCAACTTATCGGGGTTCGTTTTGATGGCGTGAGCATCCCGCAGGGTTCCACCATCCAGAACGCCTACATCCAGTTTACGGTGGACGAAGTGGACACGGCCGGCCAAGTAGATGTGGCCATCGGCCTGCAAAATTCGGCCAATGCGGCGCCCCTCGCCAGCGGCGCGGCCAATTTGAGCAACCGCAATTATCTGACTACCAATCCTGTATTGTGGAACGTACCCGATTGGCTGAACGTGGGCGACAACGGCCCCGAACAGCAAACGCCCGACTTTTCGGCGCAGTTGCAGCAAATTGTGAGCAAGGGCGCTTGGCGCAGCGGCAATGCTATTTTGGTGGGATTGATTGATCCCGCAAACTTGGGCCTCTCCGGTTTTTCCGGCAACACCGCGCACCGCGTGGCAGCCTCCGCCGATAAAGGCACCGGCGGCGACGCGGCCGAGCTGGTGGTTACTTACATCCCCTCGCCCGTGTTTGTGGACGGCGGTTTTCCGGTCAATAAATTGTCGTCTTGGAAATACCTCGACAACGGCACCGACTTGACCGGCACCAACTGGACATCCGTGAATTACAACGATTCCACTTGGGATTTTGGCAATGGCATTTTGGGATATGGCAACGGCAACGAAACCACCGTTCTCGATTTTGGCCCCAACCCTTCCAATAAATACACCACCACTTACTTGCGCCACACTTTTGATGTGCAGGATTCTTCGGTGATTGATTCGCTGGTGTTTGAATTGCTGCGCGACGACGGCGCGGTGGTTTATATAAATGGTATGGAAGCGTTCCGTTCCAATATGCCCGCCGGCAATGTGAACTTCAACACTTTCGCGGCCAGCACCGTGGGCGGCGCGTCCGAGACGGAATATTTTGAAATCAAAACGGGCAACTTGTTGCAAAACGGCCGCAACGTGATCGCGGTGGAATTGCACCAAGCTACGGCTGGCAGTTCCGATTTGAGTTTTGATTTGAGCGTGGATTTCGAGCGCCCGCCGCTTACACCCGCCGAATTTCCGCTGCCGCGCGAAAGCCGCTGGCACTATTTGGCCAACGGCGTTTCTTTGGACGGCACCAATTGGAAACTGACCTCTTTTAACGATGACAACTGGGAGCAAGGCCAAGGCCCGCTGGGCTACGGCGACCCCGTGAACACCGTCATCCCATTTGGGCCCGACCCCAACAACAAATACCAGACGTATTATTTCCGTCGGGATATCAACATCAATTTGGATTCGATTCCGGATACGGTGCAGATTGGCGTGCGCCGCGACGACGGGGCGGCCGTTTATATCAATGGTAAGGAAGTGATCCGCCAGAACTTGCCAAGCGGCCCGCTGACTTACAATACCGTTGCGCCCACTTTCGTAGGAGGCGGCGATGAAAATGCGTACTTCTCCGAGTTTTTGCCGAAGAGCGTTTTTAAAAATGGTATCAACACCATCGCCGTGGAAGTGAAGCAAGCGGCGGGCGGCGCCACGGTGGATTTGCAGTTTGACCTTTTTATAAAAGATGCGCCCGTGGTAAACTCTCCAGCCTTGGGCTGTGTGGAAGAAGACGACAAGCACATCGCTTGCTTCCAGTCCATCGCGCCGGGCGCGCAGTCGCCGGTGTGGAGGATTCCCGGTTCACACAAATTCCAAGTGATTGCCAAACAGGGCGATGCGATGGACATCATCAACAATGGCATCACCACGATGGGCGGCAACAATGATTTTACCGGATATATCGCCACCAACGGCAGCAGCCGCATCGGCCACGTTTCGGTAAACCAAGAAACCACCCCCGGCGGCGTTACGATGATTGACGTGAGCTTTGACGACAAGACCAACTTGTGGAGCAACGACACGATGCAGGGCGTGGATTTCTTTAACGGAGATTTGGTAACCACCACCCGCAACTGTTCTGGCGGCATCACGCCTTGGGGCACGGTCATCACATCCGAAGAAACCCGCAACAGCGGCGACGTGAACGGCGACGGCTACACCGACGTGGGCTGGCAAGTGGAAATCAACCCTTTTACCGCCGAGGTGATCGACCACGACGGCGATGGCAAACAGGACAAATTGTGGGCGATGGGACGCTTTTCCCACGAAAACGTGGTGATTGCCAGCGACAACAAAACCGCTTACGAAGGCGAGGACGGCGGCTCTTCCGCAGTTTTCAAATTCGTGGCCGACAATCCCAAAGATTTGACCGCCGGAAAATTGTATGCTTTGCAGTTGGATGCGCCGCTTTCCGGTGGCGAGCCTACTTCCTTGACGGGAAAATGGATTCAAATCCCGAACACCACCCAAGCCGATTTGAACAACACTTCATCGCTGGCGATTTCGTTGGGCGCCACCAATTTCAACGGCGTGGAAGACATCGAAATCTCCCCGCTGAACGGGATGGTGTACTTTGTTTCCAAAGGCTTTGGCCGCACCTACCGTTTTGAGGACAACGACAGCGCGGTTTCTAAATTCAAGACTTTTGTGGGAGGTAAATCCTACGTTTTGAATACCGACGAAGGTGTGTTTGTAGAGCCGTGGGGCACGGGCAACGACAACTTGGTTTTCGATAATCGCGGCAACCTTTGGGTGCTGCAAGACGGCGGCAACGACTACATTTGGGTGGTGCCACCTTCGCACACGCAGGAAGATCCCAAAGTAGAACTGTTCGCCGTATCGCCCACCGGTTCAGAGCCTTGCGGATTGACGTTTACGCCCGACAACCGCTACGGATTTTTGAGCATCCAACACCCAAGCGGCGGCAACAGCAGCCAGTTGCAGAAAGACGCGGCCGGCAACGACGTGGCCTTCGATGTTTCTACAACGGTGGTGATTGCTTTGGCGCAATTCCTCGGCGAATTCAGCGACAGCGTGATCACAACCGACAATGGCTGGGAAAAATCTACGGAAGTGGAAATGACCAACCGCAGCGGGATGTGGAACGGCGCCAACGATGTACCGGCCGATTCCACCTTTACCCTGCCGGCGCAAGTGGGCCAGCCCTACGGTTTCCCCAGCATCAACCCCGTGGAAGGCGCGAGCGTGATCAAGACCGAAAACAACATCACGTTCTTCCGCCGCGAGTTCCGTTTGGATTCCATCACGGGCGCTTTGGACGCGCGCTTCCGCACCACCGTGGACGACCAAGCCGAAATTTACGTGAACGGCACCCGCGTGGCGCTGATTTCCAGCTTCGGCCGCCCCAACTTCAAGTCGCCCTCGCACGACGTGAAATTTGAAGGCAACGGCAACGTCGTCAACGGTTTCAACGGTGGCGACAGCTACGACGTTTTGACCAATGCTGATTTGGACACGGTTTTCCAGCAGGGGACCAACGAAATCATCGTGGCGGTGCGCAACCTGAACAAGGCCAGCGATTTGGGCGGCTTCTCCTTCCGCTTGGATATTGAAGAGGCGGACAGCGCGGTGACTTCCACGGCGAAAAAATCCACTACCGTGAAGATGGAAAATGGATTTGCCGGCTTGAACATTTATCCCAACCCAACGATGGGCGTGATGAACGTAACCTTGCCGAACGCCAATGAGGGCGCGGTGTTCCAACTGCAGCTCACCAATGTGAGCGGACAGGTTTTGGTACAGAAAACAGTAACCGAAAACACGCAAATCGACCTGAGCGATTTTGCCGAGGGCGTTTACTTTTTGAACCTGCAAAACGGTGAAGAAGTGTTTACCCAGCGCATCATCAAAGGACAAAAATGATGGCTGAGCGGTAGCACTTTTTAGGAATTGAAGCCGAGGGCGTGATGTGCGCCCTCGGTTTTTTCTTTAAGCCCCCAATCCTCCCGCACGTGCGGGATTGCTTTGGTGGAAAATGGCACTGGAAAAAATGTGTTGTAAAAGAATCATTAAAAAATCGCCTTTATCACAAAATGCTCAAGCGTCTAAACCCCCTTTGCCGTGCATCGTTGCCGATACGGCACACGGTGGGGGATTGGGGGCTTGCGCATTGTTTTTAAAAAATCCAACAATGAAAAAACAAATCCTCACTTTTTTCTTCTTTTTCGGAATTTCTCTCTCAATAAAATCCCAATTCGCCGATACCCGAAAACCTATTTTTTACAATGTAAAAGAAGCCTTAAAAAATCCTGCCCAAGCGGAACAATTAAACCTTCGCCAAACCGAAATTTTTGAACTGGCCGATAGCGCCGTTTTTTTGGAAAACCTCACCTTCCTCAATTTGATGAAAAACAACTGGGAAAGCTGGGATTACGATTTGTTTGCTTTTGAGAAATTGGAAATTTTAAACCTGCGCGAGAATGGTTTGAAAACCGTGCCGCCAGAAATCGGGCAACTGAAAAATCTCGTCCGGCTGAACTTGGGACACAACTCCATCATCCGGCTGCCCCAGGAAATCGGGCAACTGGAAAACCTGCGCTACTTTCATTTCCCGTTCAATTATCTGATAGAAATCCCAGCCGAAATCGAGGGCTGTCAACACTTGGAAACGCTGGAATTGCAGAACAACCAACTGAGCCATTTACCGAGTTCCATTTCCAAACTGAAAAACCTGCAAGTGCTGGACTTGGGCAACAATCAATTCCGCGAAATGGAGGAGGAATGGGTACAATTCAAAAAATTGCAAACCTTGAATTTGGAGGGAAATGCGTTGCGAAAAATCCCGTCTAAAATCGCTAATATGAAGCAATTGAAAACCCTCAATTTGAATCAAAACCAAATCACGGTTTTGCCCGAAAATTTATATAAACTGAAAAACTTGGAAACCTTGATTCTTTCCAATAATTCATTGCAAAAATTGCCCGCAAAAATCGAGAGGATGAAAAACCTGAAAACCGTTTTGGCGAACGGGAACCACTTTTCGGAAGAGGAGAAAGCGCGAATTAAGAATGCGTTGCCGGAAGGTTGCACGGTCGTTTTTTAAAAGATTGATTTCAAAAAAAATTCATTTTTCAAACAAGTATTTCCAATACCGCTTTGGCACGTGGCGGATATGCAGTTTCATATTTTTCCGTGCTTTTATATTCACGGAATCAAAGTAATCTTTCCAAAGATTTTGGTAGGAAATTTCATCGGAATGCAGCACATTTTTAGATAATTTTTCGGCATTTTTGGGAAGTTCCATTTCGATAAAATCAACTTTATCCAAATCGTATGAAAGGCCGTACTTTCTTTTTACATCAAAAATCACCCATTTCTGATCGGCGTAGCGCTTTTCAAAATGCTCGCCGATGAGCGGCACCACGTCAAAATCGGGTTCGATGGCAGCGAACCAAATATCGTCCGCCAATCGTTGAAACCGTACGAAGGCGTGCATCCGGTGTACCTCGCGGTTTATTTCTTTCTGGATTTTTTTGAGTTGCAAAACATCATCATCGCGGAAATCCGACAAAACTTCTTTTCCATTTTTCAACACCTTGGAAACCAAACGGTAAACCAAAATTCCGCGCCCCTCTTTTTCAGAAAGAAAAACTTTATGAAGTTGATGTAAAAAAGAAGAACCTGCGATTTCCCGCAGCTTTTTGGCTACGCGTTTGGCTTTGGATTCATCCAAAACCGCTTGGTGGTTTTCAGCAAAAAGTTGCTCTTGAAATTCACTTTCTCCCAAAATCTCGATGGGGGAAATCTTCAGATCATAACAATCAAAAATCGCGGAAAGCAAACCTTGGAACGTGCCATCAAAAATGACGATTTTTTCGGAATTTAGGATGCCACTCAAAATTCTATTTTTTGCAACGGAATGTGTTCTGCTCACGCTGTTTTTTAATTGTGCCACTAATTCATTTAGCCACAAAGACTAGAAGGCACAAAGTTCTCATAACTGTTAACCTTTTTAAAATCAATTCTTTGCGTGCTTTGTGTCTTAGTAGCTGTTCAAAAAAGCGCCAACTGTCCCGCATTCCGCTTTTGCACCGAACCCGCAATTAGGTGATTTTTAAGCACTTCAGGTTTCCAGTCATTTACTTTTAGGGAGGAAGAAAAGCCCGTCAAAAAATACTTGGCACGCTTCCACACCATTCCGATTTTCTTGAGGTGCTCTTCGCGCAATTTCCCGTGGCGGCGGGCTTTTACAATCATCAGCGCGGATTTTACCCCGATACCGGGGACGCGCAAAATCTGTTCGTAAGGCGCGCGGTTTACGTCCACCGGAAAAAGCTGCGGGTTGCGGAGCGCCCAGCTCACTTTTGGGTCCAAATCCAAGCTCAAATTCGGCTGGGTTTCATCCGTAAGTTCCTCGGCTTCAAAACCATAAAAGCGCATTAACCAATCGGCTTGGTACAATCGGTTTTCGCGAATCAGCGGCGGATTTACCAAGGCGGGCAGGCGATTGTCATCGCTAATCGGGATGTATCCCGAATAATACACCCGCTTCAAATTTTGATCCTTGTACAGGGAGTCGGACAGCGAAAGGATATGACGGTCGCTTTCGGGGGAGGCGCCAATCACGAGTTGTGTACTTTGCCCGCCCGGCGAAAAAAGGGGTGCTTTTTTGAGGGATTTCTTTTCTTTTTTATATCCGCTGATTTTATCCTTCAAAAAGTTCATCGGGTCATATACTTCCTTATAGTTTTTTTCGGGGGCAATTTTTACCAAACTTTTTTCAGATGGAATTTCCAAGTTTACGCTCAATCGATCGGCGTACAATCCCGCTTCGTGCAGCAATTCATCACTCGCCCCGGGGATCGCTTTCAGATGGATATAGCCGTTGAATTTGTGTTCCGTCCGCAGTTCCTTGGCGATGCGCACCAATCTTTCCATCGTAAAGTCGGCGTTTTTGAAAATCCCCGAACTGAGAAATAAGCCCTCGATATAATTGCGGCGATAAAAATTGATGGTCAAATCCACCACCTCCTGCACGGTGAAGGCGGCGCGCTTTACGTCATTGCTGCGGCGGCTCACGCAATAAGCGCAGTCGAAAATGCAGTGATTGGTCAGTAATATTTTTAATAAAGAAACGCAACGGCCATCTTCGGTGTAGCTGTGGCAAATGCCCATACCCGTGGCGTTGCCCAGCCCCTTGTTGGCGTTTTTTCGCTTGCTGCCACTGGATGCACAGGAGACATCATACTTGGCGGCATCGGCCAAGATGGTGAGTTTTTCGCGGACACGATCGTTCATACGGGCAAAGATAAAATATCATTCGTCTCGCTAATTTTTTCCATACAAAACTTTGTGAACATTTCAATTTTTTGGAAAAAAATGAAAAAGAAATGGCAGTCTTTTTATAGAATACTTTACCCCTTGCGCATTTAAAACTTTTCCGACAAAAACGAGTGTTGCATTTGGTATTGAACCGTGGCTTTAGCCCGGTTTTAGAATATATGCACACTTGATTAGGTTTTAGCCGAAATTTTTAATTGGGCTAAAGCCGTGAGTGGGGTGATTTCTTATTTCGCCGAGCTAAAGCCACGGCGCAATACTTCCTAATGCACGACGGGTTACTTTATAAAAATGGTGGTCAGAATTCAACCTTGGCATAGATTAACCGCCTCGCAAATGGCGGCGCAGTTCCATTTTAGGATTTTGTTGAAAAATCATCCCATTCTCGTGGCAACTATGCCGGGGTATTGAATCGTGGCTTAGGCGCGGTTACTATTTTCGCGCATCTCTCTTTTTGGCGATGGACGGAAGGAGAACTGCGCGGAGAGGTGGAAGCCCGACGGCCGGAATTTCAATGCCGCAAAGGGCTGCGGCCGCCGCGCAATTTTGAAAACCGCATTCAGCGATTTCAATTTTCAGAAAAACAAATTCCTGAAAAGGAAAAAGAATTGGCAGAAGAACCCGAAAATAATTCCGACGAAAACAACGCCGATGCCGGTGTGGCCATCACCCGCGTCTCGGGGATGTACGAGGATTATTTCCTCGATTACGCTTCGTATGTGATTTTGGAGCGCGCCGTGCCCGCGATGGAAGACGGCCTGAAACCCGTGCAGCGCCGCATCCTACACGCGATGCGCGAAATGGAGGACGGCCGCTACCACAAGGTGGCCAACATCATCGGGCAGACGATGCGCTTCCACCCCCACGGCGACGCCAGCATCAACGATGCGCTGGTAAACTTGGGGCAAAAAGATTTGCTGATCGACACGCAGGGCAACTGGGGAAATATCTTGACGGGCGACCGCGCCGCCGCGCCGCGCTACATCGAGGCGCGGCTGACGAAGTTTGCGCTGGAAGCCGCCTTTTCGCCCAAAGTGACCGAGTGGCAGGCCAGCTACGACGGCCGCGCCAAAGAACCCGTGCACCTGCCGATGAAGTTCCCGATGCTGCTGGCGATGGGCGTGGAGGGAATCGCCGTGGGACTTTCCACCCGCATTTTGCCCCACAATTTCAACGAATTGATCGATGCTTCTATAAAGGTGTTGCGCGGGCGCAGTTTCACCATTTATCCCGATTTCCCCACGGGCGGCGTGGCGGATGTTTCCCAATACAACAATGGCCTGCGCGGCGGGCGGGTGCGGCTGCGCGCCAAGATTTCCATCGTCGATAAAAAAACGCTTTTGATTAGCGAGATTCCCTACGGCACCACTTCGGTGGGATTGATGGAATCCATCGTGAAAGCGACCGAAAAGGGCAAAATCAAAATCAAGAAAATAGATGATAATGTGGCGGCCACGGTGGAAATAATCGTGCATCTGCCGCCCGGCGTGTCGCCCGACAAAACGATGGACGCGCTCTATGCTTTCACGGATTGCGAAACGTCCCTTTCGCCGCTGGCCTGTGCCATTCAGGACGACAGTCCGCAGTTTTTGGACGTGAAGGAAATGCTGAAACGCAGCACTGAGCGGACGTTGGAATTGCTGAAACGCGAACTGGAAATCCAACTGGCGGAACTGCACGAACAGTGGCACTTTGCGAGTTTGGAGCGGATTTTCATAGAAGAAAAAGTGTACCGCGACATTGAGGAGGCGGAAACTTGGGAGGAGGTAATTTTATTCATACGAAAAGGACTCGAACCGCACATCGGTCATTTGATGCGCGAAGTGACAGACGACGACATCGCGCGGCTGACCGAAATCCGCATCAAGCGCATTTCCAAATTCGATAAAAACAAGGCCGACCAGCACATTTTGGATTTGGAAGGCAAAATCGAAGAGGTGAAAAACCACCTCGCCCATCTGGTGGATTACGCCGTGGATTGGTTCAAAAATCTCAAAAAGAAATACGGCACCGGCCGCGAGCGCAAGACGGAACTGCAACAGTTTGAGGACATTGACGCAACCAAAGTGGCGATTGCCAATGCTAAATTGTATGTGAACCGCGCGGAAGGATTCATCGGCACCAGCCTGAAAAAGGACGAATATGTAACCGACTGCGCGGACATCGACGACATTATCGCGTTCACCAAAAGCGGCCAAATGATGGTGACCAAAGTAGATGCGAAAACCTACGTCGGGAAAAATATCATCCACGCGGCGGTGTGGAAAAAGGGCGACAAACGCACGGTTTACAATATGATATACCGCGACGGGCCGAAGGGAAAAACCTATATGAAACGTTTCCACGTGAACAGCATCACGCGCGACAAAGAGTACGATCTGACGGCCGGAACGAAGGGCAGCGAAGTGTTGTGGTTCACCGCCAATCCCAACGGGGAAGCGGAAAAAGTGACGGTGCTGCTGCGGAATTTGCAGAAATTGCGCAAGCTGAAAGTGGAAGTGGATTTTGCGGAACTGGCCATCAAAGGGCGCAATTCCAAAGGGAACATCGTGACCAAATATCCCATCAAAAAAGTAGAACTGGATGAAGAAGGCGTCAGCACTTTGGCGGCGCGCAAAATCTGGTTTGACGAAACGGTGAAAAAGCTGAACGCGGAAGGCCGTGGCGAACTTTTGGGCAGTTTTGAAGGCGACGACCGGATTTTAGAAATCTCCCAGAGCGGCGCTTATCGTTTGCTGAGTTTCGATTTGAGCACCTATTTTGAAGAGGATATGATTTTGTTAGAAAAATGGCATCCTGAAAAACCTATTTCGGCGGTCTATTATGATGGTGAAAAAGAACGCTATTTTGTAAAAAGATTTTTAGCAGAACCTTCCGATAAAAAAGAGCTGTTTATTAGCGATTCCGAGGGTTCATTTTTGGAGGTGGTTTCTACAGATTTGCAGCCACGCGTCGAGATTACTTTTAAGAAGATAAAAGGCAAACAAAAGGACAGCGAGGAAGTGCGATTGGACGAGTTCATCTCCGTAAAGGGAATGAAGGCGCAGGGCAACCAACTAAGCCCCGGCGAGGTAAAAGCCGTAAATCCCTTGGAGCCTGTACCTTTGCAAGTTTCTGAAAAGGAGGAACAAACTTCATCAGAAGATTCTGACCAGCCCGACCCCCCGGCCGATGACTTAGGCCAAAGTTCACTTTTTTAAACATTTGGAAATGAAAATCTTATCAACTCTTGCCGCCTTCTTTTTGGCGGTTTCGCTGGGTGCGCAAACCGATAGTTTGGAAGCCACCGCCCTCGGCAATCTTGAATATCTGGACGTGATAAACGACGTGTGGGGCTACGAAAAAAACGGTCGTGAATTCGCGCTGGTCGGGGTCAATTCGGGTTTTTCCCTCGTGGAGGTTACCAATCCCACCAATCCGGTGGAGATACATTTTGAACCCGGCGCCAATTCCACTTGGCGGGATTTGAAGGTTTGGAAAGATTTTGCCTACGTCGTCCACGATGGTTTCATCGGGCAGTCGGATGGGATTATGGTGGTGGATTTGACAACGGTGGACTCTTCAAACGTTTCGATATCAAGGTATTTCCCCACGGTTTCAGTAGGTGGTGCATCGTTTAATCTCACCCGCGCGCACAACATTTATATTGATGAAAAAGGTGTTTTATACGTCTTTGGCTCGGACGTGGCCGAGGGCGGCGCGCTGATGTTTGATGTGGACAACAACGGCGCGGCACCGGCTTTTTTGGGCGCGGTGGATGACATTTACTACCACGATGGCGTGGCGCGCGGCGATACTTTGTGGGGCGCCGGCATTTTGGACGGCATCTTCCAAGTGGTGGACGTTAGCGACAAAACTAACCCCGTGATAATGGGAAGCCGTTCCACGCCCAATAATTTTTGCCATAATATTTGGTTCTCGGATGACAACAAAACGGTATATACCACCGATGAAGTAAAGGGCGCTTTTGTGACATCTTATGATGTAAGCGATTTGAACAATATTACCGAACTGGACCGGATACAATCGGGTATTTTTACCAAGGGTCAAGTCATCCCCCATAATACGCATTTTCATAATCAATTTTTGGTCACTTCTTATTATACTTCGGGCTTGCAAATCGTGGATGCGAGCCAGCCCGATATTTTGGTGGAAACCTCTTTTTATGATACGTCGCCCCTTTCTGGGGACGGCTTTGCGGGCGCGTGGGGCGCGTATCCGTATTTGCCCAGCGGCAACATTTTGGTTACCGATCGGCAGGAGGGGCTTTTTGTCATTCATTCCGATTATCCGCGCGCCGCTTTTTTAACCCTTTTTGTGCAAGATTCTGTGACTGGAAATCCCATCATAAATGCGGACATAAATTTGTTACAATCCGATAGCAAAGGGAAGAGCGATATTTTCGGCAATTTTAGGGAAGGGCAAGCCGATACGGGATTGTACATTTTGATTACCAAAAAAGCGGGTTATGAAACGGATACTTCCATCATAAAAATGGAGCGCGGCGTAGTGGTCACCAAAACAATCCCATTAGTGCCGATTGGTTTTTCTTTAAATGAAGATGGTTTGATAACCAATGGACTTGACATTTTTCCGAATCCTTCCAATGGGAAATTTAGCATTGTTTTGAAATCTTTTGAAGGCGGAGATATTGAAGTTTCTATGCAAAATTTAAGTGGAAAAAAAGTAGTGGAAAAATCGCTGGAAGCTTCCAATGGGGAACTAATTTTAGAACCCAATTTGCCCGCTGGGATGTATTTGCTTTCCGTGAAAAACGGGGAACGGGTTTTTGCGGCGGAGCGGGTTTTTATTTCGGTGCCTTGATGAATTGAATACGGCCAAAATCTTTGATAAGAAAATCTGCTACGGCGGATTTTTTTTGTCAAATTTAATTTTCTTTTCTTCCAAAATTCACTTTTTTAAGGGGAATAAATAAGAGATGAAATTCACCGAAAATTTCTTATTTACTTTAATTCCTTTAAATAAGGTAAACCAAATTACCTTATTCCTTAAATTTGCTTTAAATAAGAAAATTTGAAATGGAATCTTTCCCTATTCAGCAAATCTTTGACCGCATTCGTTTCGAAAATCCGTGGTGGAATTCAGGTGAAACCGAAGCCTTTTACCGCGAAAAGCCGCGCCGCGAATATTTTCCTCATTTTGCAGAGTTAGCTGGGCAAACCGCCGTCCGCCGCGCGGCCGTGCTGATGGGGCCGCGCCGCGTGGGCAAAACGGTGATGCTGCACCATTATATACAGCATCTCTTGGACGGGGGGATTTCGCCGCGCCGCATCATTTTTCTTTCCGTGGATCATCCCGTTTACCATTCCGTCGGTCTGGAACAGCTTTTTAAATTGGCCCGTCAAACGCTGGGCGCGGAGGAAGAACTGGGTGGTTGGCACCTGATTTTTGACGAGGTACAATACCTCAAGGATTGGGAAGTGCACCTAAAAAGTTTGGTGGACACCTACCACCGATCGAAATTTGTGGTATCGGGTTCGGCGGCGGCGGCGCTGCGCTACAAAAGTCAAGAGAGCGGGGCGGGGCGGTTTAGCGATTTTGTGTTGCCGCCGCTCACTTTTTTTGAATTCATAAAAATGCAGCGGCTCGATTACTTTTTGCAGCCCGCGCCCTCCACTTTGGATGCTGGGAATTTTCCTTTTCAGCGCGCCTTGGACATCCAAAAATTTAATCAACATTTTTTGGATTACATAAATTTTGGCGGTTATCCGGAGGCCATTTTTTCGGAGGCATTGCGGCAAAACCCGGTGCGCTTTCTTCGTAGCGATGTTATCGAAAAGGTTATACTGCGCGACTTGCCTGGCCTTTACGGGATTCAGGACACCCAGGAACTCAACTCCTTTTTTACGAAAGTGGCCTTTCAAACGGCGCAGGAATTTTCGCTGGACGGCCTCAGCAAGCAGTCGCGCACGCCCAAGCACACGCTCAAAAAGTATCTCGAATATCTGGAATCCGCTTTTCTTATTCAAATCGTGCGGCGAGTGGACCAAGCGGGACGCCGTTTTCAGCGCGAGAATTTTTTTAAGATTTACCTCACCAATCCTTCGCTGCGGAGTGCGCTTTTTGCGCCCTTGCAGGCTGTGGACAAAGCAATGGGGGCGATGGCGGAAACAGCCGTTTTTGCGCAGTGGATGCACCGCCAAGATTTTCAGCCCTACTATGCCCGCTGGCAAAATGGCGAGGTGGATATGGTGGGCATCCACCAAGGGACGCTGAAACCCGAATGGGCGTTGGAAATCAAGTGGAGCGATGCCTATCCCGACAAACCGCAAAAACTGAAATCCTTGTTGAAATTTTGTAACGAAAACAAGCTGAAAGAGGCATTGGTTACTACGATAAATATTGAAAAAACCGTTGAACATCAAGGGGTCAAACTTCATTTTGTACCCGCTTCCACTTATGCTTTCTCAGTAGGATTGCATACACTCTCAAACCCTTTTTCATAAAGCTCTAAACAAATCGAAAAAAAACTTTGGGAAGGAATCAGCGGCATCGGCCCGCTAAAAATTCCCGATATTTCACCCCACATTGAAACTCTATTTTAGTGGAATTCCTCCGCATTCTCGAACTCATCTTCCTCATTATCATAGGAATACAAGTCCTATATTTTTTCGTGTTTTCCGTGGCGAGTTTGTTTCCACACCGGCCGAAAACAGCGAATCCCGCTTCTTTTCGTAAAAATAAAATCGCCGTTTTTATCCCCGGTTACAAGGAGGACAATATCATCGTGGATACCGCCGAAAACGCGCTGCGGCAATCGTATTCCAAGGAAAATTATGAGGTGGTGGTTTTAGCGGACAGTTTCCAAAAAGCAACTTTGGAGAAATTAAAACGACTTGACATTCAGTTAATTGAAGTCAGTTTTGAAAACAGTACCAAAGCGAAAAGCTTGAACCAGGGCTTGGAAATCCTATCGCAAAAATCGCCGGACATCGCGGTGATTTTGGATTCGGACAATGTGATGGAAGCGGATTTTTTGGAAAAGATAAACGCCGCTTTCAACGCGGGTTATCGCGTGGTGCAAGGGCACCGCACGGCCAAAAATCAGGACACCGCTTTTGCGCTTTTGGACGCCATAAACGAAGAAATCGGCAACAGCATTTTCCGCAAAGGCCACCGAAATTTGGGCGTGTCGTCCGCGCTCATCGGTTCGGCGATGGCGTTTGATTTTCAATACTTTAAAAAAATAATGAGCGACATCCAAGACGTGGCGGGCGAGGACAAGCTCATCGAACTGAAAGTATTGCAAGACCGACAAACCATAGAATATTTGGGGGACGCTTTTGTATATGACGAAAAAGTCTCGACCTCCAAAAATTTCTCTAAACAACGAACCCGCTGGGTGGGCGCGCAGTTTTATTTTTTGAAAAATTATATTGGCGCGGCATTGCGGCAGCTTTTTGCGAAAGGCAACTTCGGCTATTTCGATAAAGTATTTCAATGGGCGCTGATTCCCAAAGTGTTGCTGATTGGTTTGATGGGGATGCTTGGGATTTTGGGAATCATCGGCTGGCTTTCTCCCGCTTGGATTGGGCTGGCGGCGGCTTATTTTTTGGCATTGCTTTTGGCCGTGCCGCGCCGTTTTTACAATGGAAAATTGATCCGTGCCGTTCTCCACATTCCCAAGGCGATTTTCGCGATGATGGCGGGGATTTTAAAAATCAACAAAAAGACGGCGACGGAATTTGAAGTGACGGAAAAGGGAAACTCTTGAAAGAAGCGCCGCCAAAAAGTGGCCCTTTCCAAATGTGAAACTATGACAACTCTAACTCAAAGCAGCGGGCCGAAATCAGGCGCATTCAAAATATTACATACCATCCGCCAAGGGAAAATTGGCGGCGGTGAACGCCACGTGCTGGACTTGGTGCAAAGCCTTGATGATGAGCGCTTTGAATCGGAAGTGCTTTCCTTTACCGATGGCGAAATGGTGGACAAACTGCGCGAATTGGGCATTCCTTGCCACGTCATTCATACCGAACTGCCTTTCAATTTTTTGATTTGGAAAAAGGTGCGCCGCTTCATTGAAAAAGGCGGTTTTGACCTTGTCCACGCCCACGGTACGCGCGCTTGTTCTAACACTTTGAAGCCAGCCAAAAAGTTGGGGTTGCCAGTAATCTACACCGTCCACGGCTGGTCGTTTCATCAAGACCAAAAACCGTGGGTGCGGTTGCTGCGCAAAATTTCCGAAAAATGGCTGGTGCGCCGTACCGACCTGAATATCAACGTATCCGGTAGCAATCAGAAGGACGGCCGCCAGCAGTTGGATATGCCGCGCTCCACGGTGATTTACAATGCGGTGGACACGGGGCGGTTCGATCCACGGCAAGATTTTTCGCTGCGCCGCAAAGATTTGAAACTGCCTGAAAACAAAGTGATCGCGGGGATGGTGGTGCGCCTCACCAAACAGAAAAATCCGCTGACTTTTATCAAGGCCGCGCATTTGGCTCTAAGGGCTGGCGCCGATATGCACTTCTGGATAGTGGGCGACGGCGAGCTGCGCGAAGACTGCGAAAAACTGGCGCGCCAACTGGGCATTCGCGATCAAATCACCTTTTCTGGGTTCCGCACCGACGTGCCGGCCGTACTGAACCTGATGGATATTTACTGCCTGCCCTCGCTGTGGGAAGGCCTGCCGCTGGGCTTACTGGAAGCGATGGCGATGCGCAAGGCCGTGGTGGCCAGCCCCGTGGACGGCAGCAAGGAGGTGATCAACCACGGCGAAGACGGATTTCTGATGGATGAAAAAAACGCCCAAAAATTAGCCGAATCTTTTATAGAACTTTCTGAGGATAAGCGACTTAGAAATGTTTTGGGAAAAAGAGCCGCGCAAAAAATCCACGCCGATTTTTCGGTGGGAGAGATGACGGATCAAGTGGAAACGGAATATGAGGATCTGCTGGAGCGGCCTGACTAAAAGTTTCATTTTACCACTCATCTTAATCTCCCGCCCATTTTTCATTGATTGGCTTAATCAGCTCGATTTCACAAATCTTCAATCTTGTCTTTCTGTTTGAAGAAAAAACTGTCCAAATGGCGGATGCGGTATTTGAGCCGCTTGACGAACGCTTGCCATAGCGTGCCGTCGTTCATCGAGCGCCGCATACTGGTGTAAATCATCGCCTTGCGGCCCGCCACCATTTCGATGCTGCCGCGCTCGGTGAGCTGTAGGGCGATTCCGCCATCTTCCCAGCGGCCGTCTTTCACGCGGTAGCCGCCGATGTCCATCACATCCTTGCGGCGATAGCCCATACTGGCGCCGCCCACGCTCAGTTGCGGGCGCTTGCGGTCTTTTAAATATACCACTGCCGTTTTGGAAAACTGATATAAAAACAACGACAATTTGCTGTTGCCGCTCTCCGGCAAAAGCGCGTGGAGGCTATATGTGCAAGACACGGTGGGGTCGTCAAAAGGCTTGGCCATTTCTTCGGCCCAGCGGGGCGGGTAGAGCGTGTCGGCATCGCCCGTCAATACGATGTTGCCGCGCGCCGCTTCGAGGCCGCCCTGCCGTGCAAAGCCGTAGCCCTGCCGCGTTTCCGGTATCAGCCGCGCGCCGCAGGCTTCCACGATTTCTGCCGTGCGGTCGGTGGAATTATTGTCTACCACCACGATTTCTATCGGCCGGCTCGACTGGGTTTCTGCCAAGCTGGCCAAGCAGCCGAAGATGTATTCCTCCTCGTTGTAAGCGATGATGACCACCGAAATTTCGGGTTCGCCAGAATGCATCGTGTCCATTTTGCGGCGCACTTCGGCCACCTCTTCGTTGGGAATGTCGGCGAAGGGCTGGCCGTGCAATTGCTGAAAACGCTGGATATTGGGTGGCGGGACGAAGTAATTAATCAAGAGTTGCGAGTTTTTATAGAGAGGAACAAAAATTTCAATTGAAAGAATTGGACTACAAATGTAGGGTAAATTATTGGCGAGCGGCGGCTCAGGCTTTTTCCCATTTTCCGGTTTCGTGTTGGTATTTTTTGATGACCCGCGCCGGATTGCCCACCGCGATACTGTAGGGCGGCACGTCTTTGGTTACCACCGCGCCGGCAGCCACCACGGAATGCTTCCCTACCGTGATGCCCGCCGTCAAAACCGCGTTCGCCCCAATCCACACTTCATCTTCCACGGTAATCAATTTGGTGGTAACCGGCTGCAGATGAATGGGCTGCGAAATATCTTCATACGAATGGTTCAGCCCGCTCATCACGATATTCTGCGCCAAGATGATATGGTTGCCCAAATGCACCGGCCCGATGACGGTATTGCCAATGCCCACCAAAGTGTCGTGGCCGATGATAACCTCACCCACGCCATTGTTGATGGTCGCAAAATCTTCGACGACGGAGCGCGCGCCCAGTTCAAATCTGTTGAACGGCAGCACGTCCATCCGCGTGCGGCGGCACACGATGCTGCCTCGCCCGCGCTTGTGCACAAAAGGATTGACGAACCATTGCACCCACAGCCGCGGCTTGGCACGCCCTTTTGGAATCAGTGCGCGGTGGGCGGTTTTTTTTAAAAAAGTATTGCTTTTCAAGCGGTCTTTGAGTCCCATTTTTCGAGAAAGTTTTTGGGGCCTAAATTAGTTTTTCCGAGGAAAGGTACTTTTGGCGGTTCACGAAACACTCTAAAACTCTTAAAATTATGGCAAAACTCCGCGAGCTGCCCGTCATAATGTGCTCGATGTCGCGCTGGGACGGGGCGCTTTCCTCCGCCGCCTTTAGCATCGCCAAAGAGCTGGCCAAGACCAATCGCGTCTTTTACATCGACTATCCTTACACGGTCAAAGATTATTTCAGCGGTCGAAATTCGCCTGAAATCCAAAAGCGGAAAGACGCCATTCTGAAAGGAAAAAACATTTATACCAAAGTGGACGGGCTGCCCGAAAATTTTACCGCCGTGACGCCAAGGATGATGCTGTCCAACCACTTTTTGCCCGCCGGTTTTTTGTATGATATTTTAAATACCATCAACAACCGGATTTTTTTTAAGACCGTGCGGCAGATTTTGCAAGACCATTCTATTGAGGAGTACATTTTTTTCAATTCGTTCAATCCGTATTACGGTCAGAAAATCACGGGCGTAAAATCTCCGAAAGTCTTTGTGTATCAAGCGCGGGACGACATCCGTGCTTTTAAGGAAGGCCAAAAACACGGCATCAAGGCCGAGCGGAAAATCTTGCAAAACGCCGATGTGCGGCTGGCCACCTCCACGCGCTTGACTTCGCTTTTGGAAAAAGATTCCGGCAAAAAAGCCTACTTGCTGCCCAACGCCGCGCAGACCGACCTTTTTGAAAAAACCGTGACCGAAGATTTTGAAATCCCAATAGAATTGAAAGGCAACCAAAAACCCGTGGTGGGCTACGTGGGACAGTTGGGGCGGCGCAATAATTTTGAACTTTTGGAAAAGGCGATAAAAGTTCATTCGGACAAGTTGTTCCTTTTCGTGGGGCCAGACGACCATCCCAATTGGACGGACATTGATCTGAAAAAATATCCCAACGTGAAAATGGCCGGCCCAAAAAAACTGGCGGAACTGCCTCGTTATCTGCAATTTATGGATTGCACCATCATCCCATTTTTAAAAAATGAACTGACCGCCAGCATCTACCCGCTAAAGTTAAACGAACAATTGGCGGCGGGCAAGGCTATCGTCAGCACCGACTTTTCGGTGGACGTAAAACGCTTTGACGACGTGGTGTTCATCGCGGAAAACGAGCCGGAATTCATTCAAAAAATAGGGGAGGCCGTGGATTCGGACACGCCAGAAAACGTGATTCGCCGCGTGGCGAAAAGCGAAGGCAACTCGTGGGCCGACCGCATTGAACTGTTTTGGGAAATTTTGGAAAAAGAAACGGGCGGATGATTTTAAAAACCAATCCGATAGAAAGTTAACTCGTTGAAAATTAGCTTTTCAGAATTGAAATTGGGCTTTTTTTAATGAGGAAAAAATCTATCTTCGCCAATGCAAAACGCGCTGTTTTTCCACAGCACACTTGAAATACTCCAACTGAAAAACGATGGCATTCTCGCTCTACAATCTCAAAATCAAAATTCAGGACAACTACCTGATACCGTGGATGCGCAAGCACCCCAAGCTGGCGGATCTGTATTATTTTTTGTTCAGCAGCGACTTTTCGCGCGAGCATCAAAAAGTGATGCAGGGCAAGTACAAACATTTACAGGCGCTGCGGCAAAACCGCCCCAACGCCTTCCACCTGCGGCGTGAAGTACACCGCCTTGAAAAAGGCCTTGTGATGCGCGACCGCCGCCCCGTTTTCGCTTTGGATTTTATCAAAGACGTGGTGAAAAATTACCACATTTTAAAAAAAGAAGATGCCGACCGCGACATCGACCAAGATTTGCTGAACTGGGCCAGCTCGGTCATCCAGAAATATTTTGAAGCGGTGGATTCTGAGAATCCCACCGTGAAAGAGGCCAAGCGGATGTTTTACCAAACCGAGGGCCCCTATCCCAAGCTGAACGGCGCGCTAAAATCCTATCCTTATATAAGGCGCGACGCGGCGCAGAGCGACATCGGTTTTGAAGATTTTTACCAATTAGCGAAAAAACGCCGCTCGGTGCGCTGGTTTCAAGATAAGCCCGTGCCGCGCGAGCTGGTGGAAAAAGCGATGCTGGCCGCCGCCCAATCGCCCAGCGCGTGCAACCGCCAGCCGTTCCAGTTCAAGGTGTTCGACCAAAAAGATTTGAAAGACCAAGTGGGCAGCATCCCGATGGGCATCCGCGGGATATACCCAAACGTACCCACCTTTGCGGTGGTGGTGGGCCGCCTCAGTGCCTACCTCGCCGAGCGCGACCGCCACGTGATTTACATTGATGGCGGGCTGGCCTCGATGAGTTTTATGCTGGCGCTGGAAACGCTGGGCCTCAGTTCGTTCCCCATCAACTGGCCGGACATCGAAAGCTTGGAGCAAAAGATGGAAAACCTGCTGCAACTGGAAGCGGACGAACGGCCGATGATGTTGATTGGCATCGGCTACGCGGACGAAGAAGGCGGCATCCCGTTTTCCCAAAAAAAATCGCCCGGCCAGCTGATTTCCTACAACCTGGGCGAGAATTGAGTTTAGACTTGAATAGTTTTAAAAACTATAAATCCGCTGTTTCATTCAAAGATGTTTTATTTAGCATTTAAATGTTTTAGATGTCAAAGCCCCCCAACCCCCCAAAGGGGGGCTAAGAACACCGCCTGTAATTACACGCCCAGCAACCCCACTTCGACAAGCTCAGTGCAAGCTCTTTGGGGGATTGGGGGCCAAAAGAAACCCGCGCCCGTGCGCTCTACTCTCTCAATTTGAAACACGACGAACGCCACGCCAAATGGTTTGACCGCGAGCACCTGCGCGGCGACTTGAAATCGCGCTCCATCAGTGGCGGGGTAAACACGGTGGGCGCGCAGGTCATCTCGTTCGCGCTTACGATGGCTTCCACGGTTATCTTGGCGCGGCTGCTGCTGCCGGAAGATTACGGCCTCGTGGCGATGGTCACTTCCATTACGGGTTTCGTTTTGATTTTCAAGGATTTAGGTCTAAATCAAGCCGTCATCCAAAAAGAGGAAATCAACCAAGCGGATGTCAGCAAGGTGTTTTGGCTCAACTTTTTGGTGAGTTTGGGATTGGCGGGAATTATCGCTGCGCTGGCGCCGGTGCTGGTGTGGTTTTATGAAGAACCGCGCCTTTTCGAGCTCACGTTTTCCTTTTGCATCGTGGCCGTTTTTGCGGGATTGAGCGCGCAGCATTCGGCGCTGCTCAACCGGCAGATGATGTTCAAAAAACTGGCGCGCATCACGGTGGTGGCCAATTTCCTCGGCATCGCCACGGGCATTTTGATGGCCTATCTCGATTTTGGCTATTGGTCGCTGGTGGCCATCAACGTGGTGACGGCGCTGGTGACTTGGGTGATGATGTGGGCGGCCTGCGACTGGCGGCCGGCGTGGGTGCGCATCGACAAGAGCATCAAAGAATACGTCAAATTCGGGCTGGACATCAGCGGCTTCAACACCATCAATTATTTTTCAAGAAACCTCGACAATATTCTGATTGGAAAATTCGTGGGTTCGTCGCCCTTGGGACTTTACAACCGCGCCTACCAACTGCTGATGCTGCCCATCAGCAAGCTGCGCGACCCGCTGAACGCGGTGGGGATTCCCGCGATGAGTTCTTTGGCGAATGAAGGCCGCCGCTTCGCCAGCTATTTCCGGCAATACGTTTTTTTGCTGTCCTTTTTTTCGATGCCGATTACGGTATTTTTGGCCGTGTGCGCCAAGCCCATCATCTTGATAGCGCTGGGCGAAAAGTGGGTGGAAGCCAGTGGTTATTTCCAATTGTTGGCTTTGGTCGCTTTTATCCAGCCGGTGGCCAGCACGCGCGGGATGGTGATGATTTCGTCGGGCCATTCGCGGCGCTACCTTTTTTGGGGACTGTACAATGCCATCGCCGTCATCATCGCGTTTTTCATCGGGATTCAGTGGGGCATCGAGGGGCTGATCATCGCCTACGCACTGGTCAATTATTTGATTTTGGTGCCGTCGCTCATTTACTGTTATCGTGGCACATCGGTGCAGTTGCGCGATTTTTTTGAAGAAGTGGCCGCGCCCGCCGCTTTTTCGCTGCTGGCAGGGGGCATCAGTTTTTGGGTATATCTGCTGGTGCAAGATTGGCCGAGCTTTGGCAGCACGGCGGTTTGTTTCGCAATTTTTTCCTTGGTGTATTTGGCGTTGTGGTGGTTTTGGCCCGGTCAGCGGCGGCGCGCCTTGGGCGTGGTGGAAATGGCGCGCTCCATCCTCCAAAGGAAAAAGAAGACCCCCGATGTGGACGGCAAAAAACAAGTGCAGGACGCATAAATTTTTATAAAAAAATAGCTCATTTCTTATGAAAAACGAACCCCCCCATTTTTTGATCATCGGCGCGAATTTTATAAACAAAGGCGCAGAGGCGATGATGAAAACCGTGCAACATCATATTATCCAAAAATATCCCAACGCCAAAGTTTTTACGGTGGTGCGCCCCACTGACCAGCCGGCGGCCGAGCGGGGCGGCTTTGTTCCAATCACTAACAACGAAAAGGGCTTGCGCAAACTGTGGGGCGAACTGTCGCGGAAAATCTACGCCAAGCTGACGGGGCCGCTGGGGCTGAAACCCAAGCCCTTTGCGGATGAAACGCCGCTGCGCGATATGCGCCAAAAAATCAACAAGCTGGATATGGTGCTGGATGCCAGTGGCTATGCCTACAGCGACCAGCGCGGCTACCGCCAGCCGGAAGAAACAATGAAGGCGATAAAATTTGCGCGGGACAAAGGCGCTAAGTTCAAGTTTATGCCACAAGCGTGGGGGCCGTTCGAGGATGCGGAAACGGCCAAAAACGTGCGCGAAATGTTGCAGAAAGGCGACGGCTATTTCGTGCGCGATTCGGTGTCGCAAAAGTTTATGGCGGAATTGCTTTCCAAAAAGGAGAATGAAATTGCGGTGTACCCCGATTTGGCGTTTACCTTTCCGAAACCATCCGCCGAACTGGGTGCGGGGATTCTGAAAAAACTGGGCTGGCAAGGCGCTAAAAAACTGGCTGGGATCTCGCCCAATATGCGCGTGTATCAAAGAGTGGAAGGCAAGGGGCAGAACAATGATTACATCAAAAAACTGAAACAAGTAGGGGAGCGGCTGCTGGAAAAAGGCTACCAAATCGTGCTGGTGCCCAATGAGATTTTGCCCTTCGAAGGCTACCACCCCGACGACCGCTTTGCCTGCCGCCGCCTGTACGAGGCATTGGATAAAAACCCCGATGTTTTTTTAGTGGACGACTACCACTCGGCCGAAGAAATCAAAAGCGTCATCGGCCACGCGGAGGTGATGGTGGCCTCGCGCTTCCACAGTTTGATTTTTGCGCTCAGCCAGGGAATTCCTTCGCTGGCCATCAGTTGGAGCCATAAATACCGCGAGCTTTTCAAACTCTTTGCGTTGGAAAAATACGTGGTGGAAGACACCGGACTGGACGAAAACCAAGTGCTGCCAAAATTGGACGAACTGCTTTCCGAAAAGGAAAAAGTGGCGCGGCAGATTGAAGCGACCTTGCCGAAAATTCGTGAAAAACTGGCCGAACCCATCGCCGCGATTACGGATTTATAAGCTGCGCAATTTCTAAGAGGCTGTCTAGAAATGATTATTTCATATACCAGTGTTGAGAAAAAACAAGGAAGGCCGCCGCTGGGCCCTTCCTGCATGCCGAAAATTGTGATTCACCAAAATCATAATCATGACGGCTTACCCGAGCGACCTGAGCGACGGCCAGTGGGCAATATTATCAAAATTCTTCGACACCCGCCGCAGGCGCAAGCACGGCCTGCGCGAGGTGGTCAACGCGGTTATGTACCTTGTGGAGAGCGGCTGCCAGTGGCGGATGCTTCCCTCGGACTTCCCCGGCTGGAAGCTGGTCTATTACTATTACGCCGCCTGGCGGGACAGCGGCCTGTGGGAGGCGGTGAACGCATCTCTGGTGGAGGCGCGCCGAGCAGAGGCCGGGCGCGGCCCGCAGCCCACGGCGGGCTCGGTGGACTCCCAGTCCGTCAAGAACACCCTGGTGGCAGGGCAGCCGGCGGGCTACGACGCGGGCAAGAAGGTCAAGGGGGTGAAGCGGCACATCGCCGTGGACACCCAGGGCCACCTGCTGGCCGTGGAGGTCGGCCCGGCCTCGGTGCAGGACAGGGACGGCGCGGCCGGGCTGCTGGACGGGATGGCGGGGGACTGGCGGTGCCTGCGCAAGCTCTGGGCCGACGGCGGCTACGCGGGCAAACTGGTGGAGAAGGCCAAAAAAGACCATGGCATCGACTTGGAGATAATCAAGAAGCCCGAGGGGGGCGGCTTCCAGGTGCTGCCCCGGCGCTGGGTGGTCGAGCGCACCTTCGCCTGGCTGGACACCTGCCGCAGGAACTCAAAGAACTACGAGAGGCTGAAGAGCTCATCGGAGGCGATGGTGCTTTTAGCCTCCATAAAAATTATGTTGAAACGTTTTTAGACAGCTTCTAATACTGGGAAGAAACACCACCTTTAAGTACCGTTTTAGGATTTTTTTAAAAAAACTTAGATGCGCCAAAAAACCGCTGCACTACGTTGTAAGAAGTTGAAAATCATAAGACAATCATTTTCAAATAACTACGACCAAATTTGCTAAGAAGAATCCTCTCCGTTTTTCGGGTGGGAAGAGTTTTCCAAAATAGAGAAACTCTCTTATTTTTGGCAAAGAATTAACCCGTTTCAGATGGACGCTTTCAAAATATTTTTGGTGGACGACAATGAGGTGTATGCCCGCGCGAGCAGCCACCACCTTGGCCTGAACCCCGATAACCAAGTGGAGACTTTCAGCACCGGCAAAGGCTGCCTCGACCAACTCTACACCAAGCCCAATATCATTTTCTTGGATTATTCCCTGCCCGACCTTTCGGGGATTGAGGTGTTGAAAAAAATCAAATCCTCGATGCCGGAAATCCCCGTGTTGATGGTGAGCGGGCAAGAGGACGTGACCACCGCCGTGGAACTGCTGAAAGAAGGCGCCTACGACTATATCGTGAAGGATGACAACGCCCGCGAGCGGATGTGGAAGGCGGTGAACAACATCAAGGAAAACGCGCAACTGCGCAACGAAATCGACCGCCTGCGCGAGGAGGTGGACCACAAATACGATTTTTCCAATATCAAAGGCACCAGCCCCGCCATCAAGTCCGTGTACAAATTGATAGAGAAAGCGGCCAAGACCAATATCACGGTGTCGATAACGGGCGAAACGGGGACGGGCAAGGAGCTGGTGGCGAAGGCCATTCACTACAATTCTAAAATGAAAAAGAAGCCGCTGGTGGCGGTGAACATCGCGGCCATTCCGCGCGACCTGTTGGAGAGCGAACTCTTCGGCCACGAGAAGGGCGCGTTTACCGGCGCGGTGGGGCGGCGCATCGGCAAATTTGAAGAAGCGGACGGCGGCACCATCTTTTTGGATGAAATCGGCGAAATGGATCTGAACCTGCAGGCCAAGCTGCTGCGGGTGTTGCAGGAAAAAGAAGTAACGCGGGTGGGCAGCAACCAGCCAGTGAAGACCAACGCGCGGGTTTTGGTGGCCACGCACAAAACGCTGTCGGAAGAAGTTAAGGAGGGCCGCTTCCGCGAAGATCTGTATTACCGTCTGTTGGGATTGCCCATCGAAATACCGCCGCTGCGCGAGCGGGGCAGCGACATCGTGCTGCTGGGAAAATACTTTGCCGAGGAATTTGCCAAGGAAAACGAAATGGAGACCAAGCACCTGACCAACGAGGCGCAGAAAAAACTGATGAGCTACAACTGGCCGGGCAACGTGCGCGAGCTGAAAGCCGTGATGGAACTGGCGACCGTGATGAGCGAGAACGGCGTGATAGACGACAGCAACATCAATTTCAACAGCGGCGGCAACGGCCTGAGCGACCTGATGAGCACCGAAATGAGCTTGAAAGAATATACCCAAATGATCATCCAGCACTTTTTGGACAAATACGACCGCAACGTGGTGCAAGTGGCGGAAAAACTGGACATCGGCAAAAGCACCATTTATAGAATGATAAAAAACGATGAACTTGAAATATGAAATTAACCGCGATGAACGAAAAAGTGTATGACCTAAAACAACTGGAAGAACTGGCGGCGGGCAGCCACGATTTTGTGGATAGTATGATAGAAACATACTTGAAGCACACCCCCGGCCAAATGGAAGAAATGCTGGACGCCCACCGCCAAGGCGACTTTGTGAAGATGGGTGAACTGGCGCACAAAATCAAACCCAATATTGACCTTTTTGACATACAAGGCATCCGCGCGGAAATACGTGAAATAGAAAAGGATGGAAAAGCGGGCCGAGCCGACAGCCAAACCGAGAACCACCTGAGCAAAGTGCAGGAAGTGCTCAGGATTTCTTTTGAACAAATGAACCGGCGATGAAAAAAACAAAAAGGCAAGTCTTGGTCATTGATGATGAGGAGATAATGCGCAAGTTGCTGATGCAAATCCTCAGCCCCAACCACGAGGTGATTCTCAAGGAAAACGGCAAGGAAGCATTGGAATGGATGTATGGTCAAAAAAATATGCCCGACTTGGTGGTGGCCGACCTCAATATGCCGGAGGTCAATGGTTTCGAATACATCCAGCGGGTGCGCGAAAGCAACCTTTTCGGGGATTTGCCGCTCATCATCCTGTCAGGGGAAGAGAGCAGCGCCGAGCGCATCAAATGCCTGAAGCTGGGGGCCAATGATTATTTGATAAAGCCTTTCAACCCCGAAGAACTGCGGCTGCGCATCGAAAACTTGATAAAACTGCGCTCGTGAAACGCGTACTATACATCGGCAAAAGCACGCCGCTGAGCGACCAGCTCCAAGCCACTGAGGGCGCCCAGGTGGTGGTGGAACCCAACGCCATCGGTTTTTACGACCATCTGGAAAAGCTGGACGAATTTGATTTGGTGCTGGCCTGCGAAGAATTGCCAGGCCTGAGCGGTTCCGGCCTTTTCAAACGTTTCCGCGAAAGGTTTTTAGAATTGAAACTGCCCTTCATATTAGTGGCGCCGATGCCCAAGCGCGCCGAAAGGATGGCGATGCTGGAGACGGGCATCATCGAAATTTATAGCACGGAAATGGACGCCGAGGTGATGCTCTCGCGGATTCCGTTTTTGAAAGAAATGCTCATCCACCGCTCGCGCATCCGCGTGGAGGAGAAAAACACGGACTACAAAATCCCGCTTTCCAAGCGGCTGTTCGACATTGTGGTGGGCAGCATCGCTTTTTTGGTGGCCTTGCCGATTATGCTTTTGGCCGTCATCGCCATCCGGTTGGAGAGCAAGGGGCCGATTTTTTATATTTCAAAAAGGGTGGGCACGGGCTACAAGGTTTTTGATTTTTACAAATTCCGCTCGATGTACGTGGACGCCGACCAGCGCGTGAAGGAAATGCAGCACCTGAACCAATATTCGCGTCAAGCGGAAAAAGAAGCGGCCGCCCCTAAAAAAGCGCCTGTTGCAGCCATTCCGGCCAACGGTTTGGAAAAGGAAGATTTTATCGACAAACAGGGCCAGCGCATTTCGGAAGAAGAATTTTTGGAACAGAAAAAGAAACAGCAAGCGGGCACGTTTGTGAAATTCAAAGACGACCCGAGGGTGACCAAGGTGGGAAAATTTTTGCGGAACACCAGCATCGACGAGCTGCCGCAAATTATCAACGTTTTGAAAGGCGATATGAGCATCGTGGGCAACCGCCCGCTGCCGCTGTACGAGGCGGAGCAACTGACCAGCGACGATTGGGGCGAACGCTTTCTGGCGCCGGCCGGCATCACGGGGCTGTGGCAAGTGATGAAGCGCGGCGGCGGCGAAATGAGCGAAGAAGAACGCAAGGGGCTGGACAACCAATACGCCCGCAACGTCAGCCTTTGGAACGACATAAAATTGATACTGATGACCATCCCCGCCCTTTTCCAAAAAGAAAACGTATGATTGCAAGCGTTATGAAAATTTCCAATAGGATGTCAAAAAAATATGCCGCGCTGGGTTTAAGTTTGATGATGGCCGCTTCCGCCACTGCCCAGTTTGATGATGAAGAAACCAACTATGGCGACACTACTTCCACGGAAGCTGGCCAAGTGGATTTATCGGCCTACCTGCCGCCGCTGCAAGTGTTGATTGACACCGCCATCGCCCGTTCGCCGGAAGTGCAGTTGACGGACATCCAAGTGAAAACGGCCGAATATTCGCTGCGGCAGCAACATAGGGATTGGGCGGATTTGGTGAGCGCGGGCGGCGGCTATTCCGTCAGCAATTTCAACCGCGCCCAGTTTCTGCCCGACGCTGGGATTCAACCGGCTGTCATTCAGGGATATTCCGTTAACGTGGGCGTGAGCGTGCCGCTTAATTTTTTTATTGGCCGGCAAGATCGGCTGCGCTCCGCCAAGTTGCAGACCGAAACCGCCGAAGTCCAAAAAGATTTGCAGCAAAGGGCCATCAAAGAACAAGTGATTCTGACCTACAACCAGTTGCTGCTTTTGCAAAAACAAATCGCCATATTCACCGAGGCGCTCGAGTCATCGTATCTGATTTACGATATGTCCATCGAGCGTTTCAAGGATGGCGAGCTGACCTTGGACGAACTGGGTTCTTCCACCAGCCTGAAGGCCAACACCGCTTTTCAGGCCGAGCAGTTGCGCACCCAGTTCCGCGACACCTACGCCCGCTTGGAACGGCTGGTGGGCGTTCCCATTAGCACCCTTCAAAATTAAGCTGACCGCGCTATGACATTGATTCAATTTTTTAGACTGCTGAACCGCAACCTGAACCTACTGCTGCTCAGCGCGGCGGTGCTGGCCATCGCCGTGTTCTTTTTGACGCGCAACTTGCCGCGCACTTTCCAGTCGCGCACGGAGATTTTCACGGGCTTTGCCTCGGGCCCCAGTGTGCAGAGCATCGGCAGCACGGGCGTGGACTTTATGAGTTCCAGCAACGAATTCGACAATCTTATCAACGTGATGCGCTCCGACCAAACCCTGCGCGAAGTGGGCCAACTGCTGCTGACCCAGCACCTGATGATGGACGAACCCAACCGACTGATTATCGGCGAAGAAGCATGGGAAAACTTCCAGAACTTGATTCCCAAAGAAGCCCGCGATACCCTGACGGTGGAAGGCAACGAAATAGCCACCCAAGCCAAAGCCCGCGAACTGAGCCAAGCCCGCGAAACCAGCTACCTGAGCCGCAACGTTTTTGACAATGGAAACTCGCCCTACAGCCCCGCCACGCTGGGCGCGCTGACGATGCGCCGGATGGGCAATTCCGATTTTTTGGAAATCACCTATTCCTATACAGATCCGGGCATTTGCCAAAACACCCTGAAATTCGTCAATGAAATCATCACCAAAAAACTGCTGGAAATAAAACTGGGACAGACCAACAGCGTGGTGCAATATTTTGAAGATGAGGTGGAGGAGGCGCGCTTGGCGCTACAAACTTCGGAAGATACGCTGGAGAGTTTTCGCTTGGCCAACAATATCATCGACTATGAAGTGCAAACGTCCAACATCGCTGGGATGCAGGGGCAGATGGAGGCTTCGTATCAAGCCGAGCGGCGGGTGAACGCCGCAGCGCGCTCGCGGGTGCGCCAGTTGGAGCCGAAGGTGGCGCTGAACAAGGAGATGATGAAGTTCAACGAAGAGATTGAGACCAAGCGCAAGCAATTGGCGAACCTAAAAGCACAGATTACCCAACTGGAAATACTAAGCAATGACCAAGAGCGGCTGATCGAATTGCAACGGCGCGCCGATAATATGCAGGCTGAGTTGAACAAAACAGCCGCCAACCGCTACCAAGCCACCAACACGCCCGAAGGCATTTCCGGCCGCTCCGTATTGCAAGATTGGCTCTCCGCCACTTTGGAACTGGATGCCAGCGATGCTCGGCTGCGCGTACTTTCCAGCCGCAACGCCCAGTTTGAGGATGCCTACAGCGAACTATCGCCGCTGGGCGCGGAGCTGAAACGCCTGCAACGCGCCGTGGGCGTGGCCGAGGACAAATACATCGAACTGACCAACAACCTGAACCTCGCCCTGACCCGCCAGCAGAGCGAGTCGCTTTCTTCCGGTGGGCTGGTGATTACTTCGCCGCCCCAATACCCGCTTTCGCCCATCGAGTCCAAGCAGTTGCTGCTGGTGTTGGTGGCGGCCGTGGTGGGATTTATTATCCCCTTTGCTTTCCTTTTGATTTTGGAGTTTTTGGATACCACCGTGCGCACCCCCGTGCGCGGCGAGGAGCTGACCGGCCTCAAACTGTTGGGTGCCTATCCTGACCTGACGCCCAAATCGGCCAACAAAAACGTGGATATGGACTGGCTGAAAAACAAAGCCATCGGCCACATTGCCCAAAACCTGCGCTTGGAGGCGCGGCGCTATGAAAAACAGGGCGACAAAACCAAGACGGTATTGGTGTTCAGCACCAAGGAGCGCGAGGGAAAATCAATGATGGCGCACCAGATGGCCAGCGAACTGGCCGAGCTGAACAACCGCGTGATGGTGATCAGCCCCAACACCGACTTTGAACAGGAAGAAAAAAGCTACGACCACGCCATTTACAAGGAAGACAAGACCTTCTTAAAAACCAGCCGCGTGGCCGAACTGCTGCCCGAAGACGTTTCGCCAAAGGATTACAATTACATTTTTTTGGAAATCGACGGCGTGCTCAGCGAGCAATATCCCATCGAGTTGGTGGAACAGTTTGACGTGGCGGTGTGCGTGGTGTCGGCCAAGCGCTCGTGGAACAAGGCCGACAATTTTGCCCTGCAAGAATTTATGGCCAACCTGAAAGAAGATACCTCGGAGGATGCCAAAGAAGGCGAAAAGATAAAACCGCGCCTGCTGGTCAATGCCGTGGAGCCGGATTTGATGGACAGCGTCATCGGCGAAATTTCCAAGTCGCGCTCCTTCCTGCGCAAGTTTATGAAAGCGGTGCTGACGTTGCAATTCCGCAACCAGCGGGGGTTTAAGGAGCAGAAGGCGTAAAAAAAAAACCTTGACAGGTTTTTCTAAACCTGCAAGGTTTTCTCTAAATCTGCTCCACCAGCGTCACCAGTCCACTATCGTCACCGACCCGTATTTCCGCTCGGTGATGCCCGGCGGATAGGTGTAGATAAGTGTATAAACATAGCTGCCCGGCGGCAATTTTTCCCCGCCCCCGTTCGTGCCGTCCCAGTCGCCACGGTAGTTTTCCTTGCGGTAATGGATTTTCCCCCAGCGGTCTAAAATGATCAGCTCGTTGTCTTCGGGCAAGTTGGCGATTGTCCAAAAATCATTGCGCCCGTCGCCGTTGGGCGAAAAGGCGGTGGGGATCCACACCTTGGGCGGTTCGGGTGGCTCGCAGTTTTCCAGTTTCACCAGCACCGAATCCACCACCGTGTCGCAGCGCCAAGTAGTGGTGAGCCAATAGTAGCCGCTGTCGGCAGCTTCTATTTGGTAATCCGTTTCGCCCGTGTTCCATTCCAGAAAGTGGTGCGGCAACGGCTCGTTGGCTTCCAGGCGGATGGGGTCGTCTTGGCAGCCTTCCACCTCGGTGGGCAGGCCGCTGGTGTAGGGTTCTATTTCTTCGATTGTAATAGTGTCCGTCTGCCACCAGCGCTGGTTGTATTCCACCTTTACCCAGTAGATGCCGGGCGCGCTGGCGGTGATGCTGCTGTCGGTGCTGCCGGTGTTCCACAGAAAAGTTTTAGTAGTGTCTTTCAGTTTGAAACCATCATCGTGTTCGGCGTATAAGGTGATGGGTTCACCGGGGCAGAGGGTGGTGTCCGGCGGCAGGAGGACGTTGAAAAGGGTGTCGGTGGATTTGTAGAGATAGACGGCGTCGATATAATAATCATCTCCGCCAGTACTTGGCCGATTGGTATCAGCGGGAATAATAAACCGATAGTCAGACTGGTGATCCTTTCTAAAATTGCCAATCGTTAAAAATCTTTCCATTCCATTTGAGAGAAAAGAACCCGATATTTTGATCCATTTTTTATTTTCATAAATCGTTTTAGAGGATTCTATGGTAGGTAGAAGGCTGTTTTTAAGATAATCAAAATAAGAAAAGGTATCTTGGGAAACAAAAGCTGCAATGTTTTTAGAGTACAGCCATTTAGGATTCGTAGCGTGGCGCGTATAGAACTCAATAGTATAATCCTCATTAGGCTCTAAAGAATTTGATAACCCAACTTCCACAAAGTTTCTACCAAAATAGGCTGGCCAAAGGTTACTATTGTGCTTTACATAATTTCCATTGCACCCAACATCCACATATCCATATCGGGGTAAATCATCTAGGGTATCAGTTAATTTCAGTCCTATATAGCCGGAACCTTCTTTTGGGAATGGGTAATCATTAATATACAAAAGGCACGGAGGAAAGGAGAAAGGGTCAAATACCGAATCTCTACCATACTGGAAAACGCTATCGGGCCAAAAACATTGATGATAAGGGGAAAAGCTTCGAGGTTGATTTAGCAACCCGAATTGAGATAAATCTTGAGTACTATATGGTGGCGTGAACCAATTATCAAATATGGAATCTTTAACATAATTAGATATTGTGCCGAGATTGCAGAGTCCCATTTGGTCAAAGTCGTGGTTAGGAACAAGGTTTTGGGAACGCAGGTTCGCGCTCCCAAAACTTATCCCTAAAAGAATCAAAAATAGCCGAAATTTCATCGGTCTCAGTATTTTACGATACGCAAACTGGCTTCACCCGTTTTTAGAAGATAAATGCCATTTGATAAGTGGCTAATATCTATAAGATTTTCACCGGTTCGGGATTGCTGCCGCTTCACCAATTGCCCTTGGGTATTGAACAACCATAATTCAGAACCAGTTGAAAGCTCTGTCTTCGAACGAATTATGATGTTTCCCCTTGTCGGATTAGGATAAACGAAGAGATTATCTTGGGAAGCCGATGCTAAAACTGAGGTATTTCCATCATTCGAGTCCGAAGAATTCGAAGCTACCCTTGAGGTAGGAATAGCGGCCGTGCAATTCACTATTGGTTTACTGGCATATGCAGTTATGCCAGATGGTAGATTTGTTCCTGGATTATAGGTAGTACCCGATGACCAATTCCAATCCACCATACTACCAGAATATAAGTTACCAGCTACCCTCCTTCCTGAATTCGGTGGTGGCGGGTTGACAGACCATTGCCATTGATTCTCCGAGGCATAACCGCCAGTTGCTTGGTCGCTCATCTGGGCACCATCAATGTAAAACCCATAATAGCAATCGGTCAAATCATTACAAGTGAACTGGGTGCCCAAACATTGATCCTTCACTACAATACCCCTATCACAATTGGTTATGCTATTCTGAGTAATCAGCGAATTAGTGGAAAGATAAACCCGTATTCCCATATAGCCGGCCGCCATCGGCGTGTGTCCTGGCCAAGTACTGATGGAGTTGTTGCCAACCACCGCATCTTTGCACGCAAAAACGGAAATTTTGATGCCATTATTACTTTCGTTATAGGGGTCTGAAAATGTATTGTCGTTTACAATTAAACGTTTGTTCAGTTGCGGAGAGGCGGCCCCGCCACCTACCTTGCTAAAGGCGGCTGACCCACCATATAATGTGTTTCCAATCATCCGTACAGCGCCCGTTGTGCCAAAACCCTTTACCCTGACGCTCCCAGCATCGTTAAAGATGTTATCTATAATGTGGACACCATTTAGCAAACCAGGAAGCGCCGCGACATCTTTTGGTCTATCTGCTTGAACCGCACCATTAAAGCTGAAAGTATTTTCCACTATATGAGCAGCACAATTGTTTAAATATACTGGCCCGTGGATTGTGTTAGGTTCATTGAATACATCCTCACCTATTACCAAATTACTGTTTTGCGCGCAAATGGATATGTTGCTTATGTTTTTGAGTGTATTATTGCGGATTTGTGCCTGAGAATTTTTGAGGTGGACATAAGAAAAATCTACTCCCCAACCATTGGGATTCTCGAACTGATTGAGTCCGTACTGGGGGTGACCAATATTCACTTTTTCGGAATTGATTACGTAGATGGGCAGGATTTTTCCAGTAGTGGATTGGTTGCAGTCCACATTTAAGTAATCCATCCAAGGTATCGGTGTGGATGGGTGAGGCGTGAGTTGGGCAGCGGGGTGGGTAAGGGTGTAGGTATTACCGTCCATTGCAATATTAGAGCCTTGGTAAGGAACGCCAACGCCTGGATCGTCCGTTATAAAATGACTTATGATATTATCTTGAAAAGTACTGGACTGGGCAAAAAGTTGCCCTCCTTGATTTACGTTTATCGCACGGATTGCTTCTTCAGCGGTACTCTCTGTAAAGTTCAGAGAGGCACTGGCATCAGGTAGATAAAAACCATCCCACAAATAATCGCAATAGCGCGTAAATACGGAATTGAATGCCTCTGCGAAGCCATAAAGGCGAAGCTTGGCATCGGGGCCGCCGTAACATTCGGCTTGATCAAAAACGATGTTGGGGTAGAGATTGACATCGCCGAAGAAGATTATGGTTCCAGTAAGGCCGCCCAGTTGAACATCCTCGTCAATGAAAAGATAATCGTAAGGCATATCCTCGCAGCACTCGGCCACCTTGCCGGAGACTTCACAACTTTGTCCGTTTACTATTAATCTTACCGTAAAAGAGCCGAAGCCTCGGTAATCGGTAAACTGCACATCTTCAAAATAAAAGGTGTTGTTGCTTGGGTCGAATCCGAAATTGCCATAACCGAAGCCTTGAGTGCTCTGCACGGTCGCATCATTGATTTCGCCATCATCAATTACTGCAGCAAAGGTGGCTCGACCATCACAGTCCAATGCATTGTAGCTGTCGAGCGCCACTTCGGCATAGATGGGAGATAAACAAGCCATACAAAAGAAAATTAGGATGAGACGTTGAATTGTAAGAAATCCCTTACAGGGGGGGGGTGTTTGAGTGAGGAGACGCAGTTGAGTTTGAGTTCTGGTTGAAAGTGTCCATTGTGTAGTTGTTTTACATTAAAAAATTAAATTTCGCCCAATGTAAGGGGAATTTGGCAAGCAGCCAAATACTTTCTGATTAAATATCTACTGGTTTATATTAAAGTGTTGAAAATCAAAAGATTTAATTTTTTAGGTATAGGATAGGAAAAAGAAAGGGAATGGCTACATTCAGCTGACCCAGTGGCAATACGAAATTGCACCCTCCCTAATTTTTATAAAAGATTTTCGCCTTATATATGCGTTCGTGCTAACCGAAATTAATACTAAAGCTGCCATAGCGATAGCTTTCCGCTAAGGTTCCATACTGGAGAAGAGGTAGCGAAAATTATGAAAACCAACTATTTTTCGGTTCTCCCCTCAAACTTACTCCACGACGTCTGGCTCGGCCGCTCCCCATTTTTCGGCGTCGGCTGGTCGGGCAGTTCCGCTTTTCCTTCTTCGTTCCAATGACGGCTGTTGAACACAAAGGTCAGCGCTATCAAAGTGCAGAGATTGATGGGAAACTGCGTCATCACCTCGTTGCCGAGATTGGCCATCAGCAGGCCGGCATAGCCCGCCAGCACGGCCATACAAATTGTTTTGTATTCTTGGTTTTGATGCCGCCACACGATGCGGATGCCCAATCCCAAAAGGAACAGCCACATACCAACGTAGAACGTGCGCGCGTAAACCCCCGTCTCCGCGCGGATGCGCGTGTAAAGCCCGTCGGGCGGGAAGTTGGCCAGCCAAGTGCCGGGCGTGAACTTTTGCCCCCAAGCGCCGGCCGAGCCCACGCCGCCGCCAAAAGGTTTTCCCTCCAGATAGCGGGTGAGCCGCTCGCGGTTGCGCTGCCGCACCCCAAGGGAAGCATCTTCCGGATTGAGCGCCGAGCGCAGCCGATAAACGTGGTAGTTGCTGTTGGCCACGTAAGTAAATTGCAAAAAGCTGAACCCCAACCCCAGCACCACCGCGCCGATGATCATATATTTAAAATTGCGGATCATCACCAAATACGCCATCCCACCGATGGCGGGCACGGCCAAGGCGCCGCGCGTGCCGCTGATCATCATCGCATAAAAAGAGGCGGCGGCCAGCACGCCATAAAACACCCGCGTGCGATATTTAAAAGGCCCCATCAATAAAATGCAGCTCATTATGCAGATTTGGCCCATCGCCGCGCCGTAAGTCCCCGCATCAAAATAGTTGGAAAACACGCGCAACTTGCCAAATAAAATATGGGTGGTAGCCGCGCCCGCGTTCAGCCACGCTTGCTCCGCCGCCGAAACGCCGAAGATGGATTGCTTATAGCCCCACAAAATGGAAAGTATAGAAAAGCCGATCCAGATTTTCCAGAAGGTGTACCAGTCTTTTTTGTCGGTAAGCAGCACGAAGGCCAGCGGCACGATCAAAAACTGGTAGAGCGCCATCCCGCGCATCGCGTAGAACCACGCGGCGATGCTGCGCGCTTCGGGGTTGGCAATCTGCAGGAAGATGTAGCCCATCCAAATGCACATCAAATAGGTGTAGCTGTGGCCGGCCAAGGTGAAATCCAGTTTTTTGAAATGTCGCAGAAAAAGGATGATATAAGTGAGTACCAGCAGGATGTCCACCCCCATACCAAAGGGAATGGGCAGCGGCACGTAGCGCCCGAAAGTGGGCAGCATAAAGCTGAGAATCAACACGGTGAAAACGCCCACCTTGGGATTTCTGAAAAACAAAATGAAATAGCCCACCACGGCGGGCACGCTGAGCGCGATGGCCAAACCGGGAATGCCCTGCAAGGCCGCCAAAAAGCCTACGCCAATGGCAGCGGCGGTGGTCAGCACATATTTCCAAACGGGGCTGGCCGTAAAGCGGGTTGAAATGACTTGGCTATCCACAATCGGCAAATTTTACTGTAATGGGACTTGGAAAAACCGCTGGAAGGCGTTCAGTTCCAGTTGGTAATATAAATGTTGCAAAAGTTCGGGCTTGCCGTAGAGGGTGTTGCCCAGTCGGTCGAAATCCTGCACCACGCCCGAAACGGTTTTTTCGTTGGGGTTGAATCCCGCCAATTGAAAATACACCGTTTTTTCGCCACGGTTTTCTTTCAAGTGAAAAACCAGCTCGCGTACGGTCTCTGGTTTTATGATCAGGTTTTTTTTGATTCTTTTCACGATTTTGGAAGGCTTCACGTCCGCCAGTTGGCCGTAGTCGCGCAGCGCGAATTTTACCACCGCGGCCTCGCTGGGCAGGTCGTTCAGTTTTTCCATTTCGCGGGCGTTGAAAATCCAGTAGTGCGCGCCGATGCGCTTTTGCCATTTGCGCCCGATGCCGTCGTATTTATAATGGCCGTTGCGGAAAATCTTGACCAGCATCAGCAAATTTTCTTCGCCGTAAGCAACGCGGTAAAGCTGCAGGGCTTCGATATTGTCCAGCCCCAGCTCGTTGCGCTTGCTTTCGTAGGCTTCCTCGTTGGTGGAAACGGCCTGTACGGGGATGGTCATTTTGGCGGAGACCCACTGCCCATCGAGGCTGTAGCTCTGGCCGGTAAGACCGCGATCGAGCGTGGCGGCGGGGCGTTCGTTGATTTCCGGCAGCGGCTTTTCCGGGCGGGGTTGCGCCATTGCGGAAATTCCGAACAGCAGCAGAGGGAGCAAATGTTTCATTTTCAAATCGTTCAGCTTGGCGCAAATGTAACAAAGCCGAGGGGAGGCGCGCCAAGAATGCGGGTAGTTTCTTTCAAAAAGTCAGAATGAATTTCCCGACAAAAAAAGGCTTTTTTTCATTCACCAAAATTGCGATTTTGACGCGGGTTTCGAGTCTCCCGTTGAGGGTCAAAACGTTGGGTTGCTCATTTTTAAAATAAGACCAGTCCTTACCTTCGCCCCGTCATTTGAAAAACCGCTCCCCCGCTTGTCTCCAATTGATTCCCCATTGGTTTCTTTCCTTACGGTAAACTACGGCCAGCCCGCCGTTACGCTGGCCTTGCTGCGTTCTTTGCAGACATTGGAGTATCCCAATTTTGAAACCGTGGTGGTGAACAACGGCGCGCCCGACCCCGCCTTGCAAAAGGAAACCGAAACTTTTCCCAACACCCGTTATTTGGAAACGGGCGAAAACCTGGGCTTTGCGGGCGGCAACAATTTTGGGCTGCCACATTGTAGCGGCGAGCTGGTTTTTTTCATTAATAATGATGTGGAAGTGGCGCCCGACCTCCTGAAACCCATCGTGGCGCTGTATCAAAAAGACAAAAACTTTGGGATGGCCAGCCCCAAAATCGTGTACCATTTCGATAAGAAAACCATCCAGTACGCCGGCGCCACGGAGCTGAACCGGCTGACGCTGCGCAACGCCGGCATCGGCCACGGCGAGGAAGACCAAGGCCAGCACGACCACCTCCGGCCCACCGCCTTTATCCACGGCGCGGCGATGGCCGTTTCCAAAAAGCAGATTGAAAAACTCGGCCCGATGCGCGATGATTATTTCCTCTATTATGAAGAATATGACTGGTGTCAGCGGTTCAAGCAGGCGGGGCTGAATATTTATTATTGCGGGCTTTCGGCGGTGTTTCACAAAGAATCTGTCAGCACCGGCGAAGACAGTCCGCTGAAAATGTATTATCTGACGCGCAACCGGCTTTTGTTTTCGCGCCGGAATTTCGGCGCGGCCACCCAAGCGGCCAACTGGCTGTATTTCAGTGGCGTGGCGCTGCCTTTTCATAGTATTAAAAATACGGCGCGTGGGCGGTTTCAGCATTTGAAAGCAATATGGCGCGGCTGGAAGGACGCCGTCGTTCAAAAATCGGGGATGCTATGAAAATCGGAATCGAGGCACAGCGGATTTTCCGCCAAAAAAAGCACGGGATGGATTTCGTGGCGCTGGAAACCATTCGCCACCTGCAAAAAATCGACACCGAAAACCAGTACGTCATTTTCACCAACGAAGGCGACGATACTGCCTGCCTCCGTGAAACGGCGAATTTTAAGATCGTCACTTTTGGCGGAAGTTATCCCCTTTGGGAACAGATCAAACTGCCGCGCCAAGTGAAAAAGCACGGTTGCGAACTGTTGCACTGCACCAGCAACACGGCGCCGGTGTTTTGCCCCGTGCCGCTGGTGGTCACTGTCCACGATATTATTTATTTTGAGACCCACCCGCTGTTCGCCAAGGGCTACAGTCTTTATCAGCGTTTCGGCAACCTCTACCGCCGCTTTGTGGTGCGGCGCAATCTCAAGCGGGCCCAGCGCATCATCACCGTGTCTCATTTTGAAAAACGTCGTTTTCAAGATTTTTTGAAATTGCCGGACGGCCGCGTGGACGTGGTGTATAATGGGGTCGGCAGTCATTTCAAGCCCGTGGAGGATGCTGCGCAGCTCCAAAACATCAAAAAAAAATACCAGCTTCCCGAGCGCTATTTCCTTTTTCTCGGCAATACCGATCCCAAGAAAAACACGCCCACCACTTTGCGCGCATTCGCGGAATATTGCCGCGCGCACGGGCGCACACATTACTTAGTGGTGGCGGATCTGGATTCAGCGGTCGTCAGAAAAGGGCTGGCCGCCGCCCAAGCCGAGGCATTTTTTGACCAAGTTCATTTTACGGGCTATATCAAAAATACCGATCTGCCGGCCGTCATCCAGCAAGCCGAGGCTTTTTTATACCCCAGTCGTCGCGAAAGTTTCGGCATCCCCATTTTGGAGGCGATGGGCGTGGGCACGGCGGTCGTCACCTCCCAAGCGGCCTCGATGCCCGAAGTGGCGGGCGGCGCGGCCATTTTGATAAACCCTGCCCAGCCCAAGGAGATTGCCGATGCCTTGGCCCGCTTGGCAGGGCAAAGAGAATTGCGCCGCGACTTATCGAAAAAAGGGAGACAGAGAGCGGCCCAATTTAGCTGGGAACAAACCGCCCAAGCTACCTTTGCCATCTATAAAGAAGTTTTGGAAAACGATTGAATTCTAACTAATGGAAATCCTTTTTTGGATATTGGTGGGACTGGTTTTTTATACCTATATCGGGTATGGTATTTTGCTGTTTTTTTTGGTGAAAATCAAGAGCATTTTCAGTAAAGAAAAGAATTATGATTCGGGCTACTTTCCGGAGGTAACTTTGGTGATTCCTGCCTATAATGAGGAGGACTATATCGTAGATAAAGCAAAGAACAGTTTGGCGCTCACTTATCCCAAGGAAAAGTTGAAGATACTTTTTATAACCGATGGCTCCACGGATGGCACTTATAATTTATTAAAAAACATACCCGAAATAGAAGTGACCCACGAAGACCGCCGAGGCGGAAAATCAGCGGCGGAAAACCGTGCGATGACTTTGGTAGATACGCCCATCGTGGTGTTCTGCGATGCCAACACACATCTGAATATAGACTGCATCCAGCATTTGGTAAAGCACTATCAAAATCCGGCGGTGGGCGCGGTGGCAGGGGAGAAGAAGGTGATTTCGGTGGGTGAGGAAAGTGCCAGCGGGGCCGGCGAGGGATTGTATTGGAAATATGAATCCACCCTCAAAAAATGGGATGCCGAATTGTATTCGGTGGTGGGCGCCGCCGGCGAGTTGATTTCGTTCCGCTCCTCCTTGGTGGACGACTTGGAAGAAAATACTATTTTAGATGATTTTGTGCAATCGCTGCGTATCTGCAAAAAAGGTTTTCGCGTGATGTATGAGCCACAAGCTTTTGCTACCGAAACGGCCAGTCAAAATGTAAAGGAAGAATTGAAACGAAAAGTGCGCATTTCAGCGGGCGGTTGGCAAGCGATGGCTCGTTTAACTTCATTGTTCAATTTTTTCAAACATCCGGTGCTTACTTTTCAGTATGTTTCGCATCGGGTTTTGCGCTGGTCTTTGGCGGCGTTTTCGCTTCCGCTTATTTTCCTTTTGAACTTGGCCATTTGGCTGCATTTGTCAAGTGAATTTTATGGTTTTCTGTTAGCGGGTCAAATCCTGTTTTATGGAATGGCTATGCTGGGCTGGTGGATGGAGCGCCGAGGAAAACGTTCTAAGCTACTTTTCATACCATATTATTTTTCGATGATGAACTTTGCGGTATTCGCTGGGTTTTTGCGCTGGTTGAAAGGCGATCAGAAATCGACCTGGGAAAAAGCCAAACGCGCCGATCCGGCGAGCGTGTCCGTTTGAAATCTTTCCCAAAATTATCTCTACTACCCTTATTTTTCCCAATATTGGAATGGCATAACCGCTTTTTATCGCCATCATTAGAGCTAATAGGTTGTTAGTCAGATGATTTAAGAGTTCTACTTCCGCTGGCATTGGTATTGTTTCCAACCAATCGCTGAAAGGCAATTTTAGACTATTTGTTAACCCACGTTAAAAACTAACGATTTTAAACTTCAAGAAAAATGAAAAAAGTACTTTTAAGTGCGGCCGCTCTCTCGATGGCGCTCGTATCTTGTAACAAGGATGAATCTGCTGTCGGCCCTATCGGCGGCGATACTCCTATCGAGGAAATTCAAACTGCAAATTCTTTCAATTGGGAAACCACCAAAGATCTTGATGCGAATATTACCATTAAAGATTTGAACGGTGCGCCCTTGAAAGGAGTTCGCGTGGACATCTATACCGATGAGCCCGAAAATGGTGGCGAACTGATTACTTCAGGTTTCACCAACGCTTCTGGCCGTATGGATCAACTGATGAAAGTGGCTACTTACCAAAAGGAAGTTTTGGTTTTGGCTAACACTTTTGCGGTTGGAAACCGGATGGTGGTATCTACCGAAGGAAGCAAGTTGAATGCTAATTTCGGCGGTGTTCCTGCTCCCCGTTTGTTTGATAAAACCACAGAGCGTGGCACTGGAGGTGCTGGTTTGGTATCAGGTTATTCCAATGTTTATTATTTGGATAACTTCAATTCGCGCGGTGTACCCGCCGGAATGACCACTGGTCCTGTTCCCACTTCCCTAATGAACAACTTGGCTGCCGCTTTGCCAGAATCTCAGTCCGTTCCCTGTAACCCGCTTCGCGCTCCTTTGGTGGCCGAAGGTGTTTCTACAGAGGTTGTTACAAAATCTCAAACTGACGTTTTTGTAACTTGGATTGGTGAAGGTGCTGGTTTTAAGAATGCCTTGGCGTTTCATTACTATCCTAAGAATGCTCCACCCGCCAACAAAAACGCGATCGACTCCATTTTTGTGATTTATCCTAATGCCTCTACGGCTTCTGATATTTTGCAAGCTGGTGACCGTGTGAAGTTGGGTAATTTCCCAGCCAATACTGTAATCTCTTGGGTACTGTTGCAAAACGAATGGGATCCTGCTACCAGTCAAGTAGTGAACAAGACTGGTTTGGGTCAATTCTTCGCTATCGACGATTTCAACGAGGATATGGGTAACGCCTGCTTAGGTCCTAACTTCGACCGTCATATGGTGGCTTTTAAGGAAGACATCAACGGCGATACTGTAGAAATTTTCGGTTTTGAAGATTTGACTTTCCCCGGAGGAGACAATGATTTCAATGATGCTTTATGGTACACTTCAGGCGATGTTGAAGTTTGCAAGAAAGCTCCAAATTTGGTGTCTGGTGTGGACAGCGACCAAGATGGTGTGGATGATTCTTACGATGACTTCCCGAATGATCCTACTCGCGCTTGCCGCTTGTGCTACCAAGGTACCGTTGCTTTTGAAGACTTGTGGCCCGCTCGTGGTGACTATGACTTCAACGATGCTGTTATCGATTACAAAGGCTTCCACGTTATCAATGCTCAAGGCGACTTGATTGACTCCGATATTGATTATGCTTTGCGCGCTTACGGTGCAGGTCAGAACAACGGCTATGGTTTTGTATTGGATGACAATGCTCCATCCTCCGTGGTAACTAGTGTTACTGGTACTGTACGTTTCCCCGGTGGTTACACTGTGGTTGATGATGCAAACGGTACAGAGGCGAATCCTCCTGCTGGTCCTAACGAAGCGTCTGGCGCGGTGGTAATCGCGGTGGATGAGTTGAAGAAATTTTTCACTACCGATATTCAAGGTGGTCCTTTCTTTAATACTGATCCTTCGGGCGGTTTGGGTACTGTGGATACATTCAACATTGTAATGAACTTTGTGCCTAACACCAGTATGGCCGATGTGGGATTGCCTCCTTACAACCCATTCTTGTTCATCAACCAAGATCGTGGTCGCGAGGTGCACCTTTGCAATGAGAAACCCACCCCGATGGTGAACGCTTCTTTCTTCGGTACGAAGCAGGATGATAGCGACCCAGGCGCTGGCCGTTTCTACAAAGGCCCAGCTCCTGCCAACTTGCCTTTCGGTATCAACATCCACTTCAAGTTTGACTATCCGAAAGAGAAAGTGGTTATCACCGATGCCTACAACTTCTTCGAGGACTGGGCTGCTTCTGACGGTGCTTTGTTCCCCGACTGGTATTTGGATAAGCCAGGTTATCGCAACTCGGCCAACATTTTCTAAGGCATTTGAGTCTTAAAAATTATAACCCCGCTTCGGCGGGGTTTTTTTATGGCTCTCTTTGAGAAAGTTTAACAATTAGAAAAGCCCGCCACCATTTTTTCAAGGTAGCGGGCTTTCTCGATTTTCTAAAAAATTCTTATAATCAAAAATTCGGCTTCAACATATATTTCGCGTAGAAATCATCAATCACTTTCACCGCCTCTTCCGCCGTGTCCACAATTTGAAACAAATCTAAATCCTCTTTGCTTACGTTGTTTTCGCGCTCCAGCATCGTAGATTTTATCCAATCCAAAAGACCTTTCCAAAAACTGCTGTCCACCAACACAATGGGGAAGCGGCTGATCTTGAAAGTTTGAATCAAAGTGAGGGCTTCAAAAAGTTCGTCCAGCGTGCCGAAGCCGCCGGGCATCACCACAAAACCCTGCGAATATTTTACGAACATTACTTTCCGGACAAAGAAATAATCGAAGTTCAGGTTCTTGTCTTGGTCAATGTAGGGATTCGGTTCTTGCTCAAAAGGCAGTTCGATGTTCAATCCCACGGAAGTGCCGCCGCCCCGCTGCGCTCCCTTGTTGCCTGCTTCCATCATCCCCGGGCCGCCGCCGGTGATTACCCCATAACCCTTTTGCGTCAGCTCGAAAGCGATTTCCTGCGCCAGTTTGTATTTGGGATGTTCGGGTTTCGTGCGCGCCGAGCCGAAGATGGACACGCACGGGCCAATTTTCGCCAGCTTTTCATAGCCGTTCACGAATTCCGCCATCACCTTGAAAATCGCCCAACTGTCGTTGGATTTGATTTCGTTCCAGTTCTTAGCGTCCAGCGCCGTTTTGATACGGTCGTTCTGGTCTTGTTTTTCTTGTTCAGACATTGGCCAAATATAGATTTTTTACGCTGGGATGCGTTTTTCGTAATTTATAAATAGGATTGGTAGTGTGCTGATCTTAGGGAATGCGCAAAGCTATCGCATTGTCTTTTGGTGGGAGTGGGTAGGGATTTTTGGTGAAATATAGCTTACTTTTTAGGATTGAATGCTAACCCAATTTCTCTCACAATAATGGACAGTCAAAAAATTCATTACAATAAATTGTACTTTTAGCCAATGGAAAATGTAAAAATTTTGCGCTACGAGATTATGGAAAGCTTGGTGCAGACTGAGGACGAAGACCTTATGGAAAATATCAAAACGATGTTGGAGGAAAAGGAAACCGCCACGCGAAACTGGATGACAGAACGTGCCCTCCGTGCCGAGGAAAATCTGAAAAACGGCCGCTTCCATACCTTCGAAGAGGCTAAGGCCAAGCTGGATGAACGATTTGGAAAATGAGGTTAATCATTGAAGATGAAGCCTTTGATTCACTCGAAAGGGCGCTTAAATTTTTGGAGCAGTAGGAAGTGCCGCCTGATAAAATAACAGAAATTAAAAACGGCCTTTTTGAACAAATGCAACTGGCGGCAGAAAATCCTTACCACTATCGAAAATCGTTGTATTTGGAACATTTGGAGTTGGGTCACCGAAGGTTGGTCTGGAAAAATTACAAAATCATTTATCGGGTGGAGATGGGATATGTGATTGTAACCGATGTGTTTCACGCGCGGCAAGACCCTGCCCAAATGAGAGGGTGAAACTTTGAAAGCCTTCCCAACTAACCTCAAACCAACGGTTTAAACCGTCGGCTGCAACTCTCGCGCCCGCTCCAATTCCGGCCCCAAAAACTGGCCCGTATAACTCTTTTTGCTCTTCACGATTTCCTCCGGCAGTCCTTCAAACACCACTTTCCCGCCGGCGCCGCCGCCTTCCGGCCCGATGTCGATAATATGGTCGGCCAGCTTTATCACGTCCATATTGTGTTCGATAATCAAAACCGTATTTCCTTTATCAACGAGTTTGTCCAGCACCTCCATCAGCACGTGGACATCCTCGAAATGCAGGCCGGTGGTGGGTTCGTCCAAAATATAGAGCGTCTGCCCGGTGTCGCGCTTGCTCAGTTCAGTGGCGAGTTTTACGCGTTGTGCCTCGCCGCCGGAGAGCGTGGTCGATTGTTGGCCCAGCGTGATGTAGCCCAGCCCCACATCGTGCAGGGTTTTCAGTTTGTTGTAGATTTTTGGGATGGCTTCAAAAAATGAAGTGGCTTGATTCACGCTCATTTCCAGCACATCGGAAATGTTTTTTCCTTTGAAACGGATTTCCAAAGTTTCGCGGTTGAAACGCTTGCCTTGGCAGGTTTCGCAGGGCACGTAAACGTCCGGCAAAAAATTCATTTCGATGACCCGAATCCCAGCGCCCTCGCAGGTTTCGCAGCGGCCGCCTTTCACGTTGAAACTAAATCGGCCCGGCTTGTACCCACGGATTTTCGATTCGGGCATATTGGCAAATAAATCACGGATGGGCGACAAAACCCCCGTGTAAGTCGCTGGGTTGGAGCGCGGTGTCCGCCCAATCGGACTTTGGTCGATGTCAATCACCTTGTCAATCAACTCCAGCCCGTCGATTTTTTTGTAGGGCAGCGGTTTTTTTACGGATTTATAAAAATGCTGGCTCAGTGCCGGATACAGCGTTTCGTTCACCAAAGTGCTCTTGCCACTGCCCGAAACGCCCGTCACCAAAATCAATTTTCCTAATGGAAATTTTACCGAAACATTTTTCAGATTGTGGCCGGTAGCGCCTTTTAAAACAATGTGTTTTCCGCTGCCTTTGCGGCGATTTTCCGGCAGGGCGATTTCCTTTTCCCCATTCAGATATTGCGCGGTCAGGCTGTCGCTTTTCAGAATATCGTCCCATTTTCCCTGTGCGGTGATTTTGCCGCCGCGCCTTCCCGCCAAGGGGCCGATGTCGATAATGTGGTCAGCTTTTTCCATCATTTCGCGGTCGTGTTCCACCACGATGACGGAGTTGCCGATGTCCCGCAAATCCATCAGCGATTCGATGAGTTTGTGATTGTCGCGCTGGTGCAGGCCGATGCTGGGTTCGTCCAAAATGTAGAGGACGTTCACCAGTTGCGAACCGATTTGAGTAGCCAATCTTATACGCTGCGCCTCGCCGCCGCTCAAACTTTTCGCGGGGCGGTTCAAACTCAAGTATTCCAGACCGACATCCAACAAAAAGCGAGTGCGCGTCCGCAACTCCTTCAAGATTTCCTGCCCAATCTTCTTTTGGTTCTCGTCCATTTTTGCAGGAACGGAATCAAACCAAGCTGCCAAATAACCGAGGCTGTGGTTGGCTAAATCGGAAATATTTTCATCGCCAATCTTAAAGTGGCGCGACTCGGTTTTCAGCCGCGCGCCCGCGCATTCGGGGCAGGTGATTTTATTCATAAAATTCTCCGCCCAGCGCTTGATGGATTTGCTCTTGGTTTCCTGCGCCTGACTTTCTATGAAATTGATAACCCCCTCAAATTTAAGCGAATAGCGCCGCTTCACGCCCAAGTTTTTATTCTCTACTTCAAAAGATTCATCCGCGCCGTACAGAATCACGTCCATCCCTTTTTTGGGAATTTTCCCCACGGGCGTATCAACGTCAAAACCGTATTTGTCGCCAATGATTTCGATTTGGTTGAAAATCCAAGTGCGCTTGTATTCACCCAGCGGCGCAAGGCCACCAGCTTTCACGCTCAGTTTTGGGTTCGGTATAATCTTCTCAATATCAATCTCCTGCACTTCTGCCAACCCATTACAGCGCGGGCAGGCCCCTTTCGGGGAATTGAAGGAAAAGGTGTTCGGCTCCGGTTCGGGATAGGCAATTCCGGTGGTGGGGCACATCAAATTGCGGCTGAAAAATTTCGGATTTTCACCATCCAAATCGGTAATCATCAACGTACCTTGGCCCTGCTGCATCGCCACGGTGATGGATTCTTTCAGGCGTTTTTCGCTGGTGGCGTCCACTTTCAGCCGGTCGATCACCACCTCGATGTCGTGCGTTTTGTAGCGATCCAGTTTCATCCCGCGCGTCACATCTTTCATCTCGCCGTCCACGCGCACTTTTAAAAAACCCTGTTTAGTCACGCTTTCAAACAGCTCCCGATAATGCCCTTTGCGGGAACGCACAATCGGCGCTAAAATGTTGATTTTTTGACCGTTGTATTTTTCCAAAATCAGCTCGCGGATTTTCTCATCCGTGTAGCTCACCATTTTTTCGCCCGTTTTATAAGAATAGGCAATCGACGCCCGCGCAAAAAGCAAGCGCATAAAGTCATAGATTTCGGTGACCGTACCGACGGTCGAGCGCGGGTTTTTGCTGGTGGTTTTCTGTTCGATGGAAATGACGGGGGAAAGACCGTTGATTTTATCGACATCCGGCCGCTCCAGATTTCCCAAAAACTGCCGCGCGTAGGCTGAAAAGGTTTCGATGTAGCGCCGCTGCCCCTCCGCATAAATCGTGTCGAAAGCCAGCGAAGATTTTCCGCTGCCGCTCAATCCTGTAATCACAACCAGTTGGTTGCGAGGGATTTGTACGTCAATATCTTTTAAATTATGAACGCGCGCGCCATACACTTCGATCATTTCGGGCGCTTCCACGGCGCTGCCGTTTTCCAATATTTTTTCGGGATTTTTCAAGGGGTGCAAAATTACGGGCTGCGAGGGGAATTTGAACCCGCGCGCGCACTTATCCTTTTATCCCTTCATCCTGTTATGAAAATAAAATAGACCGCACGCAATCCGAGGAGAAATAAAATACCAAAGTAAATTTCTATTGGAAAGCTCCCATTTTTTGTATGCGAATTATAAGTAGCGTCAAGAAGTTTTCTATACCAAATTTTCAACCCCGACAACATTGATTGTGAAAAAACATAATACGAAGCGGAGCGCGACCGCGAAGCCCTACAAAACTGGAACGCTTTGCTAAAACTGGGCGGAAAAATCGTCATTTCGCGCTGGCCTACCAAGTTGTGGGGAGGCCACATAAGCAACGCCTTTGGCTATTCCTTTTTGGTAGCCGTGTCTGATATGGGTTCAGGCAAATTTTCTACCGATTCTTCCGGTACTTCCCCCGCCTCTCCCGACAGTTGAAAATGCCCTTTTTTGGGAATGTCAATCACATATTTCTTCCCTGATGAATTGGGCAAATAATCATAGCGCAGCCAAGGGTTGTGATATTTTAGGATGCGGTAGTTGATGCCCATTTGTTCCGCGAATTTCCCGAAATCCGCCACGGAAGTATCCACGGTCACGGTTTTGGTAGGAATCGTTTGGTACAAATCTTTTTCGCGGAAATGGAAACCGAATTTGTCGGGGTTTTCCAAGATTTCCTTCACCGCCAAGATGCGGAAAACGTAGCGGCCCGTCTCGGAATTCAAAGTCATATCATAATAACTATTCCCGTTTTGCCGCTCCATTTGCCGCGTTACGCCAGCCATTCCCATATTGTACGAAGCCGCGGCCAGCGTCCAATTCCCAAATTTTCGGTGGGCTTTATTTAGATATTTACAAGCCGCCTTCGTGGATTTTTCCACGTGGTAGCGCTCGTCCACTTCCTTGTTGATTTCCAGTCCGTAGCCTTTTCCGGTGCTTTCCATTATTTGCCAAAAACCCGTGGCGCCCGCTGGCGAAACCACGTTCGTCAGCCCACTTTCGATGACCGCCAAATATTTGAAATCATCGGGGATGCCGTTTTTTTTCAAGATGGGTTCGATGACCGGAAACCACTGGTGGGCGCGCTTGAAATTCAGCATCGTGTTGCTTTGCCAGTAGGTGTTCACCAGCAGTTCGCGGTCCAGCCGCTCGTAGATTTCGGGGTCGGTGGCGGGGACGGCCTCGCCCGCAAAGTCGATGTTTTTGGGGTGCGTCAGCGCGTAAATCCCGTAGTTTTCATTGAAGAGGATTTGGAACTCGTCGTCGCTCATTTTATCATACGAAAAAAACGCGAACAGCCCGCCCAGCGTGAGCGCGGAAAAGGTAAGGGCGATTTTATGGAAATTCTTTTTCATACAAAATGGAAGTTGGAACGCAGTTCGGAGAAGGGGCGCGCCGCAATGTCTTTTTCGCTCAGGTTGGGATTTTCGATGCCCCAATCAACTCCCAAGTGCGGGTCGTTCCAAAGTACGCTGCCTTCGCTTTCTTTATTGTAAAGGCCGGTGCATTTGTAGGCAAAAATCGTGTTGTCTTCCAACGTCAAAAAACCGTGGGCAAAACCGGGCGGCACCCAAAACATATTCTTCTTTTCGGCCGTCAGTTTTACTTTGTGATGTTTCCCATAAGTGGGCGAACCGCGACGGATATCCACTGCCACATCCAGTGCCGCGCCTTGGATCACGCGCACCAGTTTGCCCTGCGCAAATGGCGGATTTTGAAAATGGAGCCCGCGCAGCACATTCTTCGCGCTCATCGACTGGTTGTCCTGCACAAATTCCTCGTCGATGCCAATTTCCGCAAAGGTTTTTTTGTTGTACGATTCATAAAAATACCCGCGCTCGTCGCCAAAAATATCGGGGATGATTTCGACCAAACCGGGGATGGAAGTCTCGATGATTTTCATTGCGGCAAAGTTAGGAGTCAGGTCTCAGTTCGCAGAAGTCAGTTTGAAGTTTTGGATGCACCTTCGGTGCGGAGTTTTTTCACATAGGCCACATAGAGGTTTTCACATAGAATCACATAGGTTTAAACGCAAAAAAACTATGTGGAACTATGTGAATTTTTCTTGTATGTTCTATGTGAAATCAATGGGGGCGCTCTGTTGGTTCTTAGTTTTCGGTTCTCAGTTTTGGCGCGGAGTTTTTTCACATAGGCCACATAAGGGTTTTCACATAGAATCACATAGGTTTAAAAGCAAAAAACTATGTGCAACTATGTGAATATTTCTTATATGTTCTATGTGAAATTAAGTGGAAGTGCCGCTGGGTCAGCGCCCAGAATGACAACTAAGAACCGACAACTTTCAACTCCCCAATTGTCTCCACCGGATTATCACTCTTAAAAACAAAACTCCCCGCCACCAAAACATCCGCGCCGCAATCCACCAGTTTTTGCGCGTTTTCAGAAGTCACGCCGCCGTCGATTTCTATCAGAGTTTCGGTATTGTTTTTTGCAATGATTTCCTTTAATTCTTTAACCTTGTCGTAAGTTTTTTCGATAAATTTTTGCCCGCCAAAGCCGGGGTTCACGCTCATCATACAAACCAAGTCAATATCCTGAATCACGTCTTTCAAAACCGAAACCGGCGTGTGCGGATTGAGGGCCACGCCCGCTTTCATCCCGTCGTTTTTGATGGCTTGCAAAGTGCGGTGCAAGTGCGGCGAAACTTCATAATGTACCGTCAAAATATCCGCGCCCACTTTCTTGAAATCCGCGATGTAGCGCTCCGGCTGCACAATCATCAGGTGCACGTCCAGCGGTTTTAGCGCGTGTTTTTTAATGGCGGAAATCACGGGCATCCCAAAGGAAATATTGGGGACGAACACGCCGTCCATCACGTCGAGGTGAAACCAGTCGGCGCGGCTTTCATTCACCATTTCGCAGTCGCGCTGCAGGTTGGCAAAATCGGCGGCGAGGAGGGAGGGGGCGATGAGGGGGTTTTTCATTGAGAAAGATTAGGCAAATTCTTTTATCCCTTCAGAGATTCTGTCCAAAGCGGCTTTGTTTTCCTTGAGCTGGCGGATGAAGGCCGCCACATCTTCGTTGGAAATGTCGCGTTCCTCTTGGGCTTCCTCCATTTTGTTTTGCCTGATTTTTTCGATGAGCGACTTGTTTTCCTCTTTGTTTTTTTGCACACAAGCACGGATTTCTTCCAAATCTATTTCTGAAAAATTGGCGGGTTCCACCACTAAATTTATCTCGTCGGGTTCTCTGATGTAAGCCATAACTTTTGTGTTAAAAATAGCGTTCAATCAATTTTGTAGCTTCTGGTGCATAAATGGCCATTTCGCAGGCGCGTTGCAGGTTGGCAAAATTGGGGGCAACAATCGGCATTGGGCGAAGTTTATCTTTGGGCAAAGGTAAGAGCGGCTCCGGCTTTCGGATTCCGAACTTTTACTCTTTTGAATGAAAATCTAAAAATGAAGGTGTTTATCAAAATTATTTTATTGACTGGTTTTTGTTTTCAATCCTTTTCGGTTTTCGCTTGCGAATGTTTTGCAAATAGTTGCGAAAGAGTAGTGGAAAGCACAATGGTGGTAGGCGAGATAGAGGAGATATTTTACAATGGTCGCTTGTTAAAAGAAGGCGAGTCGGGTTTTAATCACGATTGGAAAACACTTAAAGAATATTGGGAGCGGGAACAAGAATGGGTAAGAGGAAGAAAAATAGCTTGGTTTCGGGTGATTGATGCGGACGATAGCACCGTGGTTGGCGAACTCGTAAAAGTTTACGTGGATATTGGTAGCAGTTGCGCCTCGGATATGAGCTACGGTTTTTATTCCATTCAATGGGGATTCAACAAGGAAGGTGATACGATAACCACGGGAGTAAATTCCTGCACCGAGAAAAAACAATTCGCAACCCTAAAAGAAGCAAAAGCAGATTATCAAAAAAATTTGAAGAGAAAAGCGGAATGCCTTGAAATAAAGAGCAAAGGGGAATTTCCTTTTGAAATAGCTTTCCAACCCTTTCAAATATTAGATATCTCACCCAAAACACGGGAACAGGTCTTGAAGAAATTTAAAACCATAGAACCAACCATTTGCGATACTAACTTGCCCAAATACCCTTATGAGAAAATTTATGTAACCTTTATGATTTTGAGTACGGGCCAAGTACACGAGACGAAAGTTGTTAAGGGTTTGGAAAACGATGAAAATCGTCGCCACAGCATTTCTAAACAATATAGGTCATACACAATGCCTCAAATAAAATTGGCCGATGGTGGAGAGTTTTTGTCTTACCAAATTACAATTCCACTATGTATAGAATCATATTGAACTAAAAAACCCCCGCCATCCAGCGAGGGTTTCCATTTTCGTTATCCCAAATACGTCTTCAAAATCTTGCTCCGCGACGTGTGTTTCAGCCGCCGAATCGCTTTTTTCCAAATTTCCGCAATCGCCCGACCAAGCTGCAAAAAGCTTTGAAGAGCTAAATAAGTTCTTTCTCTTTCATTTGCTCCTCCAACTGTTTAATAGTGGCTTGGTTTTTTTCTCGTTTCTTTTTAAAAAAAGCTTCCAGTTCTCGGATTTCCTCTTCTGAATAGTTGGTTTTTTCCACCACCAAATCCACGTCTATTGGTTCTTTAATATGTCCCATAATTTTTCAGTTTTTATAATAACGTTTTACCAAAAATTGTGCTTCTTCCGTATCGATAAACATTTTAAGGGAATTGCCAATTTGCTTTGCGCCAAACATTTCTTTGTAGTGGCTCACCAGCTTGGTTTTTGCGGTAAAGGACACAAACCCACCGCCGCCATTTTCGATAGATTCTTTACAAGCAAAAGCAAATAAATTTCCGGCAACGCCTTCGTACATTTTCTTGTTTTCTCCTATGTTGAATTGGGCACTTTCTACTAACTCTACCATCACAAAGTTATCTCTGTATATAATACTTATCAAACCTTGGATGATGTCGTAATTTTCTTCTATGACCAATTTAAACACTTTCGTCTCCCGGTTTCGGTATTCCAAAAGCCAATCAAACTTCCAATCTTTTTTAAATAGTTTAAAATCACTTTCTTGGATTGGCAAAACTTGCGTATCAAAACTTTCCCTCGTGATTCGGTTCACTATCGAATGGGTAAGTTTATCAACTTCAATGTCCACGAACTTTTTTCCCATCCCGTAAAAATAACCAATCGCAACTAAAAAACCCCCGCCAATCAGCGAGGGTTTCCATTTTCGTTATCCCAAATACGTCTTCAAGATTTTGCTCCGCGACGTATGTTTCAGCCGCCGAATCGCCTTTTCCTTGATTTGCCGCACCCGCTCGCGGGTCAGGTCAAATTTTTCGCCGATTTCTTCCAGCGTCATCGGGTGGGTGCCGCTGAGGCCGAAGAACAGGCGCACCACGTCGCCTTCGCGCGGGGTGAGGGTGGCGAGGCTGCGCTCGATTTCCGTGCGCAGGCTGTCGGTCATCAGTTCGTCGTCGGGGTTGGGGCTTTCGCCGGTGTTCAGCACGTCGTACAGGTTGCTGTCCTCGCCCTCCACCAGCGGCGCATCCATCGAAATGTGGCGGCCGCTGTTGCGCATACTTTCCTTCACGTCCGTCTCGCCCATTTCCAAGTTGCTGGCGATTTCGTTGGCGCTCGGCGCGCGCTCGTGTTCCTGTTCTAAAGTCGCATACGCTTTGTTGATTTTGTTGATGCTGCCGATTTTGTTCAGCGGCAAGCGTACGATGCGGCTTTGCTCGGCCAGCGCCTGCAAAATGCTCTGGCGAATCCACCAAACGGCGTAGGAAATGAATTTGAAACCGCGCGTTTCGTCAAAACGCTGCGCGGCTTTTATCAGTCCGAGGTTGCCTTCGTTAATCAAATCCGGCAACGTAAGTCCTTGGTTTTGATACTGTTTGGCCACCGACACCACAAAGCGCAAGTTGGCCTTGGTCAGTTCTTCCAGCGCGCCTTGGTCGCCCGCCTTGATGCGCTGCGCCAGCTCCACCTCCTTTTCGGCGGTGATCAAATCCACCTTGCCGATTTCTTGGAGGTACTTGTCCAGCGAGGCCGTTTCGCGGTTGGTAACCTGTTTCGTTATTTTTAACTGTCTCATCTATATATTTAAAAAGGGAAATTCTCGCCTTAGAAAAAGCGAGAATCTTTATCAAAAATTGTACCTGTGAAATGTTAAAATCAATTCCGTTCGGGACGGTCCAAAAGCACCTTGCGGCTAAGTTTCATCTTGCCTCGGTCATCCATCCCAATCAATTTCACGTCGATAACATCGCCTTCCCGCAATACTTCATCAACGGTCTGCAATCGGCGATGTTCGATTTCCGAAATGTGCAGCAAACCGTCCGTGCCGGGCGCAATCTCCACAAACGCACCGTAAGGCTGGATGGATTTCACCTTGCCCTGATACACTTCGCCCACTTCGGGAACGAAGGCCACCGCTTTGATACGCGCTTTGGCGGCGTCCATATTTTCGCGGGACGTGCCGCTGATTTCCACAATCCCTTGATTGCCAACTTCTTCGATGGTAATCGTGGTGCCGGTATCTTCCTGCAATTGCTGGATGTTCTTGCCGCCGGGGCCGATAATCGCACCAATAAATTCTTTTGGAATCTCGATTTTGTCGATTTTCGGAGCGTGTGGTTTTACGTCGGGGCGAGCGTCCGAGAGCGTTTCCATCATTTTATCCAAAATGTGCAAACGGCCGTCGCGCGCTTGCATCAGGGCCTTTTCGAGAATTTCATACGACAATCCTTTTACCTTAATATCCATCTGGCAAGCCGTGATGCCTTCCGTGGTTCCGGTCACTTTGAAGTCCATATCGCCGAGGTGGTCCTCGTCGCCGAGGATGTCAGACAAAATGGCGTAATTGCCAGTTTCTTCGTCCAGAACCAACCCCATCGCGATACCCGAAACGGGGCGCGTCATCTTGATACCAGCATCCAAAAGCGACAGCGTTCCGGCGCAGACCGTGGCCATCGAAGAGGAACCGTTGGATTCCAAAATATCCGAAACCACGCGAATGGTGTAAACGGTGTCTTTGGGCAGCATTATTTTCAAAGCGCGCTGCGCCAAGTTTCCGTGGCCGATTTCGCGGCGGCTCGTCCCACGGATGGGGCGCGCTTCTCCGGTAGAAAACGGTGGGAAATTGTAATGCAAATAAAAACGGTGCGCGCCCACGAAGGCCACGCCGTCTTTGCGGTTTTCGTCCAGTTTGGAACCCAAAGTAGCCACGGTCAAAGCCTGCGTTTCGCCACGGGTAAAAATGGCGGAACCGTGCGCCTGGGGCAAATAATCCACTTCGCACCAAATCGGGCGCACTTCGTCTAACGCGCGGCCGTCCAAGCGTTTGCGGTCGTCCAGCACCATCGCGCGCATCGCTTTCGATTCTACATCGTGGTAATAGGTATTGATGAGCGCGTCTTTTTCAGCCAGTTCTTCTTCCTCGAATTTCGTTTTGTATTCCTCGCGGATTTCCTTAAATTTTTCGGAACGCTGGGCTTTTGGCAGGCCGCTCTTGGCCACTTCCAAAACTTTGTCAAAAAGCTCGCTCTCGATTTCTTTCAACAAATCCTCGTCGTGCGTTTCGTGTTCGTATTCACGTTTCGTTTGGGATTTTTCCACTTGCGCGGCCATCCGTTCCTGCGCCTCAATTTGGGTTTTGATGGCTTCGTGGCCAAAGGCAATCGCGTCCACCATTTCCTTTTCGGAAACTTCGTTCATCTCGCCTTCCACCATCACCACGCTCTCCTTGCTGGCGCCAATCATCATATCCATATCCGCGCGCTCCATATCGGCAGGGGAGGGGTTGATTTTGAAATTGCCGTCAATCCGCGCCACGCGCACTTCGCTCATCGGCCCGTTAAACGGGATGTCGCTCACGGCCAACGCCGCCGATGCCGCCAGTCCCGCCAAGCAATCCGCCGCCACATTTTCATCATACGAAATGAGGCTGATCATCATCTGCGTATCGCTGTGGTAATCTTTGGGAAAGAGCGGGCGCAGGCAGCGGTCCACCAAGCGCATCACCAGAATTTCTTCGTCAGAGGGGCGGGCTTCGCGTTTCAAAAAACCACCCGGCACGCGGCCGGCGGCGTAAAATTTTTCGCGGTAATCCACCGTCAGCGGCAGAAAGTCCACGCCTTCTTTGGCTTCCTCGTTGGAAACCACGGCGGCCAAAAGCATCGTGCCGCCCATTTTCACCACCACGGATCCGTGGGCCTGTTTGGCCAGTTTACCCGTTTCGATGGTGATGGTGCGGCCGTCTTCCAGCCTAATTTCTTCTACAATTGGATTGGGAATCATCTTCTTAAAAGTGTCTTAAATGAAAGGTGTAAATACGAAGAAAGGCAATCCGTGAATTGCCTCTCTATCAGTGCGTTCTGTGGAATTATTTCCGAATTCCAAGTTCGGCGATAATCGCGCGATAGCGCTCGATGTCTTTTTGCTTGAGGTAGTCCAGCAGGCTTTTGCGCTTGCCCACCAAGTCCACCAGCGCTTTTTCGGTCGCAAAGTCTTTGCGGTTGCGCTTCAGGTGTTCCGTCAGGTGATTGATGCGGTGGGTGAAAAGGGCTACTTGGCCTTCGGCGGAGCCGGTGTCTTGGGCGGATTTTCCGTGTTTGGAAAAAATCTCGCGTTTTACTTCGGGAGTCAGATACATTTCAAAATCGTTTTAGATGTTTGGGATGCGATAATTTTCAGGCCGCGAAAGTAGTAAATATTAGTTCACATAGGACACATAGAAGTTTTCACATAGAGCCATATAGTTTTGAGAGGCGCTCGAGGCTTTGGAAAAACTCCAAATCTTTTTTGTTTGCCACAAAGGCACCAAGACGCGAAGAATTAGGAATGACAACTTTGTGGCTTCGTGTCATTGTGGCTTGAAGAGTCCAAAAGGAAAAACCTAACGGTATTTCAAAGCCTTTCAGGCCTCTATTTTGATACATTTAGATTTTTCTGAACCTATGTGAAACTATGTGAAAATCCCTATGTGCCCTATGTGAAAACTCACGCCGCTGCCTCTTCTTTCTTAGAAACAACCATCCCCAAAAACTGTCCAATCTTCTTTTTCAGTTTTTTCCTTTCCACGATGAAATCCAAAAAGCCGTGCTCCATCACAAACTCCGAAGTTTGGAAGCCTTCCGGCAAATCTTTCCCGATGGTTTCCTTCACTACGCGCGGGCCGGCAAAGCCGATGAGCGCGCCCGGCTCCGCAATATTGATGTCGCCCAGCATCGCGAAACTGGCCGTGACCCCGCCCGTGGTCGGGTCGGTCAAAACTGAAACGTAGGGCAGTCCTTTCTTTCCCATCAACGCCAATTTGGACGAAGTTTTCGCCATCTGCATCAGCGAGAACGCCGCTTCCATCATCCGCGCGCCGCCCGATTTGGAAATCATTATAAAGGGGATTTCTTTTTCCACGGCATAGTCAATCGCCCGCGCGATTTTTTCGCCCACCACCGAGCCCATCGACCCGCCGATGAAGTTGAAATTCATACACGCCATCGAAACTTCTTGCCCGTCCAATTTGCCGTGCGCGGTAGAAACGGCTTCGTTCAGCCCCGTTTTTTTCACCGAGGCGGCGTAGCGGTCTTTGTATTTTTTGGTGTCTTCAAAATTCAGGGGATCACCCGACTGCAGGCCTTTGTCCATTTCGGTAAACGCGCCCTCATCAAACAAAATCGCGAAATATTCCCGCGCGTTCACCCGCTCGTGGTGGCCGCAGTTGGCGCACACCCACAGGTTTTTGGCGTGGTCCTCTTCGCTCACAATGACCTTGCATTTCGCGCATTTGTGCCACAGCCCCTCCGGCGTTTCCTTCTTGTCCTTAGTGTCGGTGGCGATGTTTTTCTTCTTGCGGGTGAACCAGCTCATAGTGAAGATGTAATTGGGTAATTCAATTGTAATTGGGTAATGGGTTGAAGGTTCGTTCGTCTTGGTTTTTATAGAGTTATTAAGTTGTTGGGTTATTGAGTTATTTGGGCAAGACTCGCAAAAAAAACCTGCTCATTGACACCTTTTAATTCAAGTCCCGATTTTCCATCCTGCCTAAATAACTCACCCACTTAATAACCCAATAACTCTGCTACCCTATGCCACCGTAATCCCTTCTTCCAAATACACATCCTGAATACTGTTCAGCAATTTGATGCCTTCCACCATCGGCTTTTGGAAGGCTTTGCGGCCGGAAATCAAACCTTGGCCGCCGGCGCGTTTATTTATAACTGCGGTGCGGACGGCTTGTGCCATATCGCTGTTTTTGTCGCCGCTGCTGGCGCCGCCGCTGTTTATCAGTCCTTGGCGGCCCATATAGCAGTTCGCCACTTGGTAGCGCGTCAGGTCGATGGGATTTTCAGAACTTAGAACATCGTACACGTCATCGTGTGTTTTGCCGAATTTGATGGCCTTGTAGCCGCCGTTGTTTTCGGGCAGTTTTTGTTTGATGATGTCCGCCTGGATGGTCACGCCCAAATGGTTGGCCTGTCCGGTCAAATCGGCGGAAACGTGGTAATCTTTGTCTTTTTTCTTGAATTCGGAATTGCGGGTGTAGCACCAAAGAATGGTGGCCATCCCCAGTTCGTGGGCGCGCTCGAAGGCTTCGGCCACTTCCACGATTTGGCGGTTGCTTTCTTCGCTGCCAAAATAAATGGTGGCGCCCACCGCTACCGCACCCATATTCCACGCTTCTTCAATCGAACCGAACATAATTTGGTCGTAAGCGCTCGGGTAGCTCAAAAATTCGTTGTGGTTTATTTTTACGATGAAAGGAATCTTATGCGCGTATTTTCTTGACACCGAGGCCAATACGCCAAAGGTAGAAGCCACCGCGTTGCAGCCGCCTTCGATGGCCAGTTTCACGATATTTTCTCCATCAAAATAAATGGGATTGGGCGCAAAGGAAGCGCCGCCACTGTGCTCGATCCCTTGGTCCACCGGCAGTATGGAAACGTAGCCTGTGTTCGCCAGTCGCCCATTCCCGTAAAGGGCTTGCAAACTGCGCAGAACCTGCGGGTTGCGGTTGCTCATCGCAAAAGACGATTCCACAAAATCAGAGCCGGGCAGGTGCAGTTTTTCCTTGGAAATGGTTTCGCATTTGTGGTTCAGGAGCATATCGCCGTCCTTGCCCAAAAGTTCTTTTATCTCGTTGAGGTTCATAGAGTTTTATGTTTTTAAACGTTTCGAGTTTCTTGAAAAATAAAGCGGCAAAAGTAAAGAAGGCAACGGAATTGTAATTCGGTTGTAATTCAGTTGTAATTCGGTTGTAATTCAGTTGTAATTCAGTTGTAATTCAGTTGTAATTCAGTTGTAATTCAGTTGTAATTCAGTTGTAATTCAGTTGTAATTCAAAAAAAACTCCGAAATTACCGATTACCGATTACCGATTGCCGATTGCCGATTGCCGATTGCCGATTGCCGATTGCCGATTGCCGATTGCCGATTGCCGACTGCCGACTGCCGACTGCCGACTGCCGACTGCCGACTGCCGACTGCCGACTGCCGACTGCCGACTGCCGACTGCCGACTGCCGATTGCCGACTGCGGACTGCCGATTGCCGATTGCCAACTAAAACGGATACCCCAGCGCCACGTTATAGCTCCAGTTGCCAATAAAATTGGGTTGCTGGAAAATGACCCATTCCTTGTTTTGGCCGATGAGGGCGGGGTCGCGCACTTTCATCCCCACATCAAAGCGGATGACGAAAAAACTAAGGTCGAGCCGCAAGCCGAAACCCGTGCCCACGGCCAGTTCGTTCACCAAGCTTTTCAGAGTCAGGTCGGTCTGCGGATCTTCCAGCCCGCCGGTGTACCAAACGTTGCCGGCGTCTATAAAAACGGCCCCGTTCAAACTGGAAACCATCGGAAAACGATACTCCGAACTGGCCAAAAACTTGAAGGTGCCCGTGGCGAAATTGACGTCTTCACCCTCGGCATAGTCGGTATTGAACTGCCGCCCCGCGCCCACCCGGTAAGCCGGCCAAGCGCGCAAATCGTTGCTGCCGCCCATAAAAAAATATTTGGAAAATGGCGGCACCCGCTGCCCAATGCCACTGGAATCGATGACGCTGTTGCCCCACGGCAAAATGTAGCCCGTAAAAATCCGCTGCACCCAAGCGTGCTCATCGTTGATGTTCCAAAAATACCGGAAGTCGGCCTCCACTTTTCCGTACTGAAAATATTGCACGTCAAAAACTTGCGCCGCACCGTTGGGGCCTTCCGCGCCCAGGTTGGTCCATTGGTCCAATAGCCGAAACGAATTACCCGCCAATTCCAGAGAGCCTTTAAAAAAACGCGGGTTTTGAAATCGGTCGGGCAGTAGTTGCTCGTTGAGCGTATAAGTGTAGCGCACCGCCGGGATCAGTTCCGACTGGAAAGCCTGCGCCTGGATGGGCGTGAGCTGGTTGCGAAAATTGTCTTGGATGGCAAACAGCCGCGAATAGGTAAAATCCACCAAATCCACTTGGTGGAACTTGCGCTGGCTCTCGTTCCATAAATACGAAAGCCGCGCCTGCAAAATCTCGCGGTCAAACTCGATCCGCGACAAGCGGCTGGCCGAAAGTGCTATGCGCGATTTGGGCTGCATCCGTTTGGGCAAAAGATCCACCGAGTTGAAAGGCAGCAAAAAACGGGGGAAAAGCAGGCTCACTTCCGCGCCCAGTTCCAAGGTGCGCGACACGGCTTGATTGGGCCCGATGGTGGGCTGGTATTCCAGTCCGGCGTTCAGGCGGAATTCCAGTTGCTCGCCGCCGCCGAAAGTATTCCGATTCAATACCCCGATGCTGCCGTTGGCGCCAAAGTTCCCGCTGGTGTTGGTCACTTCCGGTTCTATGGTGAATTGCCAGCGTTCCATCGGGCTCAGGTTCACGTAGGCGTTCAAGGTGGGTTGGCCTGCGCTGTCGGGCTCGGCCGGTCGAAAAACCACCTCGCTGAGCTGGAACGCCCGGTAGCCCACCAAGTGGTTGTAGGTTTCGCGGAGCTTTTTTTCTTCGTAGCGGTCGCCGGGTTTAAAGTGGATGGCATCATACAGATAGCGCGGGTTGTAGCGCAGCGTGTCGTACACGATTTTGTAATTTTTGTAAATCAGCGTGTCCGCCGGCACCGAGTCCGAATACGATTGGTCCGGCCGGACGTAAATTTCATTGATATGAAAAACTTCGTGGTCTTGCAAAACCGTGGTGTCGCCCACTTCCACGGGTTTTTTGGCGATGAACATTTTCAGGTTCACCGAGTCGCCCCGCAAGAAAGTGTCGGCCTGGAAGGTGATGTAGTTTTTGGCAAAATCGAAATAGCCGTGGTTGCGGAAAATTTGCGCCAAGCGGTCGCGCTCCTTGTCCAATAGTTGGGCATCATAAGGCGCTTGCTCTTTTAAATAAGAATTTTCTGAGAAATAATTGACCAGCCCCGTCAACCTCGGATTGGCCGAATCTTGCAGCAGGTTTTTTATATAAAAGCGGTCTCCCGTGTTTATATAATAAGTGGCCTCCGCTTTTTTCGATTCGCCGCCGGGGTGCAGGGAATCGATGCGGTAGCTGGAAGTGGCGTTGAAATAGCCGTTGTTGAAATACCAGATCCGCAACTGGCTGGCGCCGCTGGCCGTTTTCGCCGAGTCCAAAATCACGGGCGCCTCGCCGATCTTGCTGAAAAAATTCTTCGGCCGGCCGTTGCCCATATTGTAAATCGCCAAGTTGGGGCCTTTCACGGGTTGTTGTTTCAATATACCTTCGGCCTCGCTGGGCGCGCCCTTTGCGCCGTTCACGCAGATGTTGTTTTCCCACAGCAGCAGCCGCCCCTGCGGCACGTGCTTGCTGGCGCACGAGCACAGCCCCAGCACCGCCGCCAAGCTCAAGATGTGCCACTTTTTTATCAAGTTTGCTTTTTTTGGGAAAATAAAAAGAATGCAAAAGTAACAGGATGCCAACGCTATCGCAGCAGAAAATTTTGCGGAAACTGAGCGCCAAAAAACACCGTTGGGCGCAGCGCCTTTTCGTGGCCGAGGGGCGGAAAGTAGTGGCGGAGCTTTTGGCCGAAAACCTCGCGCCCGCCTTTTGGATGGCTGAGCAAAATTCCCATTGGATAAAAAAAGGCGCGGAACCCCTTTCTAAAAAAGACCTGCAAGAATGGAGTTTTTTGGAAACGGCGGACGAAGTGTTGGCGGTTTTTCCGTTTCCGGAATTTGAAGATTTTCAGTCGGATAAAGTTTTGATTTTGGACGGGATGAAAGACCCCGGCAATTTGGGGACGCTGGTCCGCACGGCGGATTGGTTCGGCTTCCGCCAGATATTTTGCGCGCCCGGCACGGTGGATCTTTTCAATCCCAAAACCGTACAGAGTACGATGGGCAGCCTCGCGCGGGTGCAGGTATTTTATTTGGATAATGAAGAAATTTTCCTCCGCCTGGAAAACCATTATTCGCTGGCCAGCGCGGAAATGCGCGGCACGGACTATCGGGATTTCAAACCGGCAAAAAGGCTGGCGCTGATTTTAGGGAATGAAAGCCACGGCGTTTCGGAATTTTGGAAGGGCCGTTCGGAAAACATCACTATCTTAAAAAATGAAAAAAGCGGCGCGGAAAGCCTGAACGCGGCCATCGCCGGCGGCATTCTGATGTCGCATTTTTAGTGGTTCTAACTTTTTCTATTTGTAGAAAATTTTAGAATTGATAATCAATACGTTAGGTTGAGATTATAAAAATTTTCTTACAAAACGTTTGGCAGTTTGTCAGAAATTGCCATAGTTTTGGAGTTCCAATTTCATCTGAAACACGCTCCATTATGAAATTCCAAATCAATACTCGGTTCATCGAGGTTTCCATCGTCGTCCTTTTGTTTATAGGGATTTTGGTTCAAAATTTCGCCTGAGCCAAAACGGCTAAACCTGCCGGGCGGCCCGCAACGCCAAATTCTTTTTCTGCCGCGCCTTGAACAGCACGTTCAAAATAACGCCCGCCAGCACCAAGCCAATCCCCACCAGCGCCAACGCTTGGTAGTCTTCTTCGAAAATCAAAAAATCAAAGCCGAGCGCGAAGACGATTCCGAGGTATTTCAAACTGACGATTTCGTTGATTTCCGCGTTTTGCAGCGCCTTGGTCATATACACTTGCGCGATCTGCGTCAAGATCCCCATCAATAGCAAAAGCCCCCACTCCCAGCCGATGGGCTGCACCCAGTGGAACAAGCAGACCAGACCCATTACGGGCGTGGCGATCAGCGGAAAATAAAATACCACCACCAGCGGATGGTCGGTGTCCTTCACCTTGCGGATGCAATTGTAGGCCAGGCCCGCAAACACCGCCGAGCCCATTCCCATCAGTAATAATCGGGTGCTGATATTGGGGTCAAAACCTTTAACCAGCGCGATCCCCGCGAAGGAAACCAAGAAGAAAAACCACTGTGGGATCTTTACTTTTTCGCCCAATAAAAAGATGGCGAAAATGGCCGTGAAAATGGGCGACAAATATTGGATGACAATCGCCGAGCCGAGCGGCAGTTTCTGCAACGTATAAAAGAAAAGGGAGAGGGCGGTGACCCCGAAAACCCCCCGCAGGATCAGCCATTTTTTATGATTTCCAAGAAAGGGAATTTTCCTTCTTCGCAAAAAATAAATGCATAAGCTGATGGAAACCAAGCTGCGGAAAAACACCAGTTCCGTAGCGGGCACCCGCCCCAAGAATTTCACGGTCAAATTCATCAGCGCAAAGCCCACCACCGAAATCAGCATAAAGCCCACGGCCTTGTTCATCGGGGAATTTTAGGCGGCAAATGTAGCGGCGCACGGCCGCGCCTTTCCACTGCCTTCAAATAAAAAAACCGCCCGAAATAATTTCGGGCGGCATTTTTTAAACCAACAAACTTATTTTGTTACAACGCTTCGATGGTCACGCGGATCACGTCGCCATTGGCGGGAATGTTGTCCATATCGGTATTCGATACCACGCGCACACTGGTATTGCCGTCGGCGGGGCCGGTATTGGGGCCCGATTGACGGATGACCTGATTCAGCCCCGCGCCAAGAAATTCGTCGGCTTCGGTGCCCACGTCATATAGGCCGAGAGAAGAGGTAAGCTGTCCGTTCGCCGCGTCGCCGTTGGGGAACAGCTCGATGCCGTCTTCGCCAAAAGCATAAATCCAGTCGTTGCTCTGCACGAACATTGTGGCGAGGGAAAGGCGGTCGCCGTTCTCGGCGGTGAATTCAAACTCGAATCTTCCGCCGGGGCCAATCGCGCCGGGCATTGATGCGCCCACGGGCATATTGAACATTCCGCTGGCGGACACGCCGCTCTTGCCTTCCAAGGACGCGGCCATTTCGCTGGCGTCGCCGTCTTCGGCAATCGCTTCCAGGCCTTCGCCGAAATCTTCTTCACCGCTTTCATAAAAAGGGTGAACGTCGGGCGAGTGCACCGCCCAAGCGCCGGGAGAAAGTGGCACAATCAAGCCAGTATTATCCATCAGGCGCTCGTTTTCCACCATCGCAAAACCGTCTTCGGCAATATTTTCGATGCCTTCGCTGGCGGGCGTTCCTACTTCAAACAAAGGGTTGGGCGCGGTGTGCACCACCCACACGGTGGGCGACATCGGTACGGCGGCGGTCGTTCCCATTCCCAAGGCGGGCGTGGCAATCGTCATCCCGTCGGACACGTTTTCGATGGTCACCGTAAATTCTGTCCCGCTGTTCGCGAGGGTCACTTTAATCACATCGGCCACGGCGGGAAGCACGTTTCCGAAATCATCCATATTGCCCATAATCTCAGTCACCACGCCGTTTTCGTCCACGCCTTTGTCCTCTTCCATCGGCGTTTGCTGCGGCTTTTGGTTGGGGCTGCCGGTTTCTTCGTCCACTTCGGTGCCAGCATCCCACAGTTTGATTTGTGAAGTCACGTCGCCCGTTATGGGATTTCCACTGCCATCGTAAAGCGCAATGCCCTGTCCGTCAGGGGCGTAGAAAAGGTCGTTGGATTGCACCATCATCGTAGCGAAGCTCAAGCGCGTGCCCATATCTCCAGTGGGAGGGGGCAGCACGCGGGGGCCGGCGTTGAATTTGAACTCGTATTTGCCGCCGGGAAAGATGGGGCCGGGCGTTGCGGAATCAACCGGCACGGCCGCCAAGCCGCTGGAAAAGTAAGCCGAGGGCGTGGTTACGTTTTCGATGGTTACCTTGAAATTGCGCGGCCCGTCATTGCCGTTGCCACCGCCGTTGTCGTCATTTTTTTCACAAGAGGTGAAAATCAGCCCCGCTCCCAGCAGGGTCATCATTATTTTTTTCATTGTTATCGGATTTTTAGAAGAATGTTAATCGAATGGCAAAATTAAGAGTCGCCTTCAGGAAGATTGTCTCCCAGTAAACATTGGCAAAGAAAATTTTAGATTTTAAAATCCTGCTACTCAGAAAGTAGGGAAGGGGAATGGTGTCGAAAGCTTGGGGCTACGATTTGAGACGATTTTTTGTCGAGGGAGGTTACGGGTTGGGCTTTTCAATAAGATGGCGGCGGCCATTTTGAATAGGCAACCGAATCGATTTGCTTCCACATTAAATTTCACATCATCAAAACAAAAAAATTTAGGCCACCCGTTGTGCATTTAAAACTTTTCTTACAAAAATGAGTACGGCATTTGGTATTGAACCGTGGCTTTAGCCCGATTTTAAAATAGGTGCGCCCTTGGTTAGGCTTTAGCCGAAATTGCTAATTGGGCTAAAGCCTTGAGGTGGGTGATTTCGCATTTCGCCGGGCTAAAGCACCGCGAAATACTTCCTAATGCACAACGGGTTTAGGCCAGTTTAAAGCGCATTATAAAAGGAATTTTACAGAAGAAATAAATTTAAGGCAGCGAAGTTGGTAAGTTTGGCGCAGCAAGTGCGAGGTAAGCGGCCCGCCGCTCACGGCTTGTCCGCAATCGTAATTCGCAAATCCAAAATCGTAAATCCATCTTGGTTTCCCCAAAAAAACACCTCGGCCAGCATTTCCTGAAAAACGATGCCATCGCCCTACGCATCGCCGAGGCGCTGAGTGGCAGCGGCTATTCCAATGTTTTAGAAATTGGCCCCGGCACGGGCGTTTTGACGCAATTTCTAATAAAAAAAGAACAACCGCTTACCGTAGTGGAACTCGACCGCGAATCCGTTTCTTATCTAAAAAAGGAACAAAAACTGGCCGAAAATCAAATCATCGGCGGGGATTTTTTGCAATTAAATTTGAATGATTTTTTCATAGAAAATATCGCGATTATTGGCAATTTTCCTTACAATATTTCTACGCAGATTATCTTCAAAATTTTAGAACACAAAATCCTCGTAAAAGAAATGGTAGGAATGTTCCAAAAAGAAGTGGCAGAAAGAATCGTGGCATCGCCGGGGGGGAAGACGCGTGGAATTTTGAGCGTGTTGACCGAAGCCTTTTATGAAAGAGAATATCTTTTTACGGTGAATAAATCGGAATTCAACCCGCCCGCCCAAGGTGCAGAGCGGCGTCATCAAAATGCTTCGCAAAGAAAATGTGGAACTGGGCTGCGACGAAAAACAGTTTTTCAAAGTGGTAAAAACCGCTTTTGGCCAACGCAGAAAAACCCTTCGCAACGCGCTGAAACCGCTGGGTTTGCCGCTACCTTTGGCGGACGAAAAAATCCTCGGCCAACGCGCGGAACAGCTTGGCTGGCAGGATTTTGCGCATATCACCAAAAGAATGGGCGAGCTATGAATTTTGAAATCACCGACGGTTTTACGGATCAATTAGAGGACGACATCAAAGCGGGAAACCTCGCCCGCCGATTGGACGAACTGAACGAGATGCACCCCGCCGACCTCGCGGAAGTGATTGATTCACTGCCACTTGACGAAGCCAAAACCTTGGTGGAGCATTTGGAGGAAGAATTGGCCGCCGATGCTCTGGTGGAGCTGGACGAGGATTTGCGTGGGAAAATTCTGCAAGGATATTCCGGTAAGGAAATCGCTATGGAACTGGTGGAAAACTTGGATTCCGATGACGCGGTGGATATTATTAACGAGCTTTCGCCGGAGAAAAAACGGGAAGTCCTAAACCACATCGAAGATCGTGAACAAGGCCAAGAATCTCGCGGGATTGCTGACGTATTCGGAAAATACCGCCGGCGCGCTGATGGCCACAGAACTTATCAAAGTGAACCACAACTGGACGGTGATGCAGTGCGTAAAAGAAATGCGCCCTGCAAGCCGAAAAAGTGGAGGAAGTGCACAACGTGTACGTAGTGGATGACAACGATTGCCTTTTGGGGATCTTGCCGTTGAAAATGCTCCTGACCACCAGCACCCGCACTCCGGTAAAAGAAGTCTATAATGAGACCGTCCGAAGTACAGAAGCTACGGAAGACGCTGAGGATGTGGCGCTTATGATGGAAAAATACGATTTTGGTGGTGATGCCGGTAACGGACGCACTCGGCCATTTGATTGGTAAAATCACTATTGATGACGTGGTGGACGTTATCCGCGAGGAAGCCAAGGAGGGACTACAACTTGGCGAGCGGACTGACCGAGGATGTGGAAAGCCACGACAGCGTTTGGACGATGACCCGCGCGCGATTGCCGTGGTTGCTCATCGGATTGGTAGGCGGGCTGGGGGCTGCGGCGGTCATCGGCAATTTTGAGGGCGACTTGGCCAACCTCCCAAAAATGGCGTTTTTCATCCCGCTCATCGCCGCGATGGGGGGCAACGTGGGCGTGCAATCTTCCGCGATTATCGTACAAGGCTTGGCCGGCAAGGCAAATATGGGCAGCTTATTTCCTCGGTTGATGAAGGAATTGTCCGTCGGAATTGTCAATGGACTTATATGCGGCGGACTGATTATCGGCGCCAGTTTGTTCCTCGGTTATGGGATGCTGCTCGCTATCACCGTGGCCATTTCGCTGTTGGCGGTCATCATCGTGGCGGCTCTCATTGGCACTTTCATCCCCCTGTTTCTGGATAAATATAAAATTGATCCCGCCCTCGCCACTGGCCCATTTATTACCACCACTAATGACATTTTAGGGTTATTTATTTATTTTATGATTGGAAGGGCGATCTTGGGGATTTAGAAAGCGGAGTAATTTGTTATTGAGAACTGGTAATTTCGTGGCAGTTTGTCGGCAAGATGTCCCGTTAACGTCGCTGAATTTGCAGCTTCAACATTTATACACAGAATTTAACCTTTTTCTTTCAAAACTTTTTCTATTAAAAATGAAAAAAACCACCTTTTTCTTAGCATTTATTTTCCCGATTTTCACCTATTCCCAATTCTCGGAAACTATTAACGGAGTGCGACCCGGTTTTACGATTAGTGCCCATACCGTTTGGAAAAAACGTTCTGCAATTCCAGCAAGGCTTTCGTTTTCAAAATGAAAAGTTTGAAGGTAAATTCGTCGCTCCCATCGACCCTTTTTACGGTTTTGTAAAAGAAACGGAATCTACTGTGGATTATCAAGATTTTCTGACCGAAAATGTGTTACGTTTTGGCATCACCGAAAAGTTTGAAATCAGCGCCGTTTTTGATTATAATTTCGGAAGAATTATAACGGACTTTTCAGAGTCAAACCCTGACCCCAGCTTTGCGCGGCAGGCAATTTCGAAAGAACCACCGAATTTCCATTTTGGACGTTGGCGGCCGCTACAATATTCTGGATTTGCGAAGCGGCACTTCGCTCGGCCTTCAGTTGCGGATGGGTTTTGCAGAGTTTTTGCCGACCGAAAATGTCCAAGCCATTCAAGCCAAATTCGTTTTAGCTGCCAATCAGGAACTGCTTGGTTTTCAAAATCTTGGAATAAATTTGGGCTATGCGCCGTACTTTGGTGGAACGGAGGTTCTTAGTATTTCCCTCCGCGACCGCCTCGATTTTGGCGGCTGGGGCATCCAACTCGAATCCTTTGCCGAATACGACACTTTCATTAAAGAATTTCTCATCAATTACGACTTGGGATTTTGGTGGCTCATTTCCGATGATGTGCAGTTGGATGTTCTTGGTGGAATCGGAGACGGCACTATCGTGTCGGGAAACCGATGGTTCATCGGGACGGGCATTTCGTGGCGCATTCATTCTTATTAAATGGCTAATAAATGAAATATAAATTTTCTCTCCTTTTCTTTATTATTTCCCTCTCCCTTTTTTCGCAATTTTCAGAGACGATAGATAGTGATAGGCCGGGTTTTATTTTCAATGCGAATACGGTGGGCAAAAATGTCCTCCAAATGCAACAAGGGGTGGGTTTCAATCAAAAGCCTTTTGTGGTAGAAGATTTTTGTGATTATTGATGCCGCTCAGGGTTTGTTTGAAACCAATGAAATTGATGCTTCGCAGAATCTGTTGCAGACCAATCATTTCATCCGCTACGGCGTGGGCGAGCGTTTCGAATTCAACGCGGCCGTCAATTACGGTTGGTTTTGGGAGCATTACGACGACGACACCGGCCGCTTTGCCCGCCGCAATGATCGCCCTTGGGAGGGCATTTTGGCCAATTGTGTTATCGGTTTCCGCACAGCTTTGTCCACGGGTGAAAACGGCGGTTTGGCGTGGGGCCTGCAAGGCGGGGTGGACATTGCCCAATACATTGAGCTGCCCTCAGGCGGCTCGCCCGTTTTCAATTTGGGTACGGCACTCTCGCAAGATGTTGGTTTTCAGCAACTACGGTTTAATTTGGCCGCGGAGGTTTCACCGGGAAATTACAGCGGCATCGCCGTTGGGCTGGGCGACCGCTTTGTGTTTGACAAATTTGGTTTTCAGGTAGATGCCAATTATTCCGCTAATTTGTTCAACCAGTTTTTCATCTTCGACGGCGGGTTGTTCTATCGACTTTCCGATGATGTGCAACTGGATATTTTTGGTGGCGTAGTAAAATACCAAGACGATGAGATCTTGGAAAAATTTGTCAATTTGGGTATTTCTTGGCGCTTGCATTCCTATTAAAATGGTTGAATGAAAAAAACATTATATTTTGTATTCTTTTTGGGCATTTCATTTTCCATATTTTCACAAAATGAAAATACCGAAAATATCGTCGCAAATTTAGATTCTACTTTATATCAAAACCGTGCGCCCGTTTTATTGGAAAACGAGCCGCTTTTTTATCTCTATGAAAATCTAAACGGCATTTCCCCTTACGAGCGAGCCGCCCTTATCAACCAGCGGCTTAGCGATATTTTAACAAACCCTGTGTACTCGCCCGACAGTTTCCGCGTGGTGGAAAACGATGTGCAGACCCAACTTTTTTACGGTCGGAAATTTTTGGCCAATATTACCGAGGCTGATGCCGCTTGGCACGGCAAATCGCCCGGCCAAACCGCCGAGGATTATTTGCTCGATATTAAGTCGCGTTTCTCTACGCTCCGCGCAGGGCGCGACTTGCGACGTATCTTGATAGAAATCGGACTCGCTCTTTTGGTGGTCGCGATTTCGGTTTTTACAATAAAATACGTCAATCGCTTTTTCCGCTTTTTGGCGGTGCGCCTCGGTAAGGTAGATCAGCGTTTTGGTGGCGGCCTAAAAATCGGGACCTACCAAATGATGGACGGCCAACGTTTGAAAAGTCTCCTTTTGGTGATACTCAACGCCCTGCGGTTGGTGGTGCTTTTCGTGCTTTTTTTTATCACCCTGCCCATCCTTTTAAACATTTTCCCGGCCACGGAAGGCATTGCCGAAACCCTCTTTGATTTTATACTGAATCCGTTAAAATCTATCATCAAAAGTATAGTGGATTTTCTGCCCAATCTATTTACCATTTTGGTCATATTTTTTGTGGTAAGGTATTTAGCCAAAGGAGTTTGGTTTTTGGCTACTGAAATCCGTGAAGACAAGCTGAAAATCAACGGCTTTTATCCCGATTGGGCCGTACCCACGGCGCGGATTTTTATTTTCCTTTTGTATGTGTTTATGTTGGTGCTGATTTGGCCGTATCTGCCCGGCTCAGGCAGCCCAGTTTTTCAGGGGGTTTCCGTCTTTTTGGGATTGTTGATTTCGCTGGGTTCGTCTTCCGCCATTTCCAATATTATGGCGGGTTTGGTCATCACTTATATGCGTCCGTTCAAGGTGGGCGATCGCGTGCGCATCGGCGAGACCAGCGGGGATGTGGTGGCCAAAAACCTACTGGTGACGCGGGTTCGTACCATAAAGAACGAATTGATTACCGTGCCCAACAGCGTGGTGATGAGCCAAAGCAGCGTTAATTTCAGCGACAGCGGCGACCTGAAACAGGGGCTGATTCTGCATACTTCCGTTACGATTGGCTACGATGTGCCGTGGCGGAAAATTCATAAAATGCTGGAAGAAGCCGCCCAAAAAACGCCATTGATTGGGCAAATTCCCGCCCCTTTTGTATTGCAAAAAAGTTTGGATGATTTTTATGTAAATTATGAGCTAAATGCTTATACGCGCGAACCTACCAAACAAGCAAAAATCTATTCTGATTTGCACCAAAACATACAAGATGTTTTTGCGGAAAACGAGGTAGAAATTATGTCGCCCCACTATAGGGCCGAACGAGAGGGGCCATCCACTATTCCTCATAAGAAATCTGATCATTGAAAGTCCTATTCTTAGATAAAGTCCACCCGCTTTTGGCTACTGGTTTGGCGGATCTGGGCTTCGAAATCATCGAAGATTTTGAATCCAGCAAAGAGCAAATGGAAAGCACTATTTCCGATGTGTCGGGGATTGTTATCCGCAGTCGTTTTCCGTTGGACAAAGAATTTCTGGAGAAAGCGGTGAGGCTCAGCTTCATCGGGCGGGTAGGAGCGGGCTTGGAAAATATTGATTTGCTAACGGCCAACCGACTGGGAATCAAATCTTTTAACGCGCCCGAAGGCAACCGCGATGCCGTGGGCGAACACGCGCTGGGGATGCTCCTGATGCTTTTCAACCATTTGAAAAAAGCCGATGCCGAAGTGCGCAAAGGAATCTGGAAACGCGAGGAAAACCGTGGGCTGGAAATTTCCGGAAAAACCGTGGGCATCATTGGTTATGGAAATATGGGCAGCGCCTTTGCGGAAAAACTGCGCGGTTTGGGTTGCGAAATTTTAGCTTACGATAAGTATAAAAAAGGTTTTGAAAATGGATATGCAAAAGAAGTTTCTTTGAAAGAAATTCAGGCTAAAAGTGATATTCTAAGTTTGCACATTCCGCAGACGGAAGAAACCATCGGAATGGTAAATGAAAATTTCATTAAATCTTTCAAAAAAGATTTCTATTTAATAAACACGGCACGTGGAAAAATTGTAAAAACTTCCGCTTTGGTAAATGCGCTAAATAGCGGTAAAATTAGCGGCGCTTGTTTAGACGTTTTGGAATACGAAAGTTCCAGTTTTGAAAATTTGTTTGGTGCGGATCTGCCGGGAGATTTCAATCATCTGACCCAAGCGGAGAACGTAATTCTTTCTCCTCACGTGGCGGGCTGGACGGCAGAAAGCAAGAAAAAGATGGCGCAGATAATTTTAGGAAAAATCAAAAGATTTTGGCAGAATGTGGATTAAAAAAAAATCCCGTTCACGACTAAAACGTCGGAACGGGATGAGTAGGTTTCCAAACGAAGTGCCTTTCTAAATCTTTACTTTTTGGCGGTTTCTATCTCCTCTTTTTCTTTATCAAAATCCAGCGAAACAGAATTGATGCAATACCGCATCCCCGTTTCGGTGGGGCCATCGGGGAATACGTGGCCGAGGTGGCCGCCGCAATTGGCGCATAAAATTTCGGTGCGCACCATTCCGTGAGTTTTATCGGTTTTTTCGGTAACTGCCTTATTGTCAATCGCTTTATCGAAACTTGGCCAGCCACAATGACTTTCAAATTTAGATTCGCTTTCAAAAAGTTCGGCATCGCAAGCGGCACATTTATATACGCCATCCTTAAAATGCAGATTGTAATCGCCAGTGCCGGGCCGCTCGGTGCCTGCTTGCCGCAATACGTAAAATTGCTCGGGGCTGAGTTCTTTTTTCCAGTCTTCCTCGGTTTTTTTTACGGGATAGTCCATTTTCTTTTCTTGGTTTTGGGATTGTGCCGAGCCGGCCAAGGCAAACGACAATGCCAGCAACAGCATTAGCAACTTTTTCATTTCCAAATGTTTGCACATACATACGGCAAAATCCCCGCCAAAGGTTCGGCTGTCAGTTCGGTGGCAGAAAACCGATGATAGCATCGATGACGGATTCCTCCATCAATACTCGGCGGTGGCCTTTTCCCTTGGTAATCAGAAGGTTGGAGAGCGGCCAACTTCGATGCAATTCGTGCGCATCTTCTACGGAAACGTCTTGGTCGTTCAGGTCGTGCACCACCAAACCTTGGGGGTTGTGAAGCGCGGCCAAATAGTCAGTGGAGGCGTGGGAAGTGTTCATAGAAAATTGTTTTTCGATGTGCTGGATGATGCGCTTGCCGATGGCGGGCGAAGCACCAAGTTGGTCGGCAAAATCCATCACCACGTTTTGGATGGTGGCGGGCGTTCCGACGGAAATCACCACGCCGGTTTCGTGCCCATTTTCCAAGGCATTAAAGATAGCCATTCCGCCCAGGGAATGCCCGATTGAAACCGCAAAAGGGCCGAATTGGCGGGAAACTTCCAACACGCAATCTCTGAATTCCAACAAATGCGTTTTTTTCCCTAAGGATTTTCCGTGGGCAGGGGCTTCAATCGCAACCGCTTGATAACCAAGCGAAACCACTTTTTCAATCATCTTAAAAAACTGCGTACCTCGCCCGCTCCAGCCGTGCATAAACAATACTTTGCGCGGTGAGTCGCCCCAGCTCAACACGAAAAATTCACTTTTTCCAGTAGTCATTTTATGAAATGTGGCTTTTTCGCGAAGGGGCTTTTCGCGCTCGGGAACGGGAAAATTCAAAGGGCGGAAAAAGAGGCGTAAGGCAAATTGCGTAGCCATATTGGGATGCAGCCATTCCAAAATTTTGGTGGTGCGCCTGATATACGCGGGCAGTTCAAAGCTGCGCTGGGGTGGGGGAGTGTCGTGGGAAATGACTAAAATTTTGCGGCAAAGATAAATATACTATGCACGCATAGCTTTCTAAAAGAAATTGCTTTTCATGAAAAAGCGCCTCGCTATTTTGGTGGATCTTCGCCCGTCTCCAATTTTTTTCCCGCCCAATTCCGTATCCGAAAGGAATAATAAATCACCGCAATCCCCAATAAAATGCTATAAAATCCTACCAAATAAGTAAGGGATTTTTCGCTATCAAAAGGATTCCAAATCATCAATAATCCAAACACCGCCCCGATGATAGCATTGATGAAGAAAAGAAGCTTAGCATTTTTGGCCGAAAAAGCTAAAAAAATTTGTGCCAAAGCCATCATAAGTGCAAAGCCACCGATGATATAAATAAAGATGTCCGTGGAATCATTGGGATAGATTAAAATCAATAGGCCGAGCGCCATTTCCAGTATTCCCACAATCAAAATAAACAGCCAGCGAACTCCAGATTTCGCGCGGGTTCGCCAACCGCTCAATGTTAAAATCAAACCAAAACCAAGAAACAAAAGCGCTAAATATTGGACGATATTGGCCAGCGTCATCTCCGCGTTGAAAATCGCTAAACTTCCAATCACGCCCAAGGCCAACCCTTGAAAGGCAAAAATCCACCAGTTTTTCTTTAGAATTTTCATAGTTTGAAAGAATGTAATTCAGTAGTAATTCTATTGGAATTTAATGGTAATTAAGTAATTGCTAATTCTGTTGCATTGTTAATCTGATATTTTTTTTAGTATTTTCAAACTTCAAACTTCAAACTTCAAACTTCAAACTTCAAACTTCAAACTTCAAACTTCAAACTTCAAACTTCAAACTTCAAACTTCAAACTTCAAACTTCAAGCTTCAAACTTCAAACTTCAGACCGCCTTTCCCACACAGGCTGTGGACTATCGACCGTCGGCCGTGGACTTTTCAAAAAGCACCACACTCTCAATGTGCGCCGTATGCGGAAATTGATCCACCAGCGAAAATTTCTTGAAAACGTAACCCGCCTCCATCAAGACAGTTGTGTCGCGCGCTTGGGTGGCGGGATTGCAACTGATGTAGACGATACGCGGCGCGTCAAGGTCAATCACTTTTTGCAAGGTTTTTGGTGCAATTCCGGCGCGCGGCGGGTCCATTACCACGGTCTCGATTTTATTTTGATACTCGGGATGTTCTCTCAAAAATTTACCGACATCGGCGGCAAAGAATTTCAGGTCTGAGAAGCCATTTTCGACGGCCGCTTTTCGGGCGTCCTCCACCGCTTCTTCCACCAATTCCACGCCGATAACTTCTTTGTTTTCAGTGCGCTGCGCGAGAAGCTGAGTAATTGTCCCCGTCCCCGAAAACAAATCCAACACCACGTTTTTATCCGAATCCATTCGATTTTCAAAGATGTAATCGAGCGCTTTTTGATACAGTTTTTCCGCGCTTTTGGGATTGGTTTGGAAAAAACTTTCGAGGCTAATGCGGAATTTCAGGCCGAGGATTTCCTCTTCCAAAAATTCAGAACCAAAAAGCAAGTGCCGCTGCCCGTCGGTGGCCACGGGGCGGTCGCCAGGGTCATCGTTTATGGTGTGCGTCAGCCCAATGAGTTTTTCGCTCAACATTTCTTTGATAAAATCCGTAAATTCCTGAGGGTCAAAATCATCCAATTGCGAACTGGAACTCGTAAAATTGATGCGCAAACCATTTTGCGCAAAGCTCTTTTTTACAATGAGAAAACGCGCGAAACCCTCGCGCCGCTTGGGATGCCACGCTTTAAGGCCGCGTTCTTCAAACCAATCTTTGATTTTTGGGATGGCGTTTTCCATTTCGGCATCAAACAATCCCGAATCGCCCCGCAACTGCTCCACGGCCAACCACTGGCCGCGCTTTTTGAAACCGAGCGCCATTTCATCCACAAAAAGGTCGGAATCCCTGTCCCAGCGCACGGACGAGAAGGAATATTCCATTTTGTTGCGATAATGGAAATGAAGCGGCGACGGGATAAATTCATCCAGCAAATCCGCCACGTTTTCCACCTTGCCAATCCGTTTGAAAAGTTGGATGCTGGTGTCTTTTTTATAATAATGTTGGCGCTCCACGGGCAACGTAATATAAGGCGCGCCCGGAATGGGAACGTAAGGGGAATCCACTTCTTCTTCGCTCTTTTTCAGCACTTTGAGGAGCTTGGCCTCGGCATATTTGGTGCGCGCTTTCAGTATCCGCGCGCCTACTTTTTGGCCCGGAATCGTATCGGGGACGAACACCACGTATTCGCCATTTTCGGTGGGAATTTTAGCGATGCCCTTGCCGCCAAAGGCCATTTTGGAAATCAAAAGTTCGGGGCGATCGTTTTTTTTGAAAGGACGGGGAGGGGTCTGCATAGGCGGCAAAAATATCCTAATTTCGGCGGAACAAATGCTCCCTGAAAACTTTACACTTTTTAAACGATTTTGACATGGAAACGATGGAAAAACGACTGACCTCCGAGGAGGCGATGCAACTGGAAAAGAAACACGGCGCACACAATTATCATCCGCTACCGGTGGTTTTGGCGCGCGGCGAGGGCGTTTATGTTTGGGATTTGGAAGGCAAACGATATTATGATTTCTTATCGGCTTACTCGGCCATCAACCAGGGGCATTGCCATCCTAAAATAGTGGGAGCTATGACTGAACAAGCGGAGACGATTACTTTGACCAGCCGCGCTTTTTACAACGCCCGTCTTGGCGAGTTTGAGAAATACATCACCGAGTATTTCCATTTTGATAAAGTTCTCCCGATGAACAGTGGCGCGGAAGCCGTGGAAACTGCCATCAAATTGTGTCGGAAATGGGCGTATGAAAAAAAGGGGATTTCGGAAAACGATGCTCAAATTGTGGTGGTTGAAGACAATTTTCACGGCCGTACCACCACCATCATTTCTTTCAGTTCCGACCCTGATTCGTATGGAAACTTTGGTCCTTTTACGCCGGGCTTTATCCGTATTCCTTATAATGATAAAAAGGCTATGGCCGATGCCCTTTCGCGGAAAAATGTCGTGGGATTTTTGGTGGAGCCGATTCAGGGCGAGGCCGGCGTGGTAGTTCCCGAAGAAGATTATTTGAGAGAAGCGCGCCGTCTTTGTGATAAAAACGGAGTTTTGCTTTTAGCGGATGAAGTGCAAACCGGAATCGCCCGGACAGGGAGTTTGCTCGCCGTTTGCGGAAATTGCTCTTGTTCAGGAAGTTGCGAGCGTCAGGAAGAAACGTACGTTCGTCCCGATATTTTGATTTTAGGCAAAGCGTTGAGCGGTGGCGCGTATCCCGTTTCGGCCGCTTTGGCGGATGATGAAATTATGCTTTGTATCAAACCGGGCGAGCACGGCAGCACTTTCGGTGGAAATCCGGTGGCGGCCGCAGTAGGAATGGCCGCTTTGGAAGTGGTTGAAGATGAGCGACTTGCTCAAAACGCCCGCTATCTTGGTGAAATTTTTCGAAAGGAAATGCAAACCTTGGCGGACGAAAGCGAACTGGTGAAACTGGTGCGCGGCAAGGGATTGCTCAACGCTATCGTTATCAACGATTCCGAAGACAGCAAAACCGCTTGGAACCTTTGCGTGCAAATGAAAGAGAACGGCTTGCTCGCTAAGCCGACACACGGAAACATCATCCGCTTTGCCCCGCCGCTGGTAATGGACGAAGCGCAGTTGATGGACTGCATCGACATTATCAAAAGCACGGTGAAAGAATTTGAAAAAGACTGAAAGTGAGGAAGTTAATATTTGGATTGTTATTGATTTTCTCCGCTTGCAGCGTTCAGAACGAGCGTTATTTTTCCAATTTTGAAAATGCCACCGACTCGGATTATGGTTTTACGATTGAAAATCCCATTTTGATTAAAAATGGAAATTTGAAAAATAGTCTGAAAAGTGCAGATTATTTTTTGTCGAAATTGGAAATGAAAGATGGAAAAAGTTTAGAAATTTCGGAGCAAAAATCGTATCCCAATCCGAATGGAGAAAATCAACTTTTTGCCTACACTTTAAAAACCCAAGAACCGCAGCCGACGACTTTGCAGATTTTCATCAATCCGTATGAAAAAGGGGAGATAAAAATCCCAAAAGGAGTGCGTTGGGGCGGTAGTTGAAACTCATTCACACATTAACCCGTCACCCATCACTTGTTTTTGTCTTGGAAATCTAAACTCTTGATTCCCAGCGCTTTCAAGAACTGTTTTGCACGGATTTTTATCGTTTCCTTCGTTTCCGTCAGCACCCGTTTGCCAAGGCTGTCGTCTGGCCGGCTTTTAAATTGCGAGTCGCGGTATTTGAAACCCTCGCCGATGTCTGTATAATAATATGTGTAAAATGACTTGCGGGTTTCGCCTTCCGGAACGTCCACTTTGCTCACGCCGTGCGGGGAATTTTCATCCGTATAAAAAATGATAGCGCGGTTGTGGTTCGGCGCGATTTTGTGGTGCAATTCCTTCATCGGCTTGTCCCACAGCTCAATGTGTCCGCCGTACTCGTCCTTCCAGTTTTTATTTAGATAAATCAACAAGTTGATGCGCCGCCACAGCCCCGCTTTCGGGTTCATATTCACGTCCACGTGCACATCCACAAAGCTGCCGTCCGCGCCTTGGTGCACCCCACTTCCCAAAGAATCCGTGGTTGTTCTAAGTTCTTCGATGCCAGTCACTTCACGCATCCATTGATAAAATTCTTCGCTGCTCACCGCCTCGCGCACTTTGGCAAATGAAGGATGCCAGCGCTCAAAATGATAGTCCTCGGCCTTGTTTTCATTCAGGCTTTTGCGCTTCACGTTCAGGCTCTCCATCGGCGGGAAATTTTCGTACAACTGGTCGGCGATTTCCTTATCTAAAAAATCGTCCAAAACCAAGTGTCGGCAGGGGATTGCGGTGCTGAACTGGCGGTGCAGATGCTCGCGCGCCTCGTCGGAAGTGTAGGTGGAGTTTATCAAATTCATAGCGTGGAAAATGGGCGGCAAAGGTACGGGAATTGAAGACGTTTTATACGGATGAGATAGTCTGATGCCCGTGCGTTTTGGATGAAAATTTCTTAACTACCAATTCCGCAACTCTTTCTGCACAAATTCTTCCAACTGCGTTTTGCTCGGCAATTCCACCAAATATTTCTGTACAAAAAGGTTCTCGTCCATTCCCGCCGTGGCGTATTTTATCAATGCCTCGTTTTTGTGCGTTACCAGCAAAATCCCGATGGGCGGATTGTCGCCGATTTCCATCATTTCTTCTTTGTAATAATTCAGATAAGTGTTCAGTTGTCCAGCGTTGGCGTGTTTGAATTCTTCTACTTTTAAATCTATCAAAATATGGCATTTCAATACGCGGTGATAAAACACCAAATCAATAAAGAAATAGTTGTCACCAATCAATATCCTTTTTTGCCGTGCTTCCAAACAAAATCCGTGACCCATTTCCAACAAAAAGTATTGGATGTTATCTAACAATGCTTCTTCCAATTCACTCTCTTCGATGGTATTTTTGATGCGCAAATCCAAGAACTCAAACGCATATACATTTTTTAAAATATCTTGTGGGTTTTCGGGCTTGGTTATTTGATTTATTTTTTGTGAAAGTTCTTCCGGTTTTTTGGAAAGCCCGCTTCTTTCAAAATACAGCGAATGGATTTGCCGCCGCAGTTCGCGCACGCTCCACGCCCCTTTGATGCACTCCATTTCGTAGAAAGTACGTTTCAGCGGTTCGTCCACTTTCATCAGTTCCACAAAGTGCGAAAAGCTGAGCCGGCTGATGAGTTTTTCGGGTGGGACTTGGAGTGAGGGTGGGAGACTCCTGAATTGGTCAGACACTGTCTGACCAATTGTAATACTCTCATTTTTAGTATTTTGAAGAAGATTATTCAATTGTGCAGACACCGTCTGCACAATTGTTTCTTTTGAAGTATCAGCGGAAATTGTTTTTCTTTTTTCCGCGTTTTCAAATTGGTCAGACACCGTCTGACCAATTCCAAGTTTCTCGCTATCAGAGCTATACGAGATTTTTTGCAATTCGGCGGACACCGTCAGCCGAATCTGAAAATAAAGCAAATAAAACTGCCGATTTAGTTTCAGAGCCGTTTTGGAAAGTCCCGGAATGTCCAATGTTTCTTCCAAGGTATCCAAAAGTTGGTCACCATACTCCGCGCGGTCTTCCCCCTTCTGTTCATATTCCACTATGTAAAAGCCAATCAGCCAGTTGCGCACCGTCAGCAAGCGGTTCACGCTTTTGGCCGCCTCAGCTTGTAGGTGCTGGTGCGTGTCGGAAATTGCGGAAATTAAAGCTGGAAATTTCATCTCAAAATAGGTTCAGTTTTTAGAGAAAATCATCCCAATAGTTTATAAAAAATACTGGGCGAAACCGAATGTAGTGGTACTGCCAAAAGTTCCTTTCCGCCGATATACGAATGGTATTTATCTTTTTGCATAAAATTCAGCAACTTTTTGGCGAATTTTTCGGTCGGCATCCCATTCTCCTGCGCGGGACTGTTTTTCTGCATTTTTGTACCATCCGGTTTTAAGGAATTTAGAGTCACCGAAGTTTGGATAAACCCCGGATTCACCATTTGAATTTTGACGGGTGAATCTTTCAATTCTTGGTGCAGGCTTTCGTAGTATAAATTCACCGCCGCTTTGGATGCAGAGTAGGCTGCCAAATTCGCCTGCCCGAATTTCCCCGCGATGCTCCCGATGACCGTGATTTGGCCGCTACCTTTTTCCAGCATTTTTGGCAGGACGGCTTTCGCCAAAGCCACGTTCCCAAAGTAGTTGATTTCAAATAACTTGCGCTCCACTTCGTCCTTCGTTTCCAAAGATTTCCCGAACTGGCCGATGCCGCCGTTATTTAATAAGATGTCAATCCCATCGAAAAAACCCCACGCTTTTTCCGTCCAGTCTTTCGCGTTTTGATGTTGTTCCAAATCCAGCGGCAGCACTTTTATTTTGTCGGAATTTTCGCATTCGTTTTTCACGCGCTCCAGCTCGTTTTCACGCCGTGCGGATAAAATTAAATTCGCGTTTTCCCGCGACAGCGTCTTGGCAACCGCCTCGCCAATCCCCGACGAAGCCCCCGTAATCCACACCGTTTTTCCTGAAAAATAACTCATCAAATTCAATGTTTTTTTATAAAACTTAGAAATTAACTTCCAACTATTTTTGCCATAAAGGCGCTAAGGCTCAAAGTATTACACCTCGTTGAAGATTTCTTTTTAAGTTCGCCAAGGTAAAATCTTTGTGTCCTTTGGGTCTTTGTGGTTTAGAAATTTCAGAGATGCAATAGTAGTCAGCCTAAACTTTAAAGAAAGTGTTTAGTAAAGTTGTAGGTTTAAATGTGCATACTATCTTTGCGCCCCGAAAAATAGCATCCCAATCCGGTAAAGATATATTGAAATGAAGCGCACGTATCAACCCTCGAACAGAAAACGCAAAAACAAGCACGGCTTCCGCGAGCGGATGGCCAGCGTGGGCGGCCGCAAGGTATTGAACAGCCGCCGCGCCAAAGGCCGCAAAAAATTGACCGTGTCTAACGAAATGAATCACAAGGGCTAAAATGCTCATTTTCAATCAGTAAAAAACTTTAGGTGTTGCAATCGCAGCACCTTTTTTTTGCCTTTTTCTCTTTATAAAATGCCCAAAGACAACTCCCTGAAACACATCCTCATCATCGGCAGCGGCCCGATTGTGATTGGCCAAGCCTGCGAATTTGACTACTCCGGCTCGCAAGCGGCGCGCTCCCTCCGCGAAGAAGGGATAGAAGTTTCGCTTATCAATTCCAATCCGGCCACCATTATGACCGACCCCGTGATGGCCGACCATATTTATTTGCTGCCGCTGGAAGTGGAGTCGCTGGAAAAAATCCTGAAAGAGCAAAAAATTGATGCCGTGCTTCCCACGATGGGCGGGCAAACCGCGCTCAACCTCTGCATCGAAGCGGATAAAAACGGACTGTGGGAAGAATACGGCGTAAAAATTATCGGTGTGGACATCGATGCGATAAATATCACCGAAGACCGTGAGGAATTTCGCAAATTGATGAGCGAAATTAATGTGAAAGTTGCGCCGGCCAAGACCGCATCTTCTTTTTTGAAAGGAAAGGAAGTGGCGCAGGAATTTGGCTTCCCACTTTGCATCCGCGCCAGCTACACCTTGGGCGGTTCGGGGGCCACTTTTGTTTTTAATAAAGATGAATTCGAGGATGCGCTGACCCACGGGCTGCAAGAATCGCCCATCCACGAGGTGATGATTGACAAGGCGTTGGTTGGTTGGAAAGAGTTTGAACTTGAGCTACTTAGGGATTCCAATGACAATGTGATAATTATCTGTTCCATCGAAAATATGGACCCGATGGGCATCCACACCGGCGACTCGATTACGGTGGCACCGGCGATGACTTTGTCGGACACGACTTACCAAAAAATGCGCGATTTGGCCATCAAAATGATGCGTTCCATCGGCACTTTTGCGGGCGGTTGCAATGTGCAGTTTGCCGTCAGTCCTGACGAAAAAGAGGAAATCGTGGCCATCGAAATTAACCCGCGCGTGTCGCGTTCGTCCGCATTGGCCTCCAAAGCAACGGGTTATCCCATCGCGAAAATTGCTGCGAAACTGGCTATCGGTTATCATTTGGATGAATTGATGAACCACATTACCAAAACAACTTCTGCTTATTTTGAGCCGACTTTGGATTATGTGATTGTGAAAATTCCGCGCTGGAATTTTGACAAGTTTGAAGGCTCTGACCGTCGGTTGGGCATTCAAATGAAATCGGTGGGGGAGGTGATGGCGATTGGGCGTAGTTTTCAAGAAGCGCTCCACAAAGCCGCTCAAAGTCTGGAGATTAAGCGCAACGGACTGGGTGCGGACGGCAAAGGCTACACCGACCAAGACCAAGTTTTGGAGATGCTGGACAAGGCCAGTTGGAACCGCGTTTTCGTGATTTACGACGCTATTCAAATGGGCATTCCGCTACGGCGCATTTATGATATTACCAAAATTGATATGTGGTTTCTGCGCGAAATCGAGGATTTGGTCCAGGTACAAAACCGTATTTCTGAACACACCTTGGATTCACTCCCGCGCGAACTGCTTTTGGAAGCTAAAATGAAAGGTTTCGCCGACCGTCAAATTGCTTATATGGTTGGTAAATTGGAAAGTGAGATTCATAAAAAAAGAACTGATTTTGGTATCAATCGAGTGTGGAAATTAGTGGATACTTGTGCGGCAGAATTTCCTGCACAAACGCCTTATTATTATTCCACATTTGAATTGGAAAAACAGGATGCAAATGGCAATGTTTTTTCCGAAAATGAAAGTGTAAGAAGCGATAAGCCCAAAGTGATTGTTTTGGGCAGCGGCCCCAACCGGATTGGTCAGGGAATTGAATTCGATTATTGCTGTGTTCACGGGGTTTTGGCGGCGAAAGAATGTGGCTACGAAGCCATTATGATTAACTGCAATCCCGAAACGGTTTCCACCGATTCCGATACATCTGATAAATTATATTTTGAACCTGTTTTTTGGGAACATATTTATGATATTATTTTACACGAAAAACCGGAAGGAGTCATCGTGCAATTGGGTGGGCAAACTGCACTAAAACTTTCAGAAAAATTGGATAGATATAATATTCCAATTATCGGCACCGAATATCAATCTTTGGATTTGGCGGAAGACCGCGGCCGTTTTTCGGAATTGTTGAAAGAAAATGACATTCCCTATCCTGAATTCGGCGTGATTACCAATGCCGAAGAAGCCCGCGAACTGGCGGAGGAACTGGGTTTCCCGATTTTGGTGCGGCCGTCCTACGTCCTCGGCGGGCAGGGGATGAAAATCGTCATCAACCAAGACGAGCTGGAACATCACGTCATCAATTTATTCAAGAAAATCCCCGGCAACCGCGTCTTGCTCGACCATTATTTGGACGGCGCCATCGAAGCCGAAGCCGATGCGATTTGCGACGGCGAGGACGTGTATATAATGGGGATTATGGAGCACATCGAGCCGTGCGGCATCCACTCTGGCGACAGCAACGCGACGTTGCCACCCTTTAATCTCGGCGATTTGGTGATGCAGCAAATCATCGACCACACGAAGAAAATCGCGCTGGCGCTGAACACGGTCGGTTTGATAAATATTCAGTTCGCCATTAAGGACGATAAAGTGTATATCATCGAGGCCAATCCGCGCGCCTCGCGGACGGTGCCGTTTATCGCCAAGGCCTACCAAGAGCCGTATGTGAACTATGCCACGAAGGTGATGTTGGGTAAAAATAAAGTGCGGGATTTTGAGTTTAACCCGCAGAAAAAGGGCTGGGCGATTAAGCAACCGGTGTTCAGTTTCAACAAGTTCAAAAACGTGAACAAATCGCTGGGGCCGGAGATGAAATCCACGGGCGAAAAAATCTATTTTATCGATGATTTGCGCGACCCTGTTTTCAAGAAAATTTATTCCGAAAGGAATCTGTATTTAAGCAAGTAAAGTTTTGGCAAGAATTATATTATTTATCCTGTTTTTTTACCTGATTTATTTTTTGGTAAAAAACCTGTTTTTGAAACCTTCGCATCAAAATGCGGGTAGCGCAAAATCACGCGGTTTTCGTTCGCCTTTTCAGAAAAAAGAAGGAGATGTCACGATTGAATACGATGCACAGAATCCTCCTAAAAGAGAAGATAAAAAAGTGGGGGAATATGTGGATTATGAGGAGGTGAAGGAGGGTAAGAATTAGGTTATTGTTTCTTGTAAATTTTGTCCCAAACATCGTCCTCATCGGATAGCCAATCTTTGCTCAAACTTTCTTCAGAAAGTAGCGCCGTGTCCAAATAATCATTTTCTAAAATTTGAAGGTCAAAATTGGCTTTTGAAAGATGATTTTTGAGTTTTTCAATGTCTGTCTCAGCTATTGCGATTTTTATAATTTTCATTAGGTTTTGATTTTTTGGCAAGTTAAGAAATTCAAAAATGCATCTCAATGAAAATCGCCACCATCATCGGCGCACGCCCGCAGTTTATCAAAGCCTCCGCTTTTTCGCGAAAGCTGCGCGAACTCACGGATTGGCAGGAAATACTTATCCACACGGGACAGCATTTTGATGAAAAAATGAGCGCGGTTTTCTTCGATGAAATGGCAATTCCTGAACCGGATTATAATCTGAATATTCATAATCTCCCACACGGCGCGATGACGGGGAGGATGCTCGAGGAAATTGAAAAAATTCTTATTAAAGAAAAACCGGATTTGGTATTGGTGTATGGCGATACCAATTCTACTTTGGCGGGAGCTTTGGCGGCTAAAAAACTGCACCTGAAATTGGCGCACATCGAAGCGGGGATGCGCAGTTTCAATATGAAAGTGCCGGAGGAAATCAACCGAGTTTTGACCGACAGGATTTCGGATTATCTATTTTGCCCATCGCAGGAATCCGTGCAGAATTTGAACGATGAAAACATCGAAAAAACAGTTGCGAAAGTTTATGAAGTCGGCGATATAATGTTGGATTCGGTTTTGCATTTTTCAAAACAAGCCGAAAAACCTGATTTTGAGGATTATATTTTACTCACTTTTCATCGCCAAGAAAATACGGATGATGAACAAAGATTGACGGCCTTGGTGGATGCTATCAATGAAATTTCTAAAGAGAAAAAAATAGTTTGTCCATTGCATCCGCGAACGCGGGAAAAGCTGAAAGAATTTAATTTAAAACTGAACGTGGAAATTATCGAACCGGTTGGTTATTTGGATATGTTGGGTTTGATAAAATTTTCCAATATAATTTTGACCGATAGCGGCGGATTGCAAAAAGAGGCGCTTTACCTGAATAAATTTTGTATCACATTGCGCGAGGAAACGGAGTGGACGGAATTGCTGGAAATGAATGTCAATGCGATATGTAGTTTTCCTTTTGAATCTTCATCAAGAAAAGTTAGGGGATATGAAAATTCAAAATTCCCGAATGTTAACAATCCTTATGGCGATGGAAAAACCGCTGAAAAAATTATTCTGATTTTAGAGCAGGTTTTAAAATAACTAATAGGGTTCGAGTTTAATCTTTCTTATTTTTTAAAAACCCGCTTGAGAACACTCCCGTAAAACCGATTGGCATCGTCTGAAATTTTAAAGTAGATAATGGGAAAAATGAATGCTATTAAAACTACAAACATATTGACTATTAAATCCACCCAAACATTATCAATTTGAATTATTTCTGTTATAAAAAAAGTCAAAATCCCTAAACCAAAGATCTTCAAATTTGACCATCGGAAGGGTGTTATTTTCATTTTCCTTTTTAGAAGATAAACACGTATTCCATTGTATAAAACTACGGAAATTAACGTGGCGATGGCGGCCCCACTTATGCCATATTTTGGAATAAAAATCAAATTCGTCCCAATTGCAATCACGGCCAGTGCAGGAGTCAAATAGATGTTCCAGCGATAATATTTGCTATTGGTAATAATTTCGTTGTTTATTCCCATTCCCATATCCGCAATTTTGGAAAATCCGATAATAAGAACTACCCATTTTCCAGTACTATAAATTTCCTTATCAGGTACGAAGAAATAGACCAAATTAATGTTGCTCCATATCCCCAAAAAGAGTAGAAATCCAATGATGGATAAGTTGAGGGCGGAACGGTGATAGTAATCTTGCAAGGCGACAAAATCCTTTTGTTTGTAGGCCTTGGCCACCAGCGGCGCAAGGATGGCTGTGAAGGTGCGGCGTGGCAGCTCGATAACCTGCGCTATCAGAAAGGCGATGCCATATACGGCGGTCTGGGAAAGACCCAAAAGATAAGTGGTCATCAAGGTGTCCAGCTTGCCCACCAGCATACCGCTGCCCGAGCCGAGCACCATAAAAAAGCTATAATCAAACAGGGGGCGGATATAACGGGTCTTGGTAATTCCCCAAGAAGGGATAATCAATTTTCCGCGAAGTTTCAAATAGTAAAAACTAATTCCAAAAAGCTGAATTACATTGATAAGAATGAAGCCTATAATAACCCCTTTTAAAGATATAAAGTCCAAAAAATAAAACAATACCAAAAAGGTGTTTAAAATCCTGATAAAAACTTCACGGATGATACGCGGGATTACAATCCGCATTTTTACCCTGATAAGCGATTCCACAATGATTACAAAGACGGAAACCGCTGCCAGCGGAATGATATACCAAAGATAATCTACAAAAAGGGGTGAATTTTCTTGATATAAATTAGCAATGCTTTCTTTGAAAATAAAGAAAAGAAATGTAAACAAGGCCGTAACCAAAACAGGTAAACCAAAAATATAGGCCGAAAACTGTCTTTCTTTCTTCTCGTTATCCTGAAAATGAGGCGCAAATTTTACAACCAAATTTGCTGCGCCGGCTTGCAAAAAAGGCACAAATAGAAGCGAGGCATCGAACAGGGCCTTGAACAGCCCCACCTCATCTGCAGAAGCCCACTTTGGGTAAAAGTACAGCCAGTTCAGATAACCAAAAAAAGCCCCCACGTAACTGACGACGGCGGCCTTAGAACCTTGACGAATGACGATTCCCAAAAGCTTGGATTTTTAAACAGGTGTAAAGCGGGTGCGAAATTCGTCAAATATTATAGATTCAATACTTTTGGAAAAATTTAACACGGATGTTTGAAAAAGACTACCGCCCCGCCAAGGTGATTGCCGAAATAGGCTGCAACCACAAAGGCGAAATGGAGATTGCCAAAGAGCTGATAAAGCTGGCCAAAGACTGCGGCGCCGATTACGCCAAGTTCCAAAAACGGCACAACCGCGAACTGCTGACCGAAGAACAATACCAAGCCCCGCACCCCAATCCGCACAATTCTTATGGCGATACTTACGGCGCGCACCGCGAGTTTTTGGAACTGGACAAAAACCAGCACGCGGAGCTGAAAAAATACGCCGAAAGCATCGGCATCGGCTATTCCACCTCGGTGTGGGACACCACTTCCGCCAAGGAAATCGTGGAGCTGAAACCGGATTTTATCAAAGTACCCTCGGCCTGCAACAATCACTATGAAATGCTGAAAGTGCTGCGCGACGATTACGACGGCGAAGTGCACTGCAGCTTGGGGATGACCACCCACGGGGAAGAAGAAAAGTTGGTGAAATTTTTCGGGGAAAACGGCGCAGCCAAAGGGCGGCTAGTGATTTACTCCTGCACCAGTGGCTATCCCGTGCCTTTTGAGGATGTCAATCTTTTGGAAATCGACCGCCTCTACAAAAACTACGGCGGGCGGGTTAAGGATATTGCATTTTCAGGCCATCATCTTGGAATTTCCGTGGACGTAGCCGCCTACGTGCTGGGCGCGCGCTGGATAGAGCGCCACTTTACCAAAGACCGCACTTGGAAAGGGACGGATCACGCGGCTTCGCTGGAGCCGGCCGGCCTTGGAAAAATGGTTCGCGACTTGGGAGCTATTCACAAAGCGCTTTCTTATAAAGACAAAGAAATCTTGGAAATAGAGCAGGTGCAGCGCGACAAGTTGAAATACCGGAAGCATTGATGGTGGAAGACTTCAGGGAAGAAAAAGACTGCTTAGTGTGCGGCAATGCTTCTAAAAAAATTGTCCACCAATGGCCCAGCGAAAATTATCCCCACGATAAATACGAAACGGCGAGTTGGGACGGACGGCAAAAAATACCTTTGCAAATCGTACAATGTAAAAGTTGCCGTTTTATCTATACTTCACCGGCCTTTAAGCCGCAACATTTGGACAAGGTTTATCCCGAAGATATTGTTCCAAAAAACATCAATATTGATAGACAGATGAGCTATCAAAAATGGAGCGATATTTTGGTAGCGGCCAAGCGGTATTTGAATCCAAAAGATGTGATTTGTGACATAGGCACTCGTTATGGTGTCTTGGTAAAATTGCTTCACAAAAACGGTTTTCCAAATTCGTTTGGAATTGAGTACAACCCTGAAGCTGTAAAACGGGGTCATCAAAACGGTATCAAAAAAGTATATCAGGGTGACACTTTTACCTTGAAAGAAACGCTGGCTATAAATAACTTGCCTACCCCAAAGGCTTATGTAATGGTAGATGTTTTGGAACATTTGCCGTATCCAGAAAAAGACTTGGAAAAGTTGGCGGAAAATATGGAAACAGGCGGCCTTTTATTCTTGAAACAGATGGATGTAAAATCGCTAGGGGTGAAAATTTTTGGTAAAAACTGGTACTATTGGCAGCCGGCGGCACATATGGGATTCTTTGATAAAAAATCGACAAAAAATCTATTGGAAAAAACAGGATTTGAAATGGTTGAGGTCATAAGGCCAAATGTTAAGGCTCAAGTGAAAGAATCTTTACTTCAATTTCGGAAATTCTTAAAAAACTTGGGAGGTCACTCTGATGGGGTTCTTTACACCCAAAAAAGATATCATTTGAGTGATATGTTTCTGGTGGTTGCCCGTAAAATATAATATATAACTCTCGCCTTCATCCCCGCCCATTGCCACAGCAAGCCCATTCTTGTAAAATAATGGTTGAGAACAGAAAATTAAACATTTTAAAGAACGCATTATTTTGTAGGAAAAATTTGACTACGTTTGCGCAAATTTTAAAATCATTAACAATGAAATCAGCAATTTTTCTTTTTCTACTTTTCTTTTGTATTCAATCAATGAGTGCTCAAGATAGTTGTAGTTATTATTTTGATTATAATAGTGCAGTAGGTTGGACTACTGTTGATAATACTGCCAATACTGGCGCAAATATGCCACCGCGAATTCAAGTTTCAGGCGGCGTGGTTCAGTATTCCAATGCTCCTGATGGCTCAACTGATATTAGGGTATATAGGAAGTTGGACAAACCATTATGCGAAAGGTGGGTAGCAGAATTTGATTTTGAAGTTAATGGTGTTGGATCAAACAACACCTCTATCGCAACTTTTTTGTTTATGGTTTCGGAAAATAACCTTAATGGCATTGAAGATGAAAATAACGTAACATCCGTAAATGATTTTATTGGCGTTGCTGTTCATGATGGAAATGCGGTTGGAGCTACGGATATGGCAGTTGGAGTTTATGTAAACGATGGTAACGTTCGTCAATGGCCTTTGTGTGAAAGTCCTTTCATTATACTGAATAACCCTTATAAAGTAAGATTGGAAAGGCTGGGTAGCGATGCAGGAAGGATAACATTATTTGATATGGGGATTGAGCCGTTTCCAGAAGTGTATAATTGCTGTTTTCATATCGCTGGTGATGTATCGGGTTTGAGCTACTTGCAGCATTCCAATGCTTCTTCCGGTTTACCAGTAAGAGAAATGACTGGAACGGTTGATAATACCTGCATTAAAGATTGTTTTGAGCTTGATGATTGCTGTTTGGGAAAAGAAATAGAAGGGCCTTCTCAGTTTTGTGTAGGAACCGATTCGCTTCCAACTACCTATACCTTTCAGGGTAGTCCTTCTGCTATATATAATTGGCTCTTACCACCGGGAGTTAATTTTACCTCAAGTGGGAATAGTATCACAATTAATGATTGGGGGACGATTTCGGGAGATATTACAATAACACTTGAGGTAATATGTAATTGTGATACAACTATTTTCACAAAAACGGTAAGCATCTTTCCTTCCTTAAGGAATTTAACAGGTCTTCTGAGTTCAGGCGGTCAAAATGATGGAGGCGATTTAACCATAAATGCATCAAGTAGTATTCCTAACGTAACTCATTCTTGGGTCGTTTATGAGGCAGATGTCTGTGATCCTACTAGCGATAGGACTATTTTGAATGAGAACAATGGGCCTGTAGCTATATCTCCAATAGGACGCAATAGTACCTTTGCTTATAGCGATCCCGCTGTTGATCCCGGCACTTGTTATATTGTAAGATATATAGTTTCTTATGATAATGGCATCTGTCCGGTGGAATACCGCGCGAAGATTTTAAGCACGGGTTTCTCCGAAGATTATGAACCAGTTTTTGAAATGTACAATCCAAGTAATGATGAATCCTTCACTAAAAAAGCATCCAATCAGTCTAATAGCGCGGTAGTTGATTTTGCAGATGTTTTCCCTAATCCTGCCGATAATAAAGTACAGGTCAGGTTATTTTCAGGAGGGAATGCCGATGTTAAAATATTTAACAGCAGAGGAGTTTTGTTACAAACTGAAAGGGTTTCAAAACAAACCGAATCTATTGATGTGAGTACTTTACCTTCTGGGATCTATTGGTTCGTTATAAGAACTTCCAATGGGTATGAAATTACTAAGGAGATTATTTTGAATTAAAGAAAATCTCAATTGTGAAAAGGCCATTTTAGAAATTTTCTGAGATGGCTTTTTTTATTTTAGCGAATATGTTTAAAATACCATAAGCTACAAATAAATTCTATGACCCTCGCCTTCGTCCCCGCCCGCTGCGGCAGCAAATCCATCCGCTTTAAAAATATCAAACCCTTCAATGGCAAGCCGCTGATTTACTGGAATTTAGCGGCTTTGCAAAAATGCAATGACGTAGATAAAATCGCCGTGGCCACAGATTGCGACGAAATCGCCGATACCGTAGCCAGCTTTGGTTTTGATAAAGTGGAAATCTACCGGCGCGAGGCCGAGAACGCCAACGATACCGCCAGCACCGAGGCCGTTATGCTGGAATTTGTCCGCAAAAAAGAACTTTCCGAAAGCGACCTCTTTTTGTTGGTACAATGCACTTCGCCCTTTACGCAAACGGTTCATTTTAAGGAAGCCCTGCAAAAACTGAAAACCGAAAACTTGGATTCGCTTTTGAGCGTGGTGCGCTTCAAGCGTTTTTTTTGGGATGAGGATGGAACGCCCAAAAATTACGACTACCAAAACCGCCCGCGCCGCCAAGATTTTGATGGTGAACTAATGGAAAATGGCGCTTTCTATATCAACAAGGTGGCAAATATTTTGAAGGACGAAAACCGCCTTTCCGGCAAAATCGGATATTACGAAATGCCGCCGCACACCGCGCTGGAACTGGACGAGCCCGAAGACTGGACGATGGGCGAGCTGCTGATGAAAAAGCATTTTTCCTCAGAAAAATGGCCGGAAATAAAAATCGTGCTGAGCGACTTGGACGGCGTACTGACCGACGGCGGCGTGTATTACAACCAAGACGGCGAGCAGTTGGTAAAATTCAACCGTCAAGACGGGAAAGGCTTTGAACTGCTGCGGAAGGCGGGCTTCAAAACGGGCATCGTGACCTCCGAAGACAGCGCGCTGAACGCCAAGCGGGTGGAAAAACTCAAGCTCGTCCATTATCTCAAAGGTGAAAAAAAGAAGCCCGAGGCCATCGCCGAAATCTTGAAAAAGGAGAAACTGGAGTGGGAAAATTTGGCCTACATCGGCGATGATATCAATGATTTGAAAGTGTTGCAAAAAGCTGGAATGAAAGCCTGCCCCGCCAATGCGGTGAAGGCGGTGAAAGAAATACCAGACATTTTGCACTTGGAAAAAAGCGGCGGCGGCGGCGCTTTCCGCGAATTTGTGGAACACATCTGCGGCCAATAATGGAGGTGCTGGTTTTCAGGGATTTATCGGAAAAAGAAATCACTCGCTTGGCCGATTTGCCTTCCGCCAAAATTTACGTTTCGCCAGAAATCTCCCAAGTTTTCCCGTTTGAAACGACCTCGATTCCGTTGGATTTGGAAGCCACGTTTCAGGAATCCGCGAGGCTAACTTTGGCATTTCCGCATCAAATTCGCGATGGAAAACCCATCGCCGAACATCTTTCCTTTCAAAATTATTCGCTTTGGTATTACACAAAATTCATCTTTTTCAACCGTTTTAAAATTGCTTTTAAAGAATGGTCGCTTTATCAAAAAATAAATCCAAAAAATGGAGAGGTTTTAGTTTTTGCCAATAGTTCTTTTTTTAAAAAAATGGTGGCGAAAAATGCCAAGGTTGAATTGCCCCAAGCGAAAACTTCAAAATTGCGAATCGCGCGCTTTGCTTTGGTTTTTGCGCTCCGCACATTGACAGGGTGGTTCTTGAATCTCAATCTGAAAAAGGCGCGCCACGTATTTCTATATCCGCCGATGAAACCGCAGCCCATCTTGGACAAGCGGACATTGAAAACCAAACGGGGCAATCCGCCCGTGCAATATCTTTTGGATGATTTGCAAAATATAAAAGGCGGGATGCTGCTGGAGGAAGTCTATCCTTCCCCCAGTGCGGATTTGTCTTTTTCCCGAAAAAACTTGCTGGGAAGCACCGCCAAGAAAAGCCTTTTTTTTGAACCTTTTTTGGCGGGTTCTTTATTTTCTTATGAGCGTTGGAAATCCTTTAAAAATTATCGAAAAAAAGAAATTTTACTATTTCAAAAATGGCTGGAAAATGAAAAGGACGATACACAAAGATTGATGCTGGAAATTGCGAAAGGTCTCAGTGCCTTGCGGGCCACCTCCCTTTATCGGCTGGCGGCGGCGGAGCGGCTTTTTGGCAAGTCCCGAATCCAGACGGTGGGCGGCATCGACGAGAGTGGCCTCCGCGTGAAAAGCCTGCTGGAGCCTGCCCAAAAAAATGGTGCGAAAACCTACGCAGTGCAGCACGGCGCCGTGTATCCCAGTCATCTTTCGTATTCTTTTGTAAAGGAGGATTGGCAATTTACCCAGCCGCCGGACAAAACTTTCGTGTTCGGTAGCCACACGCGCAAGGTGCTGGAAGCCAATAATTTCCCGCCGGAAAAAATTGAAGTCGCGGGGCAGTTGCGCACCGACATCATCCCAGTATTGAAAGAAAAAAACCTGCGCGCCGATTTGAAATTGAAACCGGCCGGCCAAACGTTTCTCTACACCAGCCAGCCGCTTTTTGGTGGCGAAGAAAAACTGCGCGACCGCCTGAACTTGGATTTTTTCCGACTGGCCAAGGATTTTCCCCAACACAATTTTGTGCTGAAACCACACCCGCGCGAGCCGGATTGGGACTATTTTCACCAGTTGGCGCGGCAAGTGGGCACGGACAACTATTTGATTTCCAACGATGATTTGTATCTCTTGCTAAACACCGCCGATGCGCTGCTGACCTACTACAGCACGGTGGGCGCGGAGGCGGTTTATTTTGATTTGCCGCTCATCGTGATGGACTATACGGGGCTGGACTTGGCGGGTTATCTGGCAGATGGCGTGGGGATAGAAGCGAAGGATTATCAGCCACTGAAAAAAGCGACGGCCGCTATTTTGGAGGGAAAAACAAAACCGGATTTGGCGATTTATTCAGACTATAAACAAAAATACGCGGGCCAAGTGGATGGTCAAGTTTCACGACGGATTTTGCGCGGTATGGGGAGTGGTAATGATTGATTTTTCTATTCAAAAATGTCCTTAATCCAAGGTTGTCCTTTTGTAAATACGCTAATTTCTGCCCTAAGAAGCTGTTTAAAAATGATTCGTGAAAATTTCATAAGGCCGATTTAGTGTGTCGTGCCTTTGGCACTTGCCGCGCTGTCGTCCAATCCCACCCCAATCTCACGATTGGGGCTATCAACATACCGTGCCGTTGGCACTATGGGGGCGGTAGAGTCCCAAAGGGACGCTATATCGATAGCCCCAGACGTAAGTCTGGGGTTTGGTTTTGCCGGATTCTAACCAAGTGCCAACGGCACGGCACGAGCCTCGCCCATACAACATTTCATCATCGCAATCTTAAACAGCTTCTAAGGTTGGACTACGGAAATCCCAATAGTCATCCTTAAAAAAGACGGGCAAAGAGCCAAAACGGGACTGTCCTTCAAACCCTATATTTGGGCGCTTAAAAAAATCGCTGGGATTATTATGAACAAATACAGCAGCACCAAACTGCCCACTTTTTTTATCGCCGTCGGGATTTTCATTTTGGCCGGCGTTCTCTATTTTCTGCCCAGTATCCAAGGCAAAACCTTGTCGCAGGGCGATGTGACCCAGTTCAAAGGTTCGGCCAGTGAAATTCAAGAATACCGCGACCAAGGCCGCGACATTTACTGGACCAACGTGATGTTTGCGGGGATGCCCAACTATGCCATCTCGGTGGTGGATAGCGGCAATTGGATTCGGTTTATTCCGGCCGTATTTGTCAAGGTGCTTACCGGGCCGATCGGGCTTTTCGTGCTGCTTTGCATTGGTTTTTACGTGTTGATGATGTCCCTGAACATTGACGCCCGTATCGCCATCGCGGCCAGTCTGGCGTATGCCTTGTCCAGTTATTTTATAGAAGTATTGGCCGCTGGGCACAACTCCAAGTTTCACGCTATGGCCTATATGCCGGGCATTTTGGCGGGTATGATTTGGGCCTACCAGCGCGGCAAACCTTTGCTCGGGGCGGCGGTGTTCGGTCTCTTCACCGCTTTGGAATTGAATGCGCGCCATCCCCAGATGTTCTATTATTTTTCCTTCGTCTTGGTTTTGGTGGGGATTTATGAACTGGTTCGGGCATTCAAAATGGGGGTGCTGCCCCAATTTTTGAAAAGCACCGCCTTGCTTTTGGGAGCCGCCCTAATCGCCATTGGGACGCAATTTGCCTATTTAAATAGGACGTTGGACTATTCAAAACTCTCCACCCGCGGCCAATCGGAGCTGAGCAGCGAGGCCACCGATAAGGGCGATGGACTGGACACGGACTACATCACCAACTGGAGCTACGGGGTGGCGGAAACGTTTTCGTGGCTCGTCCCCAATTATAAGGGAGGGGTGTCCCAAGCCATCGGGCCTGACGCGCAGGCCTTGGATGAAATTGACGGGCGTTTCAAACAGGCGGTGGCGGGACAGTCGCAATACTATGGCGATCAGCCGTTTGTGGCGGGGCCGGCCTATTTTGGGGTAGCTTTTATTCTCTTGGCTTTTTTCGGCTTGTTTTTTTTAAAAAATGGTTTGAAGATTCCCCTGCTGATTGGCTTGGTGCTGATGACGATGCTGAGTTGGGGAAAAAATTTCCCGGCACTCACCAATTTTTTCATCGAAAATATGCCGATGTACGATAAGTTCAGGGCGGTTTCCTCCATAATGGTCATCCCCTCTTTGCTGGTGCCGTTGCTGGGAGCAATGGCTTTGGATAAAATCCTGAAAAAGCCCGAAACGTTCCAAGAAAATTCTGGGGTAGGCAAATTGACCAACCAAAAACTGTTCTATATCGTGGGTGGCCTTTTGGTGGCTTTTTGTTTGATATCGTATGTGGCGCCTTCCACTTTCAACAGTTTCCTGAGCGAGCGCGAGGCAGAGCAATTGCCCAACCAGCTTGCCCAAGCGGGTTTTGCCCCCGCGCAGGCCGATCAGTTTATGGAGGCACTGATTACCGTCCGCCAAGCCATTTTCAAAAAAGACGTGGGACGTACTTTGTTGTTGCTATTGCTGACGGGCGGCTTGATTTTGCTGTGGCATCGCAAGGCCATCAAAGGGCCTATTTTCGTGATTGGCGTGGGGCTGATTATGGTAGCGGATTTGTGGCTGCTGGATCGGCGTTATCTATCCTCGGAAAATTTTGTGAAACCTAACCAAACGGAGGTGGCGAAAAGCGCGGCGGACGTTGCCATCCTACAAGATAAAGATCCCAATTATCGGGTTTTGAACTTGACGGTTTCCCCATTTAATGATGCTACCACTTCTTTTTTCCACAAATCGGTGGGCGGCTACAGTGGCATTAAATTGAAAAAATACCAAGAGCTGGTCGATTATTATTTGCAGGCCGAGATTCAAACTTTGATTGGTCAATTGAGAAAACAAGAAGGCTCGAACCCGCAAGATTGGTTTGCGCGGACGCCCGTTTTGAATATGCTCAACACCAAATATGTAATCGTAAACAAACAAGGCCAGCCCTTGCAAAACCCCCAGCGCAACGGCAATGCGTGGTTCGTGGAAAATATCCAAACGGTGCAAACGGCGGACGAAGAAATAAATGCCCTCGGCGCGGCGGATTTGAAAACCACCGCCGTTATCCGGCAGGATCAACTGGAAAAAATGGAAGGGTCGCCCACCTCTTCGTCGGGCACGATTCAGCTTACTTCTTACGATCCCGAAAAACTTACTTACACCTCAAACAGTGATGCGGCGGGGCTGGCGGTTTTTTCGGAGGTTTACTATCCGGAGGGCTGGAAAGTTTTGGTGGACGGAAATGAAGTGCCAATGATCCGCGCCAACTACGTGCTGCGCGCGGCGAAAATCCCCGCCGGAAATCATCAGATAGAAATGATTTTTGAGAAGAGCTTTGCCACCGCCAATATCATCAGCGCCGTTTCCTGCCTTTTACTGATTGGTTTATTGATAACCGCCGTGGTGGTCAGCCGAAAAAAACGGGAGGAGGCCACCTCTTGACAAAAATCCCGCGCCAATAATCTGCTTCAAAAACCGACTCTAAAATCAAAACAATCAAAACGAAAAAGCCAAAAAATATGATGGGACCTGAAAAAGTGCTGCTGCTGGCACCACACACCGATGATGCCGAACTGGGCTGTGGCGGCACGATGGCGCGGATGCTGGAAAACGGCGTGGAACTTTACGTGGCGGCTTTTTCCACCGCGCGCGCCTCTCTGCCAGAAGGCAGCGACCCCGACCTACTGAGCAAGGAATTCGTGGAAGCGATGCGGAGCCTGGACATTCCGAGGGAAAACCTTTTTATCTACGATTATGAGGTGCGCAAGCTCTCCTACAGTCGCCAAGAAGTGTTGGAAGAACTGGTGCGGCTGCGCGCCAAATTGGCGCCGGATATGGTACTGCTGCCCAGTGGCAGCGATTTGCACCAAGACCACCAAGTGGTTTTCAACGAAGGATTGAGGGCCTTTAAAGAAATCACCGTATGGGGCTACGAACTGCCTTGGAATCACATCACTTTTTCGGCGCAGGCCTTCGTGACTTTGGAAGAACGCCACTTAGACAAAAAATGGGACGCGCTGAAATTCTACAAATCGCAATTCGTAAAACAACGGGGCTATTTCAGTAAAGAATTTATTTACGGATTGGCCAAAGTGCGCGGCACTCAAGTGAAGGCAGATTACGCCGAAGCGTTCGAAGTGATCCGCACCAAGTGGTGAATCAAAGGTAATTTTTGCTCTCCGGCCCGCAGTTGAAAATCAAATCCAACACGCAGAGGTTGGGCACGAATTCCTCGCCCACCTGCGGATATTCGGGATGCTCGAATTCTTGGTATTCCAATTTTATCCCAGCTTTTTCATACGCTTCGGGGTCGTTGTATTTTTTGGCGCCTTGGCCGGATAAATAAACATCGCCCCCCGCGTGGCGCACGATGTTGATGTTGCGCTCGTTTTTTGCCCCCAAATCTTCCTCTATTATGGAGGAGCGCGAAAAATCGGTGTCGATCTCCAGCAGGTAGCAAAAATGCTTAATCAGCTCGATGTTCAAATCCGCCAGCGTTCGGTGGGCTTTCTGTTTTATAATTTTTTCAAAGTCATCAATATAATCTTTAAAAAAGGGCGCTTTGGAATAATTGCCCCGCAAGATGTTGATGATTTTGGGTCGCCACTTGGGGTCGCTGGAAAGTTCCAGCTCGTTGAAGTTTACCGAAAGCCCCTTCTTGTGATTCACGGGAACGGTCAGCCATCTGGCCTCGCCTTCTTGGGTTTTTATCTTGTTTCGATTGCAAATGTGGCCTTTCACAAAAGCTACATCATCCAAAAAAACAAAGTGGTCGGCCTTTTTTATTTTATCGAAATAGCCCAGCCAAGGTAAAAAGTTGGGTTGGTGGATGGCAACAGTCATTGCGTCAAGTTTTTTATGATGGAAATATTATGGTCGCGGCGCGTGGTTTTCTTGTAGGGTTTGATAGGCTTTTTTAAATTTTTTGAGGAACGGATCGTCCGTGGCATAAGTACGGGTTTCAAAGGTAGCGGGAATGGCCTCGGGGCGGATTTTCAGTTGCGCGCCCAGCCGTTCCATTTTGGCCTGCGCCTTTTCGATAGCGTTTTTGGGATTTCCCGTCAATTCAGAATAGTGCAGCCAAAGCTTGTTTTTCTCAGGAATTTTCTGCAATTCTTTTTCATAGAATCTATGCAAATAAAAAACCTGCCCCGCTATTTGTTCCTCCACCGGTAAATCCAGCAGGTCGCGGATTTCGGGGGGCGCGGTGCTCCACCATTTTTTTACATCCCCGCCATAGAATTTTTGGCGAGCTTTGTACAGGCTCATCGCAACGTCCGCCGAGTCGCGCTCTATATAAATGAAAAGGCAATTGGGAATTTCCTTTACCAAACGGGGGATGTGAAAAGCGCCAAAAATGTTTTTGAAAAGCGCGGGGCCGCCCCACGTTTGCAGCATATTGGCCAGCACGCGCTTTAGGTTTGGCCAGTCGATTTCGGCTTCTGCTTGCTCCAGTTCGGCGGGCGCGGTTAGCTTTTCCTTGCGGAGATGGTGCCGCCAGAAATAGCCAAACTCGTGAATGTCGGTAAGGTCGGAAGTAACGGCGTGATCGGATTTAAACAGGCTGTTCTTTTCTCCGCCGATGGCGCGGGAAAGCTTGATGCCGTGCAGCGGCGCGAGGTAAAAACGTGCCGCGATGTTATCTATATAATGAAGTCCCAAGCCGTGGGTCACCACTTGCGCGGTAAGCGTGGTACCCGAGCGGGGCAACCCAAAAACAAGCGCGATGGGATGTTCCGGCTCCAAAGAGGCGTACTCTTTTCGTTCTTTTTGATAAAGCGTTTGGTTAAGATCCTCCAAGAAATTTTCGTCCCGTGGTTTCTTGTAAGTGCCGCTTTTCCGAAATTCATTGAGTTCTTTCAGATTCATTGGGATGAGCGTTTTAGCACCTTTTTCAGCACGGCATCCAGCTTGTCGGTCAGTTTTTCAAAACTATAATCCTCAATTTGTTTAAAATCGGGCTGGACCAAATCCTCTTCTTTTTTACGGGCTTGGAGCGCGCTTTCGATGCTGCGAAAAATCCCTTCCGCGTCGTGGTGATTGAAAGTGAAACCTGTGCCAGTTTTTTTCAAGATCTGAGCGGCGGCCCCGTCTGGGTGGGCGATCGCCAAGATGGGCTTTTTGGTGTAGATGTACTCAAAAATCTTGGTGGAAAACCCCAATTTGCTTTTCGCGCCCGTGCCGATAATCAGCATCAGCAAATCGGCCTCCGCCATTTTTTCGATGGCCTCGCGGTGTGGCACCAAACCCGGAAAACGAAAGATGACCGCGCCGCTGGCGGCTTGCAGTTTGGCTTGGTACTGCGGATCAATCCGGCCATAAAAATCAAACTGAATCTGGTCGGGATGGTCTCCTCCCAGTTTTTTTAAAGCCTCGATGAAGCCCGGCGAAAACTGGTTCATCTTCAACGTCCCCATATAGCGGACGATGAGTTTGTCCGTTGAGCGGGATTTCGCCGGTGGCAATGCCTCAAAGTCTTCCGCGTCAAACCCGTTCGGAATTTTAAAATATTTGGAATCGGGAAAATCAAAGTTGAAAAATTCATCGTTCACGCATACCAAGGCATCACATTGGCGGACTACCTTTTTCTCCAGCCTCGCGTTCAGTTTCGCGGCCAGCTTTCCTTGCGGGAAGGCTTCGTAATAATAAATCTGCGTCCACGGATCCCTGAAATCGGCCACCCAAGGCACTTTTGTTTTGCGGGCAATTTTCAGCGCCACCAAGCTGGTGGTGGGCGGGGGGGAGGTGGAAAGCATCACGTCAAAATTCTTGCGGCGGTGCAATTGGATTCCTTCCCTGGCCGCCGCGCCGCGCCACCCGATTTTGGCATCGGGCACGAGGATATTCAGCCGGATCCAAATCATCAATTTTTCCTTCCACGATTTTTCTTTTTGATAGAACACGCTGGGGTTCAGGCCCGATTCTTTTTTCACGGGACTTTTTTTGGATTTCCACAGCGAGGCCATTTTAAATCCCTTCACGCGGTGCACGTCAAAATCCTCATCACTAAGGTGGCTATCGGCATTGGCCGTCCAGGATAGTTATTTCCCAGCCCAAGCGCTTGAGGTATTTAGCAAATTTAGATATTCGGTAAACGCCCGTCCCAGCATCGGGCAGCCAGTAATAGCTTACGATAAGAAGTTTTTTTTTGCGATCGCCCACGGGAGAAAAATCTGTCCGCGAAAATATTGCTTGCGGTTCAAACCTTGGGATCGCTCTATAATGATTCCGTTTGGGCGCGGCCTTTTTTCGGGGTCTGTTTTTATTCTCTAATTTTCGCCCTTCAAAATTTTGCCCGCCAAGGAAGATTATTCTTTTAAAAGCCTCCAAAAATGTACAAAGTAGCCGTGGCCGGGTTTGGCCACATTGGCCGTCGCCACGCCACCATCGTCCATCAATATCCTGACACGGAGCTGGTGGCCGTGGCCGACATCAACCCCGCCGCCCGGCACCACGAATTGTTTCCGGCCGGCATTCCTTTTTACAACACTTTGGAAGAACTTTTGGAAGCGGAATCGCCTGATATACTGCACGTTTGCACGCCCAACGGCCTGCACGCCAAGCAAGCGCTGATGGCTTTGGAAAAGAAAATCCACGTGGTGATCGAAAAGCCGATGGGGTTAGACAAGGATACTTGCGAGCAAATCATCCACAAAGCGCTGCAAGTAAACCGAAGCGTGTTTGTGGTGAAGCAAAACCGCTACAGCCCGCCGAGCGCCTGGCTTAAAAAGATGGTTTCCGAAAAAATAATCGGCGAGGTGTGTATGGTACAAATCAACTGCTATTGGAACCGCGACGACCGCTATTACAACCCCGCCCAGCGCACCGAGCACACTTGGAAGGGCGGGCTGCGGCTGGACGGCGGCACCCTCTTCACCCAGTTCTCCCATTTCATCGACATCCTTTATTGGGTCTTTGGCGACATCCGCGAGCCCAAATCCCATTTTAGGGATTTCAACCATCAAAATTCCACCGAGTTTGAAGACTCCGGCGTGGTAGCGTTCCGGCTGGCCAAGGGCGGCATTGGCTCGCTGAACTTTTCCACCTCCGTGTGGGGCAAGAATATGGAAAGTTCCATCACCGTGGTGGGCACCAAAGGTTCCATAAAAGTGGGGGGGGCAGTATATGAACGAGGTGGAATATTGCCACGTGGAAAATTACCAAATGGAAGAGCTGCCCCCCCACCAACCCGCCCCAACGATTACGGGCCGTTTACGGGCTCGGCGGCCAATCACCATTACGTGATCGAAAACGTGGTGAACGTGCTGAAAGGCCAAGATGTAATCACCGCCAATGCGCTGGAAGGCACCAAGGTGGTGGATATGATCGAGCGGATGTATGCTTCCGGGCGGCGCCCCGTTAAAGATTTAAATTTTTAGATAATGGAATACTTCGCGCACGAAACGGCGGTAATTGATGAAGGCTGCGAGATTGGCAAGGGCACCAAAATATGGCATTTTTCGCACATTATGAAAGAGGCCAAACTGGGCGAAAACTGCAACTTGGGCCAAAACGTGGTCGTGTCTCCCCAAGTGGTTTTGGGCAATAATGTAAAAGTGCAAAACAACGTCTCAATTTACACCGGTGTTATTTGTGAAGACGACGTTTTTTTGGGGCCGAGCTGCGTTTTCAACCAATGTAATCAACCCTCGCAGCGCGGTGAACCGACGGGGCGTGTACAGCAATACCGTGAGTCAAAAAAGGCGCGTCCATCGGCGCCAACGCTACCATTGTTTGTGGCAACGACATTGGCGAGTTTGCCTTCATCGGGGCGGGCAGTGTGGTCACCAAGGAAGTGCCGGCCTATGCGCTGGTGGTGGGCAACCCCGCGCGGCAAGTGGGCTGGATGAGCGAGTACGGTCACCGCTTGCATTTTGATGAAAAAGGGGCGGCGCGCTGTGCCGAGAACGGGGAGGAGTACCGTTTGGAAGATGGCCGAGTGTCCAAAAATGTCAAGATGCGAAACTGAATTTCAGTGGATTCCGTATTCTGAAGAGGGCAAATTAGAGTATCGCCAGCCATTATTTTTCTATTTTTGAAAAATCTAATACAGTTCTGTGAGAAATTTCTTCACCCTATCCGCATTATTGATTTTTCAACTTGGTTCAGCCCAATTTCCGGGCAGTGGCAACTGCTTGGAGTTTGATGGCACGAATGATTATGTGGACTTGGATACGGCCTATGGCGGAATTGCTATGCCTCTTTCTATTTCAATGTGGTTCAAGCCTGACCAATTGGGATACCAACGGCTGTTTTGGACGCACTCACAAACTTCTACTGGTTATGCAGGCTTCACTTTGAATTACACACCTTCGCCCCCAGCGCTAGCCCATCTACTATGGAGATAACACAATCAAGTCGTCGGGCGGCCGTCGGGACATTCGTGCCCCTATGTCTTTTGCTATCAATAAGTGGGTTCATATTGTTGGAATAATGCGAAGCGCTACGGATGGCGACCTTTACCTTAATGGAATTTTAATGAGCGATTATAATGGGGGATCAGGATCCCTTACCCCGGTACTCAACAATCAGGGAGGGCTTTTAGGTTTATATAACGCCGCCCAACAATTCCTCTCAATGGGATTATTTTGACGGCGAGATCGACCAGCTCACCTTCCACGAAAAGTCCCTGACCGCCACGGAGATCCGCCGAATGATGTGTTCCGGCCCGCCTCCCACCCATCCTCAGCTTCGTGCGCATTATGATTTTAATTCAAGCACCGGCACGGTGCTGACCAACCACGGCACTTCCCCCATCAATGGCACTTTGAAAAACGGCCCCACCTGGCAGACTTCCGGCGCGCCCATCGGCGATACCTGTACCTTCAATTATTCGAACTCGGCTAATGTGACCACCCATTCGATGACCCTCTCCAATGGCGATGTAGTAGAAGTTTTCAACATCAGCCCTCCCGTCAAAGGGGTTCAGATTTATGAGGTGCAGCAAATGCCCAATAGTACCCAAGGTTTGCCAAATACCTTCACGCCCTTCCCTTATGTGGGGGTGTTCGTGGCCTCTCGATAATCCTTCCCAATCCTACACATTTGATTTTAAGATAAAAAACCGGACGGGGCTTTCGGCGTATTCCCGCGCGGCGAATGATGTGACACAATGGACGGCGCAAACGGGCAGCAACCAAGGCGGCGATTATGTGGTCACCAGTTTTACCAATCGACAGGAATTTGTGTACAGCCCTTGCTTACCGATTACTATTTCCTTAGGGAATGACACGATGCTTTGCGGCACGTTCAACTTGCCGCTGAGCCTGAAAAACACCCCGCCCCGCCTTTTCCTATGTATGGAGCAACGGCGACACGACCAGCACCACAAATGTTACTCAAAAAGGTACTTATTGGGTAACCATCGACAGTGCCGGCTGCCTCGCTTCCGATACGATTCAGGTTTTCGTGGATTCAACTTCCGTAACCGTAAATGCGGGCCCAGATTTGGCCGTGTGCCACGTCGATAGCTTGCAGCTCACCGTCCAAAATCCCAATCCCAATTTCGGTTATTATTGGAATACGGGCGATTCGGGCGTTTCCACCTTTGTGAAAAATTTGGGGGACTATTTTGTGCTGGCGGACAGCGGCAACTGCCAAGTGATTGATACCATAAACGTTTTTATCTCAGATTTTTATGATATCGGATTGTGGGACACTTCCTTTTGTGCCAACGAATCCAAGCTACTTTCCGTCCCCAATCCCCGTGCGGGCTTCACTTTTCAATGGAGCAATTTCCAAACCGGCACTTCTGTTTCCATCAATACTTCTGGAATCTATTGGGTGCGCGCCGACAGCGCCAATTGTTCTTTTTTCGATACGATTTCCGTCCAGGTGGCTTCCAATTTTGAAGTCGATCTGGGCGCGGATACCGCCCTGTGTGCAGATGATTCCTTGGTTTTGGCGCCGAGTTTGACGAGCGGTGGCTACAATTATATATGGAACACCGGAGCAACCACCCCGACGATTACCGTGCAAGATTCCGGCAACTACTGGCTGCGCGCCGACAGTGGCCGCTGCCAATCGTCCGACACCATTCAAGTTTTTCTCACCAACGAAGTCGCCGCGCTGGGACTGCCCACGGATACTACGCTTTGCAAAGAAGACAATGGCATCATTTCCATCCGGCAGCCCGGCATCACCATCATTTGGCCGGATGGCAGCCGCGGCTCAGATTATTTTTTGAATGAAACGGGCCTGCTCGACCTCACCATTATTACGCCCCGCGACACCGCCCAGCACCAGTTTTTGGTGAAATTGGAAAATTGCGACTGTCCCGTTTTCCCGTCCAACGCTTTCACACCCAACCGTGATGGCCTCAATGATGAGTTCGAGTTCAAAGCCGCGTGCGAATTGCAAAAAATTCCACGTGCAAATCCTCAACCGCTGGGGCGCATTGATTTTTGAAAGTTTTGATATAAAAAATTCGTGGGATGGCACCGTAGATGGCCGACCCGCGCCCGCAGGGCGTTTATGTTTATAAAATGGAATACCAAGGGCTGAAAACCGCCGGTGGCGACCGTAACTATTTGACGCTCATACGGTAAAGTATCCTTAACCTTTTCTTTACAAAAATTTAACCTTGGGATTTTCTCTTTCCAAGCAATATTTTTTCTTACTTTTCGGGTTTGGTAATCCAAATCTTTTTTCTTAAAAAAAGATTTTTTTCAAAACAAAACCTGCCCTTGCCCCGCTCAACTTTTCGTTTTCTTTTCATCTTTTATGGGATGGCGATTCTCTCGCTTCCGCTGAAGATGGCCGCCCAAACCAAAGTGTGGCACTTCGGCGAAAACGCGGGGCTGGATTTTTCTCAAGGGAATCCCCAAGCCATCCCCGGGCCTATTTTTACCGACGAAGGCAGCGCGGTCGTTTCCCATCCTGACGGCAAAACCCTGTTCAGCACCGACGGCGTTTCCATTTATGACGGAAACGGCAACACCGTTTCGTCAAGTTTAAAAGGCAATTCTTCGTCCACCCATTCCGCCGTTATCGTGCCGCACCCCGCCGATCCCTGCCAGCGGTTTTGGGTGTTCACCATCGGCTCTGCCGATACGGTGTCGTTTTTGGACGGCCTGCAACTGGTGGAGGTCGTCGCCAAAAACGGCCAAGTGCAAGTCTCTTCCCCCAAAAAATTATTGGATCAATGTGGCGAAAAACTGGCCGCCACCCCCGATGGCAACGGCGGCTATTGGCTGGTGGCCCACGATTACGACACATCGAAAACTTCCAATCCCAACAGTCTGAAAGGTCGCAACTTCTACGCTTATCATATCACCGCTGGCAGTTCGTTCGCCACCATTTTTCCAAAAAAATCCACGGCGGGGCTGCGCCACGGCGGCGTTTCGTGGTTCAGTGGGAATTACTGGAACACCGTCGGCCAAATGAAATTCAACTCCCAAGGAAACCGCTTGGCTCTCGCCATTTATGTGAACAAAATTGTGGAGGTTTTCCGTTTTGAAAAAGGCACGGGCATCGTGCGGCCGATGCTGGTCTTGGATGGTTTCCAAAACGAAACCGGCCCCCCGCTCTACGGCGTGGAATTTTCGCCCAGCAGCGAGCGGCTCTTCGTTTCCACAGGATTTGCCAACCAAGGCGAAACCTCCTCCATCTGGGTGTTCGACCTGCGCATTGCCGTGCCGCGCGACGTGTGGAACAGCCGTCAAACCGTGGCGCAAAAACCTTTCTCCAACCAAAAAAGGTATCCCTTTGGCGGGATGCAATTGGGGTCGGACGGTAAAATTTACATCGCCCGCCGCAACGAATTTTTCGTGTCCGCCATCCAAAACCCCGACGGGCCGGATTTTCAATTTAAAGATACCACCGTGGCCTTGCCCAGTGCGTGTTTGCTCAGCTTGCCCACCACCATAAAAGTGCCGGATTGCAGCTTCGGCCACGATCCCTGCGCGCTTTTTTCCATTGATATAAAAAGGGACACGGTGCTGTGTGCCGAGGATTCGGTTGCGGTGGGATTGCCTCCCCAAAATGGTTTTAAATACGAATGGAACACGGGCGAGACGACCTCCCGAATTTTCGCGAAACCCAACCGAGATTATCGCTTGACCGCAACGGACACGCGGGGTTGCAAGGCATCGTCATCCATTTTTATAAAGGAACTGCCCGATTTGGAAAAACTACCGCTGCCCGCTGACACCGTGTTTTGCAACAGCCATCCAAAAGAAGTGTGGCTGGATTGGGAATTTGTGGGTGTGGACGTTTTGTGGGAAGAAACCCACGCCGGCCGCGGCCACGAGATAGATGGCGAAGGCGAAATCCAATTGGAAATTTCCACCTACTGCGACACGCTCGTTCATTATTTTGATGCCAAAGATGCCGACTGCGCTTGCCCGCTCTATGCCGCCACGGCCTTCACCCCGGACGGCGACGGTCTAAACGATTTTTATGAGATTGTACCCGGCTGCGAAGTGGAAAATTTTCAGGTTGCCATTTTTGACCGCTGGGGCGAAAGAGTATTTTTTTCCACCGATGAAAATGCGCATTGGGATGGCCGCTTTCGCGGGAAGGAGGCCAAGCTGGGTGTTTATGTTTACATTGTAAACTACAAAGGCGAGTTTGATGAAACCCGCGAGGCCACCGGCTATTTCACCTTGCTCCGATAGTTTTTTTAAGATTCCAGCCGCGTCCAAGTGGTGCTTTTTCCAATCAGGGAAAAGCCGATGTACCCCTTTATATAAAGGGTGTTTGCATCTTCCAATCGCGCGAAGGCGCTGTAGGTTTTTCCGCTGCGGGGGTCGTAAATATCGCCGTCGTCCCATTCATCATCGTCAGCGTCCCACTCTAAATTTTTCACGATGTCGCTGCCCACAATCGGGTTGTTGCGTTTTTTCGGGTCGGGATTGTTCACGTCGCGCTTGGGCCGTTCGCCGTCGCGACCTACATCATTGCGCAGCCAAGTGATTTTACCAAAATATTTGTCGCCTTTTTTATAGATTTCCACGTGGGCTTTTTTATCATCCGAAAGCCATTTGCCAAGAATGGCATCCTGTTTTTGAGCAAACGTTTGCAAGCTGAAAAAGAGTAGAAAAAGTGTAAAAATTGAGATTTTCATTGCATATCCATTTTAAGTTCTTGTTGTGTTTTGCTGATTTTCACCGAGGCGATGCTCGCGTTCAGTTCAAAGCCGATAATCAAAACCAGCGCATTGATATAAAGCCAGAGCAAAATAACCAAAAGCGTTCCAATGCTGCCGTACAACTTATTGTATTGCGCAAAATTGCTAACGTAAAAGCTAAAACCGATGGACGAAAGCAAAATCAGGAAAGTGGCCAATGCCGAGCCGGGCGAGAACATCCGCCACTTTCGCGTCTTCGGCACCCCAAAATTATAAAGCGCGTTGATGGCCATAAAAACGATGCCGAGCAACAGCAGCAACCGCAAACTTTCCACCGCAAAAGGTTCCACTCTGCCAACTTTAAAAAATTCCAAAAGCGAGTTGAGCACCGAGCTGCTGAAAATGATCAGCACAATCCCAAAAAGGAAAAGGATGGAAAGCACCACGGTAAGTCCCAGTGCCACAAGGTATTGCCGGAAGAAAGTGCGGCCGCCCACTTGGTGTATGCTCTCGGTAAAACTGGTCATCAGCGCGCTGGTGCCATTGGTGGCGAAAAACAGGGCAAAGAAAAAACCGAAGGAAAGAAGCCCAGTTCTTTGGTTGTATAAAACATCGTCGATGGTGCCGCGCACGGCATCGTAAGTATCCGGCGGCAGCACTCTTTGGATGGTGCTAAACACTTCGTCTTCAACGCCTTGAATCGGTAAAAAAGCGATGAGGTTGAACAAGAAAATCATTCCGGGGAAGAGGGCGAGAAAAAAACTGAAAGCGATGCTGCCCGCCCGCATCGCCACTGCGCCTTCCACGATTCCGTGCCAAAAAAAACGGGTAACTTCCAGCAAACTGTAGCCTTCAAAAAGCGGCAGCTCCACCTTCTGCGCCCAGCTGGCGGCGCGGGTTTCAAACTTTTTCCAACGTTCTTTCAGTTTCACTTTTAGATGGCTTTCAGGCTCATATCCAAGCCCTTGACGGAATGGGTAAGCGCGCCGACCGAGATAAAATCAACCTCCGTTTCCGCATATTCACGAATGTTTTTTTCGGTGATGCCGCCGCTGGATTCGGTTTCCAGTTTTCCCTGCACGAGTTTTACGGCTTCCACGGTTTTTTCCGGTGTAAAATTATCGAACATCACGCGCTGCACCCCGCCAGTTTTTAGTACCTGTTTTACTTCTCCCAAGTCGCGTGTCTCCACTTCGATGGGAATTTTCAGTCCCATATTCTTGAGATATTCTTGCGCTTTTCGGATGGCGTTTTCAATGCCGCCCGCAAAATCTATGTGGTTGTCTTTAAGCATTATCATATCAAAAAGGCCGAAACGGTGGTTGTGCCCGCCACCAATTTTTACGGCCTCTTTTTCGATGGGGCGCAGGTTGGGCGTGGTTTTCCGGGTGTCCAGCAGTTTGGCATTGGTCCCGCTTATTTTATCGACCAAAAAATTAGTGTAGGTGGCGATGCCGCTCATCCGCTGCATCAGGTTCAGCGCCAGCCGCTCGGCGCGCAAGAGCGAGCGGACGGGGCCAGCGATGGTAAAGGCGATGTCGCCGACTTTTACGGGTGCGCCATCGTTGATCAGAATTTCCATTTCGATGGTCGGGTCGGTGCGATTAAATACTGCGCCGGCCACGCCCACGCCCGCCAAAATCCCTTTTTCTTTTATCAAAAGTTGCATCCTCCCCACCGCTTCCGCCGGAATGGAGCAATTGCTGCTGTGGTCGCCTGGGCCTACGTCTTCCGCTAAAGCGTTGTCAATAAAGGCGTGCAGATAATTTTCGTCAATCATTTTACAAATTACCTAATTTCTCACGAGATTTGAAGCCGTGAAAATAACGCTCATCGTAGTCGGCAAAACCAAGAGCCGCGAAATCCGGCATCTTTGCGAGGATTATTTTGAAAGAATTAAACGCTATGTATTGTTTGAAAAAATAGAAATTCCTGATATCAAAAACACCAAAAATTTTAGCGAAACCGAAATGCAAAAACAGGAGGGAAGTTTAATTTTAAAAAAGATAGAAGATTCAGATTACATTTTTTTATTAGATGAAAAGGGGAAATCTTATCCATCTTTGGATTTTGCCAAACATTTGCAAAAGCGAATGAATGCCGCGCCGAAACGTATCGTTTTCATCATCGGCGGCGCGTATGGTTTTGATGAAAAAATCTACGCGCGAGCGAACGAAAAACTGGCCCTTTCCAAAATGACGTTTTCCCACCAAATCATCCGCGCCATTTTTGCGGAACAACTGTACCGCGCCTTTTCCATTTTAAATAACGAACCCTACCATCATCAATGAAAAAATTGATTTTCGCTACCCACAATCAAAATAAAGTTTTGGAAATCAAAGAGTTGATTCCTGAATGGAAAGTGCTTTCTTTAGCTGATTTAGATTTTCACGATGAAATTCCCGAAACGGCGGACACCTTGGACGGCAACGCCGCGATAAAAGCGCACACGATTTTTGAAAAATTCAAACTGCCCGTTTTTGCCGATGACACTGGGCTGGAAGTGAAAGCCTTAAATGGCGCGCCCGGCGTCTATTCTGCGCGCTATGCGGGCGAGCCAGCCGATTCCGAAAAAAACATCGAAAAACTGTTACACGAACTTTCGCAAAAAGAAAACCGACAAGCGCGCTTTAAAACGGTTATTTGTTTCTTGAAAGAAAGGGGGTATTATTACTTTTGGGAGGGTACGGTAGAAGGCGAAATTTTGAAACAAAAAAAAGGTAAAAATGGCTTTGGATATGACCCTGTTTTTCGACCTACTGGATTTGACAAAACCTTTGCCGAAATGGATGCTTCCCAAAAAAACGAACTGAGCCACCGTGGCAAGGCCGTGCGGCAATTCGTGCGATTCCTATCTAATGTTAAATAATCTAAGCGACGGGTTTTTTCCGCGCATAGTCGGTCAAAATCCAAACGAGCAAAACCGCGCCGCCAAAAGCGAGATAGAAATTTTTGTCCACCGCGTTTTCGGCAAACCCAAAAATCCACGGCGAAAAAAGCAGCGCAATCCCGACAATCAATTCAATGAGGCCGTGGATGCGCAGGGGAATCACCTTGATAAAACCGCCCGGAAATTTCGTCAAAATCGTCAATAAAAAATGGATGCCGGCGATGATCCAAGTCATCGTGGCCACGAAAGGCGAAAATCCAAAAAGAAAGGGCGCGGCGATGAGGAAAACCACCACCAGATAGTCGATGAGGGCGTGGACGGAGGGGGAAATAATGCGCATAATTTGCAGATTTTTAGAGGGTTATATTTCTAAAAACCCTAAAAGTAAGGGTTTGTTTTGGCTGACCTATTCATCTGTTTTCTTTAAATCATAAAAACGCAAAAGTTCCATAGAGTTGCTGCCTACAATTTGCACCTTTGCCCCCGCTAAAAATTGTCCCATTTTCCCTTTAGCAAATTGACTTATTAAAAATATGGAAAACCTCTTCTCCACCGAAGGACTTTTTACCCTCAGCAATTTTTTCACTTTGCTGATGCTTGTTTTGTTGCAGGCCGTTTTGGGCTTCGACAATCTGCTCTACATTTCTTTGGAAAGCAAGCGCGCGCCGGAAGAGCGGCGGAGTTATGTCCGCAAATTGGGCATCGGTTTGGCGGTGGCGCTGCGGCTGGTTTTGCTGGTCGTTTTGATGTCGGTGGTCAGTTATTTTCAAGATTCGTTGGGAAAATGGCACTGGGAAAATGTTTTCTTCTTCGAGCCTAACCTGCACGCGCTCATCGTTTTAGCGGGCGGGGTTTTTATTTTGTACACCGCGCTCAAAGAAATCTGGCATATGATTTCGCTGGAAGAACACGAAAAATCACAAGGCCGCAAAACCAAATCCGTCGGCTCCGTCATCACGATGATCGTGATTATGAACGTGGTATTCAGTTTCGATTCCATCCTCAGCGCGATGGCCTTGACGGATTATTTTTGGATAATGGCTATCGCCATCATCATCGGCGGCGTATTGATGATTTGGCTGGCCGACAAAGTGAGCAATTTTTTACAGAAAAACCGGATGTACGAAGTGCTGGGGCTTTTCATTCTTTTCCTCGTCGGGGTGATGTTGCTCAGCGAAGGCGCGCATATGGGCGAGATGCAACTGTTTGGTTATCATATCAATGCGATGAGCAAAGCCACTTTTTACTTTGTGATCGCGGTGCTGGTGATAATCGATATTGTGCAAGGGCGGTATAAGAAGAAATTGCTGAGGCAGAAGCAGGCGCAGGAGGGATAGCCGCGCCGAGATTACCTAAGGTTTTTGATAGTCATCGGACAGTTTTACTGCCCAATCGGTTCAGCCGAAAAACCCTGAATTTGGTTTGATCCGACTTCGATTTTGAATTCAATCGGGTTGCAGCACCGCTCGCAATCTTCGATATACTCTTGGCGCGGCACAGAAACATCCACCAAAACGGAGACTTCCGAAAAACAATAAGGGCAGGTATAAAAATGTTTTTCCATAAAAACAGTGCAGTTTCGTGGACAGAAAATGATTTTGCGCTGCAATTTGTTTGGGAAATGAGCAATCCGCTGTGGAATAATAATTGCCGAGGGTGCGGGGTTTGAAACAAAGCGGATTATTTTCGCTGCATATTCTTGAAAAACTCTATGATCACGCGGCTACCCCTTCTTTTTCTTTGGATTTTTATTCTCGGTTTTAATGGGTTAATGGCTCAAAAATCCATTATTTATAAAGGCGATACGGCTTGGGCCAACGCTAAACTGGCCGAGATGAACCTCGATGAAAAACTGGGTCAACTCTTTATGGTGGCGGCCTATTCCAACAAAAACGAGGCGCACAAAAACGAAATCCTCAGCCTCGTAAAAAAAGAAAAAATCGGCGGGTTGATTTTCTTTCAAGGCACGCCTGAAAAGCAGGCGGAATTGACCAATTTGTATCAACAAAATTCTGCCGTGCCGCTGATGGTCGCGATGGATGCCGAGTGGGGTCTTTCGATGCGGCTGGACAATACGTTTGCCTTTCCTTGGCCAATGACGGTGGGGGCTACGCGCGATTCGCTCTCCGCTTTTTTGATGGGAAAAGAAATCGCGAAACACTGCCAAAGGTTGGGTGTCCATATCAATTTTGCGCCTGTGGTGGATATCAATACCAACCCCAATAATCCCATTATAAATGCGCGCTCGTTCGGCGAAAATCCTGAAAATGTGGCCCGACTTTCGGCGGCTTTTATGGCGGGGATGCAGGGCGAAAAAGTGATGGCCTGTGCCAAGCATTTTCCGGGCCACGGCGACACGGACAGTGATTCGCACAAAACCTTGCCCACGGTGGGCCATAAAATGGAGCGGCTGGAAAGAATCGAGCTTTCGCCTTATAAAGGATTGATTGACAAAGGTTTGGCCTCGGTGATGGTGGCGCATTTGAACGTCCCTGCGATGGACAATTCGGGAACGCCTTCTTCGCTTTCGCGGAAAATCATCACCGATAAACTGAAAACCGAAATGGGCTTTGACGGACTGATTTTCACGGATGCCCTGAATATGAAGGGTGTGGCGGATAAATTTCCGCCCGGCGAAGTGGACGCAAAAGCTTTTTTGGCAGGCAGCGATGTTTTGCTGTTTTCGCAAGATGTAAAAACGGCCAAGGAAAAAATCAAAAATGCCCTTAAAAGTGGGACAATATCCGAGGTGGAAATTGATAATAGAGTTCGCAAGATTTTAGTAGCAAAAAGTTGGATGGGCTTGGAGCAAAAAGAGTACGTAGAACCGAGCAATATAGGTGAGGATTTGAAGCCGGAATCTTCCAAAATTGTGAATCGACAGATTTATGAAAAGGCGATGACGGTTTTATTAAATAAAGAAAAAATTATCCCTATAAAAGAACTCAAGGATAAGAAGGTGGCCTGTGTGACAATGGGCACCGACCCCGGTTCGGAATTTCCGCGCATCTTGAAAAAATACACCAATGTGCAGCACTACAATTTTGGAAATTCAGACCCGAACCAGTTGCTGAATTTGTTAGCAAATTATGACGTGGTGGTAGTGGGAATCTACACTTCCAACGACAATCCCTGGAAATCTTACCGAACGGGCGAAGCGGAGAAACGCTTCGTGAAACGCCTCGCTTTGCAGAACAAGACGATTCTCACGCTTTTCGCGAACCCGTATGCCCTCCGTACTTTCCCCGAAGCGCAACTGGCTGATGGATTGGTCATTGCATATCAAAATCATCCCGATGCGGAAAGTTTGGCGGCGCAGGTAATTTTCGGAGCGATTGGCGCGCAGGGCCGGTTGCCCGTGTCGGCGGGTGATATTTTCGAGGCGGGTTTTGGTTTTGATACCGAAGCCTTAAACCGGCTCGGTTACGCATTGCCCGGCGAGGTGGATTTGGACGAAAACGAATTGCGGAAAGTGGATGTTCTGGTGGCGGAAGCCATTGAAAAACAGGCCACTCCGGGTTGCCAAATCATCGTGGCGCGCCACGGCAAAGTGATTTACGACAAGAGTTTTGGCTATCATACCTATGCCAAAAAAGAGCAAGTCCGCGAAGACGATTTGTATGATTTGGCATCAATTACAAAAGTTGCGGCCACCCTGCCGTTGATAATGCAACTGACCGAAGAGAACAAACTGGACTTGGACAAAACCCTCGGCGACTATTTGCCGGAAGTAAAAGGCACGAACAAGGATACGCTGAAAATCAGGGAGATACTGGCACACCAAGCCCAACTTACCCCGTGGATTCCTTTTTATTTAGAAACTTTGGAAAACGGCGCTTGGCGTGAGGATTATTATTCACTGTCGCGCGATTTTAACTACCCCTATATTGTAGCCAAGGATTTATATAGTACGCGCTTTGTAAAAGATACCTTGATGAAGCGCATTTATGATTCAAAATTACGTGCTAAAAAAGAGTATAAATATAGTGATGTGGGCTACTATATTTTTATGGATTTGATTGAAAAAATCTACGGAAAACCGATAGAAACGGTAACCAATGATTGGTTGTATTCCACGCTGGGCGCCACCACTATGACCTACCGTCCGCTGGAGAAATTTCCCGCCCTTCGGATTGTGCCCACGGAAGATGACAAAGCGTTTCGCGGGCAGGAATTGCGGGGTTACGTCCACGACCAAGGCGCGGCGATGATGGGCGGGGTGGCCGGCCACGCGGGCCTTTTTTCGGATGCCAACGACTTGGCCAAGCTGATGCAGATGTACCTGAACGGCGGCAATTACGGCGGCGTTCGATACTTGGATTCCATTACTGTGAAAGAGTTTGCGCGTTGTCAATATTGTGATGATGACAACCGAAGAGGCATCGGTTTTGACAAACCGCAACTGGAAGGTGCAGGCCCGACTTGCGGTTGCGTTTCGCCGCGCAGTTTTGGCCACACGGGTTTTACGGGCACCATCGCCTGGGCCGACCCGGTAGAAGATATCGTGTATGTTTTTCTTTCAAATCGCGTGCATCCCGATGCCGAGAACCGAAAACTTTTGTCGCTTTCCACGCGCACAAGAATCCAAAAAGTAATCTATAATTCAATTCAAAATGACGGTGAAACAGTTCGCACTAATCTTATTGGCGATTTGCAGCCTTAAATCTTTTGCCCAAGAATCAGAAGAAAAACTGGAAGGAACGGTGATAGAATATCACAAAGATGGTATGATAAAATCCGTGATTGAGTATCAAAAAAATAAGAAAAACGGATTGTCATTGCGAATCAGTGATAATGGTTACATTGTTTTGGAGGAATTTTATAAGAATGGAATAAAGGATGGAAAGCATAAGAAGTATCGAAATTATGGCAAATTATCTGAGGAAGGAAATTATGTGGAGGGTAAAGTTGATGGCGAATATTTAAAGTATTATGACAATGGCAAAAAACAGGAACAAGCCAATTATAAAAATGGCATAAAAGACGGACGCACTATTTGGTATTTTAAGAATGGGAATGCCGTAACGGAATACAATTATATCAATGGAAATTTAGAGGGCGAGGCGCGTACTTTTTATCAGGAAGGCGGCATCAAAACCATCTTTTATTATGTAAACAATCAGCGGGACGGCGACTTCAAAGAGTTTTATGCAGATGGAAAAATAAAGACGGAAGGAAAGTATAAAAAGGGTGAAAAATCGGGGAAGTGGATTTATTATAAAGAAGATGGCTCGGTGGAAAATACGGAGAAATTTTGAGCTAAACCCTTCTAAACCAAATCAATGAATATTGGAATTGTATGTTATCCTACCTTCGGCGGCTCGGGCGTTTTGGCCACCGAGCTGGGAAAATATTTGGCGAAGACTGGTCACAAAGTTCATTTCATCACCTACAGCCAGCCGGTGCGTTTGGATATTTTGGACGAGAATGTTTATTACCACGAAGTCAATGTTCAAGATTATCCCCTTTTCCAATACCAGCCATACGAACTGGCGCTCAGCAGTAGGATGGTGAACGTGGCGCTGCACCACAAGCTTGATTTATTGCACGTCCATTACGCGATTCCCCACGCCTACGCCGCTTATATGGCAAAGCAAATTTTAAGGGAAAAAGGCATAAATATTCCCGTGATTACCACCCTCCACGGTACGGATATTACGCTGGTGGGGAAAAATCCCAGTTATAAAGAAGCCGTTACTTTCAGCATTAACAACTCGGATATTGTGACATCCGTTTCAGAAAGTTTACGAAGCGATACGATTCAACTTTTTGATATAAAAAAAGACATAAAAGTCATCCACAATTTTGTGGATTTAAGTTTATACAAATCCGATAAAAATTGTCCGTCCAGTTTTGCCGGAAAAGGTGAAAAAATTATCACGCACGTTTCCAATTTGCGCCGTGTAAAACGCGTCATTGATGTCATTGAAATTTTTGATAAAATTCAACAAAGAGTGGATGCCATTTTATTGATGATTGGTGAAGGTCCCGAAAAGGAAAGAGCGCGGCAGCGGGCGGAGGAATTGGGGATTGCCGACAGGGTGAAATTTTTGGGAAAAACGAACGAAGTGGAGCGCGTCCTTTGTATGAGCGATTTGTTTCTGTTGCCTTCGGAAAAAGAAAGTTTTGGGTTGGCCGCTTTGGAAGCAATGGCGGCGGGGATACCCGTAATTTCTTCGAACACAGGTGGTTTGCCCGAAGTAAATATTGATGGCAAGACGGGATTTACCGCCGAAGTGGGCGATGTGAAAACGATGGCGGAGCGTGGCATTTTTATCTTGGAATCGGAGGCGGTGCTCGCGAAATTCAGCCAAGCCGCACGGGCGCAGGCCGAGCGCTTTTCTTTGGAAAAGATAGGACCTGAGTATGTACGAATTTATCAAAACTCATTGCAGAAAATAAGTTGATGAGGAAGATTTTTATTTGCGGTTTTTTAACCTCTATGGTTCTTATTATTGCAAGTTGTACTGGCACAAAAAAGATGAATAGAAATGTAAATGATTATTATCAAGAAGATAGCTCAATTGTTTACCCTGATAATGATTGGTATTCGATTCAATTTTATCCCTCTGATTCTTTTACTGAAAATGCCCGGATAACAAAGCTGAAAAAGCGATTTATCCCAGCTATTGTTTATTGGAATTGGAACAGTACGCTGGGGGTAGAGCAGAATCCTGCACATTTGGAAAATGAGTTGCGGCAGGCTTTTCAGCGATTTACCGATTCGGTGGGGATGAAGGAAAAGATTGGCAATCGCCACCTTTCCATTGAAGTGGACAGCTTGGAAGAGCGTTCTTTTTACACCGATGAGGGATATGTTATTTTTTTGCTTTTTGCCTATAGTATGGTGTATGGGGAATATGTAATTCCTGAACAAACTGGTTATACTTTTTCCTATCAAATATCGAATGAAAAAGGTGAAAATATCAGTAGGAAAAAGTATTATTCTAACCGAGCCGAACCGTTGCGAAATTCTTTTCTAACCACCCGTAATTTTATATTTAAATATCTGAATGAAAGGAAGCGGATTAGAGAAGAAATTTATTACGAATTTTTTACAGAAATTGTTAACGAAAAACTGGAATTAGATTTTTATAAACCTAAACCGAGAACGCTAAATTGATGATTTGAAAAAGAGTTTTGCGAAGGTTGATTTTCAAATCCTTTTAATTTAGCCACTTGTAAATTTTTAAAACTATAGGAAAAGATGAAAAAGTTTTTTTTGACCGCCACTTTAGCTGGGTTGTTTGGCGTTTTCGCCGCCGCTCAAGTTGATTTAATCGACCAAGTGAAAGACAACGGTTTTGAGGGAGCTGAGCAAGGTTTTGATTTTGAGGCACTTGTAGATTTGGAATGTACGCCCGTGAAAAACCAAGGTCGCAGCGGCACTTGCTGGAGCTATGCCACCACCTCTTTTTTGGAGTCGGATATGATTCGCCGCGGGATGGAGCCGGTGGATTTGTCGGAAATGTTCACGGTGCGCCAAGTCTATTTGGACAAGGCCGAAAAATATGTCAGATTACACGGCCATTTGAATTTTGCGCAAGGCGGCGCGCTGCCCGACGTACTTTATGTGATTGAAAAATACGGGGCGGTTCCGCAAGAAGTCTATGAAGGTTTGGATTACGGCACGGAATCCAACAACCATTCGGAGTTGGAAAATATCCTGAAAGCGCAGCTCGACCAAGTGATTAAAAATCCCAACAAAAAGCTGACGCCCGCGTGGCGCAAGGCTTTTGTTGCCACTTTGGATGCCTATTTGGGCGAGTACCCCGAAAGTTTTGAATGGGAAGGAAAAACCTACACGCCACGCACTTTTGCGGATAACTATCTGAAAATCAATGCGGATGATTTCGTACAAATCACCTCGTGGACGCATCAGCCGATGTACGAGGAAGTGATGATTCAGGTGCCGGACAATTGGGCGTGGGGCACGTCTTATAATGTGTCTCTGGACGAAATGCAAAATGTGGTGGATGCCAGCCTCAAAAACGGCTACTCCGTAAGTTGGGCCACCGATGTCAGCGAGAAAGGATTTTCCATCAAAAACGGGATGGCGATTGTGCCGGCGCAAGATTACGACGATATGGAAAAAGAGGAGCGTGAAAAAATGTTCGATGGTCCGCAACTCGAAATGACTGTCAGTCAGGAAGTTCGGCAAAGTGCTTACGACAGTTATTCCACCACCGACGACCACGGTATGCAAATTACCGGTAAGGTGAAAGATCAAATCGGCAACGAATATTACATCGTGAAAAACAGTTGGGGCGAAATTGAAAACGAAATGCGCTCCGGATATTTATACGTTTCCCAACCGTTTTTTCGGTATAAAACTATTTCGGTTTTGGTTCATAAAGACGTCGTGCCAAAGGATTTGCGGAAGCGCTTGGATATTTGACTTTGCTATGGGCGCTGTTCCAAGTTTTGGTATCCGTGCCTTTCAGGCTCTGACCGGTCGGTGGCGGTTTTATTTTTTAGATAGAAATTGCAAATTCCTCAAGATCAATTTCTCGGTTTCTTCCGGCAAAAAATCCTTTTCCCACGGGTGGCTGCGTTCGTAAGTGTGCCCCGCGTTTTCAATGATTAAAGTCTTAGCGGCGGGCTGCCATTCCTTCAAATCGTAAGCATTTTTGATAAAAACGGCATCGTCCGAATCGCCGTTGCAAATCTGCCAAGGAATGGAAATTTCCCGCGCCGCAGCTTCCACGTCCAGCTCTTTTTTATGATTTTGAAACTCTTCAAAAAGTTGGTAACCAATCGGCATATTTTGCCCCGTCCTTTTATTGGGGACGAACATTGTCCCCTCGGTTTTCCAGCGTTCCAGCCGTTCCGTTTTCCAGTTTCGCCAAGGGGTTTTCGCGTTGGAAGGGGCGGACCAAGTGATCAATTTTGCCAAACGTTTTTCCTTGGCGGCAAATAAAATCGCATCCGCGCCGCCGCGCGAATGTCCAATTAAGGATACTTCTGAAACATAAAAAGTCAGGTTTTCTTTTTCAAAAACAAAATCAAATACGGATTTCAAGTCTTGCTGTCGGATACGGTAATTATCCCGTTTGTAGGAATCTAATTCCACGAATTCGGTAGGATTTTCAGGAGAAGTTCCATTGTGCGAAAAATTGAATTTTAGAAATGCAAAACCGGCTTTCACAAATTTGCGCGCCACCAGATCCATCCCACCCCAATCTTTAAAACCGTTGATGCCGTGCGCGTAAATCACTAATGGAATGGATCCCGATGATTTTGGAAAATGGACGTCCGCCGCCATCGGCTTGTCGTTTTGGCCTTTTAAGGTGAAGTTTTTATTAGAAATTTCCATACTTAAATTTAATATTTGAATGAATTGAATGTCAAGAAATTATGACAAGTTTTAAAATTTTTGCAATATATTTGGGCCTGTTTTTACTCTAAAACTTCGGATTATGTTACAAAAATGTTCGCCCACCCCGAATTGTTTATCATCGATGTTTCCCGAAGATTCGGAGCATTACCGCCAGCCTTGGCCGTTTTCCAATCCACGCGAAACTGTTTTGGAAAAGTTGAAAAACGTGGTGGAAAAGTACGGCGACGCCGCCATCCAAGAGGAAAAGAACAACTATGTGGCCGCCGAATTCCGCATTATGGGTTTTACGGACGATGCTGAATTTTACATTCCCGAAGAAGAAAATCTGCTGCATTTCCGCAGTGCCTCGCGCAACGGTACTTGGGATTTGGGCGTGAATGGCCGCCGCCTCCGCAAGATAAAAACGATGCTGGCGATGGAAGGCGTGGAATTTACAAAAGGCTGAGTGTCTGTAGCTTATTTCGGAATATCGGGCTTTTTTCCCCCTTTTGAAAAACGAGCGTAAAGGTGCTGCCCTTGCCTTGCTCGCTTTCTATTTTCAGTTCCCCGTTTTGATTTTTCATAAAATCGCGCACGATTAAAAGTCCCAGTCCCGTGCCTTTTTCGTTCATCGTGCCGCTGGTGGAAAAGTTTTCAGTGGCATCTTTTAAGTTCTGCAATTGTTCCGCCGTCATTCCCACCCCAGAATCTTGAACGCAAATCCAAACTTGGTTTTTGACTTCCTTTGTTTTTACTAAAATTTCGCCCCCTTTTTGCGAGAATTTGATGGCATTGTTCACCAAGTTTTGAAGGCAGATATCCAATTGGTTCATATCCGCTTTGATTTTCAAAAAATCAGGAACCTGAATTTTTAGTGTAAGAGATTTCTGTGTCAAACTGGGTTTTACCAAACTTTCCATTTGCCAAATTTGTGGCAGCAAATGCACATTTACCAATTGGGTTTGGATACCCCTTAATTGTTTTTTACTCCACAGCAACAGGTTTTCCAACGCGTTGCTGGAATTGTTCACCGTTTCGCGGAGTCGCGCTAAAAGTTCGCGGCGGTCTTCGGCGGGTAGGTCGTCCATTTCCAACAGTTGCAAGGCGGATTTCACTTGGTTGAACGGCTGTTTCAAATCGTGCGAAAGCACTGATATCACCTTGTTTTTGTTTTTGTCCAGCCGTTCCAGTTCGCGGTTTTTTTCCACCAGTTCTTTTCGCTGTTCTTGCAATTCAGCCTCCCGTTCTGAGAGGTTTTCCGCTTGCTTTTGAAGTTCTGTTTTATTCAATTGCGGAATTTCCAGTGCCCTTGTTTGCGCTCTTTCCTTTTTTGAATAATAAAGAAATCCCAGCGTGAGGCAGGCCGCGAAAAGCAACAAACAGGCGATGCCCAAGAAAGTGTGAGTTTTGAAATTTTGCGCTAAAAATGAATTTGGTTTCGGCTCGCTCGCGGCTATTCCACCTTTTGAATTTCGTGATTCACGAAGCAGCGCGTCGATGTTTTTTTGCAAGATGTTTTCGTTCCAGCGGTTGAATTCGCGCTGGTGTTCCAAAGATTTCGCAGTATCGCCCAAAAGAAGGTAAAGGTGGGCAAGTTGCTGGGAATTAGAACGTTGTAAAAATAATTTTCCTCCGTTCAAACGGTTTATTGCGATGCGCGTGCTTTCTGCTGTTCGCAGCGCCGCTTGGTTGCTATCGTTGGCCGCCAGCATTTCGGAAAGTTGGATTTGCGCCGCAATTTTTGCCTGCGGATGGTAGCTACTGTCGGCGGCGGCCACGGCTTGGCGCGCCAGCTTCAACGCTTTTACCGGCTGGTTTTGCGCTTTTCGAATTTGTGCCAAACCTTGTAAAGACTCGGCTTGCCCACTCAAATTGGCGGTGGCAAAATGCAACGCCAACGCCCGTTTCAAGCGTTTTTCGGCCGAACCGAAATTGCCTTCTTTCCCGTCTAATTCTGCCAATACATTCAGAACCAACCCAGCCAAGTGAGGTAATTTTTCATCTTTAGAAACGCGTAATGCCTCAGTCGCTTCGCGTCGCGCCGCATCAAATTCTCCATTAATAAAATGGGCTTTTGCCAAATAATAATCGGCCCATCCTTGGATAGCCGCATCTTGGGGTGCGATGGCGCGCGCTTTGGTAAAGTGTGCCATCGCCGTGATGGTTTCGGCCTCGGCCAAATATATCTTGCCCGCGCCCAAAATGGATTGGGTCAATAAGTTTTCGTTTTCTAAGTCATTGAAAACCAACTGTGCAGAAGCGAAATATCCCAAAGCCTCGACCAAGCGTCCCAATTGAAACGCCGCATCGCCGGAGCTTAGCAACGCGAGGCCGTAACGCAGGCTGTCATTGGATCGCAAGGCTCGCTCGCCGGCGATTTTGGCTTCCGTCAAGTTTTTTTCGGGGGGGCCCAATCGAGGCCACCCATCCAAAAACCAAAACGGATAGGAAGGGGACGGGACAGACTGGGCGCAGGAAAAACCCCAGGCCAAGAACGTTAAAATCCGAAAAACGTTAGAAAAAGCAGCGTGCATAGCAACGGACGAAAATAGGATACGGCTTGAGCGCGCTTGTAAGAATTTTGCCGTAGAGCGCACGATTTTCGACAAATGAAATACGGATGAATTTTACTACAGAAATCAGGTGTCCTTCTTGTTATTGGAAACCGCCCGCCACTTCTCAATGGACGTGCCACAACTGTGGGGAGCAGTGGGATGCGTTTTCCACAATCGGGCGGTGTCCCAGTTGCGCGGAAACTTTGGAAGATCTGCACTGTCCTGAATGGCACGGCGGGTGCGGAAGTCTGTCGCCGCTTTTAGATTGGTACGATGGTTTGGACGACGGTTTGCGTGAAATCAATGTTGAAAAGATTTCATAAAAGGTGAAAACGTATTCCATTTTCGCTTGCCTTCCAACCGATAATTTCCCATCTCAGGAAAACCTCCAAAATCCGCTCGGCACGGTGGATGGGTAGTTTCGAAATCCGCGCAAATTTGCTGAGTGAAATGTCCGAATTTTCCTCCAAAAAATGCAAGAGAAATTTTTCTTCTTCGCGATACGCCACCCAATTTTCTTTCTTTGGCAAGTGGCGGTTTTTAAGATAATGGAGCAACACGCGGTTGGCCGCAAAATTTTCATCGGCCTGCCGTACGAACGCCCGCCAGCGACCATCTTCTTCCAAAGCCTGAATCGTAGTGCCCGCTTGATTTTCCACCGAAATTTCCAATACCAAATCACGCGCCTCAAAAGCAAAAACCCGTGCGGAAAATTCGGCTTTTGGGCGGCAATAGCGCTCCGCCGCCCCTTCTATCATAAAAAATTCTTCTTCCGGATCGATGCCGGCGATGCGCCCGTTGTCTTTCACCCCGATGAGCAATCGCCCGCCCTCGGTGTTCGCGAAAGCGGAAAGCGTTTTGGCGATTTTTTGGGAACTGTCGATGCGAAATTTGAAATCCTGCGTTTGGTGCTCGCCCTGCCGGATGAGTTTCAAAAGTTCCTCATCGTCATATACCGTGTTCTCCAAATCGCGATTGTGCGCCCACTCTTGCTTTTCCACCTTTGGAATGATTTGGGCGCAAAAATAAAGGGGATTTTGGGGAAAATTAACTGGCTTTTTGAAGGGATGCACTCAGGTTTTGGCAATCGCCATAGCAAAGGGTTGCTTTGTAGTGCTCGCCCAATTTATCGTAAAGAACCGCCAGTTTTTCCAATGTAATTAGTTGGTTTTTAAAATCTTGGCTCAATTTAAAATAATGAAAAGCCTTGTTTAGGTTATAGGCTGATTTCTCTAAATGGAAAGTTTCTTCCAACAAAGTGCCCAGTTCAAAATAAGATTCTCCCAGTTTTTGGTGCTGTAGTTCTTTCATATCTAAATAGTGAGAAGTGATAGAAGGAAAAAATCCCCGCAGTCTCCTTAATGCAGAATTTTTGGGAGGTAACCTCGGCTTCTGCATAAGAAACCACCTGACCAGTTCAAAAGGCTCGCTTCTATATTTGATGTTAAATCACATTGGGGAGGCATTTAAAAATCCACTTGCCAATTGCGTAAAACCTCCGGTGAGCTGAACTTGAGAACCTTTTAGCTCACACCAAAATTTGCCGCCGCGCGGACTCAATTGGAGCGCGGTCAACTTTTTTTTGCTTAGTTTTTCAGCCCAAAACGGTACGAGTGCAGCGTGGGAACTACCGGTAGCGTGATCTTCAAGTTGCTGAACGTGAGGGACTAATGTTCTGCTTACGAAGTCCACATCTTTTCCGGCGGCTGTCACGGCATAGCCAAAAGTTTCCATTTTCCGCAGTTCCGCAAAGTCAGGTCTCAAATTTTTTACATCAGATTCCGATTCTGCCAAAACGATGTTTTTATTGTCAGTATCAAAGTAATTTTTAATGGGAATTCCTAATCCTTTTTTCAACTCTTCGGGTATTAGTATTTCTTGTTTTATGGGAATTTCTTCCAACAAAATTTTTATTTTTCCGGCCGCAAATCCCACCTTTATTTTCCCCTTTTGGTAAAAAAGAGTGGCGGCGTCTGTGGCTTTTTCATTTTTTAAAAAAGCTCCCGCCGCCAGTGATCCGTGTCCACACAATCCGATTTCGGAATCCGGCGCAAACCAACGGACGTAAAACTCATTTTCACCATATTCTTTTTTCCCTAGAAATGTAGTGGCGGGCTGATTAAAATCATTCGCAATGCGCTGCATTTCAGAGGCTTTCATCTCATTTTCTAAAAAACATACCGCAGAAATATTGCCGCGAATTTGATCTTTAGGGTCATCAAAAACTTGTATCAGCGAGAACGGTATTTTTGGCATTTTAAATATTTGTCGAAATCAACGCCGACGTTTTAAAAAGGGTCGCCAAAAATGTATATTAAAATGAAAAAGTGGATTTTTGTTTGTTCAATGATTTGGTTTTCAATGTCTTGCCAATCCAATTCGGACAATAAAACGAAAGCCGAAACCCAAAAGATAGAAGAAGATGTCAAGGTGGGATTGGAAGAAAACGATGGCGAGCCGCCCCAGTCCAAAACCATCGAAGCCAGCTTTGAAGGAATGGGGCAAAAAATGAAAGTTTTTTTATATGAATCCCCACAAAATTTTGCACTTCCTTTTTATACTTATTTGCCCAAAGATTGGCAAGGCGAAAGTGTCAGTTCGGGGGAAGGTGATGTTATCCTTTTTATGTTCAATGAGGCGCAACTTATCCTCACCGTTTTACCTGAAAATACCACCGAAAAAGAGGCGCTGGAAATGGCGCGCCAAACCATTGCTAACGAAGGCGAAGTGGGCGTTCCCGAAATGGATAGCGTGCAGGTTTTTTATTTGGCCAATTCTTCTGGTATCGCGATGAGTACCGAGGTGGGGCAAAACAACGGCCGCTATTATTATTGGATGGAGCGCTTTCCTTTGGAATACGCGGACGGCGTAGGGCCGGTGACCGAAATCATCAAAGGCGAAGTGATTTGGGAATGATTTTATCAATGAAAATTACCCAAATTTCGGCAACACAAACTTCCGAAAATTCTCTCGATAAACCCCTAAAGTTTCCGCCTCATAATTATTGGTAAACGTCTTTGAAAATTTAATTTTTCGATTGGAATTCCATTTGAATTCGGCGGCCAAAATTGCATCTTTTCCCTTCACTTCCACATAGTCAATTTCCTGCTGTTGTTTGGTGCGCCAAAAGTGCATATCGGCGCGCCGTTTTTGATAGCGCAATTGTTTCAATCGTTCGGCTATCAAAAAGTTTTCCCAAAGCGCGCCTACATCTTGGCGGTTTGCTACGGGTTTTAGTTCCCCGATTACGGCATTTCTTACGCCATTGTCATAGAAATAAATTTTGCGGTTCATTTTGATTTCGCTGCGTAGGTTTCCGCTATACGATTTAAGGCGAAAAACGATATATGCTTTCTCTAAAATATCGATATAATTTTCAACGGTTAGGTGATGCAGCTTCGTCATTTCCGAAAGTTCGCGGTACGATACCTCGCTGCCCACTTGATAGGCCAGTGCCTGCACCAATTTTTGGATGACATCAGGCTTCCTCAATCCGGCATACGACAGCACGTCTTTGTATAAGTAACTGTTTACCAGTTCGATAAGGATTTCGTTTTGGTCTTGGGGCTGGGTAAGTACATCGGGATAAAATCCATACACCAAGCGGTTTTCCAAGTCTTGCTCGGCTTTCACATAACCGATGTGATTTTGCCATTCTTCCCACGAAATGGGAAAAAGTTCAAAGGTCCATTTGCGTCCGGTCAGCGGTTCTTGCATTTGCTGCGAAAGTTCAAAAGAGGATGAACCGCTGAGAATCAGTTGCTTGTCGCTAAATTCATCAGTTATCAGTTTTGCGGTAAGCCCAAATTCAGGCAGACGCTGGGCTTCGTCAATAAAGATGATTTCTTGCTCGCCCAAAATTTGTTTGAGTTGCTCGGTATTGGGCGAGGTCAACAGTTTTTTAATGGATGGATTGTCCGCATTGAAAAACTGGTAGCTTTTTCCAGATTTTTCAATCAGGTTTTTAATTAAGGTAGTTTTTCCCACTTGGCGCGGTCCGTTGAGAAGTAATGCCTTACCGCTAAAAAGTCTGTTTTTCAGAGAGTTGGAAAGAGTTCTGTTGATATTCATAGCGCAACGAGAATAATAATGTCTTGCAAAAATATAACTTTTGGTGGTTATGTTATCCGAAAAGTATAACTTTTGGATAATATATTATCCAAAAAGTATAACTATTGGATAATAGGAAGAAAAAAATAAGAAGAGTTTGACAGCGGCTACGGAGTCAAATCGATAGAGATTGTAGCCTTTGACTTACTTATCGTCTAAAAAGTATAACCATTTCATAATAAAAAGCCCAAAAAATTAGGTGGGTCAAAAAGAGTTTTGATAAATTGTCTCATTGTCTCATTGTCTCATTGTCTCATTGTCTCATTGTCTCATTGTCTCATTGTCTCATTGTCTCATTGTCTCATTGTCTCATTGTCTCATTGTCTCATTGTCTCATTGCCTCATTGCCTCATTGCCTCATTGCCTCATTGCCTCATTGCCTCATTGCCTCATTGTCTAACCCCCACCAATCCCAATTCCACCGCGTGCCGCTGAATTTCCTCTGACGAATGCACCAGCACCGCCTCCACGTGGGTGGCTTCTTCGATGAGTTTTTTAATGCGGCGGGCGTTTTTGGTGTCGCGCGTTTGGCGGATGTAAATCGCTTTGATGCGATCTGGAAATTCCTGCGCCACTTCCAAATAAAAATCCGCGTCTTCGTCCGCCGAATCGCCCAGTAAAATGAATGGTAAATCGGGGTAGGTTTTCAGGATTTGCGCGATGGATTTCACCTTGTGGTGATGGTGTTCGCCGGCGGGTGTCAAACCATAATCGCGCAAAAGGATCGGCCCTTTCGGGAAACCTTGCAGTTCCAGAAATTCTTCTAGCAAATCATACACGTTCCACGGGCTGTGGGAGAGGTAAAAAATCGGGTTTTCTTTAATGCCGTCGCCGCCGCGCGCAAAGGCTTGGAACAGTTCCACCATTCCCTCCATTGGCAGGCGCTGGCGGGCGTTTTTCACAAAAGTGGTGTATAGCATTTTCAGCCGGAACAGCGAGCTGACGTGGGTTTGCAAAACCGTGTCGTCCACGTCGGTGATGATGCCGTAATCGGCGTTTTTGGAAGGCAGGAATATTTCTGCATCGGCCGAAATTGTAGAATCGTCAGTGCGGGTGGGGGAGAGAAGTTCCACCTCGGCGGGCAGCCAGTTTTCACGGGCGGTTTTGAGCGGCGCGTCCCATTTTTCATCCAAAGTAAAATAGCCTTCAGAATCGGCGGTAGATTCGAACGTTTGTCCGTCGCAGCGGATTTGCACTTTCGCTTCCGGCACTTCGTCCGTCTCGAAGCGCTTCCAACTGTTGATGATATTGCGGATTTGACTGTCCGTTTTGCCGTGGAAAATGTCCTCGTCTTCCAGCACGCGGCCTTTCAGGAAAATCCGCTCGTCATTGGCAAAGCCTCGGTAGGGCAAAACGATGAGCGGGTCGTCCGAATCGAATTTATCAACGATTTTGCTGAGGCCGCTGCCGATTTTGGCGGCGGTTTTTTTGAGGTGGCGGAGGGGGGTGGGCATTTGTGTTTGAATTATGAATTTGTGAAAATGACTTCTTATTTAATTTTCAATATTTATAATTAACTAATTAGCCGAAATTTAGGAGTATTTCGAATGTTATGCTTCGCTTTATAAGCTAGTAGTTTTTAGTGCTAATACCATAATCAGCGTTTCGCTCCTTTGCGCAAAACGAACTACTTTTTTTTTCACAAATCAATTTCAAAAATCTCGGGAATTGCCATTTTTTGGGATATTCATTTTCCACAGAATTACTTGGCATTGGCTCTTCCAATTTCATTAAGCTAAAATTATTATTTAAAAGAGCATTTATGTAAATCTGTAACGGTCTATGAACGTGAGTGGTAACAAATTCACTTTTATTATTAGAAATTTTGAAAGTTGCCTCTATTTGGATTTCTTCGTCATAATTAAACCAAGGTTTTTTAGCATATTCCCAATAGAAAGGCCAAAAATATGGATGGGTAATGGTAATAATGAAGAGGGCGTTATCTTGTAAAATCTTGGATATGGCTTCAAGACTCTTGGCTATATTAGGCATATCCATTAAAGCCATATTTGCAATTCCTAAATTATATTTTGATTGATTCTCCGAAGCAAACTCTTCAATTGAAGAGTTTATGAAATTTATTTTCTTTGAAATCCCAAATTGTCTTTTCGCAAGTTCAATGGATTTTGAACTAATATCTATACCTAAAATCGTGTTTGTCAGTTTATGGAATTCATTTGTAGCATATCCCACACCGCATCCAATATCAATAGCATTTATTTCTATCTGCGAAGGAATTTCTTTAAGAATGCTAGGAATTAATATTTTATCAAAACTTAAATCAGAGCCATTTAAAAGCTCGGACAGACGACTTTGCGCTATTTTATTCCATTCCTTGGCTATATCCTCTTCGCTTTTTAACTCTTTTACCTTATGTATCATTTATTGCTTATTGCTCAATATTTGAATTAGGTCATTAGCAATCTGAAAATATGGATGTTGGCCTGCACTAAATTCTTCAATTAAATGTTGTTTTTCTGCTAATCTTCTTCCTACTGCAACTTTTGCATCATCTCTCCCAAAATTAGTAATAGTAAAACGAGAAAGAGGTATGTAGCTAATTTCCTTGTATTCGAAGACTTTTGCTCCTTTATCTTGTAATTCCTTAACCTTATCTATTATCCGAGGCATACAAATAATTAGTTCATCTTTTTCTGCCTTATTTTTTAATAGACTTCTCATTTCATCATCGTCAACCCAACTCATATCTCTAGTAAAGATTGCCGTTCTCCCACTATTTTTAATCCACCGATACATATAATCTCTTATGTCATTTTTCTCGGTAAATATTTTGGGTTTATTATCAATATGTTCCTTTATCTCTAAGTATACTGACAATAGAAAAAGAACAAGAGCTGTAAATAGTAAAAACCATTGAAAACCAGTCATTGATTTAGAGGAATTATAAATTGTAAAAAACAATCCCAGCAATGATGCAAGAGTTCCTATTTGGGCAATTAGACTTTTGGCAAGTTTCGTCATTTCTGATTTTTTTTCTATTATCGATTTTAGCGGATTCATTACATCCAATCTTTGTTTCTTACTTAAGAATTGAAATTAAAAATCAATCACTTTCGCTGAAGCTTATGTATTTTATCTACATAGTTTTAAGAATTGGGTTTTCAAAATCGCTCAAAATTAACCATCCCTCTGCATTACGAACTTTTACTGGCCTTTAAACCCAAAAAAAATTATTTCAATCCCTCTTTTTTCCTAACTTTCTTAAATCCCCCTCAATCTCCTTCAAACTCGCCTCCCTCTCAATCCCCTTCTGTCGCTCCCTGAATTTCATAAATTCTTCCCCAGATTTGTCCAGCGCCATTTGGTGGGAAATCTTCCCCGCGTGGGACAAAAGCTCGCGGCCGTTCATTTGCAAAATGGTGTCCAGTCGCTGAATCCAATCCTTCATATACATCGGCGTCTGTTGCTGCGCCATCGTTTCGGCAAAGGCCAGATATTGCTCCACCAACAATCCCAATAGTTTGATTTCCTCCTCATCCAAATAGTTTTTGGCGATGCTCACGTCGGCTTTTCGGATGGCGGTTTCCTTCTTTTTATCGAAAGATTGCATCCCCAAAAAAGGCAAATTCCCATCCGCGCGGCGGTACACCAGTTCGGCGGCCGTTTGCGAACTGATCGCCCACAAAAGTTTGTTCTGCACCTTGGCGAAAAACCGCCGCGTTTTCTCGTCCTGCGGGTCGTAGTCGATGCTGGTGGTGTAAATGTCCTTGATTTTCTGATAAAAAAACCGCTCCGACAAACGGATTTCCCTAATCCGCTCCTGCAGTTCGTTGAAATAGTTCATCGAATTGCCGCTCTTGAACCAATCGTCGTTCAGCGCAAAACCTTTGATGATGTATTCTTTGAGCCGCTGTGTGGCCCAGATTCGGAACTGCGTGCCCTGCACGGATTTTACGCGGTAACCGACTGATATGATGACATCTAAGTTGTAATGGTCAATCTCACGTTCTATCTGCCGCTCCCCCTCATTCCGAACTTGTCGGAATTTCCGACAAGTTCGATTTTGTTCCAATTCCCCTTCTTTATAAACATTGCCGATGTGTTCCGCCACGGTGCTCCGGCCTTTGCCGAAAAGCGTAGCCATCTGCTCTTGGGTGAGCCAGACCGTTTCTTCTTGAAGCCGCACATCAATTTTAATGTTGCCTTGCTCATTTTGATAGATTAAAATTTGATTTTCCATCCCGTAAAATTAGCAAAAGACCAAGTGTTCGGAAATCCCGAACCGCTGAATTTCCTTAATATTTTACACAAAAACTGTCGAAAAGTTAAGCCATAGAAAAGTTTAAGGCGCGAACTTCGTCCTTAGTTTTGAAGCGTTTTTCGCGGCAGAAATTTCCGAAGAAACGAAAATAAGAATGATCAAAATCGCGGATTTATTTGCGGGCATCGGCGGCATCCGTCGGGGTTTCGAGCAGGCCCATCCCAATGGCGTGGAAACGGTTTTTACCAGCGAATGGGACAAATACGCGGGCCTCACTTACCGTGAAAATTATCCCAGCGAAGAGATAGCGGGCGACATCACGCAAATCCCCGAATCCGAAGTGCCCAACCACGATATTCTGCTGGCGGGTTTTCCCTGCCAGCCCTTTTCACAGGCGGGTTTGAAGCAAGGTTTCAACGATACCAGAGGCACGCTTTTTTTTGACATCGAGCGGATTTTGGTGGCGAAACAGCCCAAGGCATTTTTGCTGGAAAACGTAAAACGGCTGCGCACCCACGACGATGGCCGCACGTTGAAAGTGATTTACGAACGGCTGAAATTGGCGGGTTATATAAACCTCCACACCCAAGTTTTGCGCGCCCGCGACTTTGGCTTGCCCCAAAACCGTGAGCGCATTTTCATCGTCGGTTTTTTGGATAAATCCATCGAGTTTGAATTTCCCGAACCCACGAATATTCCAACGCAGGTGGGCGATATTTTGGAAGAAAAAGTGCCCGAAAAATACACCATTTCCGACCGCCTTTGGGAAGGCCACCAGCGCCGGAAGCAGGAAAACAAACGGAAAGGGAAGGGCTTCGGCTTCGGCCTTTTTCGCGAAAGCGACACTTATACCAACACGATTTCGGCGCGGTATTACAAGGATGGCAGCGAAATCCTCATCCACCAAGGCGAGGAAAAAAACCCGCGGAAACTGACCCCTCGCGAGGCCGCCCGCTTGCAGGGTTTTCCGGATTCTTTCAAGATTCCCGTTTCGGATGCACAGGCTTATCGGCAATTTGGCAACAGCGTGGCAGTGAATGTAGTGGAAGCCGTGGCGAAGAAGATGCTGGAAGCGATGGGCGAAATCCAAAAAGTGGCTTCCAAAAAGGTGGGATAATTACTTTTTCAAAACGTGCCAAATTTCTCCAACGGGCAAATTACGGTGGGGTTCTCGGAATGGACGCTGCGCATCCCCGTGCCGCCCATTACGGTTTTTTCAAGGTCGGTGGCCTCAATGAAATCTTCTACGGAAATAAATTTCCAACCGACCAGCTTCCGTTCTTTTTGATCGTTTATGTGTTTGACAATCAGATGAAAAGATAAGCCCGTAGCGGTCATAATCCGTTGGAAATCTCGGATTCTTGGCACGTCCAGCCCGAAACCTTTCGTCGCTTTCTTGGGCAGATCTTTCTCTTTGATTTCAATCAATTTCAAGCTGTCTGTCCGTTCCACGATTAAATCGATATCCGAGCTTTTACCCTTCTTTTTCCCAAACCCGATAAACCCATCAAAAAACAGCCGATTCATATACAAATCCAACACCCATTTTTCATCAAATTTTGAGAGATTTTTTTCCAACCATTCAAACGTACTTTCTTTTATCGGATATCGATTCGAATGTCTTTCACTAACCGTATCAAAAAAATCGGTTATTATTGATGGGTTTTTGCCAGTTTCTATAAAAATATCTTTAGTGATATCATAGGAATAAATGACCAACTTTGGAACAGGAAGCGATATGGAATTTTTGGGGAAACACATCACGGGATGCTCCTCCCACTCAGTTGAATCATAGTGGGTTAAATACATTCCCTTAAAACCTAATCTGCTCAGGTAGTGATAAATTCGTTGGTAAGGCTTGAGGTCTTCATCAGAAGGTAGCAGCGTGAAATAAACGGAATCATTCAAACTGGATTTTTTGCTGCTTTTTGAGATGATGATGCCGCCCTTTCGGAGCGTAGCTTTGGGATAATCGTCAGCAAATTTTTGCTCCAATTCCAGCTCCGCCCTGAACCCTTTGTAGCGTGAAAAAAGTTGCTTGTCGCCGATCACATTGTGGGAAACCAGCGTGTGGAGGTTTTGGATGAGGTCGGATTGGGTCATTGATATCTATGATTCCGAAAACTGCAAATTATGAAAGTTGGCAATTTAAATTTTATAATCAAAAACCATCCGCAAAAAATTATCCGAGAACTGAAACGACTCTTTTCCATACCATTCCAGTATTCGGGGAATGCCCGAGCCCAGTTGCCCACCGTTGTCCAATTAGGGCGGGTAGCTTTCTTCCGCCAATAGTTCCGCGAACACCTTTTCCAATTGGGCCTCGGTAAACGTTCAACTCATTTTGGTTCGATGATTTGCCAATCATTTCTGAAATTTCCTCCGTGGCCATAGCGCATCTATTGCCAACAGAGCCAAGATTAAAAAACCGCTGGCGGGTTTCTTTTGTGAAGTCTTTCCTGACCCTTTCCTGAAGTTTTCCTGTAGAAATTGAAGAACGGGCTGAACAATGGAGTCCAACCAACTTAGGTTTTCTTTCACATTTTGGTTTTGTCGGCTGCGTAAAAACTCCAATTCTCTTTGGGCTTTTACCAACCCTTTTACCCACTCTTTTCCCAACCCTTTTCCCAACCCCTCTTGCTCATCTAAAAACACAGGCCCCGCCGAAGGAAAAACCACCCGCAAAAAATTATCCGAGAACTGAAACCACTCTTTTCCATACCATTCCAGTATTTTGGGGATGCCCGAACCCAGTTGCCCACCGTTGCCCAATTGGCTCGGGTAGTCTTCTTCCGCCAATGGTTCGGCGAATACTTTTTCCAATTGGGCTTCGGTAAACTTCATTGGGTTTTAGTTTGACTGCCTTTTTGGGTAAGTCTGTACTTTTGTTTGCTACTATTTGGCTTTTCGGGTATGGTTAATTCGATTAGGCCAGACTCTACAGCCGGTTGCAAGTAGTTGTATAAAAATGTAGGCCGATGCTTAATCCCAGCGGATTCCATCAACTCAGTTCTTGAGTATTCCTTTTCACCCATTGCTGATAAAAGTGTTTTGACTTGTTCGGTAACTTGTTCGGTAACTTGTTCGGTGACTTGTTCGCTTTTGTAAACAGGCCCCGCCGAAGGAAACACCATCCGCAAGAAATTATCCGAGAACTGAAACGCCTCCTTTCCATACCATTCCAGTATTCTGGGGATGCCGGAGCCCAATTGCTCCACCAGTTCCAAATCTTTGAAAATCCGCATCAGCTCTTTGTTGCGGGGGATGGAAAAGCCTTCAAAAAATTCGCTTTCGCTTAAACCTTCGGGCAAAGCGCCCACCGAGGTGATTTCAATCCGGTCTTGGAAAATCTCGAATTTTGGCGCTATTTCCCGCGTGTAATCATTATGCACAAAGGCGTTCGTAATCGCTTCTTTGAGCGCCACCGCGTTCCAAAGTCGTTTTTCGATTCTTTCTTTCGAGGTGATTTGCGTCAAAGTGCGGTTCTCAATTTCCACTTTGTCCAAAACCCGCTTGGTGGCTTTGATGAGCGAGGTGTAGCCATACTCATTGCTTTCCGCCAAATCCACCCGCGTTTCGCCTTTGTATTTGGCCACTTTTACGGAAATGCTGTTTTCATCGGCCAAGAGGTAAGCCGCATAGTTCAAATCGCCCTGTGGGGTGAGGAGTTCCAGATTTTTGGGGAACTGTTTGTTCAGCGGCTTGCCTTTTTCTTGGTAATAAATGCGCAGTTGCTCAAAACCCAAATCCTGCCGGTTCGCTTTTATCTTGCCGATGGAATTCCGCGTGCGGCTGGCAAAAAGCTCGTCAATCATCCGCTGCGGCATCGGCTCGGCAGCGCTGCCTATCCGAATAAAACAGCCCTTTTCCGACATCCCGTATTTTTTGATATGATACGGTTTTTCCGAGCCGCTGGCCACGATTATTTTCAGGATTTCCTTCCCGTTGCGTTCTTCGGCCACGATGTCGAAAAGCCCCAAGGCCGAGGGGCGGACGTTGTTTTTCAGGCGGTCTTTGGCTTTCAGTTGATCGCCGTCCACGTCGGCCAGACCTGCGGTTTGGCCTGCATTGTCTATCCCAAAATAAAGGTAGCCGCCCTCTGCGTTCAAAAAGGCCACGACTTCTTTTTCCAAACTTTCGTTCAGCTCGCGTTTAAATTCCGTGCGGTGGTTTTCGGTCATTGCTTCCCCTTTTTCAATCCCTTTACCATTTTGTCAAAATCCGATTCTATCTTCTGGGTTTTGTTGAATTTGTCGTATTCCGAATAAGCTTTGTTCTCCGCCTGTTTCTTGGATTTTTGGTCCAAGTTTTTCAATATTTTATATTCATTGAAGGCTAAAAACTTGTTTACGCTCGCGGCCAACTGTTCCATCGTAAAGGTATTTTCCCGTTCTATCAATCCTTCGATATAATCAAAATAGCCCGTAACGGTGCGTTCCAGTTGTTTGATTTCATTTTCCTGCAAATAGTTCTTGGCCACGCTGGTGTCCGATTTCAAAATCCGCCCCTCGGGGGCGTTTTTCCAAGTGGCCAGCCCCATATTTTCTTTTTGGTTGTTGGCCTTTAGGTAGATGATTTCCGCCGCCGTTTTGCCCGTGATGGCAAAGTGGAACTTGTTCTGCACCGTGGCGTAAAACTTTTGGGTGATGGGCGATTGCGGATTGTAGTCGATGCTGCACTCGGCAAAAATGTCCGTCACCTGTTGGTAAATCCGCCGCTCGCTGGCGCGGATGGAGCGGACGCGCTCCAAAAGTTCCCTAAAATAATCTTTGCCAAAAACGGTCTTGCCTTGTTTCAGGCGTTCGTCATCTATAGTAAAACCCTTTATGATGAACTCTTTCAGCGTTTGGGTGGCCCAAATGCGGAACTGCGTGGCCTTGGCCGAATTGACGCGGTAGCCCACGGATATAATCGCATCCAAATTATAAAAATCCACTAATTTGGTCTGCGTTTTTCCAGCGATAGCGCCGTGTGGAGTGGTCGTTTCCATTTTGGAAATAACCAGTTCTTTTTGCAGTTCGCCGCTTTCAAAAATGTTGCTCAAATGCTTGCTGATAGCGGGCACGCCCACCGAAAAGAGTTCCGCCATCGCCTTTTGAGTCAGCCAGATGCTCTCGTCCATCAGCATCACGTCCAAGCGCACGTCGCCTGAAGGTGTGGTGTAGAGCAAAAAATTGGATTCCTGCATTTTTTTCTTTTTAGGATGGTTTTTTAATGGGCCAATTCTGCCGCTGTTTCTGGTGCTTCCGTTTTTGCCATGGCATTTTTGGAGAGTAGGAATTCTTTGAATTCGACTGAAGTCTTGTTTTCATTTTTGTCGCTGGCAAACTTCAGGAAAATCAGCCCCAGCACCCCCTGCTTACATTCCGCAGATTCTACCGACCCGCGCAGCTTATTGGCGGACGCCCACAGGGATTCTTCGATTGATTTTTCGGCCATCCGTTGGATTTTTTTGATGGCGGGCAATTTAGTTCAAAAGGGGGTGAATGTCATATTGCGAAAGGGGAGGGGCGCTTTGTTTTGAAAAAGATTATTTGCCGATGCAGAATTTCCCAAAAATAGCCCCCAAAATATCCCTGTCAATTTCCACCTCGCCCACGATGCTACCCAAATGCCGCAGCGCCTGTCGAATATCCTGTGCCAAAAAATCCCCGCTGATTTGATTGACCAATCCGTGTTCCACCCGCTCTAAATCGGCCAGCGCATTTTGCAACGCCTCAAAATGCCGCAAGTTGGTCACGATGGTTTGGTTGGAATTCAAGGCATTCAGGTTTACCGATTCCAACAGCTTTTCTATCAATTTTTCAATGCCCATTTTTTCCTTCGCGGAAATCTTTAAAATATCCTCATTTTTTAAATCCGATTTTGATAGAATTTCCTCCGCATTTTCAACATCCATTTTATTGGCCAAAATCAGCAAATCTTTATCACCAATTTTTTCCTTCAGAAGTTGGATTTCGGTTTTAGTATCTTGATTTAGGTATTCTGTATTAAGTACGCTGTCTTCCGACTCAGGATTTCCACGCTTGGCTGTGGCCTGTGGACTGTTGACTGTGGACTCATTTGAAACATCAAACAAATAAACAACGACCCTCGCTTGCCCAATCTTCTCCCACGTCTTCCGAATCCCGAGCCGCTCCACCACGTCCTCCGTCTCCCGAATCCCCGCCGTGTCGATAAAACGGAACTTCACCCCGCCGAGGATGATCTGGTCTTCAATGGCGTCGCGCGTGGTGCCGGCGATTTCGGTGACGATGGCTTTTTCCTCGTTTAATAAAGCGTTCAGCAAAGTGGATTTCCCCACGTTCGGCGCGCCCACAATCGCCACGGGCACCCCGTCTTTAATGGCGCTGCCCGTGTCAAACGATTCGATGAGCCGCTTGACGTGCCGCTTGATTTTTTGCAGCAGACTGTCCAGCTTTTGACGGTCGGCAAATTCTACGTCCTCCTCGCCAAAGTCCAGTTCCAGTTCAATTAAAGAGGCGAATTCAATCAGTTCTTCGCGCAGTTCTTTCAGCTCGGAAGAAAACCCACCGCGCATTTGGCTGAGCGCGGTTTGGTGGGCGGCGCGGCTTTCGGAGGCAATCAAATCCGCCACGGCTTCGGCTTGGCTCAAGTCCATTTTTCCGTTGGCGAAGGCGCGCATCGTGAACTCGCCCGCCTCGGCCAGCCGCGCGCCGTTTTTCAATAAAAGTTTGAGAATTTTATCCTGAATAAAAACCGACCCGTGGCAGGAAATCTCGGCAATGTCTTCCCCCGTATAGGATTTCGGGGCGCGGAAAATCCCGACCATCACTTCGTCCACGGTTTTTTCGCCCTCCAAAATTTCCCCGAACAGCATCGAATAACCCTCGGCTTTGACCAATTTTTTATTCCCATAAGGCCGGAAAATTTTATTTAAAATGGAAAACGAATCTTCCCCCGAAAGCCGCAAAACGGCGATGGCGCCGCTGCCGGCGGGGGTGGAAAGGGCGCAGATGGTATCTATTTTTGAATGGGACAATGGGACAATGGGACAATGAGTCAATGAGACAATCGGGAGTTAGCCGGTGGCGAAGTTAGCGATGACCTAAAAGTGTCTCTGACCTTTTAGCGCCAAAATGGCGCAAATAACGCTATTAGTTCAGAGACGCTAATAGGTAAAAAAAAAGCCCAAAGCCGGCCCGCGCCAACATTGAACTTTAAACTTTAAATCTTAAACCAAACCGCTTTAGGTGGTAGGCGGTTTTTTGTCCTTTTGGTCGTTGTTGAATTTCTTCTTGTTATAAGGCTCTACATAATCCTCGTGGTGGTGGTTCACATTGGCATCCGTGTCATCCGCAGCAGGATTTTTATTGGGATTTTTGCTCACGTTTTCATTCTCGATGGGAATGCCGCTTTGCTCTTCTTTCTTTTGGCGGGCTTCTTCCGCTTTGTCTTTCAAATCGCTCATTTGTCTTTCTTTTTTTGGTTCAATGGAATGTCTTCTCCCGCATCGTTTTTCTTGGCGGGTTCGTTGCTCTCGATGGTATCCACCCGCTCGTCGCTGTCGGAGGGGGCGTGGTCGTTGGCCTGTTTCAACTGGCCTTTTTCGCCGAGGTTCTTATCGGTTTTCTGGGGCATTTTTTTGAATTTGGAAAGAGAACGCGGAGGTGGGGCGCTTGTTCGCAACCGTTAATTTAAAAGCTTGCCGACCTATTTTCTCCATATAGGCAAACACTAAACGCATATTAATGGGTAATGGAAGAATCCAGTTTTTTTAATGTTCCTGACTGGCTATCCAAATATATAAGGTTGAGATAAGTAGTTATCGAAATAATGATGGAAATAGGAATCAAAATCCAATAAATTATGGGATGATGGATTTCAAATAACTTTACGCAAGAAGAAATAATAATAAACAACCATACCCAAATGACGGATGAATAGATAATGGCCAAGCCTCGGTCGTGCCACATCGTGAAAACCCCCAAAAACTTTCTTCCGCGCTTAGGCCGGTTTATAAAAGTGCCACCAAATTTTTCGTTTTCCCTCACCTTTTCCAACTCCATTGCTTTCTCCATTTCCCTCGCCCTGCGTACCAACTCATCATAAATTTCTGTGTTCCGCTGGTCGTAAAACAAGATTCCAATGGTGGCTAAAAACCCCAATATGCCCAAAATCAAACTGTTGATGGGTGAAGATTCGGGATTGGAAAACGAAAAAGCAACGCCCGTGGCTATTGGCAAAAGACCCAATAGTTTGAACCGGATATCCGAAAGGTGAAATATGTACTGCACCGTGTAATCGTAATCCAACCTCCGTTTTTCCAGCTCTTCTTTTTCCATAGTGTTGATGAAAAAAATGATTTCAGGATGTGAATGAGTCAAGTTTTAATCAATTGAAACCACCATTTAGTTACACCCAACTACAATTGAATTACTACAGAATTACAATTGTATTACCATCGAGTTACAACCGATTTACCTCCCTCCTAATACCCAAAAATCTCTTCCAATTTCAACTCCCGCACCGTGCCCAATTTCTTCAACGCTTCCATATCCACTACACTCCTTTTTCCTATCACCAAAAATGTGTAATTGTTCCCCTTGATGTGCTCGTTAAAAAACTCGTTCAAATCTTCCACCGACATTTTTTGGATAGCGGCGTAATTTTCTGGGGCAGGATTTTTAGAAAGGCCACGATCTTTGGCGTTTTGCCACTCCCAAAAGGCTTGGTCTTTCGTGGTGCGATTCGTCTCCATTTGCTTCAGCGCACCGGTTTTCGATTGCTGAAACTGTGCTTCCTCGCGCGGCATTTCGCTCATCAATTCCTGCATCGCGTCCACGGCCTGCCCCAATTTGTCGGCTTGGCTGCCCACGTAGGCGCGCACAAAATGCGGTTCGTCCGCGCGGCGCGGCGAGGTGAAAAAACTGTAAGCTGAATACGCCAATGCCTTGCTTTCGCGGATTTCCTGAAACACGATGGACGACAGACCCGCGCCGAAATATTGGTTGAACACATTGGCCGCCGCCATATTTTCTTGGTCAAATTTTTCGCCTTTGGACAGCATCATCAGCTCCGTTTGCACTTGGTCGTAATCCACATAATACACAATGTCTTTGTCAAAATTTTGGTAGGAATATTCTTTCCTTTCGGGATAATCTTGCAACTCGATGGGAATGGGGTGCTTCTCACGCAGCAAGTCCACCACTTTCTGTTTTTCCGATGGGCCGTAGTAAAAAACTTTGTGTTTGTAGCCTTTCAATCCACGGATTTTGGCCGCCAAACTTTGCGGATCCATCGCGCGCAGTTTCTCCTCGGAAAGCTTGTCGGTAAAGGGATTGTCCGCGCCGTAAGTGGCGTAATTCATCATCCCGCCGTACAAAAATTTGCGACTTGCTCAGCTTCGCATCGGCGCGTTCTTTAATAATACCATCCACGAATTTCCCGTAGGATTCGGCATCGGCTTTTACGTTGCCCAATAATTCTTCAAACAACGCAACTCCCTCATTCATAGATTCTTGCAATCCGTAAAGCGAAACATACACACGGTCGCTGCCGGCATATACATTATAGGAAAGCGCCAAATCGTAAAATTTCCGCTTGATTTCATCCACGGAATATTTCGACGTGCCCAAATATGGCAGGTATTCGATGGCCAGCGCCAGCTCCTTGTCGTGGCGGCTGCCCATATCCAAAATGTAGTGCATCTCGAATAAATCGTTAGTAACATTTTTAATATAATGCAACTGTAAATTGTCAAATACCACCGCTTTGTCAATCGCTTTGTCATAATCCATAAATTCAGGGGTCATCCGCTCCGATGGTATTTTCGCCCACTCTTCGCGAAACGCAGAATTTTTTCCACGATTCACCGTGATCGGAGTAATGGCGGGCTTTTCCAAACGGAGTGGCGTCCGCTCGCCCTCCCGTTTATAAACTACGACATAGTTGTTTTTCAAATTTTTATTGGCCCATTCCGCCAATTCTTGCTTGGAAATTTTGGCCATTTCATCATAGTAATCGGCGAAATAGCTCCACGGCTTTTCCATTGTAAAAGCGTTGATAATCGCATAAGCTGTCCAACTATTATTCTCCGCTTGCGTCTGCTGTTGCTTCTTCGCATTTTTTACAATGGATGGTATCAGGCTCTCATCAAATTCCCCTTTTTTCAAAATCTTTACTTGTCCCAAAAGCAAATCTTTCGCTTCTTCCAAAGTCTGTCCTTCACGGGGCGTTGCCCCGAGTTGCACGACAGAATAATCCTTCAACGTATTTACATAGGCGTAGGAACGAATCACCTTCTGCGCATTGTTCAGGTTTTGGTCCATCAATCCGGCCTCGCCATTGTTTAAAATGCTGGTGGTCAAATCGGCCAACATCGCGTCTTTGCTGTCGATGCCGCCGGTACGGTAGGCGAGGTTCACATAGGCGGCTTCCGCGCCAATCACCTCTTTTTCAATGGGATTCAGTATCGCTTTTTCGCCACGAAAAGAATATTGCTCTGGTTGCGGTCCTTTTTCCCATTCGCCAAAATGCTTCTTCAACATATCCACCGTCCTGTCGGGGTCAAGGTCGCCAACCAAAATCACCGCCATATTATTCGGCACGTAATATTTATCAAAATATTGGTGGATTTTTTCCATCGAAGGATTTTTCAGATGCTCGCCCAGCCCAATCGTGCTCTGCTGTCCGTAGTGGTGATTTGGAAAAAGCGTCTCGTACATTTTATAAAAAACCTGCCGACCGTCGCTGTCCTGCGTCCGGTTGAATTCTTCAAAAACCGCCTCTAATTCTGTGTGGAAAAGCCTCAAAGTCAATTCTTTAAATCGCTCGCTTTCCAGCGCCATCCATTTTCCCAGCTCGTTGGAGGGGATGTCATTTATATAAACGGTACGCTCCCAACTCGTATAAGCGTTGGTGCCGCGCGCGCCCAGTTCGGTCACCATTTGGTCGTATTCGTTGGTCGCCACAAAAGCCGCCGCCTCGCCGCTCAGCCGGTCGATTTCGGCGTAGATTTCCTTGCGCTCTTCGGCATCGGTAGTGTTGCGGTGTTTTTCATATAAATCGCTGATTTGTTTTAACAAGACCTTCTCCTTTTCCCAGTCCAAGCTCGCCATTTTGGAGGTGCCTTTGAAAAGCATATGTTCCAGATAATGAGCGAGTCCCGTCACTTCGCTGGGGTCGTTTTTGCTGCCCGTGCGCACGGCGATGTTGGTGGAAACCCGCGGCTCGTCCTTGTTCACCGAAAGGTAGATTTTCAGGCCGTTGTCCAACTGATATTGCAGGACATTGAACGGGTCGTTGGGGACGGTTTTGAAATCGTATTTGTAATCTTTTTGCTCGGCCTGTCCCGAAACTTCGGTATAAAAATTTATCGAAAAAACAAAAAGCAGAAGGGAAAAGATGCGTATCATTTTGATTGGATTTGATGGAAAATTTTCACAAGATAATGATTTGGCGGTTTGGTGGTTTCGGCCAAAAATAGAACGGGAAAGTTTCACGGCTAAGGTGGAGTTGTGAAAATTTTCACAAAAAAAAGCCCTCCATAAAAGGGAGGGCTTGTAAAGATTTAACAATCAGAAAATTACTTCCGGCGGTTGTTGCGTAGGTCGTTTTCCTGTTCCATCCTCGGTTGTTCTTCTATCAGTTCACGGTCGATGGCGTTATCTCGCGGCTGCATCATCGTGCGGCGCGCGTCGCTTTCCATATAGGAATTGTACTGGTCTTCGTCCAAGGTTTCGCGCATCGCGTTGTCGTAATCCTGCTGGATTTGCTCGCGGTTTTCGCCGTCCACATCTTCGCGCTGCGCTTGGTACATCCGCTCGGTGGCAGAATACACCTCGGTTTGCTGGTCTTCATCCAGTTCCAGATCCTCGCCCACGCGGTCGGCGGTCGTGCGGATTTGGGTATCGTCATCGCGCATATCCGTATCGCGGTTTTGCGCAAAAATGGGCGCGCTCAGCAGCATTCCCATTGCAATGGCTATCATTTTTGTTTTCATTATTAGAAATTTTAATGGAATTATGATATCGATAACAGCAAAATGAAATTTTGGTTTTGAGTGGGTAGAGATTTTTTTACAATAGAAGTTTGGCGGGCGAATTATAAATCACAATACCCAACCTCCCAAAAATAAAACCCATAAAATCCTATAAGTTTAGTAGGGTTTAATTAGTTTTGCGCGCTCTAATTTTGGAAGGTGATTCCCGAAAGCTATCAAATCCTCTTTGTCCTCGCCACCATCGTACTGATGTTGGCCGTTTTAGTCACGGATAAATTCAAGCCGTCCTTTGTGTTCGTGTTCACGGTGGCCGTACTGATTTTTGGCGGCAGCCTCACTTTGGGAGATTTCATCGAGGGCACCATCAACGTTTCCATCCTCACCATTTTTGCGCTGATTATCCTCGCCGCCGGGGTCAACGACAATTTTGATTTGGCAGGTTTTTTCGACCGCCTTTTTGGCCAATCCAAAAGCCCGCGCGGGTTTATTTTAAAAATGGGATTGTCGGTTTCCGCCGTGTCGTCGGTGATGAACAACACGCCCGTGGTGGCGATGATGATGCCCTACGTCTATCAATGGGGCAAAAAGCACAACGTGAATCCCAGCAAACTGCTGATGCCGCTCAGTTTCAGCGCCATTGTTGGCGGTGTGATTACTTTGATAGGTACTTCTACCAACCTCGTCCTCAATGGTTTACTTATAGAAAATGGTTTGGAAGGTTTGTCGTTCGGCGATTTCTTTTTGCCGGGGATTTTGGTCACCCTCGCCTGCCTCGGCTTTATGTTTCTGCTCGGCCCGGTTTTGTTGAAAGACAATAAAGAAATCCTGAAAAACTTGGAAGAAAACGCCCGTGAATATTTGGTGGAAACGGTCATTCCCGCTGATTCGCCCTTGGCGGGAATTACGGTGCAGGGCGCGGGCCTGCGGAATTTGGAGAGCGTCTTTTTGAGCGAAATCATCCGTGGCGACGTGCTGGTTTCGCCCGTTCGTCCCAACACGGTTTTGATAGAAGGCGACCGCCTCCTTTTCGCGGGCGACACCGATTCTGTCCTCAAACTTTTGGAAGAAAAAGAAGGCTTGGAAATCGCCAAAAACCGCAAATACGCGATGGGCGACAATTCCGAAATCATCGAGGCCATCGTGACCCAAAACAGCCAACTGGACCGCCACACCGCCAAGGAAGTTGGTTTCCGCCAGCGGTTCGACGCGGCCATTATCGGCATCCATCGCCAAGGGATAAAACGTGGCGGAAAAATCGGCCACCAACAACTGGCCGCCGGCGATTTGCTGCTGCTCACCGCCGGCCCAGCCTTCCACGACCGCATTTCGCGGATGGGCGATATGATTATCATCAACCGCTTTGCCCGCACCAAAACCGCTCCGCCCGCCAAGCGCTGGATGTTCATCCTTTCCCTGTTGGCGATGATTTCGATGGTCATCGGCGGGATTTTGCCGCTGTTTCCGGCGCTGCTCATTTTGCTGCTGGTGCAGTTTCTTTTGAATTTTATGGATATGGAAAAAATCCGCAACCATTTCAGTTTTGATTTGCTGCTGATGCTGGTCGCCGCCCTGGCGCTGGGCCGTGCGCTGGTGGACAGCGGCGCGGCAGATTGGCTCACGGGAGCGCTTTTTCACAATATTGAAAACTGGTCGCCGCTCACCATATTAATAGGTGTGTTTGCCGCCAGTTTCATTCTTACTTCGATGGTCACCAATGTGGCCGCCATCGCCATCGTGTTCCCCATTATTTTTGGATTGAGCCACGTGGAAGACCTGCCGATGGAGGCACTTTTTCTCACCGCCGCTTTTGGCGCCAGTTGCTGCTTTGCCACGCCTTTTGCCTACCAAACCAACCTGATGGTGATGGAAGCCGGCGATTATGGTTTTAAAGATTTTTTAAGATTCGGCCTGCCCGTCAGTTTGGTCTATGCCACTGTTTTCCTGACTTTTGCGGCCTTCAAATTTGACCTCCTGTGAAAGAAAAGCTGCATATAATTCCCCACCAGCACGACGTAAAACCCTCTGACCGAACGCGGAAGAACGGCCACAATTCTTTGGTGATTTGGTTTGTGGGATTGAGCGGCAGCGGAAAAAGTACGTTGGCCAGCGCGCTGGAACGGCGGCTTTTTGAGCAGAACATTTCCACTTTTATTTTGGATGGTGATAACATTCGGTCAGGTTTGAATTCGGATTTGGATTTTTCGGAAAATGCCCGCCGCGAAAACATCCGCCGCATCGGCGAGGTGGCCAAACTGATGACCGACGCGGGATTGGTGGTTTTGACGGCCTTTATTTCTCCTTTTAAAAAAGAAAGGAAAAAGGTGAAAAACTTGGTCGGCGAAAATCACTACGTCGAAATATTTGTGGATTGTCCTTTGGAAGAATGCGAAAAACGCGACGTGAAAGGACTTTACGCGAAAGCGCGGCGCGGCGAGATTTCCAATTTTACGGGGATTTCTTCGCCTTTTGAAAAACCTGAAAATCCTGATGCAGTCGTAAAAACCGCTGAAGTTTCCATCGAAGAAGGCGTGGAACAAATTTTAGAAACCATTGAAAACCGTATGAAACGGTCTTAAATCTTATGAGATATTCCCTCACCCATCTGAAAGAACTGGAGGCCGAATCCATTTATGTGATTCGGGAAGTGTATGCCCAGTTTGAAAACCCCGCGATTTTATTCAGCGGCGGCAAGGATTCCATCGTTTTGACGCACTTGGCGAAAAAGGCGTTTTGGCCGGCCAAGTTTCCCTTCCCGCTCGTCCATATTGATACCGGCCACAATTTTCCCGAGACGATGGCTTTTCGCGATGAACTGGTGGAAAAACTGGGCGTGAACTTGGTGGTGGGCAGTGTGCAAACTTCCATTGACGAAGGTGCGGTGCGCGAAGAAACCGGCAAGAACGCCACGCGAAACGCCCTGCAAACCACCACTTTGCTGGACACCATCGAGCGCAACGGCTTCGATGCCTGTATGGGCGGCGCGCGCCGCGACGAGGAAAAAGCCCGCGCCAAAGAGCGCTTCTTTTCCCACCGTGATGATTTCGGCCAATGGGATCCCAAAAACCAGCGCCCCGAACTTTGGAACCTCTTCAACGGCAAGATGAATATGGGCGAAAATTTCCGCGTGTTCCCCATCAGCAATTGGACGGAAATGGATGTGTGGCAATACATTCTCCAAGAAAAAATCGACATTCCCTCCTTATATATAGCGCACCAGCGCGAGGTGGTGTGGCGCAACAACAGTTGGCTGCCCGTGAGCGACTACCTCCAAATGGAAGAAGGCGAAAAGACGGAAACCAAGCAAGTGCGCTTCCGCACCTTGGGCGACATCACCATCACCGGCGGCGTGGAATCGGACGCGGATTCCTTGGAAAAAATCGTGGAAGAAGTGGCCGCTGCCCGAAATACCGAACGCGGAAATCGCAGCGACGACAAACGGAGCGAAACGGCGATGGAGGATCGGAAGAAGCAGGGGTATTTTTAGTTGGCGGTTGTTGGTTCTCGGTTGTCAGCCTGCCTGCCGGTAGGCAGGTCGGTGCTGGAAAACCTTGCGCTGGCCCCCTATCCCCCAAAGGGGGGAAGTTGGAATGGAAAAGTGGTATTGGAAAAATTGGGGCGAAAAAAATTGGGATTGGATTTTTTTGAAAGGAAATATACGCCAACCCATTCACGCCGCTAATTCCCCCCTTTGGGGGATAGGGGGCTGACCACAAGTGAAATCCATCCCGCTGGATGTCATAGCGGCAAAGTCTGGGCGGGCGCTGTCCCCCTCCTTGGAGGGGGTGCCGAGGTACGAGGCGGGGGAGGGATTTGTACTACGCAGGCCCCCTATCCCCCAAAGGGGGGAAGTTGGAGTGGAAAAGTGGGATTGAAAAATTGGGACGAAAAAGTTGGAATTGGAATTTTATAGAAAGAAAATGAACGTAAGCCCATTCACGCCGCTACTTCCCCCCTTTGGGGGATAGGGGGCTTAAAAATTTTAAAAAAAAGAAACCTAAAAAATGAGCGAACAAAACGGAAACTCCTACCTCGATATGCAGTTGTTGCGATTTACAACAGCCGGCAGCGTGGACGACGGCAAAAGCACCTTGATCGGCCGACTTTTATACGATTCCAAATCCATCTTCCAAGACCAAATGGAAGCGGTGGAATCCCATAGCACCAAACGCGGCTTGGACCACGTGGATTTTGCACTGCTGACCGACGGGCTGAAAGATGAGCGCGAGCAAGGAATTACGATCGACGTGGCCTACCGCTATTTTGCCACGCCCAAGCGCAAGTTCATCATCGCGGACACGCCGGGCCACATTCAATACACGCGGAATATGGTGACGGGCGCTAGTACGTCCAACCTCGCCTTGATTTTGGTGGACGTGCGCCACGGCGTTATCGAGCAGACTTGCCGCCACTCGTTTATCGCGTCGCTTTTGCAAATTCCCCACTTGATCGTTTGTGTAAACAAGATGGACTTGGTGGATTATTCCGAAGAAGCTTTTGACAAAGTGGTGAAACAGTACAAGGATTTTGCGAGCAAGCTGGACGTGAAGGACATCCGCTTTGTGCCCATCAGCGCGCTGCACGGCGACAACGTGGTGAACCGTGGCGAGAATATGAAATGGTATCAAGGCGAAACTTTGCTGCATACTTTGGAAACCATCCACATCGGCAGCGACCAAAACCACATCGACTGCCGCTTTCCCGTGCAGACGGTGATTCGGCCGCATTCCGATAAATACCACGATTACCGTGGCTACGCTGGTCGGATTGCCGGCGGCGTTTTTAAGCCCGGCGACGAGGTGGTGGTGCTGCCCAGCGGCTTTTCCAGCAAGATAAAATCCGTGGACACGATGGACGGCCCCGTGGAGGAAGCCTTCGCGCCGATGAGCGTGACGCTGACTTTGGAAGACGACATCGACGTGGGGCGCGGCGATATGATCGTGCGGCCCAACAACCAGCCCACGATGACGCAGGACTTGGACGTGATGCTGTGCTGGCTCAACCAAAAAGGTCCGATGCCGCGCGCCAAATATGCCATCCGCCACACCTCTAACGATGCTCGTTGTATGATCAAAGAAATTCTTTATAAGGTGGACATCAACACTTTGCACCGAATGGAGGATGACAAAAACATCAGTGGCAACGACATCGCACGGGTAAAACTGCGCACCACCCGCCCGCTTTTGGTGGACGAATACAACGAGAACCGCAACACGGGCAGCATTATATTAATAGATGAAGCGACCAACGAAACGGTGGCCGCTGGGATGATTATCCAGTAAAAATGAGGCAGTTGCGAAGTTTTCGTAAGAAAATTTTGGCAACTAAGTATTTCATCTATATTTGCCAACTCTAACTTTTTCTCCATCCAAAACGACTGAATGAAACACGGCTTACTCTTGGTTTTGGCGGTGGCCCTTTTTTCTTCGTGCATCTCCCGCAAAAAGCTGACGTATCTGCAAAGCCAAGGTGAAACGGCGGACACCTTGCAGACGCTGAACTTGCAGCGCAACGAGTATCAGGTGCAGATCAACGATATTATAAACGTGACGGTGAAAAGCTACGACGAGAAAATCTCGGGGCTTTTCAATGTGACCGACCAAAGCCGCAGCAACCTCAACGGCGGCGATTTGATTTTCTACCTGAACGGCTATTCCGTGGACGAGCGCGGGATGATTTATATGCCCGTGCTGGGCGAGGTGAACGTTTTAGGCAACACCATCCCCGAAATCAAGGAAAAAATCAAGACGCAACTGGGCGAGTATTTTATTGATGAAACTGTGTTTATAAATGTGCAACTGGCGGGCATCCGCTACACGGTGGTGGGCGATGCCAGCCGGCCGGGCAAGTACGTCATCTATCAGAATCAGGCGAATATCTTCGAGGCGCTTTCCGTGGCGGGAGACATCACTTTGGTGGGCGATCGCAAGGAAGTGCAAATCATCCGACAGACCCCCAGCGGCGTAGTATTCTACGATTTGGATCTGACCGATAAAAACGTGGTGACCGACCCGCGCTATTTTATCCAGCCCAACGATATTATCAACGTGAAACCGCTGCCCGCCAAGTCGCTGGGGCTGGGCACCACGGGCTTTGGCACCTTGGTGTCGTTGGTGTCATTGGTGGCCAGCACGCTGTCCATTATCGTCTTCATCCAAAGAATTGAATAAAGAAATTCGGAAACCCTCCTCTCGATGAGTGATCTCCAAAACCCACAAATGCAACCGCCCGAAGAGGACACGATTGACCTCAAGTCGATGGTGAACAAGCTGCTGCGCCGCTGGCCGCTGTTTTTGGTCTGCGTGATTTTGGCATTGGTAGTGGCCTTTTTGGTAAACCGCTACACCAAGCGGCGCTACGAGGTGCGGGCGGTGATGATGATCGAAACCGACAAGAACAGCGGCGGCGGCATCGAAAACCTGATGACCTCGATGGGCTATTACAACCCGTTGCTCACTTACGAAAATGAACTGGTGGTGATGCGCTCTTATTCGCTGACGGAGCGCACTTTGAGCCAATTGGATTTTGGGATTTCCTATTATGAAGAAGGCCGGATCGTGACCGATGAAATTTACCCCAGTCCGCCTTTTGTGGTGGAAATGGACACGGCGCACATCCAAGTGGCGCAGTCGGAATTCCGCTTGGAAAGTCGCGGCGAGGATAGCTACTTTCTGGAGTTGAGCGAGCCAAATGCGCTCTACGACTTTGTGGACGGCCGGCGGCGATTTATTTCCGATGAAGACTTAAAGGGAGCCACGATTTCCGGCGAGTTTGCCTACGGTCAGTGGGTGGAAAACGACTATCTGCGATTTCGGGTGGTGCGGCAGAAAAAGCTGGTGAAAGGGCGGCCTTACGTTTTCGTGATTCAAAATCCCGAAACGATGGTGCGGCGGTATCAATACAAGCTCAATGTAGAACCGACGGAGGAAGGCAGCTCGGCAGTGGACATCAAAATGACCGACGAGGTGCCGCAAAAAGCGCAGGAATATGTTAACACTTTTATAGAAGAATATTTGGCGCGCGGGCTGGAGCGCAAAAATCAAATCAGCGACCGCACCTTGGATTTTATTTCCGACGAACTTACCTTGATTGAAGATTCGCTGCGCAAGGTGGAAATCGTGCTGCAGCGTTTTCGCAGTGATAATAAAATTATCAACCTCAGTACGGAAGGGCAGGAGGTTTTCAGCCGGATGTACGAGCTGGAATCGCAACTAGCCACCGAGCAGACCAAGCGGAAATACTATCAATATCTGAAAGAATATTTGGATGAAAACCGCGATTTTTCGGCGGTGGTGGCGCCCTCGTCGCTGGGCGTGGCCGACCCGCTGCTGAACCGATTGATCCAAGATTTGACCAATCTATACGCGCAACTGAACGAAGTGGGGCTGAGCGCCAAAGAAGACAATCCCATCACCATCCGGCTGAAATCGCAGATAAACGCGGCCAGCCGCGCGCTGCGCGAAAACTTGGAGAGCATCCGCCAAGGTTCGCAAATTTTGATAAACGATTTGGAAACCCGCTTGGCGCGGATGGAAGGCGAGGTGGCCACCTTCCCGAAAACGGAGCGCGAGCTGCTGGAAATCCAGCGGAAATTTACCATCAACGAAGACCTTTACATTTTCTTGAAACAGAAACAGGCCGAAACGGGCATTGCCAAGGCGAGCAACCGGCCGGACAATGTGGTGATCGACTACGCCCGCGCCGACCCCAGCCCAGTATCGCCCGACACGGGGCGGAACTACGGCGTTTCGGTTTTGCTGGGCTTATTGCTGCCGGGCATTTTCGTGTTCGCCAAAGATTATTTTGACAACAAAGTGCGCTCCGGCGAAGACATTGAAAAGATGACCCGGATACCGCTGATGGGCATCGTGGGGCACAACGGCAAAGACACGAACACCATTGTTCTGGATCATCCAAAATCGGCCATTTCCGAAAGTTTCCGCGCCATCCGCGCCAATCTGAAATTTGTATCGGACGACAAAAAGCCCGGTGAAATTTTCTTGATTACCTCGTCGATCGGGGGGGAGGGGAAAACCTTTTCGTCCATCAACCTGGCCAGCGTGTTGGCTTTGGGAAACAAAAAAACCCTGCTGGTGGGCGTGGATTTGCGCAAGCCAAAAATCTACGGCGATTTTGATTTGAAAAACGATGTGGGGCTTTCCAATTATTTGGTGGATGATGCCACTTTGGAAGAAGCGATTCAAAAGACCTCGCAGCCGCATCTGGATTTGCTCTCGGCGGGCATCATCCCGCCCAACCCATCGGAATTGATTATGACCGCCAAGTTCGCGAAATTGATGGAAGAACTGCGCGAGCAATATGATTATGTGGTGCTGGACAGCCCGCCTGTGGGGCTGGTGGCGGATGCTTTTGAACTGATGAAATACGCCAACGCCACCCTATTTGTGGTGCGCCAGAATTATACGGAAAAAAGCCTGTTGGAATTCATCGACGAGCGCTATAAAAAAGGACTGATGAAAAACATCGCCATCGTGATGAACGACGACCGGCGCAGCCGCGGGAAGTACGGCTATGGCTACGGTTACGGCTATGGCTACGGCTATTTTGAAGAAGATGCCAACCGTGGGATTTGGCAGCGCATCAAGAGTATTTTTAGGCGCTAAACCTAATTTCAAAAAAACTTAACTCTACTGCTATTTTTATAAAAATGAAACACGAAGCCCCTCTCCCTGAAAATAATCACATTGCCATTGTGGGCCTCGGCTATGTGGGCTTGCCACTGGCGGTGGAATTTGCCAAATCGCGCCCCGTGGTGGGATTTGACATCAACGAAAACCGCGTGAACCAACTCCGCAACGGCCGCGACGCCACGCTGGAAGTGGAAGACGAAGACCTGAAAAAAGTGCTATCGCAGAACCAAAGTGAAACCGGACTTTTTTGCACCACCGATGTGCAGGCGATGAAAGACTGCTGCACTTTCATCATCACCGTGCCCACGCCCACCGACAAATACAACCGCCCCGTTTTGACCCCGCTGATAAAAGCCAGCGAGGCCGTGGGCGAAATCCTGAAAAAAGGCGACGTGGTGATTTATGAATCCACCGTTTATCCCGGCGTGACGGAGGAAGAATGCGTACCGATTTTGGAAAAAATTTCGGGTTTGACATTCAATGAGGATTTTACGGCGGGCTATTCTCCCGAAAGGATAAACCCCGGCGACAAGATGCACACCGTCACTAAAATTATGAAAGTGACCAGCGGCAGCACCCCCGCCGCTGCAGATTATGTGGACAATTTGTACCGCGAAGTCATCACGGCGGGGACGCACAAAGCCTCTTCGCTAAAAGTGGCCGAGGCGGCGAAAGTCATCGAAAACGCGCAGCGCGACATTAACATCGCCTTTGTGAACGAACTGGCCAAGATTTTCAACAAACTGGAAATTGACACTTTGGAAGTGCTGGAAGCGGCGGGGACGAAATGGAATTTTCTCCCGTTCCGGCCGGGTTTGGTGGGCGGCCACTGCATCGGCGTGGATCCGTATTACTTGGCGCAGAAAGCGCAGGAAGTGGGCTACCACCCCGAAATCATCTTGGCGGGCCGGCGGCTCAACGATGGGATGGGCCAGTACGTGGCCAGCGAAGTGGTGCGCCTGATGCTGCGCGACGATGTCCGCATCAAAAATTCCAAGGTGCTGATGTTGGGCATCACGTTCAAGGAAAACTGCCCCGATATCCGCAACACGCGGGCGATTGACATTTACCACGAGCTGGAAAAATTTCAGATGGACGTGGATATTTATGACCCGTGGGCGGATTTTGACGAGGTGAAAAGTGAGTACGGCATCGAAATCCAAACGGAAACAAGTGATTTGGCAAACGATTATGCGGCGGTGATTTTAGCCGTTTCCCACCAAGAATTTGGTGAAATGGACTTGGGTAATTTCTGTAAAGAAAAATGCATCATTTACGATGTGAAAGGATTTCTTCAAAAAGATAAAATAACCGCGAGACTGTAAAGGCTATGAAAATTTTAATCACGGGCACGGCGGGTTTCATCGGTTTCCACCTCGCCCAAAAACTGATAGAGCGCGGCGACGAGGTGGTCGGGCTGGACAGCATTAACGATTATTACGACCTGCGCATCAAATACGGGCGGCTGGCGGAAACAGGGATTTCCAAAGAAAAAATCGAAGAAGGAAAACTGGTGCAGAGCGAGAAATTCCCGAACTACCGCTTTGTGAAAATGCAGTTGGAAGACGGCGCGAAAATCCACGAACTTTTTCAGAAAGAAAAATTTGACAAGGTGTGCAACCTCGCCGCGCAGGCCGGCGTGCGCTACAGTTTGGAAAATCCGATGGCCTACATCAACGCGAACATCGTGGGATTCACGCATATTTTGGAAGCCTGCCGCCACAATAACGTAAAACACTTGGCCTACGCCAGTTCCAGCAGCGTTTACGGTTTGAACGAATCGATGCCGTTCAGCACTTCCGACAATGTGGACCACCCGATTTCGCTCTACGCGGCCAGCAAAAAAAGCAACGAACTGATGGCGCATACCTACAGCCATTTGTTTGGATTGCCCACCACGGGGCTGCGGTTTTTCACGGTGTATGGGCCGTGGGGCCGGCCGGATATGGCGCTGTTCCTTTTTACCAAAGCGATGCTGGAAGGGAAGCCGATTCAAGTTTTTAATGAAGGAAATATGAAGCGCGATTTCACCTATGTGGATGATATCGTGGAAGGCGTCATCCGCGTGATTGACCATCCGCCGACAGGCAACCCAAAATGGACGGCGAAAAACCCCGACCCCGGCAGTTCCGTAGCGCCTTATAAAGTATATAACATCGGCAACAGCGCACCGGTGCAGTTGATGGATTTCATCCGAGAAATCGAAAAAAACTTGGGCATCGAAGCGGAAAAAAACCTCCTGCCGATGCAGCCCGGCGATGTGCCGGCCACCTCCGCCAACGTGGATGATTTGATTGAAAATCTCGACTACAAACCGGATACGACCACGGAATACGGGATTCGGAAATTTGTGGAATGGTACAAGGCCTTCTACCAAATTAAAGATTGAGTCAAGCCATCTCTTTTAGCGCCTAAAAGCTGCGAATGAGCCATTTAAAAAAAGGGGGACTGTATATGCTGGCGGGTTCGGCGGGGCAGTCGGCTATGCGGGTTTTGTTTACGATGGTTTTGGCGCGCCTTCTAACGCCGGAGGATTTCGGGCTCATCGCCACGGCCACCATTGTCACCAGCTTTGCCGAACTGTTCGTGCAGTTTGGGTTTGGCCAAAGTTTGGTGCAGAAGAAGAAAATCAGCCCACAGGACGTGGGTACCGCCTATACTTGCTCTTTGGCATTGGGCGTGGCTTTCGGGCTTTCTACCTTGGCGCTGGCCGAGCCTTTAGCCCACTTTTTTGAGCAGCCCGCCTTGGCCCCCGTTCTTAGAATGCTGGCGCTGTTGTTCCCCATCAAGAGTCTCAACCAAATCCAGTACGGAATTTTGCAAAGAGAGATGAAGTTCAAAGCACTGGCCGGCCGTGATGCCCTTTCCTATTTAATAGGGTACGGGATGGCAGGCATAGGTTTGGCCATATTGGGATACGGCGTTTATGCCTTGGTATGGGCCATTTTGTTGCAAGCTGTGGTTTATAGTATTTTGCTCTCGGTCAGCCAGCAATCGTATAAAATACGCTTTTCCTATTCCAGCCAAAGTTTCAACGCTCTATTTTCTTTTGGCAAAAACTTGACTTTGGCGAAAATTTTCAACTATGCCGCCACCAGGGGGGATTACTTTATCATCTCGAAGATGCTGGGCGCTGCGCCTTTGGGATACTACAGCCGAGGCTATTCGCTGATGAACATCCCTAACAATCTGGCGGGGCGCTCGGTGGATACGGTGCTATTCTCCGATTTTTCCAAGAACCAAGAAAACCGAAGCAAAGTGGCTACCACCTTGGGGAAAGCCTATTTGATGATCTTACGGGTTACCCTGCCAGCCTTGCCGTGGTTTTTTTTCTATGCCGAGGAGATAGTTTTGCTCCTATTGGGCGAGCAGTGGCGGCCCGTAATCGCCATTTTCCAAGTGTTGATTGTGGGAATGAGTTTTCGGCTGCTCTACAAAATCAGCAGCTCCTTGGTGCGGGGGCTGGGCTATATGGTATTCAATCGGTGGGCGCAGTTTGCCTATATGCTGGTGGTGTTGGCAGGTAGTTACGTTGGCTCCTTCATCGGGTTGCAAATGATTGCCTGGACAATCAATTTAGCCATTTTTTTGAATTTTATGGTACTCACTCACAAGGTGGTTTTGGAAACGGATTATCGATGGGCGATGCTGGGGCGAGCCTTCGTTAGCGTAGTGCCGGTCACCCTCTTGGTGGCTGGTATTTGCTGGCTTTGCACGTGGGGGTTTGGCGAATTGCACATCCAGGGTTTTGCGGAATTTATTTTTTCGGCCGGATTGATAGCGATAGCTTTGTACCTATGCGATAGATTTTTGCCAGCCATAGCTTTTGCTGGCCAATTGACAAAGGCGCTCCAACTGGGTCAAATCAAACAATTGATGAAATGAGAAGAATAATCCGTTTTTGTACCATTTTCTCAAAACTCCTCCCTTTCTGAAAAGCTATATTTTCATAGGAGGATGCCCCCGTAGCGGCACTACCCTGCTGGCCACTTTGCTCAATGGTTCGCCGGCGGTATGCACTGGCCCAGAAGCCCATTTCAAATTTTGGATGCTGGCGAATCCCCGCCGCTGGGATGCCCAGGTGCGCCAAAGATTGCTCGGCGACTTCCGGTTCAAACTTTGGGCGTCCGAAAAGATGTTGGACTCTATTCCGGACGGCGCCGAAATGCCAGAGGTTTTCACCGCCATTGCCGCCAGCCGCTGCCCTACGGGCGAAACCCATTTTGCCGACCATACCCCGGAAAATTTCCACCATTATGCATCCCTGAAAAAACATTATCCCCAAGCGCGTTTCATACATATCATCCGCGATCCCAGGGCGGTATTTGCCTCCGTGAAAAGTTTGGTTTGGGGGCCCAATACGCCCACGCAATTTATCCGCTGGTGGTCGCGCAACGTGCTGATGGGGCTGGCTCCCCTCGCATCCGATGACTGTTGCACGGCCGTAAAATTCGAAGAACTGGTGGCGCATCCGGAACAGACACTCCGGCGGATCTCGCAATGGTTGAACATTCCGTATGAAGAAAAAATGCTTTGGGGCGATGCGGGCTTTCTGCCGAGCTATACCAAGGGTCAGCACGCCTTGGTGGGCAAATCCCCTGACAAGGGCACAATAGATAGTTGGAAAGAGAAACTGACCGCAAGCGAAATTAAGTTTATTGAAAAAAAACTCCAGTCGGAAATGGAGAACCTGGGCTACGAGCTTACGCCCGGCCCTCGCCACACCAGCCGGGTGCGGCAAATGGGGTGGCGGGCAAGAGGTATGGTAACATCGCTGCTGAACCGCCGCAAGGCACGGCGCAGAAAAAAAAATTCGGTGGATTTGAAAAATGGATAAAAAGCCCTTGATACTTTTCGTTTTTTTTCAGACTTCCGATAAGGCCAACGGAGGCCTGAACAGCTTGGTCGAGATTATGCTCAACCTCAAAGATTTTCGTGCCTTGGCCATTACCCAAAAGGAAACCGCCCTGAACCAAAAACTGAGAGCAGCGGGCGTGGAGGTAGAAGTGATGCCGATGAAGCTGCGGCGCGGTATATCCAATATTTTCGGCTTTTTCAAATTTGCCCGCCACTGCCGCCGCTTGGCCCAGTCGCGCGGTGCGCAGGTACTTCATTTGAACGATATGAACGCCCTGATGCACCTGTCCCCAGTGCTGCGCAGTTTGAAAATGAAAAAAATATTCAATGTCCGCGACGTGTTTGAACCCCACCGCACCTACGGCAAAAAGTGGCGGCTGGTGAATGGATGCGACGAGATTTTGGTGCTTAGCGAGGATATGAAAGCGGAATTGCTGGAGCGGCTCCCCCTCCGCCGGCGGCTCTATTGGAAGGCGCATTTCCATATCACCTATAGCGTGGTGAACTTTGAGCGTTTTTACAAACCGGAGCAGGAAGAGCGCCGGGCCTTGCGCCAAACTCTCGGTTTTGCCGAGGGTAAGATCCATTGGCTTTTCGTGGCCAAATTTGGCGACAAGAAAAATCAGGCAGAATTCATAGAAAAGGCGCTGCCGCTGATAGCGGGCGAAAGCATAATTGTACATTTTGTGGGAGATTTTGATAAAGACAAAAATCCCTATGTGAGGGAATGTCTCAAAAGACTACGACCTGAGGACCAAGACAAGGCCGTGTTTCACGGCTACCAACCGAGGGTAGAGGATTTTTATAAGGCGGGCGACCTCACCATAGTGCCCACACGCCGCGAGGGGCTGGCCCGCTGTATGATCGAGAGCCTGAGCTGCGGCTTGCCAGTGGTATCTTTTGATGTGAGCAGTGCGCGGGAAATTTTGGAAACCCACCAACTGGGCGCGGTGGTGCCGCAAGGCGATTATGCCCAACTGGTGGCCGAGGCTAAAAAATGGAGCCAAAAAAATGCCCGTAACCAAACCACATCGGACAAAGCCGCCCAACTTGCCTCCCTTCTTTTTTCAGCAAAAAATGTGATAGAAAGATATACCAACGCCGTGAGACCCACAAAAAACTAAGGTGAACGCACAACCTCAAATAGCCCCCATCATGCCTAAAGCCAATCCTTTTTACCCCATTGGCCCGGTCGCCAAGAATTTTCTCTTTTTGGTATTGGCTTTTTACTGGCTCATCTTCCCGCTATTGCACGGCATCACTAGCTTGGGGGGCCAAGGCGAGTATCAGGTTTCGCGGCTTCTGATGGAAATTCTCGCGGGCTTGCTCAAGCTGCTGCCATTCCTCGTGCTCAGGTGGCATTTTGGCCTTTTCCATCCGCTGATATTTATTCCCCTCATCGGTTTTGCAATGTCGGTTATCAAGCAGCCTTTCACCATCATAGAACCATTCTTGGCGGCTACCTATGCCCAAGACGCCTTCGTGGTGAAGCACTCTTCCTTAATGGGCTACAGCCAGTTCGCCCTTTCTCGTGCCGCTTTGGATGAGGTGGTCATCTATGTGGTTGGACTATTGGCCTATTACATTGGTTTTTTTTCCAAAAACAACTGGCGGGTGAAACCTCTCCGCTTCGGTCGTTCCAAAAACTACCGCTTTTATATGCTCCTGTTTTTTGGGGTCAGCACCGCTTTTCTGTTGTGGTATCTTTTGGTGTACCGTGGCGGCATCACCCAGTCAGTGTTGTTGTGGCGGGGCGGCCGGGCTCAAAATTTGGAAGACCCCCTCCGGTGGACTCGGCCCTTTTTGGATATACCCGTTTTTGTCCTCATTTTTTGGTATGTGCTCAACGATAAAATTTTGAAATCACCTTTATTTTGGGCCGCTTTTCTTTCGGTGGATTTTGCCACGTTTTTGATTGGCGGCTCCCGCTCCTCTTTTATCATTCCTTTTATCCTGATACTGGGGGTCTATCTTTTCAAAAACCGCCGGGTGCCAGTGCTGGCCATTATCGGGGTGGGGCTCTTCGGGTTCATCAGCATCGGCGCGCTGGGCGCCTTCCGGGCCAATGCTTCTTTTCGGGGAGAGATAACTTGGGAATCCCTGCGGATAAGTTCCTTGGAAGAAGGTTTGGAAAACACTCAAGAAAACCTGGAAGGACGCTATTCTATGGGTAGTTTTTCTTTGCCGGTATATGTGCGCGTCCCCGAGGAGGTGGACTTTCTGTATGGCGAGACTTACCTCGGGGCGCTCGCTTTTTTTATACCCAGGGCTATATGGGAAGGCAAGCCGCGCGGGGCGGGCATCCATAATGCAGAGCTTATTTTGGAGCGGCGCTCTGGTGGCGGCGTGCCCATCAGCCCGCCCACCGAGGCCTATTGGAATTTTTGGTATCCCGGTGTCATTTTCCTTTATTTCATCTATGGGATGTTTCATAGCTGGCTGGCCAAAATGTACCGCAGCTATTACCGCTATATGGCTTTTGTGTTGATTTACTTTCTTACGCTCTACATCTTGCGGCCATCCAGTTTGGCTTTTGTGGCCTACGTTCAGTCCATTATCCCGCTGCTGGCGCTGCTCTACATCGTGCGCAGTATCCGGCCGGGCAAAATTTTGAAACATCGCTATGCACCCGCCTGAAAATGAGAACGGCATTTGCCCGGTAGGGCTGATTTTGGGCGGCGCCCCCAAGTGCGGCACCAGTTCCCTGTATGCTTGGTTGGATCAGTCGCCTCATTTTGTGGGCTCGCGGCCCAAGGAAACACATTATTTTTTGGACGAGGGACATCCGTTGCAAAAAGGCAAGCCCAATTATCATCACAATGGCCTGAAAGGCTATGCCCGATTTTGGCCCGATGCGGCGCAGGGCATCCGCTTCGAAGCCAGCACCCATTATTTATACAGCCAAACGGCCCGCCGCTATTTTTCACAGTTGCCCCAGCCGCCGCTGATGGTGTTCGTGCTGCGCGAGCCCGCCGCCCGCGTGTATTCATCCTTCCGCTATTCGATGAACAACTTGGCCGCTTTTCATAAAAAAATTTCCTTTGCGGAATATGTTTCTATTCTGGTGGAAACGCCCGCCAAACTGGAAGGCCTTGTTCGGCGTGAGCAAAGCCGCTACGTACTTTCCCGCGATTTGCAGTATAGCCGCTACGCCATTTTTCTGCAAGACTGGCTGAGATCCTATCCCCAAGAAAAAATGAAAGTATGTTTTTTTGAAGAGGCTGTCAAAGACCCCAGCGAATGGGTAACTGGCATCCACGGTTTTTTCGGGCTGGAACACATTTTTGAAAAGGAGGAAGCGCAAGCCCAAAACCAGACCGAAATCATCAAAAACACCACCTTGCACCGCTGGGCGCGAAGCGTGAACCGCAACTTGAAACTAAACGGGCCGCTAAAAAAAATCGCCAAAAAATTATATAAGAATACTTTTACCGCGCCGGCCCAGCATTCGGCTGAAGACAAAGAGGCGCTGCGCCAATTGAAATCCCATTTTGCAAAAAGCAACCAAGAACTCCAAATAGTAGTAAACCGAGAATTGCCGTGGAACACATAAAAATCGTCTTTTTTACCAACCAACTGGGCGGCGGTGGCGCGGAGATGCACTTCCTGCGGGTGCTGAACGCGCTGGACGATCGCCAATTTCAAAAGGAACTGTGGCTGGTGAGGCCGGGCGGCGGCTATGAAAGTTTCGTGCAGGGGGACATCAAAATCGTACACCTTCATAATGATGAAAACCAATCGAGTACGCTGGGCTTGGTGCGGTCGCGCCGCAAACTGACCCAAATGCTGGACGAAAAAAAACCAGCTATTTTATATTCGATTTTGAACTTGCCAAACCTAATTGCCATCAAAGCCGCGCGGAAGGCTAAGCATCCCGTCAAAACGGTAATCTCGGTACAAAACACTTTGCGCCCGCCTAACAAAAAGGGTTGGGTGCATAGGCTCACGCTGCGGTGGGCCAAAAAATGGTTTCCAAAAGCGGATCAAATCATTGCCATATCGCAAGGGGTGGAAAAAGATTTGCAAAACTTGCTGGGCGGTGGAATCCCCGCTACCACCATCTATAACGCGGGCTGGGACGAGCGTATGTTGGAGAACCTGTCCGAACGTTCCGCGGTGATTCGCCAAACATATCCCGAAACTTTTCTAATGGTTTGTTGTGGCCGGCTCACCCGTCAAAAGGGTTACCCTTATTTATTGGAAGCGCTGTCCCATTTGGAAATCCACCAAAACTGGAAACTGCTGATAGTGGGGGCGGGGCAGGAGCGGGAGGCGCTGCAAAGTTTGGCGGAAGAACTGGGCGTGGCCAACAAAATCGAGTTCCTCGGTTTTCAAAAAGACCCTTTCCAATTTATGGCGGCGGCCGACCTTTTTGTGCTCCCCTCGTTGTGGGAGGGGTTTGGCAACGTGGTGGTGGAGGCGATGAAATGCGGGAGTCCCATCCTTGCGACGGACTGTTTTCACGGCCCGGGGGAAATCATTGCCCATCAAAAGAATGGCTGGCTGGTGCCCGTAAAAGATGCGGCGGCCCTGCGGGAGGCGATTGAAAAACTGAGTCAGGACGAACCGCTCCGGAAATCTTTGGCCAAGGCGGGGGAGCATCGCGCCAATGATTTTGGCAGTGCGGCCATCGCAAAAAATTATGCTCGCGAATTTTTAAAACTGAACCTGCCCAAACCCTGAAAAACGTGGCAAATCCCATTTCCATAGCATTTTACGATTCGCGCTACCATTCGCTCTACGGCGCGCAGAAGAGCTGTTTCAACTTGGTTTCCCATCTTCCTAAAAAGGATTTCGACATCCGTTTTGTCACCACCAAAAGAGCCGAGCTGGCGGCGCTGTACGAATCCAAGGACATCCCCGTGTCCATCGTCCCGATCGACCCCGTGCTGGATGTGTTCGACAGGGGCGTTTTTTCATTTGGCACGGTCAAAAAAGGGCGGGCGGCGCTGGCCATCCTGCGCCATAATTGGCGGCTGTTCCGCTTTTTGAAAAAGAACAAAATCCAAGTGTTGTATTCCAATGATTTTCGTTCCAATCTTTACACCGCCTTGGCCGCCAAACTGGCGCGCATACCGCTGATTATCTACATCCGTTCCGATTCGGAGTGGCAAGCCCACGGCACTTCCAATTTTATCATAAGATACAGCTTGGCGATGGCGGACAAGGTGATTTTGATTGCCGACAAAATCGTGAGCCGCTTTTCCAAAAGGACAAAAAACAATACGGCCATAAATTCACGAGGATTTACACCGGTTTTGATTTTAGCGACCGCCGCCGCTATTCGCAGCAAGAAGCCCTGCAATCTTTGGGCATCCAAAAGAAAAAGGGCGAAATGGTCTGCGGCGTGGTGGCCTCCGTGTCCCGCCGCAAGGGCCACGACCTTTTGCTGGACGCCATCGCCAAAAATCCCGCTCTTTTTGAGGATATGCGCTTCGTGTTCTTTGGCGGCATCTCGCCGGGCAACGAGGCTTTTGCGGAGCATATCAAAGCCCGCATCCAAGCGCTGGGGCACGCCGAAAAATTTGTGTGGGTAAATCATATCGAGGACGTGGAGCGCGCCTATTATGCCGTCGATTTCACGATGCTGCCCTCCCGTTCCGAGGGCTTGCCGCGCGTGGTGGCAGAGTCGCTTTATTTTGGGAAGCCTGTGGTGGCTTCCAACGCGGGCGGCACCGAAGAAATGATCAGGGAAAACCGGCTGGGGCAAATCTTCGAGGTGGAAGACGTGCAAGGACTTTTGGAGGCCACGCAACGCTTTTTAGAAAGTAAAACCATTGATAATCAATCCGATAAAGAATTTTGCGAAGCTTTCGTCAGAGAGCATTTTTCGATGAATTCCTTTATCAAAAATTTTACACAACTTGTCAAAGGCCTTGTTGGGAAATAATTCGGTGGCCATCGTTTTGGGGCTGGGCAATCCGGGGGCTTTTGTGTTCAAAAGCTTGCAAGGCGCGCGCGATTTGCCACTTTATGGTTTGGGCCGCAAGGGGGAGAGCGGCCTCAAAAAAGTGCGCGGGAATATTTCGCTTTGGCATCCCGCTTTCGATTTGGAGGAATGGGTGTCTTCTTTGGAAAATAAGCACCGCGCCGCGCCAGTCTTATTCTTGTGCAGCGGTTTTATGATTTCTTATATTTTAGAAAATTGCCCTCGAATTTTGGAAAAATATCAGACCACCAGCCCCCCTCTCGATTTGTTGCAAAAGTTGAACAGCAAAGATTCTGCTGCCGCGCTCCTGCGCAAAATGGGCGTGAAAACCATTAAGGGCTATTTGCCCCGCGAGGTGGAAAAAATACCGGAAAGCGAATTTCCCATAATCGTAAAGTGGGGCGAAACAGAAGTGGCAAAGGGCGACGCTCACAGTAAGGCATTTATAGTAAAAACCCCCGAAGAACTGCGGACCTTGCAGCTTTCAGAGCGGCGGATTTTGCAGCCATTTATTGCTGACAGCGTACAATTTAGCTACGCTGGTTATTTTGAAAACGGCAGAGAACGAGCGGGCGTGGGCGTGTTGCAGAAAAGGATGTACCCCAAGGGTGCCTCCACCTTCGTGCGCACGCTTAAGGAAAACGAGGAGGCTTTTCAAAACCATCAAAACGATAACCGAAAAAATCGTTACCGCGCTCGACTATTCCGGTTTTGGGGAGTTTGAGTTTTTATATGATGCCAAAAGCAGTACTTATTTTTTGCTGGAAATCAACCCGCGCACTTGGGGCTGGATGGGTATTTTTAAAATGTGGGAAAAAGACTTTGCCAAGATATTCTATGGCCAAAGTATTTCGGGTTTTTATCCCGCCGGCCCGTTTTACTGGATAAATTTGCCGCGCTTAGTGGCCGGCAATCTGCTGCTGGATTTCCCAAAACAGTTTTTCAGTACACTTTCAATCTTGTTCGGGTCATTGCTTAAAGTCGAAAAAATCAAAGTAGAATGGCTGCCGTAAAAAGAGAATTTAGGTGGGTGGATTGGCAGAAGGCGAGGGAAAAAGAAAGCCATCGCCAGCTTTTGCAACAGGCCGTGCCCGGGCGCCAAATAGATTTTCAGTGGATGGAATGGAAGTATGCCGAAAACCCGTATCTCACAAAATGGAAACTGCCTGAAAACCTGAGCTATGGCTACTTGGAAGAAGGCAATGTGCTGGGCGTGGTAAATTATATGCCTTACGAATTTACCGATGGAAATAAGAAATGGAAGGCGGTGAAGGCCACCAATATTTTTATTTCCGATGCCCTCCGGGGACAGGGAATTTTCAGTAAAATCCTACAAAAATCGGAAGAGGAGCTTGCGCAACTCGGCTTCGATTTTTTATTTGTGTTCCCTAATTTCAATTCGCTGCCCGGCCTGCTCAAGGCGGGCTATTCCGACCTCGGTGTGGTGGACACTTTTTTTTATTTCACCAGTGTGGGCCGCTTGTTTTATCAAAAATTTTTTAAACGGAAAACAAGACCTACCAAACTGAAATTCAAATCGTTGCAAAGCGTTGATAGCGCTGGCGTTTCCGAGCAGAAAATCGGCCAAGCCCAGATGAGAGAGATCTGGCACAAGCAGGCGCAGGCGGGAATCTGTTTTCAGAATTTGGAGAATGATTTTGTAAAATGGCGCTATCTGAACAAGCCGGGCGCCAACTATTTCTTGCTGCAACTTTCGGAGGGATCCTATCTAATTTATACCATTTTTGAGCGGAACGGGCTGACCGAGCTTTTTTTGGCCGATTTAAAATGTACCAACAAAAAAAGCTTCCAACGCCTTTTAAAAGCTTTGGAATCAACGGTTGCAAAGCGACCAGTTCACTTGGTGCGCGCCATTGCCACCGATTCAAAATTGCAACTGTGGCTTAAGGATTTGGGTTTTTTGAACCGTAAATCAAAATGGCTGAAGCGATTTTTGCCCCAGCGTAGGTTTGTGGTAAAACCCCTACATAAAAATGTGGATGTAATCGTGACTCACACTTTTGACCTGCGCGATTGCGATCAAGACAAACCTTAAAAATGGAGCATATAAAATTAAATCAAGCGGTATTTTCCATTTCCTTGGACTTCGAATATATGTGGGGCAGCTTTGATAAAGGCAAACATCACGTTTACTATAATATATTAAAATCCAAAGGTTTAGACCCTTATGAACATTCGCGTAAGGTGGTCAGGGGGATTTTGAGGGTATTTGAAGAACACGACATTTCGGCCACTTGGGCCACCGTGGGCCACCTTTTTTTGGAGGAGGCGGAAAAGAAGGACGGCCGGCGTTTTCCTGACCATCCCCACTTCCAGAGTACGCTGCACAAAGGCGACTGGTACAGCGAAATTTCGGGCGATAACTTCCGGGAAGCCCCACTTTGGTACGCCCCAGATATGGTAGAAGCCATTTTGGCGGCCACTCCGCCACAAGATTTGGGGTGCCACACCTTTTCGCATATTGATTTTTCTCATAATAATTGCGACGAAAAATTGGCGCGCGCCGAACTGGCCAAATGTTTGGCGGAAGCAGAAAAACGGGGGACCAAACTGCGCTCTTTCGTTTTTCCGCGAAACTTGCACGGTCATCTGCCGCTTCTTGCGGAATATGGGTTTCGGGTAACGCGCGACTATCCCAATCGCTGGTATAATGGATTAAAAGGACCGTTAAAAAAAGTGGCGCACGTAGCGGATGATTATTTTGCAATTTCTCCTTCGGTGGCTACTCACGTCCAGCTTAAAGAAGAAATTCTAATAACGCCGAGCAGTATGTTTTACCAATCGCGGGACGGTTTCCGAAGTAGCATCCCCATCAGCGCAAGGGTGAAAAAAGCCAAAAAAGGCGTGGACTTGGCCATTCGGAAAAACGCGGCCTTCCAAATGTATTTTCATCCCGTCAACTTTTTTGTGGATACCGAGGCACTTTTGGAAGGCTTGGGAAAAATATTGAAATATGTAAATGAGAAACGAAAAAATGGCGAGCTCCAAGTATGGACGATGGCGGACTACGCTACCAAACTAAATTTTTGAACCGTGGCGTCCCAAAACTCTCCCCAAGTCCTGATCATTTTAGGTGCCGCACGCTCGGGCACCAAAATTTTGCGCGATACTTTCAGTCAACCGGCCGAAATTTCGCATATTCCCTATGATATAAATTATATATGGAAATACGGAAATTTAGATTACAATTTTGATGATTTGGATGAATCACATTTTTCGCAAAATATTGGCAATTACATTCAGCGGCAGTTTGTGAAACTTTCTTCATTCAATAAAAATCCCAAATCGCATAGTATTGTTGAAAAAACGGTCGCCAGTCCGCTCCGTATCCCGTTTATTCTTAAAGTTTTTCCCAATGCAAAATTCATCCATTTGGTGCGGGACGGCCGTGATGTGGTGGAATCCAACCTACGGATGTGGCATCAAAAACCGGATATAAAATACTTGCTAAAAAAGTTGCGCTATTTTCCGATTTCCAATGTAAAATATGCCACTTGGTATGTTAACAATATTATCAAGGGAAAACTAAAAAAACAAGAAGGCGGCGAAACGTGGGGGCCGCGCTATTCAGGAATTGACGATGACTGCCAAACCAAAAGTCTATCGGAAGTTTGCGCCATCCAGTGGAAAAAATGTGTGGAATCGGCCTCCAGTTCTCTACGGGTTTTGGATTCAAGTCGTTATCTTACAGTACGTTACGAAGACTTTGTTTCCAAGCCTGAAGTATTGGAGCAAATGCTCAATTTTGCCGAGGTAAAAAATCCTGAAGCGGCTTTGAATTATTGGACAGAAAATGTTTCGGCGGGCAGTCGCGGCAAATGGGAGCGATTAAAAAATAACGTGGATTTTCAAAAGGCGGAGGTGATAATTGATTCGGTAAAAATTCCCGATGAAAACGATTAAAATCGCTCATATTTTTTCGGTGGATTTCGGCATTTTTTCATCCTTGCCACAGCTAAAGGCGATGATGGCTGAGGGCTATGAAGTGCACGCGATATGCGGCGGCGGCGATATGCTCGGCCCCGTCCGCAAGGCGGGAATTGTCACCCACGTCGTTGACTTGAACCGCGCCATCAATCCGCTCAAAGATTGGCGGGTATTATTGAATTTGGTGAAACTCATTAAAAAAGAGGGGTTTACGATAGTGCATACCCACAATGCCAAGCCGGAAATTATCGGGCAAATTGCGGCTCGTTTGGCCAAAGTTCCCATCGTTTTGCACACCCATCACGGCTTGGTTTACCGAGCGGAAATGGGAAAGCTGAAGCGAAAAATGCTCATCGAAATGGCGCGGTTTGCGGGGCGTTTTTCTGATTTTTACCTTTCTCAAAGTCAAGAAGATATTGATACTATTTTAGATTTAAAATTATTGAAGCCAAACAAGATAGAATTGTTAGGAAATGGTATTGACTTGAATAATTTCAATCCTGAAGATTTTGATGATAATTTTAGAAGTCATAAACGAAATGAATTTGATATAAATGATGGGCATTTTGTGGTGGGAATGGTAGGAAGATATGTAGTGGAAAAAGGGTATTTAGAATACTTCAAAGCCGCTGAGTTGGTTTTAGAAAAATATCCAAAAACCATTTTTGTTACGGTTGGCCGAAAACTGGATTCGGAGCGCGACCCCGTGGATATTTCGACGTTGGAACGCTTGGGGATAAAGGAAAATTTCCGGGTGCTGGAAGACCGCCGCGATATGCCGGAAATTTACAGCTTTTTGGACGCGGTTGTTTTGCCTTCTTTCCGCGAGGGCGTGCCGCGAGCGCTCATTGAGGCGGGCGCGATGAAACTGCCCGTGGTGGCCACCGATGTCCCTGGTTGCCGCGAAGTGGTACGGCAGGGCGAGAACGGTTTTCTCGTCCCGCTTTTAGATGTAAAAGCTTTGGCCGAACGAATTATCTACCTTATCGAGAATCCCATAGCCGCAAAAGAAATGGGCCGAAGAGGACGCCAAATTGCCTTGCAAAAATTTGACTACAAACAAGTAATCAACAGAGTAATGAAAACCTATCAAAAATTGTTGCAGTCAAAATGCAATATTTCTGTGGCTAAAACCGAGGCCTCTTAATGTATTTTCCACCCGCTATATCGGATTTTGATTTTAGCAAAGTGGCTCGTCAAAGCTTCCTTTTAAAAGAGGTGGATTTGGATGCCGAATTATGCACTTTTTTTGGCAGTCTCCACGTTGTGAGCGGAAATAGTTGGGTAAAAATTTTGGCGAGAACCTTTGGGATGCTCGGCACTCTTTTTCCTGAAAAAAAAGAAGTGGTGTTGCCGGCCTATAGTTGCAATGAATTTACAAAGGCTATTCTTTTGGCTGATTTGGAGCCAAAATTTATTGACTTTTCGTCGGATTTTCAAATGGATTTAGCAGAAGTGGAAAAGGCTGTCAATTCGAATGTATTAGCAGTGATTTCAGTAAACAATATAGGAGTAGAGTCGGATAATCAATCTGTCAAGGAATTATGCCATTCGAAAAATACTATTTGTTTTGAAGATGCCACCTATACCTATTTCGGTAAATCATCACTATATCCGCAGCAAAAATTTGGCACTTTTGGCGATTTTTCGATATTGAATTTTTCGGAGGGAAAAACGATACCTGTGGGTGGTGGGGCAGTGCTCTTAAACAATAAAAAGTATCAATCGGAATTTGAGAATTTACGAAAAAATATGTTCCAATCATCGGCTTTATCGGTATCAAATGAACTGAAAGCATTAGCTGTTTATAAGGCAGGGGCATCGAAGGTAGGATACGATTTATATCGCCGCCTCAAAAATGCGTCTGGGGTCGATTTTAAGAATAGGTTGTCAATGGAGCCTTCGCGGGCCGGTCAGGTCAGTGGCGATTTGATGATGATGGACTCGCAAGCGATTGTCATTGAACCCAACCGACGTAAAAACCTGGAAACCATCTCCTTGCGACCGTTGGGTTTAGCAAAGAAATTGTGCGGGCTGGACATTTTGAAAAATTTTGAGAAGTATAATTCGGTTAAAAAAAAAGCGCTGCGGTTTTATAAAAGCAATGATAAAGTTTGGCAAAATGCGGGTCGCCAAATAGAGTTGCCCGATGAAGCGATGTTGGTAAAAGTACCTTTCGTTTTCCATAAAAAACCGAAGCCAAATTTGATTAAACAGTTGAACAAATGGGGGATGGCCAAGCAATATCTGATGGAGTGGCCGATGTATCAATTAAAGGAGTACAAAAACTCGCGGCATTTTTATGAATGTACCTATACTCTACCTGTTCATAAAAATAGTAATGAAAAAGCGCAGAAAAACATTTTGAATATTCTGGAAAATGTTTAAGCGTACCTTCGATATTCTATTTTCATTAGGGGTGATTTTATTACTAAGTCCCCTTCTACTATTGGTAGCTATTCTTATAAAAATAGAGTCAAAAGGAGGTGTTTTTTTTAAGGCTAAAAGATATGGGCAAAACGGGCAGCTTTTCAATTTTTACAAGTTTAGGACTATGACTGTTCAGGCAACGGTAACGGCGGACAAAGCAATGCTGACCACCACCGCCGATGCTCGGATTACGCGGGTCGGGAAAATTCTTCGCCCGCTCAAAATTGACGAATTTGCGCAGCTTTTCAATGTTTTGAAAGGCGATATGAGCATCGTGGGCCCGCGCCCAGAAGTGCCGGAAGTGGTGGAGCGCTACTACACGGATGAATGGAAGGAGGTATTGCGCGTAAAACCGGGACTGACCTGCCTTTTGCAGACCAAGGTGTATCCTGATTTTACGTATTACCATCCCGAAAACGTCGAAAATCAATATGAATATTATGTCAATCACGACCTCCCGATGAAACTGAAATGGGACAAAAAATACGCAAAAAATTATGATTTTTGGCTTGATTTAAAGATTATTTTTCACACCGCCTATTTGGTAGTTTTTAAAAGCTGGAAATATATCTAAAATGATAAAAATTCTGCGTACGGCAGCGGGTGCTTCGGTTGCACCAAGCCTTATAAAAAATTTGAAGGAGTTCCCCGATGTGCAGGTGGTGGCAGCGGATATTTCGGCATCAGCGGCGGGATTTCAATTCGCAGATTCTTCGCATATCGTATCTCGTGCTGACAATCCTGATTATGTCAATGAACTGGTGGAAATTTGTGCCAAAGAAAAGATAGATATTTTCATTCCCGATTTAGATGAAGAACTAAAGTTGGTGGCTGCTCAAAAAGGTAAATTTGAAGAGGTTGGGACTACTGTTATTTTATCTGATTTAGATGCCTTGAAAATTGCCACCAGTAAGCAAAAAACATTTGACTTTTTTCATAGACATAATTTTCCAGCTCCCTTTTCCACAATGGATAAGGAAATAGCGCTGAAAAAATTAGAATTTCCTTTCATTTTAAAGCCTGAATATGGCCGTGGCAGCCAAGGCATTTTCTTACTTAAAAATGAGAAGGATTTAGATTTGAATTTAGAGGAAAATGGAAAAGCGGTTTTTCAGGAATATTTACCCGGAAGAGAGTTTACCATTGATACGCTTTCGGATATGCAGGGAAACTTTCGCTATTGTTCTATCCGCGAACGAACCGAAACGGATAGTGGCATTTCGACCAAAGGCGTCACCCTATTTGACGAAAAACTGGAGAAAATCGTAGGGCAAATATGTGATGCTCTCCAATTGAAAGGACCGGGCTGTTTGCAGTGCAAGTCCACGGAAGATGGTCTAATGAAATTCATCGAAATCAATCCTCGGATCGCGGGTACGGCAATCCTTTCTATTCGGGCGGGTGCGCCAATTTTACACGATTTATTGCGCTTGCATCTGGGCGAAGAAATTATCGGAAAAAAGGACTACAAAGTGGGTTATAAAATGGCGCGCTACTGGAGCGAAGTTTATTTTGAAGCCGATGATTAAACTGGTGGTTTTTGATTTAGATAATACGCTCTATGATTTTGATAAATTTCGCAGAGAGGCGTTGCGGGGAATGGTACAAAAATTTTGTAAAAATGAAGGCTTGTCATTTCAAAAATATTGGAAAATTCTTGATGAAACAATTCAAAAATACGGATTGCATCACGGTAAATTGTTTGATTTTTATAAAAATGAATTGAGAGAATTTTGGCAGTATGATATTAAGAATTGGATAGATTTTTATCATCAAAGTAATCCAAGTGAATTGCAGTTATTTAATGGTTTTTATGAACTGATTTTGTTTCTGAAAAGGCAGCAATTGAAGACAGCTATTTTGACCGATGGAAATGCTAAAACGCAACATCATAAAATGACGGTTTTGAATCTTCAAGATGAGTTTGATTTTGTCCTACTTTCCGCTGAACGGCAAACCGCCAAACCGAATTTGCAACTATTTAGGGAAATCGAATATCAATTTCAACTATATCCGGAAGAAATTATGATGGTGGGCGACCACCCTGACAAAGATATTTTGGGAGCGAAACGTGCTGGTTGGCAGGCGGTTAGAATGGTTAGTGGGGAGCATTCCAAATTACCCGACCATCCCGAAGCAAAACCTGACCAAAAATTTGAAACTTTGCCACAACTGACTGAATGGCTTCAACAATGAAAAATGTTTTGGTAATCGGCGCACACCCTGACGATGAAATCATCGGCTTGGGCGGCACGCTGCGGCGACACGTGGAAGCGGGCGATTCCGTTTTTGCCCACTTGCTTACGGACGGCCATTCTTCCCGTGAAAGTGACGCCGATTCGGCGATGGAGAAAAGAAATAGTGCCGCTGAAAAATCGGCGGGGGTTATTGGTTTTCAGGATATTACTTTCGATTCTTTCGCCGACCAAATGCTGGATACCGAGTCGATTCTAAAAGTAGTCCAAAGCATCGAAAATGTGGCGAAAAAAGTAAAACCAGATGTCGTTTATTTCCATCATCGCGGCGATGCGAATGTGGATCACCAAGTGGTTTTCAAGGCTTGCGTCACCGCATTTCGCAGTACCGGAGCGAATTTTCCGTCAGAAATGTATTGCTACGAAACGCTGTCTTCAACGGAATGGGGCGCGCCGTTTCCTGAGAGTGCTTTCGTTCCAAATTATTTTGTTGATATTTCTAAAACCTTGGAAACCAAGCTAAAAGCGATGAAATGCTATGACGATGAGTTGCGCGATTACCCTCATCCGCGTTCAGAAATGGGAATACAACAAGCCGCGCAGCGTTGGGGCAAGATTATCGGTTGCGATGCGGCTGAGGCATTCGTGATTTTTCGTAAAATATGGAAGCAATGAAAATCCCTTTTTCGCCACCTTATGTGGATGACGATGTGATTCGAGAAGTCAATGAGACCCTGCGTTCCGGCTGGATAACCACTGGGCCCAAAGTGCAGGCTTTGGAAGATTTGCTTTGTGATTTTACGGGATGCCAAGCGGTATTGGGCGTCAATTCGTGGACCAGCGGAGCGATGCTGCTTCTAAAGCGCTGGGGCATTGGCGAGGGCGACGAGGTAATTGTTCCGGCCTATACGTATTCAGCTACCGCCCTCGCGGTATTAAACATTGGCGCACAGCCTGTTATGGTGGATTGTGGGGAGGATTTTAATATATCATTAGAGGGAATCCAGCAAGCGATAACCTCAAAAACCAAGGCGATAATGCCCGTTGATATTGGCGGCTGGCCGTGTGACTACGATGCAATAAATGAAATAGCCAAGAGCAAAGAAGTTCGTAGGAATTTTCGTCCAAATTCTGAATGGCAAAAAAAATTAGGCCGACCGTTGGTAGTAGCAGATGCCGCGCATTCCCTTGGCGCTAAATACAAAGGGAAGTATTCGGGAAATTTGTGTGATGTCGCGATTTTTTCGTTGCACGCCGTGAAGAATATTACCACGGCGGAAGGCGGCGCGATTTGTTTGAACTTGCCCAATGAATTTGATAATCAGGAAGTTAGAGCCTTGCTGCGCCGCTATTCTTTAAACGGACAAACTAAGGATGCCTTTACCAAAACAAATAGCGGCGGCTGGCGCTACGATATTGTGGAGCAGGGGATGAAATGCAACCTGCCGGATGTGAATGCGGCGATTGGCTTGGCACAATTGCGAAAATATAATCAATTATTAGCAGAAAGACGACGGGTTTTTGAACATTACCATCGAGAGTTTTCCAAGAAGGAATGGGCATTATTGCCACAAGGAAAAAAGGAACATACGGAATCATCCTATCATTTATATGCATTGAGGTTTAAAAGTTTGAACGAAAAAGGACGGGATGTTTTAATAAAAAAAATACAGGAAAGAGGAGCGGGTTGCAATGTGCATTTTGTACCAATGCCGATGCTAACGCTTTTTAAAAATTTGGGGTATGATAGTAAAGATTTTCCCAAAGCATTTTCCCAATATCAAAATTTAATTACCCTTCCGATTTATCCACAACTTACTGAAAATGAAGTAGATTATGTAATTAAAGTGGTTACCGACGAAGTGGAGAGTGAGATTTCTAAAAACGAGGCACATTGAAATATGTTTATATTAAAAGGATGATGGATTTTCTCTGCTCAGGAATTCTTTTGATATTTTTAAGTCCAATTTTGTTTATGTTAATTGTATTGGGAATTCTGTTCAAATACAAGATATTTTTTATACAAAAAAGGACAGGGAAAAAAGGTAAGATCTTTTCGATTTATAAGCTGAAAACAATGCGTGATAGCATTGAATCAGATGAAAATCGGATAACAAAATGGGGCAAAATATTGCGAAGATTTTCATTGGATGAAATCCCACAACTATGGAATGTAATGAAAGGGGATATGAGCTTTGTGGGGCCGCGGCCGCTTTTACCTGAATATCTGCCCCTTTATTCGCAAAATCAAATAATGCGGCATCAAGTAAAACCTGGCATTACGGGCTGGTCACAAGTAAGTGGGCGCAATGAATTAACTTGGCGGCAACAACTAGAAAAGGATGTTTATTATGTTGAAAACCAAAGTTTTAGATTGGATTTAAAAATCTTGGTAAAAACGGTTTTCAGAATTTTTGCTGACCAAAGCGAAACCCAAACCCGAGAGGCTTTCAATGGGAAAAACTGAACTCATTATAATAGGTGCGGGGGGACTGGGCCGCGAATTGGCCGCAATGGTGCGGGGGTCAGATTTATCCAAAATCTGGCAGGTGCTTGGTTTTGTGGACGATGGGATTTTTGAAGGTAATAGAATAGACGGGCTGCCACTTTTGGGAAATTTGCAATGGCTTGAAAACCAAGAAGATGGAATTTCGGTGGCATTGGGAATCGGCGCGCCCATTGTTAAAACAAAGGTGATTGAAAAATTAAATTCTAAAAAGTTCGTATTTCCAAACTTGGTGCATCCCACAGCTCAAATGATTGATAGAGAAAGAGTTGAGGTGGGTTTTGGAAATATAATCTGTGCAAATGCTATTTTGACCACCTCGATTTCTATCGGAAATTTTAACGTTATAAACCTGAGTTGCACGATCGGACACGATGTGAAAATGGGCAATTTTTGTTCGCTGATGCCGTCTGTAAATGTGAGTGGAAATGTCATTTTAGAAGATGAAGTTTTGATAGGCACTGGCGCACAAATCATTAAAAAAGCCAAGCTGGGCAAGGGCTGCCGCGTAGGTGCCGGTGGGGTAGTGAACAAAAACGTGGCTGCGGGCCAAACCGTAACGGGCGTTCCGGCCAAAGCAATTTCGCGATGAAGAACGAGCGCATTTATCTTTCGCCACCCCACCTTTCGGGAGAAGAAATTCAGCGGGTTTCGGAGGTCTTTCAACAGAATTGGGTGGCGCCCGTTGGCCCAGATTTGGAGGCTTGGGAGGGAGAAATTTCCCAATATTTAAACGTAAACTCTTGCTGCCTTCTCAACGCGGGAACGGCAGCTATTCACTTGGCCTTAAGGGTTTTGCAAATAGGAGGGGGCGATTTTGTTTTCGTTCAATCGCATAATCACATCGGCTGTGTAAACCCGATTTTATACCAAAATGCCACGCCAATTTTCATAGGTTCGGAGGACGAAACTTGGAATATGTCGCCGGTTTTTTTGGAAGAAGCCATTGTTGCAATTTCAAAAAAATACGGTACCGAAAAATGCAAGGCCATCCTTCCCGTCCATTTATATGGAATGCCCGCAAAAATGGCGGAGATTTTAAAAATTGGCAGAAAATATGGAATTCCAATTATCGAAGATGCTGCTGAATCACTTGGTTCTCAGATAAATGGAAGGCAAACGGGAAGTTTTGGAGAGATGGGGATTTTGTCATTCAATGGGAATAAAATCATCACTTGCGGGGGAGGGGGGGCATTGGTTTCCAACGATTTGGAAAAAACCCACCGCGCCAAACATCTCGCTGCCCAAGCACGTCAGCCCGTGGCACATTACGAACATTCGGAAATGGGACACAATTACAGGCTCAGCAACGTTTTGGCAGCTATTGGCCGAGCTCAAATGACGGTACTTTCTGACAGAATAAATATACGTCGCGCAAATTTTAAAAAGTATCGGACGTACTTTCAAAAGTGGAATGGAGATGGAGAGGAAATCTACTTTCAAAACGAACCCAAAGGTTTTTTCAGCAACCGCTGGCTAACTTCGATTATCTTGAAAAACAATGGAAATCAAAGGGTTAGTCCAAAGAAAATCCGTGAAAATTTGGCGGCGCGAAATATTGAAAGCCGCCCACTTTGGAAACCGATGCATCGGCAACCGCTGTTCGAAAATGGTGTTTATTTTGGAAACGGTTTTGAAGAAACACTATTTAAAAACGGCCTTTGCCTCCCAAGTGGATCTTCCCTTTCCCAGCGAGATTTCCAAAGGATTTTTACCGTATTAGATTCCGCTTTCCGACTCTAATTTCCGTTTCCAAATATTCAATAGGGGCGCGCTCAAACTCATTTTGAGCTAAGTTGTGTTCAAATTTTTTGAATGAAAAAGACTACCCACGTTAAAAAAGTTATACTTTTGACCCGTTGCTCTTTCCAAAACTGAAACAATTGATACTCCAACTTTTACCAACCTTGGGTTTCCCAAACAGCTCGCTGCGTTTTTTAATAGCAAATCTGAATGTTCAAAACATTGAATTTCAGATGTTTAAAAAATAGATAGTGATGCTAAAAAAATTCATTCACAACCATTCGGAACGCTATATCGCGCGTTGGGTCATTCTTGTTTTCGACCTTTTTATGGTGGCCGTGGCCTACGCGCTGGCGGTTTTTATGCGTTTCAATTTTGATTTGGAAGTGATGCAAAACAGCCACGCCTTGGAGCGGGTCGGTGTCGTTTTGTTTTTCTATGCCATTGGTTTTCTGATGTTTAGGTCGTACGCTGGCATTGTGCGCCATACCAATCTGCGGGATGCGGAAACGATTTCCAAGGGCGCCGGCTTCGCCGTTTTGATTTTGATGGCACTGACTTTGGTTCCCACCGGCCTGCGCTCGAATGACTCCTTTATATATGTCCCCCGTTCCATCCTCCTCATCCATTTTTTCGCTACGCTTTTTGCTCTGGTCGGTTTCCGGATTTTGGTCAAATACACGTTTGCAACTTTCATCCAAAGAAAAAAAATAGATCGAAAAAGGGTGCTCATTTTTGGGGCGGGCACTTCGGGGATTACCACTATGAACACCTTACAGCAAGATCAGTCGGCTGGTTATCAGGTGGTTGGATTTATTGATGACAATCCCACTAAAACCGGAAAGGTGCTGGGGGGTGTGATGGTGTACCCGCAACGGAAGGTATTCGAGAATGCGTTTTTTGAAAAACACCAACCCACCGAGTTGGTCATTTCCATCCAAAAAAACCTGAAGCCCAGCCGCAAAAAAGACATTGTGGAAAAGGCGCTGGAGTTTGGTTTGAAAGTGAAAATCGTTCCGCCCTTTGAAAATTGGATCCACGGCGAGCTGAGCACCAAACAAATCAAGCCGGTGCGCATCGAGGACTTGCTGGAACGCGATCCCATCCATTTGGACAATGTGAATATTTCGCGCGAAATCAAGGGTAAAATCGTGCTGGTTTCGGGCGCGGCCGGTTCCATCGGTTCTGAAATTTCTCGGCAGTTAATGCACTACTCGCCCAAGCAAATTATTCTTATAGATCAGGCAGAATCAGCACTTTACAATCTTGAGAACGAAATCAAACTGCACCATCCCAACCAGTTGGATCGCGTAAAATTCGTGATTGGCGACGTGGCCAATGAAGCGCGGATGCGGCGAGTTTTCGATGTGTTTCATCCCGAAGTGGTCTATCACGCGGCGGCTTATAAACACGTCCCGCTAATGGAAGGAAATCCTTACGAAGCAGTTTCTGTAAATGTTTTAGGCACCAAAATTTTGGCGGATTTGGCGGCTGAATACCGTGCAGACAAATTCGTGATGGTGTCCACTGACAAAGCCGTAAATCCCACCAACGTGATGGGGGCCACCAAGCGCTGCGCCGAGATTTACACCCAAGCCATTGGCAAAAAACGCGGCGTTTCCACCCAATTTGTTATTACAAGATTTGGTAACGTGTTGGGTTCCAACGGTTCAGTAATCCCGCTATTTAAAAAGCAAATCGAGCAGGGCGGCCCTATAACATTGACCGACAAGCGCATCACGCGCTATTTTATGACCATTCCCGAAGCCTGCAATTTGGTGTTGGAAGCCGGCGCGATGGCCAACGGTGGCGAGGTATTCGTTTTCGATATGGGCGAGTCCGTAAAAATCCACGACTTGGCCAAGAAGATGATAAAACTGTCTGGCCTTGAGGTAAATAGGGATATTGAGATTGTAGAAGTTGGCTTGCGCCCGGGTGAAAAATTGTATGAAGAATTGCTGGCCGTGGACGAAAACACCAAGCCGACGCATCACAAAAAAATTATGATAGCTGACATCGAAAGTCTCTCGTTTTCAGAGATTTCCACTGCGCTTTTGGATTTGCGACTGGCCTTGGAAAAAAATGATAATCTTGAGCTGGTGCGTTCGCTTAAGCAAATCGTCCCCGAATTTATCAGCAACAACTCTATCTTCGCCAGCCTCGACATCAAGAAAGTGGTGGTGAATGAATAAGGTGTTCAACCTTTTTTTGACTCTTTTTTCCGTCAGCCTTTTCGGGCAATTCCATTATTCGCAACTCAATCAGATTTCAGAAATTCGATTTGATTTAGATTATTACAAAACGGTGGGACACGGCACGGTGCATCCCCGCTTAAATATTCCCAATTTTGATACGGGAATTTCGATGGAAGAAATAGCAACTACTTCTTCATTGAAATTGGATAAAAAAAGCTGGCTGGGACGCAAACTTTTCAATGAACATTTGGTCGATATAAAAGGTGATGATTTTCATCTGATTTTGAACCCCGTTGTCAATCTGCAAATCGGGTCTTCCTCTGACGCTGAAAATTTCACTTATGTGAATACACGCGGCCTTTCCATCGAAGGGCGAATCACCCAAAAGTTCAGTTTTCAAACTTCGTATTTGGAAAGCCAAGGCCGCTTTGCGAATTATATAAATGACTTTGTAACCGCTCGCCCGCCCGCTGCTGGAGAGGGAAATGTGCCAGGCCAAGGTTTGGCGCGTCCATTTGGCGAAGGCGGTTTTGACTACGGAATGGCATCAGGGCAAATCGCTTTTGTGCCGAATAAATATTTCGCTTTTTTGCTGGGCCAAGGCCGCCATTTTTGGGGCGAGGGCCACCGTTCGATGTTTCTTTCCGATGCCAGTTTCAACTATCCGTTTCTAAAAATCGAGACCACTTTTTGGAAAATAAAGTATATCAATTTATGGAAACAATTGTATGATATTCGGCCGGAAGTGGAACGAAATGGAGTGTTCGCCAAAAAGTATGTTTCATCCCACTTTTTGAGCATAGATTTGACCGAAAAATGGAACTTAAATTTCTTTGAATCCATCGTGTTTGGCGATACCGCTGGCAGTTCGATTGACGCGGCTTTTTTCAATCCAGTCATTTTTTACCGTCCAGTAGAATTTTCCACCGGATTCCGTGGCGGAAACGCGCTTTTGGGCATCGGGAGTTCGTATGAGATTTTCAATCGCACCAAAGTTTACGGGCAGTTTCTGTTGGATGAATTTATTCTGAAAGAAGTTTTTGGTGGCGATGGCGACTGGCGAAATATGCAAAGCTGGCAACTCGGTGTGAAAACCCACCAATTCTTGGGTTGGGCCAATGTTTTCGGCCGATTGGAATACAATGCCGCGCGGCCTTACACCAATGCGCACCGCAGCGCCATTACCAATTACGGTCATTTCAACCAGCCGCTGGCGCATCCGTGGGGGGCGAATTTTCAGGAAGTTTTGGCGCAGGCGATTTTCGTCAAAAATCGGTGGGAGTTTGAGGCGCGATTCCATTTTGGGATTAGGGGTTTGGACAGCGGCGCAACTAATTGGGGGCAAGATATTTACAAATCATATCACACCCATCAAAATAATAAAGGCAACCAGATAGGGCAGGGGGTGCGCGGCCAGTATTTTTACGGAATGGCGCGCTTGGCGTGGCTGGTCAATCCGGCCTCGCGATTGAAATTGGAGGCGGGAATCCGCTACCGAAATTTGCAAACAGATACTACCCAAAACAGCGTTTTTAACAGCGGAAATGCCACGTGGGTTTTTCTCGGTTTACGCACCGAATTTTTCAATCGTTATTATGATTTTTAGTCATATAAAATATGTGGAAAGAGTTTAAACCGACCATCCTTTTTTTGGTCAAATTTTTCGTGGTGTATTTTGCACTTTCTGCATTGTATGGATTTTTCATTCAGAAATATGATACCCGCGAACCGGCCGAGGTGGATTCTTTTACTCATTTTGTGACCTCCAATTGTACCAAAACTGCTTCTGTGATGGGCTACGAAACAAGGGTGCTGAAAAATTCCCACATCGTACACGGCTCGCTGGAGGAACAGACCTACGACAGCGTGTGGCTCAACGATATTTTCGCCATCGACATTGAAGAGGGCTGCAACGGGTTGAACATTATGATTTTGTTTTTGGCCTTTGTGGTGGCTTTCGGTGGGAAGTTGGTGAATATGCTGATTTTCATTCCGTTGGGAATAGTTTTTATTCACTTGGCCAACATCGGGCGGTTGCTTTTGCTTAGTTTTTTAAACGTGGAATGGGGCGGGCGCGCTTTCCATTTTTTCCATAAATACGGTTTCACGGCGGTGATTTACGCGGCGGTTTTCATCCTGTGGTATTTATGGGTAATACGCTTTTCAGGGCGCAACCTCTATTCTAAAAAAGCCCAATGACAGCTCGGCGCATTTTTTTCATCCTCCTCGGCGCGGCCGGCTTGTTTTGGGTATATCTGTTTCAGGATTACTTGGATTTTTACTCGGTATTTTTTCAATGGGAAATGCCAAAATTTTTAGATTACAATACCTCTAATTTTAAAAATATTGAGACGTTTTCTTTTATTGTAAACAAGGCGGGTCGTTATCTTTTGAATGATTTATTTTCTATTTCGATAATCTATGGTATTTTTTACGAGAAAAAATACGCCCGATTCGCATTTTTAGTGATGATTTTTGGACTGTTGGTTTTGTTGCCGATTTACATTTTTATTTATCTAAAACAACCCGAAGGATTTTCTTCGATGTTGTCGCACCTGCACCGTGTGGTGATGAACCCCGTTTTGATGATGCTGTTAATTCCGGCGTTTTTTTATCAAAAACGGACAGGGGCAAAATCCAATCCCTAAAATGCAGCATCCCAATGTTTTAGCTTTTTGGAGCGGCCCTCGCAACGTCAGTACTGCGCTGATGTACAGCTTTGCGCAGCGCACGGATTGCCACGTGATGGACGAACCCTTGTTCGGGCATTTTTTGAAATTTACGGGTGTGGCGCGTCCTTCGCGGAAGGAGGTTTTACAAATGATGCCAACGGATGCCGAAGCGATTTTGAAAAGTTTTTCCGCGCCGTCCGAGCAGCCTTTTGTGATGCTGAAAAATATGGCCAATCACTTGGAGGGTTTAGATTTCAATATATTACAAGATTTCAAAAACGTGATTTTGACGCGGCATCCCGCCAAGGTAATTCACAGTTACACGAAAAATGTAGCGCAACCCACCGAGCTGGATTTGTGCTATTTCCATCAATCGAAAATCGTTCAATTTTTAAAAGAAAAACAACAGCCATTTTATATTTTGGATTCGGATGATTTGATTGAAAATCCTGAAGAAAAACTGCGAGAAGTTTGTGTATTTTTAGAAATACCTTTTGACGAAAAAATGCTGCGATGGGAAGCTGGCCCGCGCTCCGAAGATGGAGTGTGGGCAAAATATTGGTATGAAAATGTGCACCGCAGTACTGGATTTTCCCAACCGAAAAAAGATAAAGAATATCCGATTCCCGGGCATTTAAAAATGTTGTATGAAACGAGCTTAAATTATTATAAAAAATTGAACCAAAAATGAGCAAGTACAACCTCCCTGACCCGCGCAACGAGGGCACTTTTATTTATGTAAACGGATTGGTGAAACGCGAGGAAGCCGCCATCTCGCCCTTGGACAGCGTGGTGCAGGGCGGCGATGCCGTCTGGGAAGGCCTCCGCGTTTACGATGGTAAAATTTTCCAACTGGAAGAACACCTCGACCGCCTCTTCCACTCCGCCCATATTTTGTGTTTTGAAAACGTGCCCAGCCGTGAGGAAGTGAAAAACGCCATCTTCAACACCTTGAAAAAGAACAAGATGCGCGATGGCGTCCACATCCGGCTGACGCTGACGCGCGGCGTGAAAACCATCAGCGGGATGAACCCCAACCTGAACACGCAGGGCTGTACGCTCATCGTGTTGCCGGAATACAAAGGCTTCGTTTATGGCGAGGACGGCCTGACACTCGCCACCTCCAGCATCCGGCGCAACCCGCCCTTTACCTTGGATTCCAAAATCCATCATAACAACTTGCTGAACAACATCTTAGCGAAAATAGACGGCAACCACGCCGGCGCGGACGATGCGATTATGCTGGACATCCACGGCTTTGTCAGCGAGACGAACGCCACTAATATTTTCATCGTAAAAATCGGCGAACTTTTGACACCTTTTGCGGATGCCTGCCTGCCGGGGTTTACACGGGAAAAAGTGCTGCAAATCGCCGCCGAAAACGACATCCCCGCAAGGGAAAAGAATATTTCGTTGGCCGAACTTTATACGGCCGATGAGGCATTTACCACCGGCACGATGGGTGCGCTCAGTTGGGTGAAAGTCGCGGATGGGCGGCAAATCGGCAATGGAAAAAAAGGCGAAATGACGCAGCGTTTGCAGGATTTATACGCGCAATATGTGGTGCGGGAGGCGGTGCCCATCCAGTAAATTTGCTACTTCGCGAAAAGCTGCTCAATGTTTTTGAACGCTTTGAATTCCAAGGCGTTGCCGCTGGGGTCGTGGAAAAACATCGTGGCTTGCTCGCCCGCTTGGCCTTCGAAGCGAATATAGGGTTCGATGGCAAATTCCACTTTGGCGTGGCGTAGTTTTTCGGCCAAATCCTCCCAATCTTCCCAACGCAACACCACGCCAAAATGCGGCACGGGAACGCTGTGGCCATTAACGGGATTTTCACGTTTTTCAGATAAACTCTCGGTCAAGTGCAAGACCAATTGATGCCCAAAAAAATCTAAATCCAACCAATGCTCGGAAGAGCGGCCTTCGGTGCAACCTAAAATTTCTCTGTAAAAAGCGCGGGTTTTTTGCAAATCTTTGACAGGAATCGCCAAATGGAAGGGTTGAATGTTTTTCATAAAAAAATGAAAATCACGGCAATGCGATTCGCTCTTTCATATAAATGCTGTCCAGCGTAAGCGAAAATTTTTCATCGCCCAAATGTCCCCTCAGCGTAGCTTTCAAGACGCCGCGCGGCACATTTCGATTTTTCGCAAAGTAGCGGCGCGCCAATACCTGACCATTTTTGAAAAGTCCTGCTTCTACACCTACTTCCTCAAAATGGAGGGAATCCACCGCCACGTTGTCCGGCCAATTTTCAGGCACTATATAATAGGTGTGGCCGATGCCGGATTCGGAAGTGCCGCCGATTTCTTCGATGTAATAGGCATCTTGCACGGGCAGTTTTTCCGCCCAGTCGGCGGCGGGTTTTTGGCTGCCGCATTTTGTGGCGAGCATTCCTATCACGATAAACAAAAGTGAAATTTTCATCGCAAACTGATTTTTACATTGCCTTGGTTTTCAGAAGATTTCCATTGCAAAATATACATTCCGCTGGCGAAACTGCCCAAGTCCAATTCGTGTTTTTTAACGTCTTTCAAATCAAATCGTTGCAAAATTTTACCGTTCAAATCCCTCAAAGTCAGTTGCGTTTTTGACCAGTTTTCCGGCCTTTCCACCGTGATTTTTCCATCGGTGGGATTGGGGTAAATCTGTAAAACGGATTGATTTTCAGATGTTTCCCGCAAACCAATCGGGCTGCCCGTCATCGCGATGCTGTAATCTTCCGTTTCGCCGGCCAGCGTTCCGCAACTTTGCGCCGCCGCCGCGCGAAAGGCCGAGCGCACCCGCATCCGCAGCGTGTCACTGCCCACCAAAAAGGGCGTGGTAAAATTCGCGGTGGCTTTGTGGTTCGCGTCGATGGCGGCAAACCGAATCAGTTCGTCATCGTCAAAATTGAAATTGTTGTCGTAATCAATCCAAGCGAAAACGGTGTCGTCGTCAAACGAAAAATTCAACTGCACTTCCATCGTATAATTTTGGCTGTGAGACAGTTGCGCGAAGTGTTGCGTAAAATCTGCGTAGCCGTTTTTTACGGAAGTATGCTGCAAATCCGCCAATTTTACTTCGGCAATCCAGTCCGCGCCGGTGTTGGGAGAAGCAGCGGCGGGACAATAATCTTTGGTTTGGGTGCGGTACATAAAGCGGTAGGTTTCGCTGGTGTCGCCCGCACTTCCCACGGCCAAAACTTTGAAATACATTTTTGTTCCAAGAGTCTGCGGAGGCAATGGACGCACGGTTTCCCACAAACTATCGGTAACGAATTGCATCGGAATCACGCTATCTAAACCAATATCATCCGCCGACCATTTCACAAAAACATCGCTCAGGTTTCCATTATAAAAAATCTTCGATTGAATGGGCTGCGCAATCTCCGCGCGCGGCCCGTAAACACTGGGCGCATCGCCGATTTCGGTGGTGATGATTTTGGGGAAATTTTCGCGGTTCACCAAGTCGGTTTCCCACAGGCCGCGCCCCCAACTGGCGCCGCGCAGGGTGTTGCTGCCGCGCATTATTTCGAGGTCGCTCATTGTGCAGTTCGGCAGGCTTTTATTGAAAAGTTGCCACGCGCCGCCGTTCAGTGGTTTCGCGAATACGCCGATTTCCGCACCGACGTAAATCATCGGATTTTTTTGATGGTCGATAATCACCGAGCGCAGCGGCATATCGCCCAAGTTGCCCGTGATGTTTTGCCACGTAGCCCCTTGGTCTTGTGATAGATATACTTTCTGACCATTGTTTTGATAGGAGGCAAAAGTGGCCACCAAAACGTGGTCGTCGTTAGGCGCGAAGGCCACGTCGGTAATAAAGGAGTTGGGCAGGCCCGCATATTTGTTCACGAAATTCTGACCGCCGTCCGTGGAAATTCGCAAAATTCTGCCATCGGTAATCGCCATCGTCATCGAATCGTTTTCCGCGAAAGCGGCGCGGTCAATCCTTCCAAAAAACCCTGAACTGCTGAGGATTTGCCAGTTTTCGCCAAAGTCGTTTGTCCGATAAATATTCTCCCCAAAAGAATACATCGTGAGTTGGTTTAGTGGGTCAAGCAAAAGCGGCGCTTCCCAAGCGGCCGAGTTGTGAAATTTTTCAGAAGAAATACTCATACCACCGTTCACGCTGCGGATGCGGCCGCCGTATTGATAGCTGCCCATCATCAGTTTGGGATTGAGCGGCTGGATGATGTTTTCCATCCCGTCTGCGCCAAAATATTCCAGCCAACCGTTTTTTCGCTTTAGGCTGGTACCATTGTCCTGACTGCCGCAAAGGCTCAAATAATGATTGCTTTGCGAAACGCCAACATCGTAATTTTCGCGAATGCCGGTGCCTTTGCTGAGGATTTTCCACGACACCCCGCCATCGGTACTTTTGCACAAAAAACCATCGGTGGCCACGTAATAAGTACCGTTCATACATTTCGCTTCGCGCAGATCGGCGTGGACGTACAATCCGCCGTCCACGCTGCCCGCGCCGCCGAGGCTCCAGTAAGTGACTTGCCCGAAAGTCTTACCGCCGTCGTCACTTTTATAAATGTCCAACATCCCATAAATCATCTCGGAAGTGTCCAAATCACTGACCACAAAACCATCGCAACTGCGCGGCGGGTTGGTCATAAATTGGAAGGTGCCGCCCTTGGTGGTGGATTTCCAAACGCCGTTGTCGCTGGCCGCAAACAGGCAGTCAGGGCAATCGGGGCTGGTGGAAATTTTCACTTCACGACCGCTGTTTCCCGCGAGGGCGGCTGAGTTGGTAAACGTCTGTCCGCCATCGTTGCTGTATTTGATGCGGTTTTCATCGGGACTGAAAAAGTAATCGTCATAAATATAAACCACGCTGGTGTCGGTGGGATGGAATTCGATATCGGTGACATAAGCGGCGGGCAGTTTTTGGGAAAAGGTCTGCAAATCATCGTGGGAAACATAGAGGCCGCGCGAAGTGCCGACGTAAACGCGGTGTGGGATGGTAGGATGGTAGCGGATTTCATACACTTGCTCCGAACTGCCCAATCCGCCCCAGCCGAGTGCCGTGGGCGCAAAATTGGTGAGCGTCCAAGTTTGCCCGCCGTCGGTGCTGCGGTGGATGCCGTGGCTGGTACCGTTGCGCGCGTTGCGGAGGTTTATCAAAATGCTGTCGGGATTGGAAATGGAAACTGCCAGCGTGTTCACGCCGGAGGCGAAGAGCGTGTCGGTGGTGGATTTTTGCCAGTTTTGTCCGCCGTCGGTAGTTTTCCAAAAACCGCCGCTGCGCGAGCCGAGGTACATCAAGTTGGTGTCGTTGGGATTGACGTAAAAACTCTCCACCCGGCCGAGGCCCGGCGAGTAGCCGCCCGCGATTTCGCCCAGATTGTAGGGCCCCAAATCGCGCCACGGATTTCCCCCTGCAACGGTGCCGGCGTTGTTTTTCTTGAAATTTTCAAAAGCGTGCGCCGCGAAATACATATTGGTTTCGCTGCGGTTTCCGCTGGGATAATAGTTGGGTTCGTTCTGGAATTTCCAGCGCTGGAAACCCTTGTGGCCGCTGCCTTCGCCCGTGCCTTCTTTTTCAAAATGGGATTCGGCTTGCTGGACGACCTCGTAGAAATTGACCTCGGGGTCGTACATCAAATGTTGGTAGTCTTGGGCGGCGGCGTTTTTTTGAAAAAGAAAGAGAACGGCCAGCATCAAAAACGAAAGGGAAAAAGTGCGCATTCTGGAATTATTAAAATAGAAGGGAAACCAAAATATTTGGATTTCAAATTTTTCCAAAAATCGGGATAAATCGGTGGGCGGGCAAGAAAATCTTTCAATAGAAAAAAAAAACCAGACCGCCAAAGCGACCTGGTTCCGTTGTTCAAAGTAGAGAGGTAGTCTAAAAGAGCATCATTCTTTAGGAAAACACTTCGCCGATTTCTGAGCGCGGCAACACGATGAAAACCCCTCTGTGATTCAAATGTACGACTTGCTCGGCTATGTTGTCCAGTTTCTGAGGGACAATTAGCTTTCCGTTCAAATCAAGCGCTACCATTGCAATATCAAAAGCGTACTGTGCCATTACGATGGCCAAGCTGTTTTCGTTGGGGAGGGGTTTGCAGAATTTCGGTTTTTTATAATCAAACCAGCTTTCCCTCAAAAAGAACTTGCGCCTCCCCTCAAGGGAATTATTGAAAAAAGCAGGCGAATCACTTGTAAATCAAATTTTTCATTTTTTAAATTACAACCGAATTACAACCGAATTACAACCGAATTACAACCGAATTACAACCGAATTACAACCGAATTACAACCGAATTACAACCGAATTACCTTCCTCACAGCCACTTCCTCTTTTTAAAATAAAATAGCATCCCACTGACCAAAAGAATCACCACGCCCCAAAAAATCGGGTACGAATATTTGTAGTGCAATTCTGGCAAATAATCGAAGTTGGTGCCATAAACCCCCGCGAAAAAACTCAGCGGGATAAAGATGGCCGAGAAAATCGTCAACACTTTCATAATGTCGTTCATCTTGTTGCTGACCGCGCTGTGGTATAGTTGCAGATAATCCGTCAGCACAGTTCGGTAGGCCTCAATGGTTTCGATGACGTGTATGACCAAGCCGTTCAAATCCTTGAAAAAAGGCATCGTTTTCTGCTTGCGGATGTAGGGCGAATCTGTCCGAATGAGGTTCATCATCAGCTCTTTCACGGGTTTTACCACTTTTAAAATAAAATGCAACTCCTTTTTAAAAGCGTTGATTTTTTCCAGCACCGCGTCATCGGGATCGTCCAAGATTTGCAATTCGAGGTCGTCGATTTTCTCGCCGATGTTTTCGATCAGGTAAAAATAATTATCGACGATGGTATCCAATAGCGCGTAGGCCAGATAATCGCTGTGGTGGCGGCGCACGTTGCTGCCCATATTTTGCAGCCGCAGCCGGATGGGGTCAAACGTGTCCCCCGGCTCTTCTTGGAAAGTGATCAGCGTGGATTCTTTGATGATAAAGCTCACCTGCTCGCTGTTCACGCGATTATTCTTGTCGTCCAGCCGCAGCATTTTCAGGGTGAGAAAAGCGAAGTCCTCAAACTCCTCAAAGGCGGGGCGCTGGCCGGTGTTCATCACGTCCTCCATCGCCAGCGGGTCTATCCGCAGCCGCTGTTGCACGGCCTTCATAAATTCCACGTTGTCCAGCCCCGTGATGTTGTACCACTGCTTTTTGTGCGGGTCGTTTTTCGGCACGTTTTCACTCTTCAAAAATTCCGATTCCGAGAGCGTTTCCTCGTCGTAGCTGATGTACTCCACCGTAGGCTGGTCCATCTTTTTGGTACCGATAAAAACCAAGCTGCCCGGCGGCAAGCCTTTGTTTTCCGTGCGTTTTTTGAAGAGTCGTGCCATTGTGAGGATGTTGTCGGTTCTTGGTTGTGTGTTCTTGGTGGGGTAGGGCGGTCAAAGATACTGGGATGTTGAAAAGTAAAACGTGCCGCACCGTACTGTCCGATTTTTTTTTGACAAATTTGTCAATTCAATTTTTTCAAGAAGATCAACGATCCAATGACCGAATATCTTCGTGGCCTGTGAATGGGTTTTGGCCAATGGATAAGACCAACGAGAGCCAAAAACTAAGGGCAATCCACCACCCCATTTTAGGTTATGACCGACTATTCTAAAATACGAGGACAGCTTGACATTGAAAACAGGAATGGCAATTCGGAAGACTTGGCCTATCTTACCCATTATCTTCACAATCATTCGGATGATGCCTCGCAACGGTTCGAGAGCCGCGCTTCAAACTACTATTCCCAAGTTTCAGAAAATGTGGGTATGGTTTGCGAACCTGGCCTTCAGGCCATTTTGCCCATAAAATGGGACGTGCCATTTCCCGCTCCCGAAAATCCGCAGTTCACCTTTATCGATTTGTTTGCGGGCATTGGCGGTTTCCGAATTCCGATGCAAGAACTGGGAGGAAAATGCGTGTTCTCGTCAGAGTTTAACCACCACGCCCAGCGCGCTTACGAGCTGAACTTCGGTGAAGTACCGTTTGGCGATATTACCCAGTTGGATATTGAAATTGTGCCGCATCACGATATTTTATGTGCAGGATTTCCCTGTCAGCCATTCAGTATTTCTGGAAAAATGAAAGGTTTTGAAGACACGCGCGGCACATTGATTTACCACGTTTTTAAAATTATCGAAAAACGGCAACCGGAAGTGGTTCTGTTAGAAAACGTGAAACACTTGGTTTATCACGACAAAAAAAGAACGCTTTCCACCATTGTCAAACATTTGGAAGAATTAGGCTATGTTGTTTCCAAAAAACTGCTGAATGCTTCCGACTTCGGTTTGCCCCAAAATCGCGAACGAATAATTATCATTGGCCACAAGCAAAAAAAGTTTGATTTCTCGCAATTAAAAAAGCAACCCAAACCGATATTAAAAGATTTTTTAGATAACGAAAACGACTTTGAATATTTGGATGAACCTTATACCATTTTAGAAAACCAAAAGAGGCAAGATTCAGGTTTGATTTTCGCGGGGCATCGAAACAAGGCCATCCGTAAAGCGGGCGTCAGACCAGGCACAGAGCATCTTTCGCGGGTACACAAGCAGCCCAACCGCATTTATTCCACTGAGGGTGTTCACCCAGCTCTTCCGTCTCAAGAGTCGTCCGGTCGTTTTTGGATTTGGCATAATAATGAGGTGCGAAAGTTGACCATTGAAGAATGTTACAGAATAATGGGATTTTCTGATAATTTTAAGTTTATAAATCATCGTGGAGAATTGTATAAACAAGTGGGGAATTCAGTAGCTATTCCAATGGTAAAAGCCGTGGTTAAAGAAATAAAAAATCAACTTTTAGCGATAGGAAATCAATGAATCCCGATGATTTTTTAGAGAAGAAATACAAGGAGTCGATGGTACTTTTGGGTTCAAATGATTCTATACAAAGTAGCTTAAAACCATCTGTCACAAAACCGCTCGGTGAAATCCTGAAAAAGGCAGAATCTTCCAAAGCCGTTCTTACGGTAGTTTTGACCAGTTTAGTTTATAAAATCTTAAACCCAAAGCAAGATATTAGGAATCATCAAACCAGCATAGAATTCGGTTATTCAGGTCGCACATTTGACACTAAATATATCACGCCGTTTCTGAAGGAAAAGCGGTTTCCCGCTATGGCGGAAAGTGGTTGGCTGACAAGGTCTTTGGAGCAAAAAGTCCCATACAATTCGATGTATTCGGGAGCTATTCGTCCAGATTCACTGAAGAAGGCTTTTTTGAAAATGATTTCCGTGATAGAAAAGGGTGAAAATTTAGAAAATATTCTAAGCTATTTGATACAGGGTTTGATTATCAAAAGAAACCGCCATCAAATAGATTTGGCTAAACCGTTGAATCTGCCCATCAATTTGATTGTTCGTTTGCTATCTACTCATTTTCATTCAAAATATACGTCGGAAGGTGCGTCTCGATTGTCCGTTTTGGCGCTCTACGCAGTATATCAATGCTTGTTGAAAGAAACTAAGCGATTGGAGGGTAAAGAACTTTTGCCCATTGAAAGCCACACGTCGGCTGATTCAAGAAGCGGGCGAATCGGTGATGTTGAAGTGACGGATAAAAAAGGGAAACCGTTTGAAGCTGTGGAAGTTAAACACGGTATTCCAATTACCGCCCAACTGGTCAAGGATGTTTTCGAAAAATTTAAAACCACCCAGGTTAATCGCTATTATTTACTTTCCACGGCAGATATAGATAAAAAGGAAGTGGAGAAAATTGACAAAGAAATAGAAAGGATAAAAAACATCCACGGATGTCACGTCATAGCCAATGGGTTGATGGCATCGCTAAATTACTATTTGAGGCTTCTTTCTGATACATCTGAATTTATAGATAACTATGTGAATCTGATTGAAACCGATAAAACATTAAAGTTTGAACATAAACAGCGTTGGAATCGCGTTATTTCCACAATGTAATTTTTGAATCAATTTTTTATAAAAAATTACATACTCCCTCCGCATAATTTTCCCCATCAATTCCCGCACTTACAATCCCACCTGCATAACCGGCACCTTCTCCGCAAGGAAATAAATTTTCAATCTGCGGATGCTGCAAAGTTTCACGGTCGCGCGGGATGCGGATAGGTGAGCTGGTGCGGCTTTCAATCCCCACAACGTTCGCATTTTCAGTATAATAGCCGCGCATCTTTTGCCCGAATTTCGGGAAGGCGATTTGCAATCGGCGTGAAATACTTTCCGGCAAAACCTCGTGCAGCGGCGCGGCATTCAGACCCGGCTGGTAGCTGCATTCGTTGAGGTTTTGTGAAATTTTGCCCTTGCAAAAATCCGTCAATCGCTGGGCGGGCGCAGTCTGGTCGCGGCCTCCGGCTTGCCATACGGCGTTTTCCATTTCTTTTTGAAAATAGAGACCCGCCAGCGCGCCGTGTTTGTCATAGTTTTTCAAATCGGAAAGTTCAATCGCCACCACGATACCGGAATTGGCAAATTTCCCGTCCCGTTTGCTGGGACTCATCCCATTGACCACCAGCTCATTGCCCGCCGTGGCTGCTGGCACGATGAAGCCGCCCGGACACATACAAAAACTGTAAACGCCGCGCCCCTCCACTTGCTCCACCAATTTATACGAAGCGGCGGGCAAAAATTCCCCGCGCTCTTTGCCGTGGTATTGAATTTTGTCAATCAAAATTTGCGGGTGTTCCACGCGGATGCCCATCGCGAACGGCTTGCTTTCCAGCGCGATATTTTTTCGCTGTAAAAGCTCAAAAACATCCCGCGCCGAATGTCCTGTGGCCAAAATAAGTGCCTCGCCCTCAATGATTTCTCCGTTTTGGTTTCGGATTCCCGTAATGCGATTTCCCTTCAAAATCAAATCGTCCATCCGAGTGTCGAAATGGATTTCACCGCCAAAATCCAAAATGGTTTCACGCATCCGTTGCACCACTTTGGGTAGTTTGTTCGTGCCAATGTGCGGGTGGGCGTCAATTAGAATTTCTTCCGTTGCGCCGTGGTTCACCAAAATGTCCAGCACCCGTTTTACACTGCCGCGCTTTTTGCTGCGCGTGTATAATTTCCCGTCGGAATAGGTGCCCGCGCCGCCTTCGCCAAAGCAATAATTGGATTCGGGATTCACAAAATGGTCTTGATTGATGGCCTTCAAATCACGCCGCCGCGCTTGCACATCTCTTCCCCTTTCGATGATTACTGGCTTCATTCCCAGCTCGATACAGCGCAGCGCGGCAAACATCCCCGCCGGCCCGCAACCGATGATCAAAACCCGTTTTCCATTGGAAACATTTTGATAATCCGGTTTTAAAATATCGCGCTCTGCGATTTTCTCATTGATAAAAACGCGCGCTTTCAGATTGACTTTCACGTTTTTAGAACGCGCGTCAAAACTGCGGTTCAGCAATTGAATACCCGAAATTTCGGAAGGGGAAACGCCCAGCTTTTGGGCAAATTTCTGGCGACGGAGCGTTTCGCTGGCGGCTTCACTTGGAGAGCAAACCAGCGTGGTTTCTTGAAGCATATTTAGGGGAAATACTAAATACTAAACCCTAAATATCAAACAAATTATAAATCAAAAAAGTGAAAAAAAACTAAAATGGAAACAAGCGATTTATGCGTAAGATTTTTGGGTTTATAAATTTGAGTTTGTTTAGAGTTTAGTGTTTGTTGTTTAGAGTTTCAAAAAAAAAATCTATTCAAAAGTAAGATTCAAAAGTATCGCCCGCGTCTGCAATGTTTCGATGCCTTGGATGTAAAAAGTGCCATCGTCCACCAGCAAATTCCCCAGTCCAAAACTGCCCACGATTTGCGGCGAAAACTTGAAATAATCGAAGTAAATATCTACCCCAAAACCGACTTCGTAGCCGTAGCTGTTTTTTTTGATTTTGAAAAAGCGGTCGTCGTCCACGTTTTCTTTGCTGGCCAAATCGAGGTTGTATTTTAACCCGCCCATCACATACAAGCGGTAGTTTTTGATGCGCTCTGATTTCCATTTTAACAAAACTGGCATTTCGATAAAGCTGCTCTCGATTTTTCGCTCTACCTCCATCCGCTCGTCGCTCAAGGGTTCGATTACGTCAAAAGTGAGCGTCCGTTCGGTGGCGGCAAAGCCGGGGCAAAACCGCAAATCCCAAAAATCGCCCAGCCGTAAGTTGCTGACAATCCGAATAGTATAACCGGGACTGACGGTGGATCGCACCGAATAATAATCTTCCAACCCCGCCAAATCCTCGATTTCTTGGATGCGGAAATCGTAGTAATTCAAGCCGAGACTAAAGCCGAAATGGACGGGTTTGCGGTCGTAGCGGGGCAGGTTGCGGGGCAGTTTTTGCGCGAAAGCGCCCATCGAAATACCGCCCAAAATTGCGATGAGCAAAAGGGTTTTCAAATGTTTCACCATCAAAAAACGGTTCGCTTTTTCCATTATTTTATGCCTTCATAAATAGAGGCCACACCAAAAGTAACGGGTTGAAATTTATTTTTTGAGAAGCCCGCCGTCGCCATTTCTTGGATAAATTTTTCACCAAAGGGAAACGCGCCAACCGAAGCCGGTAAATAGGTATAAGCGGCATCATCTTTTGACACTATTTTTCCTATCAAAGGAAGTATATTTTTAAAATAAAAATTATACCCTTGTTTGAACGGAAATTTTTGCGGTTGGGAAAATTCCAAAACCAACAATTTCCCGCCTTTTTTTAATACACGATTTAACTCTTTTAATCCTTTCGATAAATTCTCAAAATTGCGAACCCCAAAGGCAACCGTTACCACGTCAAAGCTACCATCCTCAAACGGAAGGTTTTCAGAATCAGCTTTTTGCAAAGAAATCAAGCCGTCCAAATTTTTCTCACGGATTTTTTTCGCGCCCACATCCAGCATCCCCTGCGAAATATCAATGCCAACAATTTTCTCAGGATTGGCTTTGGCCAAAGCAATGGCCAAATCGGCCGTTCCCGTGGCTACATCCAGTATCTTTTTGGGATGCTCGGCGGCGGCTTTTTTCACTACTTTTTTACGCCAATTTTTATCAATATTCAATGACAGAATATGGTTCAGCGCATCGTAGCGTGGCGAAATGTTGTCAAACATTTCTTCCACCTGTTGCTTTTTGCCGCTTTCCTTTTCGGAATAGGGCTTTACCTCGGTTTTCTCCATTTCTTGAAAAAGAGCTGCAAAGGTAGTGCGCTGCCGCGAGTTGCGAATGTTGATTTGGACATTCATCACCTTACTAATTCTAAATATATAAGCGAAAATGCCTATATTTTCAATTATAAGCGAAATCGCCTATATTTCAATTTATAAGCGAAAATGCCTATATTTTCAATTATAAGCGAAATCGCCTATATTTGCGATTATAATCGAAATCGCTTATCAAAATGGTGGCATTGCTTACGGGCGACGTGATGGAATCGCAGGGAAAGCGCGCCAAAGGCTGGCTGAAAGCGCTCAAAACCGTATTGAACACTTATGGAAAATCGCCCAAAACGTGGGAAATTTACCGTGGTGACAGCTTTCAGTTGGAAGTTTCAGCACCGGAAAAGGCATTGGAAGCGGCGTTGAAAATCAAATTGTCATTGATGGCCGCTACGGAAAACGATGCACGGATTGCCATTGGCATCGGCGAAAAAACCCACAGCGCACGCAAGATTACGCAGAGCAATGGTTCCGCTTTTGTATTTTCGGGGCAGCTTTACGACCGCCTCGAAAAAATGAACCAAAACTTGGCCATCCACAGCTCTTGGGAAGCGTTTGACGAAACGATGAACCTTTGTTTTGATTTGGCGCAGCCACTTTTTGAAAGTTGGAAAAAAGCCAATGCGGAAGTCGCCAAAGCCGCTTTTGAAAATCCCGAGATGAACCAGCGGGAACTGGGCAACTTGCTGAATATCAGTCAGCCATCCGTAAGTCAGGCGCTGAACCGCGCACATTTTTCACGGATGGTGAGCCTCCAAAAATTCTTTGAGAAACGCACCCTCCACCAATTGCAAACCCAATGATTCTGGCCTGTAAACTTATGCTGGCACATTTGCTGGGGGATTTCTTTTTGCAGAAAAGCGCGTGGGTTTTGCAGAAAGAAAAGAAGAAATTAGCCGCGCCTTTTCTCTATTTTCATTCGCTTTTGCACGGGCTTTTAACGTGGCTTTTCGTTTGGGAAATTGGCTTTTGGAAAATGGCCATCTTTATCGCAGTTTTTCATTTTTTAATAGATACCGCCAAACTCATTTTTCAAAAGAAAAAGACCAAAAGAGCGTGGTTTTTCTTCGATCAATTTTTGCATCTTTTGATATTGATTTTGGTGTGGGAAATTTATTCTAAAAGTTCTATTTTCAATATTCAAATCGGAGTAAATTTTTGGTTTTTGATTACTACCGCGGCTTTTCTAACTTTTCCCACTTCTTTTATCATCAAATTCGCCATTTCCCGTTGGACTCCACCTGATTCCGGCAAAGACGATTCCCTGAAAAGCGCCGGCCAGTACATTGGCATTTTGGAGCGACTGTTCGTTTTCGTGTTTATCCTATTGCAGCAATGGGTTGGGATAGGTTTTTTGCTGGCCGCCAAGTCCATTTTCCGCTTTGGGGATTTGCGTGGACGCGATGAAAGAAGCCTTACCGAATACGTTTTAATTGGTACTTTGCTCAGTTTTGGCTTGGCGGTTTTGGTCGGCTTGCTTGCCGACTATCTTATTTGAAATAGTCGATTTTTGCCCACGAATTTTTTTCTATTAAATCAGCGACACAATGGAAGACATCTGGAATTCAGTCAAAGAATGGTTTCTTGGCCTTGGTGAAAAATACGGTGTGGATCCTATCATTTTTGGGAGTATTTATGTAGGTGCCATCCCGTTTTTTTTGTTATCGGTGGGATGGATTGTACGCAATTATCGTAAAGGAAAATCGATTACTATTCCAGTAATTTCCGCTGGGTTTTTCTTCATTTCTGCCTATATTTATTTGTTCATTGCTGGCGAAAATATTCCTTGGTGGGTGTACGTTTTGCTGGGCGCGATGATTGTGTATGGTGCGTGGAGTACCTACCGCAGTACCAAGAAAAAAGCGGAGAACGCCCGCGATGAAAAAGGTAAAGATGAATCGTAACCAATTGAAAACTAAGTTTATAATAGAACTTGCAGAAATGTATTCTAAAAGAGAGGCCGAGCGCCTCTTTTTTATTTTTTTGGAAGAATGGGAAGGCATTTCCAAAACCGATTTCTTAATCTATCCTAAAAAGGAGCTTTCAAATCACGATGCATATTTAGATGCTATTTTTCAATTAAAAAAGGGCAAACCATTTCAATATATTTTAGGGGAAGTTAATTTCCTGCAACTAAAATTGAAGGTTTCATCGGCGGCTTTGATACCGAGACCTGAAACAGAAGAACTGGCTATTTTGGTAAAAGAGAGTTTTAAAAATTTCACGCCTCAAAATGTGTTGGATGTAGGAACGGGAACGGGTTGCTTGGCGCTGGCGATGAAATGCTTCTATCTAAATTCGAATGTGGTAGGTTTAGATATATCTAAAAAGGCAATTTCATTGGCAAACTTTAATGCAAAAAGGAATCATTTAGATGTAAATTATTTGGAGGTTAATTTTCTGAATGAAAAAGAGTGGCCAAACGAAATATTTGACTTGATAATTGGCAATCCGCCTTATATATCAATTTCTGAAAAGAAAAGTATGGATAAAAATGTACTGGATTTCGAGCCGAATTTGGCATTTTTTGTAGAAAATGTAGAGCCACTTATTTTTTATCAAAAAATCACAGCATTTTCGCAAAAGTATTTATCGAAAAAAGGAAGAATTGCGGTAGAAATCAATCAGCGTTTTGGAAAAGAAACGTTGGAAGTCTTTAAAAACCAAGGTTTTGAAGCGGAGTTGAGAAAAGACTTGAGCGGTAATGATCGTTTCGTTCTCGCATCAAGATAATGAGCAAAAAAAATCCCGTCTTGGCTAAGCCGAGACGGGAAAGTTTTATTCGTCTGAAATTCAGACTGTTTTTTAGTTCACTTTTTCGTTCAAATCGGAACCTGCCTTGAATTTTACTACAGTTTTGGCGGCGATTTGGATTTTCTTGCCTGTTTGGGGGTTACGTCCTTCGCGCGCCGAGCGCTCGGAAGTTGAAAAAGTACCGAAACCTACGAGGGAAATGCGGTTGCCCTTGCCCAAAGAATCGGAGACATTATCGGTAAAAGAGTCCAGCGCTTTTTTGGCGGCGGCTTTGGAGATGCCGGCATCTTCGGCCATTGCATCCACTAAATCTGATTTGTTCATTTGTTTAAAATGTTTAAAGGTTATACAATCACGAACTCATCAAAGGTAGATGAATAAAGGGTTTGCGCAAGTTTTCGATGAAAAAATCCTTTAAAATGTTGAAAAACACCTCCATTTGTTGAAAAACTTAGAATAAATCCCGCTTGGAATGCGGGTTTCAGCCCATTTCAGCTTCCTTGTTTAGCATAAATCCGTTCAAAAAACTGCGAACATCCATCCGTTTTTTGCCCGCTGGTTGTAGTTCCAAAAGGTCAATCCACCCATCGGCGCAGGCTATTTCTAAATGCGTTTTTTGGTCGGTTTGAATCTGTCCATAGGATTTCGGCGCCCCACTTTCCGGTTTTTCCGCCTTAAAAATTTTCAGTGGAATCTTCTCCTCGCCATTTAATAAGGTAGTGGTGGCCGCTGGGTAAGGCGACAACCCTCGAATGAAATTGTGAACCTCGTACACGGTTCGGGAAAAATCAATCCGCGTGTCTTCTTTAAAAATTTTCGGCGCCTTTTTTAAATCGTCCGAAAAGCTTTGCGATGTTTTTGGGACATTTCCTTCTTTTATTTTGGAAACAGTTTTAGCCAATAAGTCCGCACCGACTTCCATCAATTTATCGTGCAATTCGCCGGCATTTTCATCGTCTGAAATGGAAACTTTTTCTTGTAAAATGACGTCGCCGGTATCAATATTTTCATTGATGAAAAAAGTGGTAACGCCCGTTTCTTTTTCGCCATTGATAATTGCCCAATTGATGGGAGCTGCGCCACGATAATCGGGCAGGAGGGAGGCGTGGAGATTTATCGTGCCTTTGGGCGACAATTGCCAAACTGATTTCGGCAACATTCGAAAAGCCACAACCACTTGCAAATCAGGTTGTAAAGTTTTCAGTTCCGATTGAAATTCTGCGGATTTCAGATTGGTGGGTTGCAAGATTCTCAGATTTTTTTCTTCCGCAAATTCTTTTACGGCGGATTTTTGGATTTTTCGTCCACGACCGGCGGGGCGGTCGGGCGCGGTGATTACGCCTATGATATTATACCCCGAATCCACTAATTTTTTTAAAGAGGCCACGGCGAAATCGGGGGTGCCCATAAAAATGATGCGCATTATTATTTTCGTTTTTGAATGGTGTCCAAATTTATTTCCAACGTGTTGATGTCCATCAACCACCGCAGGGCTTCCACAAAAAATTCCTCCCGAATGTTCAACTCTTGACGAAGGTTTTGCAAATCCGCACTTTCATTCATTTCAAAATACTGTTCAATTTTGAAAATTGCTTCTTTAATTTTGGTATCTCTATTTTTGTTTAGTTCCTTACTTCTGCAAACATCACAAAACCCACATTTTTTCTTCGATTTTTCACCAAAATAATCTAACAATTGAATACTGCGACAAATCTTGTCGTTTTCTGCAAATTTTTCTACCGATGAAACGCGCGCCAATCGCTCCTTCAAGCGGTCTTTTAGGTTTTCATCGGAAATGGAAAGATATTCAATCGGAACGCGCGCTTTTTCAAAACTGATTTCTTCTGCGCCGCGCGACGGAATGTAATCTAAAATGTTCTGTTTTCTTAATTGAAGCAAAGTTTTTATAACTTCTTTTTCGCTGATGCCCAATCGGTTAGCTAATGTTTTCTCTTGGATTTTGCCGTATTCGTTTTCCAGTCCGCCGTAGGAGCGGAGGAGGACTTTTAGAAAGGTGTCCATTTTGGGATGACGCAGTTGGTAATCGTATAAAGAAGTGCGATTGGCTAAAATTCGTACTCGTGAAGATTGGCGGAAACCTTCGCTCATTTTTAGCAAACCTTCCTTTTCCATTATTTTTAAAGATTGAAAGGTTTTTTGAAAAGAAAGCGAATATTTTTTACAAAATTCTTGAAACTCAAAAGCGAAACTTTGACCTTCTCCAGTACTTGCCGCTAATTGAAAATGATTAGCCAAAGATTGATATACTTTTTTAATGAATTTTATATCGGGAAAATGTTCCAGTTGGCGTTCTTTGAAGTTCGGGATTTCCGAGGGCCCGATGAGCATCACGCTCCACGCTTTTTGGCCGTCCCGTCCTGCTCGGCCGGCTTCCTGAAAATAGGCTTCCAAACTTTCCGGCAATTCCAAATGCAAAACCAAGCGGACATTGGATTTGTCAATCCCCATCCCAAAAGCATTGGTACAAACCATCACGCGGGTTTGGTTTTCCAACCACAATTTTTGCCGCTTTTTTCGTTCATCCGTTGAAATTCCTGCGTGATAAAATTCTGCCGATATTCGGTTGGTTTTCAGCCATTTGGAAATTTCCACGGTGTGCCGCCGATTTCTTACATAAATCAAGGCCGAGCCGGAAATCTTCTGCAAAATTTCCAAAGTTTTACTCCATTTTTTCTGCGTATGATTGACATTGTAAAAAAGATTGGGACGGAAAAAACTGCGGCGAATGATGTGCTTCTCTCGGAAAGCCAATTTTTCCTGAATATCGTCCACCACTTTGGGCGTGGCCGTGGCGGTAAGTGCGAGAATCGGGACGGCCGGCATCCACTCGCGCGCCTCGGCAATTTGCGAATAAGGCGGGCGAAAATCGTGGCCCCATTGGCTGATGCAATGCGCCTCGTCCACCGCCAACAGGTTGATTTTCATCTTCTTAATCCGCTCGCGGACGATTTCGGTTTGGAGGCGCTCCGTCGAAATGTAGAGGAATTTGTAATGACCGTTTACACAATTGTCCAGCTCAAAATCAATCTCGCGAAACGTGCGGCCGGAGGTCAGTGCCACCGCTTTGATTCCCAGATTTTTAAGATTTTGAACTTGGTCGTTCATCAGGGCGATCAGTGGCGAAATGACAATCCCAATTCCATCTTGAGCCAGCACGGGAATCTGAAAACAAACCGACTTGCCGCCGCCCGTGGGAAGCAAGGCCAGCGTGTCTTTCCCGCCGATGGCCGACAAAATTATCTCCTCCTGAAACGGGCGAAAATTATCGTGGCCCCAGTGCGTTTTGAGGAGCGAACGGATGCGGTCTTTCATTCAAAAACCGAGGTGGTTGAGCACGAATTTCGTGCGGGTTTCAGCTTCGGCTTTTGGGACTTCAATTATCTCATAATCAAAGTCTTTATATGTGGAAACCAGTGATTTATGGATGGCTTGCATCGCTTCGGGATCTTCGCGGCGCTCCTCGTCTTGACTGTAAATTTCTGGCCACGGCGGGGTGATGAAAACCGTTTTGTGATACGGATAATGCTCCACCAAACTTTCCAGCGCGTCGCTATCCAGCAAATCTTTGCGCAGGTAGGCGATGACGTCGATTAGGCCGCGGTCGTAAAAGTTGATTTTGCCAGCCTCGGCGCGGCGGTATTGCGCCATCTGGCCGTTGAAAACCACGTCGCTGAAACCGCTCAAATCGCGCCACGGCAAGATTTCCGAGTCCTCTTTTTCCAATTCTTTTTTGATGACGGCGCGCGACACTTCCGAAAAACTGGGGTAACCGCGCTCCTCCAAATGTTGCAAGATGGTGGACTTGCCGGTGCCAGGGCCGCCGGTTATAATAATACGCTGCGTTTTATTCATATAATTTTTTTATAAAAATGTTATCAAAAAAAGATGGTTTTTTCAATAGGAAATACCCAATTTCTTATAAATAAAACCCATCAACCAAGCGGGCCCAATCATTAAAAACTGTAAATCTTTTAAAAAGGAGGGTTTTTTTCCTTCAATTTTATGGCCGATGAATTGACCAATCCAAGCTATCACAAAAATGCCCAACGAAACGGCCCAAAGCGGTAATTCGGATTGCTGAATCCAAACGATGCTCTGCAAACACAGCAAACTAAACAGAAAAATGCCAATGGCCATCGGCCAAGATAGGCGCAAATAAAACAGGAGGCCGACCATAATCAGTACCGTTCCAAAATGGATATAAGGTTGGATGTTTTCGGGGAACATTTCTTTCAAAAAATTGGCGGGAATGGCCGCCAAGAGCGCGACGATGCTGAAAAAAATCAGCGGCACGCAAATCCAATGGATGAGTTTGTTGGTGGGGTTTTGATGGCTTTCGCCGTACTCGTTGAACCACGTTTGGATGGATTTCATAATCAAAATTTTGTTTGAAACTGCCGTATTTTCGCGCGATGAACGATGGCGAAAACGCGGCAATGAAAAACAGCGAGGAAAAGTATAAAAAATTGAAAGAACAATTGGCACAAGGCTTTGAGTGGCCGACGGTTTATATGTTCAAATTTATCATTCCGGCGGATTTGAAGCGGCAGGCGCAGGTGGAAAACCTGTTCAACACCGAGGAAGCGCAGGTTACGATTCGCCAATCACGAAAGGGCAACTACCTGAGTATCACCGCCAAGGAAATGATGATGAACCCCGACCGCGTCATCGACCGCTATTTGGAAGCCGAAAAAATTGAAGGACTGATTGCATTATGAGCGAAGCCGCTGGATATTCGCCCGACGCGCCTTTTGCCCTGCCAATGATGGACGAAATGGGCTTTTGGATTTTGCTCGGCGCGTTCGCTTTTTTCCTTTTTTTGGAGAGTTTGTTCGCTTTGCGCCAGCGAAATCACACGCGCAAAAACCGTTGGTGGAACAATAGCTTGGTGGCGGTTTTTGGCTTGCCCGCCGCGCGTTTGTTGCTGCTGCCGCTCACGGTGGGTTACGCTTATTTTTTGGGAACCAAAGATTTTGGCCTCCTCAATTGGGTGGAGTGGCCGGCTTGGCTGGAAATCACCGTCGGGATGTTGATTTTGGACTACGCCATTTATATATGGCATCGGCTGAACCACGGCATTCCGTTTTTGTGGCGCTTCCATCAGGTGCACCATATTGATTTGGATATGGACATTTCCACCGGCATCCGTTTTCACGTGGGCGAGCTTCTGATGAGCATTCCGTTTCGATTGGTAATCATCACGTTTTCAGGGGTTTCGCCGCTTATTTTGCTTTTGTACGAAGTGATTTTTGAAGCAGCCACGCTTTTTCACCACAGCAATATCAGACTGCCGCTGTGGTTTGAACGGATTTTGGTGAAATTTATCGTGACGCCGCGCAGCCACGGCATCCACCACTCGCTGGTGAAAAGCGAGACGGACAGCAACTACAGCACGGTGCTGAACTGGTGGGACCGGCTGCACCGCACGGCGGTTTTCAACGTGCCGCAGCGGTGGGTGCACATCGGCGTGCCAGCCTTTCGTGAGGGAAAACGAAAATTCGTTTGGGTTTCTGATGTTGCTGCCTTTCCGGAAGTTGCGGGAGTGGCGGCTGCCGGATGGGGAGGTGCCGGAGCGGGAGAGGGGTTTGAAGGAGAGGGAGTTGCCTGAGTGAAGGTCTTGACTATGACAACTGCGGTATTTCTAAGCTGCATCTTTGTTTTCCCACCGTAAAACATATTTTAAATTTGGTATAATCCTATTTACCACCACTGTTTTGCAGTTGTTGTTCAATTAATTTTCAATAAGATAAATGTTAAATTACTTTAAATCCATTGGTAAATATTGTTTCGCAATTTTAGTCTCTGGTTTTTTATCAAATAAATATAGAGCAATGAGAAAAGTCCACTCCATAGGTTTTATCAAAATATAAAGCGAGTTTGATATTAATTTTACCTGTTTCCATTTTTCAATAGGTATTTGCAAACTATCATATTTTTTTCTCAAAAATTTTTGCGTCTTTGGCACTTTCTCGGTCAACATTTCTTCAAAAGCGTTGCATACTTGTAGTTGCCTAGTGACCCTAATAATGCTCCCCCGCCTGTATCCCAAATGCAGCGGCTTAACTAATTTTGAACTACCATAACCTGCTATGGTACAAATGTATTCTGATGGTGATGTTTGATTGTCATTTCTGCCTTTTGAAAACAGACCGTCACTACTTTCAATAAATGCTTGAATAATGTCGTCCGGTTTTTCTGTGAGTATGATAAAAAAATATTGAACAATAGTGATAAATATGGGAAAGGAAATTAGTTGAACAATCAAAGAATATTTGCCAAAATAAATGGACATTAATTTATTAATCCATTTGCTCCTTTTATTGTCGTTTAACACCTTGCTCTTGTTGTATTGTAGGGAAGAGTATAATTCTGCTGATAACAATATAGCTGCTTGAATTAAAGAAAAAGCGGGTAGGACAAAGGCCGAAATAAAGAAAAGGGGAGATGCTAAAAGTCCTGCCCCTAAAAGGAGGAATGGGCTAAAATGTATAAATTGAACAATTGCTAATAAAATACCAATCGTCAAGGTGGTTGGAATCAATGCCAATAACAAAGGCCCAATAATATGTTTATTTTTTCGTGATATAAAATAGGAGCCTATACTTATAAAAGTTAAAAACAGAATTGGTGCTATATATTTCCAGTCTAACAATTCTCCCAATTCCCTAAAAATGAATAGAGATAAATATCCTAAAATTGGCATCACAACTAAGGCAAATATTTCAATGCGTTTTATGGGCAATCCATTTTCTTCCGAGTTATGATTCACAATTTTTTTTGCACATTTTATAGACGGAATAATAAATGCAAAAACACCAACGATGATGAAAACTAAAAATCCAATTAGACCAAGAATATTTTGCCACGTTCCCATTTGGATTATCCTCTTAAATTAACATCATTAAAAAACTGAAATTTACCGCTTTCACTCAATCACCAACCGAAATTTCTTCCCCAAACCCGCCTCCACAATTTTACGAAAAGTAGAAAGTTCCACGTCCGTCCGGTTGTTTTCCAAGCGGGAAATATAAAAACGGGTAGTGCCGCTGCGCTGTGCCAGTTGGTCCTGCGTCAGTCCGGCTTTGCGGCGGGCGGCTTTTACCAAATTGCCGTATTTTTCGGGTTCGGTCGGCTCGCTCCATTCGTAAAGTAAGTCGGGGCTCAATTCATACGGATGGGTTTGTTCTTCACCATTTTCATCCAACAATTTTAGCTCGATATTTTTCCAAGAAAGTGTGTAATTTCTCAGTTCCACTTTTTGAAATTCAGTTTCATTTAACAATGGATATTCGGCATCCTTTTTACCAACGTTCCATTTGTTAAAAATCTCGGCAAAATCCAATAGCCGAGTTTCACCATTATTGAACATTACTTTCAATTTCAATCCAGACTTTTCTTGTATTTTCAGGATTCGCGGAAGTGCAATATTTTTTCTCATAACTATGGATTGAGTCGATTAAAATTTTGTAGTAAAATTTCTTGGTTTTTCTCTGCCCATTCGATTATCTTTTTTCTTTGGGTTTTTGGCAAATGCCCAGCATAAGTTTCCAAAGTTTCAATGACAATCACTTCTTTAAATTCCGCATAAATGGCGTGAAAGTGCGGCGGCGGATGCTCCCGCGAATACACATCAATTTTGATGGAATCAATGATTTTTAGCGTTGGCAATTGTTATCGAGTTAGACAACAAATGTAAAATTTTTTTTGGGAAGAAATAATTCTACTTCATTCCAAACAACAAAAAAATCTTAGTGTCCTTGGCGCCTTCGTGGCAAAAAAAAATCTCAGTTAGAAGTTTTAATCTTTCAACTCCCCCTCAATCCCCCCAATCAACTCCTCCACCTTCGTCTCCAAAACCCCATAATAGTTAAGGATAAATTTCCGGTTGCCTTCAATACGGTAGAGGTAGCTCAGCATTTCTTTGCGCTGGGTTTCGGAAAGCGGCAATGGTTGTTCGATACCCATCAAGTTTCCCTTTTCATCAAAAATATAATGCGGATGGAGCAGCTTGTTCAACGGCCCATAATAGTTGGCGTTGAACTGCATTTCGGAATAGTCTTCTTCGAGTTTTTCCAAAATCTGGTCGTAGGTTACGTTTACTAAGTTGGGCATCTGTTATTTTTTTAGAGGCAATTGATTTTTGACGATTCTATCAAAATCGCTTTCAAACAATCGGTCTTGTATAATTCTATATTTTTCAAACTCGCTTTCAGCGTCGGCTTTCGCTATCTCGGCCGTTGATTGATATTATAGGTCTTTTCATCGTTGGCAGTTATTCGAAATTTTCGAATAACTGAATTTTCCTCCAGCTCACGGTCTGAGAATATCTTTTTGAGATGATAATTAATGGTGTGTGTTTCTACCTTATAGAGCGTGCCCATCATTTTTTGGGTAAGCCATATATTTTCGTCTGCGTAAATAGCATTGACCCCACTTTCGCCCGTGGCGGCTATAAAAGTTAGATATTCAGCCGACGATGAACGGATGATGGATTTCCCACCCTTGTTTTCTTTCGTTTGGCTCATTTTATTGGATAATTTTTCAAAGTTCTAAAAGGGCTCTCCCGCCCAAATATCCAGCCGCGGAAATCATTCCCCCAACTCCCCCTCAATCTTCCCAATCAACTCCTCCACCTTCGTTTCCAATACCCCATAATAGTTAAGGATAAACGTCCGGTTGCCTTCGATGCGGTAGAGGTAACTCAGCATTTCTTTGCGCTGGGTTTCGGAAAGGGGCAAAGGTTGTTCGATGCCGGTCAGGTTTCCGTTATCATCAAAAATATAATAGGGATGGAGCAGCGCGTTGAGCGGCGCAAAGTAGTTGGCGTTGAACTGCATTTCGGAATAATCCTCTTCGAGCTTTTCCAAAATCTGGTCGTAATAATCGTAAACCGTGATGATTTCAAAACGCAGCGAATCGTTTTGGATGATTTCCAACCCCTTGGATTTCAGTGATTCATAGCCAGATTTATTTTGGATGGAAATAAAATCGCGCAATAGCGTGAAGTTGAAAACCGGAAATGAATCCAGCGAAACGGTGTCGCCCTGCGCTAATTTTTGATAAACATTGCAAGCGCGTAATCCCATTTTGTGGCCTTGCACATTTTGCTGAATATCAGTCAAATCCAACCGCAGCCCGTTGCGGATTTCCGTCAAAATCTTCGACTCCGATTTGCGGTCTTTGCGGTTGTCGTTCCAGTTGTTGAGCGCGAAGGCCAAGCTGACGCCTACCACAAAGGAGAGGAATTCCAAGAGATAGCCGCGCCATCCCCACCGTTCTTTTCTCATCTAAATAAAAATTGTAGGAGAGGCGAAGATAGGCGCGCCTTTCAGGAAAATCAAAAGCTCACAAAAGCAATCAAATTGATTTGGTCGCGATTGAAATTTTGCAAAAATTGATTCATATATCCCACTTCAAAACGCAGATTGTCGCTGCACTTAAAACCTAATCCGCCGTAAAGACGATTTCGGTCGAATAAAACACCATCACCGTGGATGAAAATTTCATTATACGCCGAGAGATATAAAGTGTTATCATTCATTTCCGAATCTGTCAATGGCAGATTTAGTGATAGAAAATAGCGGTATCGCAAACGGAAATTTTCTTCGATAAAACGTTGCTCAAATCGGTAGCGATGTTGCACCGAAACCCGCGCAATTTTATGGCGGGTGATAAACTGTTGGAAAATGCGGTGTTCGTCCACATTGGCTTTTACATCTGAGCTGCCGACATAATTTTCGCTGTGGATAAAACCGTAGCCCAAAAGCACGTTGTTGTTGCCTTCGGTAAGATTGTAACCCAACCCAGTACGCAAAAGCAACTGCTCCAAATCGCCGATGAAATTGTAATTCCGGTACTGAATTTCGTGGTGGATGTTCCAGCGGGAATTGAGTTCTTTATTGCCAAAATAAATGAACCAATTTCCGAGGTCAGCGGGCTGCGCTTTTGCACCTATGGAAACAATAAAAATGGCCGTTAAAAACAGCCATTTTTTATATCCAAAATTTTGTTTGAAAGGTTTCAAGATCATTCGTAAAAAGTAACTTTCCCGTTAGAAATATCGTACATCCCACCAATGATTTTGATAGTGCCTTCCTTTTCCAGATCCGCCATCACCTCACTGTTTTTACGGATATTTTCCACGGTCAGTTCCACGTTCTTCTTGGCTACTTCATTTACAAAATCAATGTTTTTGGAATTGCGCTTGTCCTTGTCTTTTGGTTCGGAAACGGCTTTTACGGCGGGTTTGATTTTTTCGAGCATTCCAGTCAGGTTGCCCAATTTAGCATCATCGCAAGCACCTTTTACCGCGCCGCAAGCCGTGTGTCCCAACACCACGACCAGCTTGGTGCCAGCCAGTTTGGTGGCAAATTCCATACTGCCCAAAATGTCGTCGTTCACAAAATTGCCGGCAATCCGCACGCTGAAAACATCGCCCACACCTTGGTCGAAAAGTAGCTCGGCGGACACGCGCGAATCGATACAGTGCAGCACCGTGGCAAAGGGGTATTGGCCGCTGGCGGTATCGTCCACTTGACGTTTCAAATCACGGTCGGCTTTTTTGTTTTTTACAAAGCGGGCGTTGCCTTCTTTCAATAATTCCAGAGCGGTGTCGGGCGAAATGGAAGATTGGGATTCTTTGGTCTGGGTTTGTGTGTTCAGTTCTGTCAAGTTCATACTATTCTTTTTTTAAAATGTTAAGCGTTTTCTCAGTTCGTAAACGCGAAGATACTTGGGTTTTGGCTCTCGGTGTGCGCGGTGAAATTAAAAACGGCCACGATGGTGGAGGGTTCATAGATGGACTGTTTACAAAAAAAGCTGTTCCGCGAAATTCTGATGATGTGCCCGCCATCGGTTTGCTCCCATCCGTAAATCCAGTCACCCGATGAGCTTCTTTTGCAGGTGAAAATGGAATCAGTTCGATTTCCCTGACGTCCGAAGTGTTGCACAAAAACGACCTTTTTAAAATATGGACAAGGCGAACAGGGTGCTGAACGAGGCGGGAGTGCCAGTGCTCTGCGCGATGAGATTTTTACTTTTCTGCTTAGGCGGTTTACTATTTATATAAAAAAAAAAGCCCGAAATTTCGCTATCGAAAAACAGCGGAACTTCGGGCTTTGTCCAAATGAAAAACCGAGTTTATTTCAGCGTTATTTTTTCTACAAAATTTAGTTGTCCGTTGGTAGCTTTTAACAAGTAGCTACCCGCCGCCAATTCTGAAAAATCCCTCGTAAAGGATTCTCCTTGGTTCACGGCCACTCTTTCGCGATAAACGCGCTGCCCGTTCAGGGTTGTGATTTCTATATCAAAAGCACCGTCCGTATTGAAACGGAGCGAAACCTTGCCATCCACGGTGGGCTGTGGAAATATTTCAATCGCGAGATTTTGCAGCGCGGCGTTTTCATCCAAGCTTACATCCTCCGCCGCAATAACCAATTCCAGCATCAAATTGCTGAATGCTAAACTATTTGTGTAAGAGCTGAACCACGTGCCATCGTCGCGCTGCATAGCTTTCAGCGGGCTGGGCTGGCTGATGGTTTGGTCGTTCCCGATTTGAATTTCATCGCCCGGCGCGTTGGGCACCAGCGTTATGACCACATAGCAACCTGAATCGCTGAAGAGCGCCAAGGGACTGCCGTTGTCGCGGAAATCAAAATAAGCCCAGCCCCCGATGTCGCTGGTATCGATAGTGAAATTTTTGCTTTTGACAAATGTTCCATTCGGGCCACCGTTGCCGCCATAGGTAAATCCGGTAGATTCATAAAAAACGATTCCCAAATCTCCCCCTGGGTCGGTATCGTTGCTCAAGAAGATGTTTACGCCATCAATCAAAGCGTAGCCGCCGGAATCAGGGTGAGACATTGGAAAAGTAAACGCTTGCGCCAAGGCCAAGCGGCTCTGCTCCGTGCCGATGTCGTTTCTGAAAGTGCTGAAATGCCCGCCGTGAATCTGTTCGTTTACCCTAAAGGTGATACTGTCCAAAGGCGATGCTGCCAAAGCGGGAATGCTGTCCGATTCCACGTAATAAAAAGCTTCATAAACGCCCACGCCCGGCGGCGTCCAAGTGCCGCTCACCGTAAAATCGTTGAAATTACCAGTGTCGCCGCTTTTCAGCGTGTCCATAGTGGGCGAGGTGAGCGTGGTGATGACCGCGCCGGTGCTGTCTTCTATCTCCACTTTCAGCCTCACGTTATATTGATCGTTCAGGCCAAAGTTGATAAAATTGGCATCGAACCCGATGGGCTGCACCTGATCTACCTGGGGGTTGCCATATTCAGGGCTGCCGCTGGGGTAGATAATGTCGGTGGGAGGGGCGCCGTTGAATTCCACCAGCTTGAACTCATTGCCGGGCAGGCTGCGCAATTCCATATCATCCACCTGCCAATAGTAAAGACCGGGGCTGGCGCCGGGCAATCCTTCAAAAACCAAGCGCAGCATCACCAGCGACTGCCCGCCGGCCACCGCCGAAATATTGGCGCTCACCTCGCTGCCGCTGCTGGAAGTGGAGTTGGAGGCCAAGCTGGTATGAAACTTCACCGTATCGGGGAAAGTTATCCCGCCATCGTTGCTGATGGCCAAAGAGAAGGCCGAGGTTCGCTGGCGGGCGCGGCTGTACAAGGCCACTTCCAGGTTCGGCTCGTTGCTCAGGTCAATGGTATCGGTGGTGAGCGTGCCAACGTGCGGCGCGGGACACACGCCGCCGCCGCGATTGCCCGCTATGCCGTCCGAATCCCAATAGTCCGAATCAAAAATGATAAACCCGTTGGTATCGGTAAGGGACTGGATGGTAGGCCCCGAACCGGCAAACTGGCCGCGCGAGCCGAGACTGTTGCTGGGCGTGGTATTGGGGCCGCGGTATTCCCATAGGCAAAAAGCGTTGGGGGTCAAACCGCCCGTCACACCGCGCGTGAATCCTTGATTCTGCCAGTTGGCCGGAATGCCGTTGGCAAAATCCTCGCTCCAAATCACCGCCTCTTTGCCGGTTGCCGCGGCGCGCATAGTCCATATTTGCGGCGCAGGGTATTTTTCAGCTTCTGGGGGCGCCAGTTCGTTGTGGGCGCTGTTGTCCACTTGGGCGCTGCCATCTGTGGGAAGGCCGACCAGCGCCAGCAATGCTGAAAGGAAGAGAATACCCATCTTCGCCAACAGTGGTTTTTTGGTAGTTTTCTTTTTCATAATTTTCTAATTTTAAGGGTTACAAAGATTCAACATTTGGGCGAATGTGAAATACCATTCATATTCTCCAGCCAAAATTTCCGGAATTTTTTTTTAAGAAATCAAAGAAAGGTTTTCAACTCCAAAAGCTTCGCGATTTCAAAGGTGGGCTTTTCGCCGTGCAAAATTTGATGGGGATTGAAATAGACCTGATCCATCCCCACGTTTTTGGCGCCCAAAATATCCGCGAAAAGATTGTCGCCAATCATCAACGAATTTTTTCGCGAAGCGCCCGCCCGTTTCATCGCTTCTACGAAAATCGCGGCGTTCGGTTTGTTTACGCCGATTTCTTCTGACGAAAAAACATTCTCAAAGAAAGGTTGCAATCCGCTCATTTTCAATTTGGTGGCCTGCGTTTCCGCAAATCCGTTGGTCAAAATATGGAGCTTGTATTTGGGTTTCAAATAAGCCAAGATTTCCAGTGCATTTGGAAAAAGAGCGGTGCATTGCGGACATTTTTCTAAATATTCATTTTCAAAATCTTGGCTGAAATCAAAATCATCGAGGCCAAAATGGCGGAAGGTGTCCGCCCAGCGTTCGGCGCGCAGTTTTTCCTTGGTGATTTTTCCTGCCCTGTAAAGTGTCCATTTTCCTTCGTTGATGGCGGTGTATTTTTTATAAAAAATAGCTTTTTCACTCTTTGTTTTTTTTTTTAAATGATGTAAATCAAAAAGCTGGAAAATAGTTTCGCGCGAATTGGTTTCAAAATCCCATAAAGTATGGTCTAAATCAAAAAATAGATGCTCATATTTTTTTGTCATTTTTTGAGCCATTTCAAGGGCCAAGGCAAATGGTTGTACACCAGCCGCATATAATTTTCTTCGCGCGCCCCGAAGCCTTTATAAAAGCGCGCCAGACTTTCCGCGTTGCTTCCTTCAAAATCCAGCAAGAGCGGGCGGCCACTGGCAAAAATGATATATTCGTTCAATAGATAAAACATTGCCCCCGCCTCGCGCCCCTGCGAATTGACGCCCGTAAAAAGTAAAGTAACCCGTCGTTCGTTTTCGATAAAAAAGGCGCCGGCCAGCACTTGGTTTCCTTCGCCATACACCGTCCATAATTTGCCCATTCCCTTGTGAATGCACTGGTACATTATTTTTTTGATATTTTGATAAAATTGCTCGTCCAGTTTTAATTTTTTTCCTTGGTTTTCTTTAAAGATTTGTACTAAAATTTCAGGGCCATCATTCTCGAAAACGGAAAGCTTTTTATCGTTCGATTTTTTGATGTTCCTCCGCGTGTTGGATTTGTAACCGTGGTAAATTTCGCGGTACGAAACATTTAAGTTCAAAACCAAGTTCCGGTTGATTTCTGCTTTAAAGTCGCCCAAATTTTGGGTGTCCGCCCATTGGTTTTCATTCAAAAAAACATCTGCAAATCGGCAGTGCTTTTTCATTTCCGCGATAAAACCCAGCATCTGCTTTTCCGTCAAATTCCGTTTGGAAAAAAAACCTAACTGCTGAATCCCGAACGGGCGGTAGAAATATTTTAACCCCAGTTTCCGTCGCCACGGGAGCGGCCACACTGCATTGTAATCATTGAGGATCAGCGCGTCCCAATTTTCGCAAACCGTATCCAAATACCAACTGAGGGCGTAAGGCAGCCCGCTTTGGTCGAGCCGCACGCAGAGGTCGAATTTGGCGCGGTCTATCGTGTGGTTTTTGGCATAGCGAATCATACGGCCGCTTTTACCATTTCTAAGAATACGTGATTCCAGCCTTTCCATTCGGGCATTTTTTCGCTATAAACGCGGTTATGCCAAACGGGTATAAATTCGCCGCCAAATTGTTTATAAACTTTTATATAGTTTATGATTTCGATAAAGGCTTTTTCGGGCGGCAGTTTTTTATAATAAATATAGGTGCCATCCATAAAGGGAAAAGGATGCACGGTAAGCGGTGTTTCGGCTTCCACTTCCAGATCATAAAAGCGAAAGGGATGGCAGATGCCGGCGCGGAAACCCGGCTCGGCGGCAAAGCCCATCGTGTAATCATCGGTGATGTCCAAGTCCATCAAGGTACGGTAAGTCTCTGGCAGCGATAGTTTTAGATAATGTTGCCGACTGTGGTTTACATCAATGTTCAGGATGTTCTCCAGCCGAACGAGTTCTTCTTCCATCAGCTTGGGTTTGCCGCTGGCCGCATAAGACGGGTGGATGCCCACTTTGCAAAAATCGTTGATGCTTTTCAAATATTTGTGCAATCGGTTGCTGTAAAAAGCCAAGCCGCGATCGTATTTCGCCAAGCGCGCAAAAAGCGCAAAATAGATGCTATCATACCCGTATTTTTCTTGCCATTTCAATTGTTGTTCAAACGTTTCAAAGGGATCTTTTTCGATGCCTACCAAAACTTTAAAACGACTCGCTATTTCCTTGAAATCAAAATTCAACAAATCCTTGGCAAAAGCACCCATCACCCGCAGCGGGCCGCGCCCCAAATAGGCGTAGGCCACGTCCACGTCCACGCTGTTCAAAAAGCGGTAGTGCGGCCGCCTGAATTTCAGGTTGGGATTTTGGCGCTGCAAGACGTCCGCCAGCATCTCCGCGTATTCGTTGACCAAGGGGCGATGCAGCGCGCCATTTTTGTGCATAAAACTTTCCTTGGCGGGAAAACGGCCGTGCTGGTCGGCAATGTGGGGAAGGTATTCCTCGTAGCGGCTCACCAAAAAAAACGAGGCCGCCAGCGGGTCGAAGGGCAGGGAAGACGTTTTGCTGGTGCTAAAAAAAACGGGGCAGTTTTCATATTCCGAAATCGAAATGTCCTGCTCAAAAATGTCCGAATCGAACAGCAAATTGGTGGCTTGCAAAAACACGCCGCTCTGCAGCGGCTCTTTGGAATAGTTGAGCTTGGCGATGTTGCTCTGCAAATATTCCTCGCGCTCGTTGGTGAATTTTACTTCCAGCCCCAGCAGTTGACCCAATACCAGCCGGGCGATATAGCGGAAGCGCGACGAATTTTTTTCGGAATAGACTAAGAGCATCGGGCGAATTTAGGAATCAGGTGTCAGAATGGAGGAATCAGGTTTCGGGTTTCAGGAATCAGAATACAGAATTGGGTTAAGTAAATCTTCTCACTAAAATCACCCATCACCCATCACCCATCACCCATCACCCATCACCCATCACCCATCACCCATCACCCATCACCCATCACCCATCACCCATCACCCATCACCCATCACCCATCACCCATCACCCATCACCTCACAAAGCCCCCTGTTCCGCAAAACTATAATACCCATCCTCGCAAATAATGACGTGGTCCATCACGCGGATTTCCATCAGTTCGCCGGCTTTTTTCAGGGTGGTGGTCAGTAGGCGGTCTTGGTGGCTGGGGGTCAGGTTTCCGCTGGGATGGTTGTGGGCCAGCACGATGTCGGTGGCTTTTTCTTTCAATGCCTCGGCAAAAATCATCCGCTTGTCCGCCGGCGTGGAATTCAGCCCGCCCCTGCCGATGCAGCGGTAGTTCAGCACCTTGTTGCCGCCGCCGAGAAACACTATCCAGAATTCTTCGTAGTCCAAGTGGCCCAGGTGGGGGTGGAGTAGCTCAAAAGTGTCGCGCCCCTCGCAGATGCGGCGCAGCCCGGCCGATTCGGTTTGCCGCCGCCGCGCGCCCAGCTCCAGCGCGCCGATAATGTTGATGGCCTTGGCCTCGCCCACGCCCTTGAATTCCTTTAAATCCTCCACGCCCAGGCGCGCCAGTTTCCCCAGATCGTTTTGCACGGAGGCCAAAATCCGCTTGGCCAGATCCACGGCCGTCTCGTTGCGGCTGCCGCTGCCCAGCTGGATGGCCAAAAGTTCCGCATCGCTCAGCGCGGCACGGCCTTTCAGCAGCAGCTTCTCGCGCGGGCGGTCGTCCTCGGCCCAGCTTTTTATGCCTTTTGGGATGATGTATTCTTTCATAGAAAAATACCAAGCCGCCAAAATAGAAAATGCCGCCCACCCAAAACGGGGAGCGGCATTTTGTTTTTAGATTTTCTTGAAATCGCTTAGGACTTTTTGGCCTTCACGTCGATTTTCAGTTTCACGTTGTTGGAAATCATCTTGTCTTTCGCCAGGCCTTCTATATTCTCGCTGCCATATTTCACGTCCCACTTGGTGCGGTCGATGGCAAATTCGGGCGTGCTGATTTGTATCATATCGTCCGTCATATCCACCTTGGCGGGAAAGGTGATGTTGTTTTCTTGGCCGCGCATCTTCAGGTTTCCGCTGATGTTGTGCGTCACGCCGTTTTCGCCGTTCTCGGCTTTTTGGGCACCGGTGATGGTGAACATTGCTTCGGGATATTCCCCCACGTTGAAAAAATCAGGGCTCTTCAAATGTCCCACCAGCTTAGCTTTTTCTCCTTCCTTTTCCAAATCTTCGTTGGTCAAAGAGTTCATATCAATGGTGAATTTCCCGCCCACCAGTTTTCCGTCTTTGGTCATAAACTCGCCGTCTTTCACTTGGAGCGTGCCGTTGTGCGAATCGCCGCCCACCACTTTGTAGCCCGTCCACATAACTTCATCGCCCTCGGTCATCAGGGCGTAAGTCCCATCGGTATCCTCCATTTCCATTTCCTCCATTTCGGCTTTTTCAGTGGTTTCCACGGTTTCTTCCGGGGCATTGCTACAAGCGAAGGTGAATCCCAAAGCGGCCATCGTCAAAATGTTTGTTGCTTTTTTCATTGTGTTTTGGATTGTTGTTTAAACATCGGTGCAAAAGTAGTACAACAATTCTTACAACCTATCACGCTGGTGGTTCGTGCGATTGATTTTATTGATGATACAAAAAGAAGAGCGGAAATTTAGCGCAGCATCACTTTTCGATTGGAAATGCCTTCCGAATCCATAAGCGTGAAAATGTAGAGCCCAGCGGGTTGCCCGTCCAAGTTCACTTCCGCTTCGCGCTGGGAGATTTGTTTTTCCAAAATCATTTTTCCGGTAAGGTCAAAAACGCGCAACTCCGCTTGGCCTCGGTAGTTTTCGATATGAATGTGAAACCTGCCATCACCCGGGTTGGGGAAAACGGCGAAGTTCGCTTCGCGCCGCGCTTCGATTTCCGGCAGGCCCACGCCCACGTATTTCTTTCCTTTGAAATATTGCAGCCCGCCGCCATTGTTGCCCAATAGCATATCCACGAAACCGTCGCCGTCCAAGTCCGCCACGGCCGGCGCGCTGCGGTTGACGTGGTAGTAATTTTCGGAATTCAAGAAAGAAGGCGTCAAAGAAATCCGCACGTTGGGCCGCTTGTTTATTACCGTTTTCAAAGGCTGGTTGCAGCCGTTGGTCATCGTTTGGTTGTTCTGCAAACTGCCCAAAGCGTGGCTGGGCCAGCCCACGTCGGTCATTTGGACGTGCACGTTGTTATTATTTTGTCCCCTGCCATAGCAGATTTCAACCGCCAAATTGGACTCACCGTCCCACAGGAATGACTCGCGCAAATTGACGAATGCCCAGCCTGGTTGATTGGGAAAGGATTGGGTAGTAGTGCCATAACTGCGCACATTTTCCAGCCCCGTCAAAAAATCGGTGAGGATGGTGTCGGCCACGTTTTTTAATTGCACCGTGATGCCGTTGAACATAGTCGCGTTATTGCTGGAGGTGACGTAAAACGCCAAAGATTTGATAAAGCCGTATTCCAAGCCCGCCTGTTTTAGCTCGCTCGCACGAATCAAAAATTGATTGCGGCCATTCTTCTTTTCGGTGCCGAAGGGAGTTTCCTCAAAATCTTGGCTCTCCAACGTGCCACTGCCCACCGTGGCTTCTATTTGAGTGGGCAATGTGGCTACGTTGGCCACACTATCATATTGGAAAAGGCCATTGGACGAACTCCCCACGAAAAGGTTGGCCTTCCCGTTGGCTTCGAATACATAAGGGATGCTGAGTCCAAAACTCCCCGTTTGCGCTTTCACATCCACACCGCCAAACGAGGGGCTGAACAGTGTGAAATTTGGGGCGTTGGTGGTATTGTTTTTATAATAATAAATGGTGCCCAACTCATTTCCCACCAGTAAGTCCAAGTCGCCGTCGTCATCCATATCATATAAAAAAGGCGCGGCATTGTTGCCCACATCAATGGCGACCGTACCCGCGATTATCCCAGCGGTTTCGAGGGTAAAGCTGGGAGTGGTGGCGCTGGAATTTTTAAAATAATGAATCATCCCGTTGGCATCGCCGATGAGCATATCCAAATCGCCATCGCCGTCCAAATCGCCAAAGGCGGGGATGGTGCCCTTGCCCAGTCCGTATTGGCTGATGTTCAGGAAGTTGCTGTCCAAAAGCGTAAATTCAGGCCGCGATGAAGTCCCGGTATTTTTCAGATACCAATAAAAATGATATTGGGAATCTGACTGGATAAACGCGCTGGAATTGGCCACCACGAGATCCAAAAGGCTGTCCCCGTCCAAATCCACCAGTCGCGGCACGGCGCCCTCGCCCAAGTCCATCATCTTGCCTTGGACAAAATCACTTTGTTCATATTGAAAATCGGGGGTGGCGGTGGCCGAAACGTCTTTGTAAAGATGCAGGCTTTTGCGGTTGATGTTTTCACCGTTGGGCAAAAAAGGACTGGCCAAAAGATCTTTTTGCCCATCAAAATTTACATCTTCATAAAAGGTGGCTGGGAACTTGTGCACGTCGATACTTTGACCGGTGGTGGGATAGAGCGTATCCTGGGATATAAAGACGGTGCTGTCCTTGGTGCCGCCGTTGTAAAGGGCTGTGATGTCGGAAAACGAAACATTGCCCAGCAACAAATCCTGCACATCGTCCGCGTCCAAATCCAGCAAAAGCATTGAGCTACCGGAATGTTGCACCTTCTTTTTGAAGGGTGGGCACTCTTTGAGCAACGCAGAACGGTACAGCCCGCTTTCCAAAAAATAGCCCCAGCAAAGCGACGACACGCTAAAGTTCAGGCCGCAATTGGTCAGGTTCTCGTGAAATTCCACCGTGACTCCGGAGTTGGTGAACACAAAAATATCCAAGTCTCCATCATCATCGATGTCAGATATGGCGGGCATATTGCCTTCATTGTTGAAAAGGAGTGTCGGCCCGCCTGGTAGCACGGTGCCCAAAAAATTGCCACCGTTGGCCGGGGTAAAAGATAACTCGGATGTGCTGGTGTTCTCCCACACCAAAATGCTGTTGGCTTTATTAAAAAAAATATCTTTTTTGCCGTCGCAGTTGTAGTCTTTGATAAGCATCCAAGTGCCGATTACCGGAAATTTTGCTTCGAACTCCGGTGCGTATTCATAATACTGCTGGCCGGCCGCGCCTTTTGTCAAATACGTCATCAAATGTTTTCCCGAATTGTCGGCGATGACCAAATCTTGGATGCCGTCCAAATCCAAGTCGATGGTATTGACCTGCGCATTGTTGAGGCCTCCCGCCCACGCATATTGCAAGCTATCCGTTCCCACGGTGAGTTTTACATCGTTGGTGGCGTCAAAGTCGAAGAGGTTGGGGGTTTGCGCAAGGGCCGAGAGGCAAAATAGTGAAAGGCAGACGAGCGTGGCGGAAATTTTCATTCTATGGGAATTTTTATAAAAAGCAAATATAAAAAACGCCCCGTGGCAAGACCCTAAAGAATAAGCCACCGCGCATTAGGATTTATTGCGTGAAACTCTATATTTGCCGACCTTTTCAAAACCTTGAAAAATTTTCACAAGTAATGCAAAACAAAGGAGTTATCCGTTTTTTCGCCATTCTGTTCGCGGTGGCTTGTCTGTATCAATTGTCGTTTACTTTCATTTCCAACCGTGTAGAGAACGACGCCGAGGAGTACGCCAACGGCGATTATGCCAAAGAGCAGCGCTACTTGGATTCGATGAACTCGGAGGAAGTGTATAACATAGGCGTGAAGAATTTTACTTTCAACGAAGTAAAAGAGCGCGAGATAAACTTGGGGCTGGACCTGCGCGGCGGGATGAACGTGATAATGGAAGTGCAGGTGCGCGACATCCTGAAAGAGCTTTCCAACAAAAGCGACTCGCCCCTGCTGGCTGCGGCCCTGCAGCGCGCCGACGAAAAAGCCGCCGATAGCCAAGACGACTACCTGACCAATTTTTTCGATGCTTTTGACGAGGTAAAAAACGAGCAGAACGCCAATGTGAGCCTGAGTGACCCCACGCTGTTCGGCACCAAGGAAATGAACGACCGCTTGGGTTTCAACGCTTCCGACGATGACGTGAAAGAGGCCATTCGCGGGGACGTGGACGCGGCGGTGGACAACGTGTACACCGTGCTGCGCGCGCGGATCGACCAGTTTGGCGTGGTGCAGCCCAACATTCAAAGGCTGGAAAACGGCGGGCGCATTTTAGTGGAATTGCCCGGCGTGAAAGATCCCGACCGGGTGAAAAAGCTGCTGCAATCCACCGCCGAGCTGCAGTTTTGGAAATTGTACGATACCTACGAACTCGCGCCTTTTTTCAATGCGATGATCGAAAAAATCGGCACGGTGGAAATGAAGGATTCCAACGATGTGGACGGCGGCGACGGCGATATTCTGGATCAAATCCAAGCGGAAGACGAAGAAGACGACTTGGCCTTTGAAGACGTATCGGCGGCGGACGCGGACGGCGATTCTGCCGAAGGAACGGCCGCTTCCGCGCAACTTGACGAAAGAGACGACTCCACCTTGGCCACGGGCGACACCACCGGCTCGCCCAATGCCGTCAGCCCGTTTTTACGGGTTTTCCAGTTCAACCTGAACGAGCAGGGCCAGTTCAACGAGGGCGCCATTATCGGTTTTGCGAGGGCGAAAGACACGGCCAAGATCAACGGCTATTTCAACGACCGCCAGATTCGCAGCCTTTTGGTGGGCGAGCAGCGCTACGCGGAATTCTTGTGGAGCGCCATCCCCACGGAAAATGACATTTTGTACCTCTTTGCCGCCAAGGGCACCCGCGACGGCGCGCCCGCTTTGGAAGGCGACGTGATCACCGACGCCCGCCAAGATTTTGACCAGCGCAACCGCGCCATCGTGAGTATGACGATGAACAACATCGGCTCGCAAAAATGGGCCAAGCTGACCAAAGAAGCCTCCGAGCAAACGCCGAAAAAGTCGGTGGCCGTGGTTTTGGACGGCTACGTGTATTCCTTCCCCCAAGTGCAGGGCGAAATCACGGGCGGCAGTACGCAAATCACCGGCAACTTTACGGTGCAAGAGGCGCAGGATTTGGCCAACAAACTGAAAGCGGGCAAGCTGCCCGTGGCCGCCAAGATTATCCAGGCGGACATCGTGGGGCCGTCTTTGGGCCAAGAAGCTATTTCGGCCGGGCTGTGGTCGTTCGTCATCGCGCTCGGCATCGTGATGATTTATATGATTTTTTACTACAACCGCGCGGGCATCGCTTCTGATATTGCGCTGATTGTCAATATGTTTTTCATCTTCGGCGTGTTGGCCTCGCTGGGCGCGGTGCTTACCCTGCCGGGGATTGCGGGTATCGTTTTGACCATTGGTATGGCGGTGGACGCCAACGTTCTCATTTACGAACGGATCCGAGAAGAACTCGCCAACGGCAAGGGTTTGCGTCTGGCTGTGAAAGACGGTTACAACAATGCCTACAGTTCGATTATTGATGCGAACGTGACCACCTTTTTGACAGGCGTCATATTATATGCGTTCGGAACGGGGCCCATCCGTGGTTTTGCCACCACTTTGATCATCGGTATTTTGACCTCGCTTTTCTGCGCGATTTTCATCACCCGCCTTATTTTCGAATTCCGTTTGGACAGGAAAAAGACCATCCCTTTTTCCACCAAACTGACCAAGGGCGCTTTCAAGAATATCAATATTGATTTCCTTTCCAAACGGAAAATCGCCTACGCCATCAGCACGCTGATTATCGTGGGAGGCGTCATTTCACTTTTGACGCGCGGCCTCAACTATGGGGTAGATTTCGTGGGCGGGCGAACGTATCAAGTGCGGTTCGATCAGCCGGTCAACGCCTCCGCCATCCAATCGGACTTGGGGCAGTATTTTATCAATGAGGCCGGCCAGCCCGTGGCGCCCGAGGTAAAAACCATCGGCGAGGACAATCAGGTGGTGATTACCACCAAATACAAAATCGACGAAACGGGCACCGAAGTGAGCGACGAAATCAAAGAAAAACTGTACGACGGTTTGCAGCAATTTTATGCCAACGCGCCGGCCCGCGAAGCATTTCTTTCCGAGGCGGAAGGCAACGGCGACATTGGCATCGTGGCCGAGCGGCAAGTGGGCCCCACCATTGCGGACGATATTAAAAAGTCCGCCTTTTGGGCCATTTTGCTGGCGCTGGTCGTCATCTTCCTTTATATCTTTATACGGTTCAGCCGCTGGCAGTTTAGCCTCGGCGCGGTGGCCGCCGCCTTCCACGATGTTTTGATCGTGCTTTCGGTCTTCTCCATTTTATATGGAATCCTGCCGTTTTCGTTGGAAATCGACCAAGCCTTTATCGCGGCGGTCCTTACGGTGATCGGTTATTCGCTCAACGACACCGTGGTGGTTTTCGACAGGATTCGCGAATACGTCCGCACCCACAGCAAGCGCAAACCGATGAACACCGTGGTGAACGATGCCTTGAACAGCACGCTCAGCCGCACGGTCAATACGTCGCTGACCACTTTCTTCGTGCTATTTATCATCTTCCTCTTCGGTGGCGAGGTCATCCGCGGCTTTATGTTCGCGCTGATGATCGGTGTGATCGTGGGAACTTACTCTTCGCTTTTCATCGCCACGCCGTTGATGATGGACACCAGCCGCAAGCAGTTGGCGGAAGAAGCGGGTACGGCGAAGGAGCCGGTGGCGGTGTAAGAAGTTATTGGGTTATTAAGTTATTTTGGCAAGGCCCCGCAGGTTTTCAAAATCTGCGGGGTCTTTTTTTATAGCAAGCTCTTCCAGTAGCCAGTCGCTTCATTTCAGATGATGTTTGATACCTTTGGGATAAAAATTTCCACAAAATGAATCTTCAATATTTGACGGATGAAGAAGGTGAAAAGACTGCGGTGGTCGTTCCAATCGAAGAATGGCATGCAATGGAGGAACGTGAGGAATTCTTTCGGGCACAAGGACAAGTGCCTGGTTGGCAGAAAGAAATTGTGGCGGAAAGGATGAAAAATTTTGAAAAGAACCCAAAGAACACCATTTCCTCGGAAGAAGTATTCACGACATTATTTAAAAAATATTGAGCTTTCCGTTAGCATATTTTCCGGAAGCATTAAAGGATTTGGACGAAGCCGCAGCTTGGTATGATGCACAGTCCGCCGGATTGGGCAGAAAGTTTTTGGAAAAAATAAAGGAAGGTGAGAAATATATTTCAAAATATCCTCATACGCGCGGAATTCGCTATTCCGACAAGCGTGTGCACCGAATCAAGACTTTTCCATATTCAATTCATTTTTTCTTAGATGAAGGCGCTGATGTAATATATGTTGTAGGCGTTTTTCACGACAAGCGCAATCCGAATATTTGGTATGAGCGCGATTAGAAGAGGAAATGTTTCTGGTCTTTTTCATTTTATAAAAACACCGCGCAGCAAATCATCCATCGTAAATTCGCACCCGATATGCTCCACCCCACATTTCTTTTCAGCATCGGCGGCGGCGAGATTTTCTTCATCTTGCTGATGGTCTTGATGCTTTTCGGCGCGGATAAAATCCCCGAGATAGCGCGCGGGCTGGGCAGGGGGATGCGCGAGGTGAAAAACGCCGCCAACGATATCAAGCGCGAGGTGATGGACTCTTCCGACGAGGATTTGCGAAAATTCAAGGAAAAAGTGGAGAAAGAAAAAAAGGAAGTGGAAGAAATCGCCGGTTCCATCAAGCGCAATTTAAATCCCTGAATATCTTATAAATGTCTTGGGCATTTCTCATCGGCGGCATCGTGTTGCTCCTTTTTGGCGGCGATTGGCTGGTGCGCGGCGCGGTGGATTTGGCGCTGCGGATGAAGATTTCCATCCTTGTGGTGGGGATGACGGTGGTTTCCTTTGCCACCTCCGCACCGGAGCTTTTGGTCAGTCTGGACGCCGCGCTGGACGGCCACGTCGATTTGAGTTTCGGCAACGTCATCGGCAGCAACATCGCCAACATCGCTTTGATATTGGGATTGACGGCGCTGGTTTTCCCGATGAAAGTGCAGCCGCGCACCTACAAAGTGGATTATTGGATAATGCTGATCGTCACGGGTTTGCTGTTCTTTTTCTTGCTGCCCGATAAAAAATTGGTGTTTTACGAAGCCGCCCTTTTAGTGGGATTTTTGGTTTTCTATAATATTTTCCAAATTCGCTCTTCCCGCAAAAAGCAAAAACCCGAATTAAAACAAGCCGCCAAGGATTTGGTAGAAGATGAAATCATCGCCGCCCAGCCTACTTACAATAAATTTTGGATGGTTTTTTACTTTGTGATCGGCGTGGCCGCCTTGAAATTTGGTTCCGAATTCCTCGTGAAAGGCGCGGTGGAACTGGCTTCCCGCTGGGGCGTTTCGGAGCGCGTGATTGGCGTCACCATTGTTTCCATCGGGACGAGTTTGCCGGAATTGGCCGCCAGTATGGTCGCGTCTTTCAAGGGCGAGCAGGAACTTTCGCTCGGCAATTTGGTGGGCAGCAACATCTTCAACATCCTCGCCGTGTTGGGGATTACCGGCTTGGTGATGCCATTGCCCGTGGAAAGCCCCAGCCTCCTCAATTTTGATTTTCCTTATCTGATCGGCGTTTCGTTGTTGATTTACCCGCTGATGGTCTGGTTTGGCAAAGGCACGATTAGCCGCTGGCAGGGCGGGCTGATGTTCGCTATTTATGTGGGGTATATTTTGTGGGTGATTTGACTATTGAGTTTTAGAATTCATTTTTTCTTGAATGGTCTGCAAAAAATGTTTTTGCGTTACTTCCAAAAGCTTTTTTTTTTCACCTCCCAAAATTTTCGCGTCATAATTTTTTAGAAAAGAGATGATTTTAGTGCCATTTAATGACGAAGAAATTTCCCATTCCTTTAAAGAAAAAAGAATTTTTAATATCAACTTGAACTCTAACTTTTCTTTTAATCCCTTAAGACTATAAAAAACCATTTGCCATTCAACCTCGTCAATTAAATCTTCATAGATATTATGACCAAAAATTTTAGGAGTCTTTGGTTCAGTGCTTTTTGTAAAAGTTGGGAAAATAGGTTTCGTTCCATATTTGGGTTCTTCATAAGAATTTATAAAATTAAAAACTTTGGCTTCGGAAAACAATTTCACGAAATGTTCTAAATTAAGGTGTAAATCGCGCCAAACTTCGGCTTCGACGGTTTTGAAAACCTGATATTTTAATTGTGGTGAAATGTTTGGTTTTTCCGATAAAAGGCTTTTATGAAGCACCTCAATTTCTTTGATGTAATCGTCTTCCTCTTCCAAACTTTCTCCTTTGACCGCTTTCAATTTCAATTCCATCGACCAAATCAATTGTTCCAAAATATAATCGTGAAACGCTTCGTGAATTCCTGAATCGGCTTGAGCCAAAGAATCCAAGTATCTTTTTTTGTCCGCACTTTTTATCACAATCGGTGGGAAGTTGTTTTTCATCAAAACATAATTCATCAACAGTCTGGAAATCCGTCCGTTCCCATCATCAAACGGGTGGATGCGCACAAAACGGTAATGTAGTTTAGCAGCTTTTACGGCAGGGTGCAATTTGCTTTCCGAGCGAAACCACTTTATCAATTCCTGCATTTTTTGCGGTGTTTCCTCTGGTGAGGCATATTGGAAAACCTCTGCGTTGGGTAGTTGAACTGAGTTGGGGTCGCTTTTGTAATTTCCTATCGTAATCAGTTTGCGCGTGGGCTGGCCATCGGCAGTAATTGCCTCCTTCCAGAACGGCTCTTTTAAGATAATTTGGTTCAGATTTTTGATGTCCGCTTCAGAAATTCCGCGTTCTTCCTGCGCCCACTCTTGAATCATTTTGATGGCCAAATCGTGCGCCTTCATTTCCTCGTATTCGCGGATATCATGGTCGCCTGTGGTTTTCCTACGGATTAATAACAACTCCGTTTCGCTGTAGGTGAGCGTGTTGCCTTCAATGTGATTACTATTGTAATTCCACTCCAAGCGCATCTTTTTCCAATATTCTTTTTGAATCACACCGGAAAGTGGACCGGCTTTTTCCAATTCCAATTTCAGTTCATCAATGCGGCGCAGATTTACAGACAGAGCCATTTTCTTTAAAATTTGAGAAATCAAAAGTAGGTCAATGTTTTAAGATTTGCATTTTGTGTGCCGTGCCTTTGGCACTCTTGTTCGCCCTAAACCTAAACCCCAATCTTACGATTGGGGCTATCGATATGGCGTGCCGTTGGCACTTCCGAAAATGTCAAGCTGCAAAAATTTCTCTAAGATAAAATAGTACCGTAGGGACGACATAATTGGTAGCTCCGTCCGTAAGGGCGGGGTTTTACGATGGGTCGTTATGATTTTCAGAAGCCCCGTAGGGGCGACACTGGGTGGGAAAACGCACAAACTTTAAGAATCTGAAAAACGGCTTACGAAGCGCCGGCCCCGCGCGAGGGATAGTAGCGGAATCCCGTGTTGGACGGGACAGGAGCCCGCATCCCGAAAGCGAAGCGCTTCGGGAGAGGACTTGAAGTCCCGCATAGTGCGGGAACCCGCCTTGCTACGTCGCCGTTGTTGGGTTTTGCGCGATGGCGATGCACGGCAAGCGGGACGCGCCCAACTAAAAATCACCAATATAGTTTTCGTAAAATTTTTGATAAACCCCATATTTTTGAACAACTGTTCAAAATTTTTATTAAAAATCTCCCAAAACACCCCCTTCGTTTTTATAATTTTGCCAAAATTTTTAAAACTTTTCTAAAAATGTCCATCCGTTTTTCTGCCCTCGCCGAAGTTTCCAAACGCCGCCCGATCGAATACGAACCGCCGCACCCGCGCATTTCGGAAATTTTTGGCGATTACGTTTTCAATAAAAAGGCAATGCAGGAATATATGACCAGCGAGGCTTATAAAAACGTGATGGCCGCAATGGAAAAGGGCAGCAAGATCAACCGCGACGTGGCCGACCAAGTGGCCAGCGGGATGAAGAGCTGGGCGCTGAACAAAGGAGCCACGCACTACACCCACTGGTTTCAACCCCTGACGGGCGCCACGGCGGAAAAGCACGATTCGTTTTTCCAGCCAACGCAGGACGGTGAGGCCATCGAAAAGTTCACGGGCGGCCTGTTGGTGCAGCAAGAACCGGACGCATCGAGTTTTCCGAGCGGCGGTATTAGAAATACTTTTGAAGCGCGCGGCTACACGGCTTGGGATCCCACCAGTCCGGCCTTTGTGATGGGCCGAACGCTTTGCATCCCCACCGTTTTCGTGAGCTACACCGGCGAGGCGCTGGACAATAAAACGCCGCTTTTGCGCGCCCTCCAAGCGGTGGATCAAATCGCTACCCAAGTGTGCCAATATTTTGACAAAAACGTCAAAAAAGTGAACGCTACATTGGGTTGGGAACAAGAGTATTTTTTGGTGGACACCGCTTTTTACGATGCGCGGCCCGACCTGAAAATGACCGGCCGCACCCTGCTCGGCCATTCTCCCGCCAAGGGCCAACAGCTTGATGATCACTACTTTGGCAGCATCCCTGAGCGGGTGCGCTTTTTTATGCGCGAGTTGGAGTACGAAAGTTATTTGCTGGGAATTCCCGTCACGACGCGGCATAACGAGGTGGCGCCCAGCCAGTTTGAGCTGGCGCCGATGTTTGAGGAGGCCAACGTTTCGGTGGACCACAATTCGCTGTTGATGGATTTGATGGACCGCGTGGCGAAACGACACAATTTTAAAGTGCTTTTGCACGAAAAACCGTATGCCGGCGTGAACGGCAGCGGAAAGCACAACAACTGGTCGCTGGCCACGGACACGGGCGTGAACTTGCTGAGCCCCGGCAAATCGCCGAAATCGAATTTGCAGTTTTTGACCTTTTTTGTGAACAGCATCAAGGCCGTGCACGACCACGCGGATTTACTGCGCGCCGCGATTGCATCTGCCGGAAACGACCACCGGCTGGGCGCCAACGAAGCGCCGCCCGCGATTATTTCCGCGTTCATTGGCAGTCAGTTGACGGAAACTTTAAACAAACTGGAAAAGCTGGAAAAAGGGAAAGCTCTTTCGCCCGAGGAAAAGTCGGATTTGAAACTGAACGTGGTAGGAAAAATTCCGGAAATCTTGATGGATAACACTGACCGCAACCGCACTTCTCCCTTTGCCTTTACGGGAAACAAGTTTGAATTCCGGGCCGTGGGCAGCACCGCCAATTGCGCCCAGCCGATGACCATTATGAACACGATAATGGCGAATCAGTTGCGCGATTTTAAGGTAAAAGTAGATAAACTGATTAAGGATGGAATGAAGAAAGATGATGCGATTTTCAATGTATTGAGGGATTGCATAGAAGATAGCAAAAACATCCGTTTTGAAGGTGACGGATACGGTGATGCGTGGGTAGAAGAAGCGAAAAAACGGGGGCTTTCCAATGTAAAAACTACCCCCGAAGCGCTTGACTTTTATGTGACTGAAAAGGCATTAAACCTTTTTGAAGAAAATGCCGTGATGAGCAAAGTGGAAGTGATGGCGCGCCACGAAATAATGCTGGAGGAATACCAAAAGAAAATTCAGATAGAAAGCCGCGTGCTGGGCGACATTGCGGGGAATCACATTGTGCCCACCGCGATAAAATACCAGACCAGACTTTCGGATAATGTGCGGGGATTGAAGGAAGTTTTGAGTGCCGAAAAATTCGAGAAAGTGGCCAAAGAACAGTTGCAGATGATTGAAGAAATTTCGGAACGAATTTCTGTCATTATTTCTGAAAAAGAAAATATGATAGAGGCACGCCGCAAAGGCAACAAGATTGAGGATATGAAAAAGAAGGCGGTTTTTTATAGAGAAGAAGTGTTCCCGTTTTTTGAAAAAATCCGCTACCAATGTGATAAACTGGAAATGCTGGTGGACGACGAACTTTGGACGCTGCCAAAATATCGTGAGATGATTTTTTAATTAGAACTTAAACTACAAACAACCCGATTTTCAAACCTCAAACCTCAAACCTTTATATCCTCACGCGCGGGTCTAACCAAGCATATAAAATATCCACTAAAATATTAATCAAAACGAATACAAAACCTATCACCAAAACGGCGCCCATTACTACGGGCAGATCCAAGGTATTTAATGCTTCAACAATGGTCTTGCCCAAGCCGTTCCAGCCGAAAATGTATTCCACGAAAACAGCGCCGGCCAGCATCGAGGCGAACCAACCCGAAGCGGCGGTGATGACGGGGTTCAACGCATTCCGCAAGGCGTGTTTCCGCACGATTCGGCTCATTTTCAAACCCTTGGAGCGCGCCGTTAAAATATATTGCTGCCCCATTTCTTCCAAAAGGCTACTGCGCGTCAATTGAATAATCACCCCCAGCGGACGGATGCCCAACACGATGGCGGGCAAAATCAAGTTCTTCCATTGGAGGTAAACGCCCTCGCCCATATCATCTACTTCATACAAACTTCCGGTCATATTCAGTCCCGTAAATTCCGCTAAAACATAACCAAAAATCCAAGCGAAAATGATAGCCGAAAAAAACGATGGAACTGACATTCCGATGGTGCCAATTATTGTGATAAATCTATCCAAAAAACTGTCTTTTTTTAAAGCGGCAAGAATTCCGAAAATCACGCCCAAAATCATTGCCACGAGTATGGAAGCCATCGCCAAAACGATGGTGTTTGGCAGCGTTTCCCCAATAATCGCGCTCACGCTTTTGCCTTGATTTTGAAAGGATTGGCGCAAATATGGGCGTTTCAGCGCCAGTAGTTTTTCCCCAATGGAAAACAACATTAACGGGTTTTTTGGATAGCGGCTCAAATGCGAGAAGTCATTTGGGTTTTTTCCGTGTAAAGAGATGGGGGACAGGTCGTTGAGATATAAAAGGTATTGCTCGCCCAGCGGTTTGTCGAAACCGTATTTGGCTTTTATCGCGGCCAGTTGCTCGCTGTCTTCGCGCTGGTCGAGCATCATCCGGGCGGGGTCGCCGGGGAGGACGGCGAACAGCAAAAAAACCAGTGTGGCCACGCCCCAAAGCACTAAAAGACCGTAGCCGATTTTATTTAAAACGTAGCCGAGCAATTAGAGGAATTCTTTTTTAACAGCCTCAAAATCAGGTAAATCCTGCCAATGCCACTTTGCGACCACTGTACCATTTTTCAATAATAAAATGCCGGGATTGGAACGGACAATAGTTTTCAAAGTGGTTTCATCCGTTACGGCAAAAGGAAAAGGGGTTTGCAATTGGTGCCGCATTTTTTCCACCGTGCTGGGCAGGCTGGCGCTCAACCCAATGAATGGAACATCTTGTTTTTCAGCCGCTTGCGCAAATTTATTGAGGGCTGGATAAGCTTCTTCCTCGGTGATTTCCATTTTATAGGATACCAAAAGGAAGGCGGCTGGCGCGGACAAAATTTCCTCGGTAATGTCCCTGTCTTCCAGCACGATGGAAAAATCGTGCACGGGCGGTTCATAGCCTTCGCTTAAAATAACCGCTTCGGTTTTGTCCGATTGAATTTCCCATTCCTTTTTTTCGTACCATTTATCATCTACATATTCTCGGGAGGTTACCTTTTTTTCCTCTCCGTTTTCCTTATTTTTTAGATAATAAAGTGTGCCATATTTGGTAGGTTTTAAGCCCAATTCTTCGGCAGGTTTCATTCCCTCTACGATACTTTTTCCTTCGGCGTACGGACGAAAATCCATTACTGGTAAATGATTCAAAACATATATGCCCAAAATGGCAGAACCGGCCAGTGAAACGACCATCAATCCGGTGTTCAATCCGCGTGTAAAAAGCGGCTTGACATATTTTTGGTTCACCACCAAAATTAAAACTAAAACCAGTAAAATCACATCCTTTCCAAATGATTGCCAAGGAGTTAGCGGAATGGCATCGCCGAAGCAGCCGCAGTCGGTAACTTTATTAAAATACGCCGAGTAAAAAGTGAGAAAGGTGAAAAAGACAATCATCGCCAAGAGCAACCAAATGGTGATTTTTTTCCAAAAACCTATCAAAACCGCCACTCCCAAAAGCACTTCCAAAATCACTATAAAAATAGCTAATTCCAGTACAAAAGGTTGTAAGAAAGTGAGGTCTAAAACATTAGGTGCAAAGTATTCATCCAATTTATACGAAAAACCAACCGGATCGTTCAGTTTTATCAATCCTGAAAATATAAAAAGCGCGCCTACCAAAACGCGCGAAATTTGGGTGATGATTCTCATTGTTTAGTATGCAATTTTTAGGAAAAAAGTGCGTCGGAAATTGACGGTTTCGTGAAATTCAAAAGGACTATGCGTCATAAATTACCTTCGCGGGGGGGGACTGAAATTTTAATGCCAAAAGAACAATCGCAAAGAATGGCCAAAAATAGGTTTTTGAAAAAGAAACGGACGCTAAACTTGCGGGGCAATTTGGTGGAAATCCAAAAACCTTGGGTAGTGGGAATTTTGAATTTGACACCCGATTCATTTTACGATGGAGGTTCTTATAACAATGAAAATCAAACACTTGCGCAAGTGGAAAAGATGGTGCGGGAAGGGGCGGACGCGATTGACATCGGCGCGGCGAGCACTCGGCCCAGCGCGGAAATTCTTTCTTCCAAAAAGGAAAAAGAAAGACTGGGAAACAGCGTGGGGAAAATTCGAGGAAAATTTCCCGAAGTTTTTATTTCCATCGACACCTACAATTCTGAAACGGCGCGCTTTGCGATAGGGGAGGGGGCGGACATCATCAACGATATTTCGGGTGGAAACTTTGATGAAAAAATGCCGCAAACCATTGGCGAACTGGGCGTTCCCTACGTTTTGATGCACATTCAAAAAACGCCCGAAACGATGCAGCAAAATCCTCATTACGAGAATGTTGTAAAAGACGTTGCGTATTATTTTTCAAAACAGATCGCCAAATTTTTAGAAGCGGGCGCGAATGATTTGATTTTGGATCCCGGCTTTGGTTTTGGAAAAAACTTGGAACACAACTATGAATTGCTGCAAAATATAGAGCATTTTAAAATATTTGAACGCTTGATTTTGGTCGGCCTCAGCCGAAAGTCTTTGGGCTACAAAGCTTTGAAAATCAAACCAAAAGAAGCCTTGAATGCCACTACTGTTCTGCACGTTTTGGCATTGGAAAGAGGCGCGGACATCCTGCGCGTTCACGATGTAAAAGAGGCGCGCCAAGCGGTGGAATTGGTTACTTTCGCCCAAAAGTTTTCCCGATAAATGTCTTTTATAGACTTTGGTTTTCTCGATGCGCTCGACATTCTGCTCGTCGCGTTTTTACTCTATCAATTGTACCGCCTTATCAAGGGCACGGTGGCCATCAATATCTTTATCGGCGTAGCCGCTATCTACCTGATTTGGAAGCTGGTAGAAGCGCTGCAAATGGATTTGCTCAGCGAGATATTGGGAAAATTTATTGGCGTGGGCGTGTTGGCTTTGGTGATTGTTTTCCAACAGGAAATCCGGAAGTTTTTGTTGCTTTTGGGCAGCACGAATTTTTCGAGTCGGCGACGGTTTTTGCGACAACTAAAATGGTTGAACCGAGGCGCAGATGGTAGTGAGCTGCCTATGGATCAGTTGGTTTCGGCTTGCCGCTCGATGGCGCGCAGCAAAACGGGCGCATTGATGGTGATTGAAAGGCAAGGCCAGCTGGGTTCCTACGCCTCCACGGGGACTTCTGTGGAGGGGCGGGTCTCCAGCGGTTTGTTGCGCAGTATTTTCAACAAATATTCGCCCCTGCACGATGGGGCGGTGATTTTGCGGGGCAGCAATTTGGTTTCGGCAGGCTGCATCCTCCCCGTAACGGAGCGCAACGACGTACCCAGCCGCTTTGGCTTGCGCCACCGCGCGGGCATTGGGATTGCCGAAAAAACGGACGCGATTGCATTGATCGTTTCCGAGGAAAGCGGCAGCATTTCCATCGCCGTGGATGAAGAATTCGTTACCAAAGTGAAGCCGGATGAACTGGCGGCGAAACTAAAAAGTTATATGGATTGAAATGATGGCAAGCCATCCTTTTCATCCATCGAAAAAGGCCGCTTCCTTGATTGGGAAACGGCCTTTTTTGGTACGCAAAAAGAATTTAATTCTCGTCTAAAATCTTTTGTTTTTCTATTTCAAACTCTTCTTGGGTCAAGATTCCTTCGTCCAAGAGGGCTTTCAGTTCGCGCAATTTTTCCGCCTTGCTTTTGGTGTATGTTTCTTGGCGTGGCGCGTTGGGTCTGTTGTTCGATTCGGGGACATATTCGTGCAGCGGCTCGGCAGATTGGCCGTCCGTATGCCGCAAATCGTAATAGTGGTTGGGCTGGTACGCCATCGTCCACAGGAAGGGAATCAAAAAGAAAATGCCGCCCACGATGGCGCCCACGTCGGCTTCTTCGTCGCGGCAGATTTGCGTGTTCAGCGTCTCGTGGCCGGGCATTTCTAAGCGCACGGAGGTGCAGCTTCCCACGATTTTGGTATCGGTCATATAATAAGGCGTATTACCCACCGCTACACCGTTTAAATAAAGGCGGGCGCCGGGCGGCTCAGACTGGATAAGGGTAGTGCTGGAGCAACTGCTCATCAAAATTGCGAGAGCGAAAAGCAGGGAAATGGGTTTGAGGTATTTATTGGGAAGCATTTTTTGGAAATTTAAACGGCAAAAAAACGAATAAAAATGGCGTTGCCAAAATGGATTTCGACTGAAAGAGATTGACTTTAGGATGACAATTTTTTAGCAGTATTGGTTTTAGACATACAGCAAAAAAACCAGAGTCTTGGGCTATAGAATTTTTTTTAGTCACCCCGACTGGATTCGAATGCCTTGGAAAGGGGGCACAACCTTCCCGCCACAGAGGAGGAAGGGGCTATTCGGTTGCGCCTTTTAAAATAAGAGCCCGACGCACTCGCACCGGGATTTTTAGTGACCTCGATACCGCTTCGGCGGTATAACCTTCCCGCAGCAGGCGGGATGCGCTATTTTGTTGCGTGTTTTAAAAATAAAATCCCGACGGCATTCGCACCGGGATTTTCCGTGACCTCGACAGGATTCAAACCTGTAACCTCCTGAGCCGTAATCAGGTGCGCTATTCAGTTGCGCCACGAGGCCAAATATTTTAGAAGCTCCACTCTATCAAGTGGGATACTCCGTCAAAAAACAGGGTTCAAACCTGTAACCTTCCCGCCCGTGGCGGGATGCGCTATTCAGTTGCGCCGCAAGGCCGATTTTTCGAGGTGCAAATATAGGAACTTCCCGAACCTTGACAAATCAACCGAAATTTTCTTTTAGGATTTCCAAAAACTCATCAGGTTTCACTACTTGAAAAGGTAGCCAATCATCACTCCGCAAGTGTTTGAAATCTCCATCATTGCTAACCAAATAATCCGCGCGGGCGGGCAAAGCGCAATCGGAGAATTTGTTGTCGTCCGCATCGTTAGGCACCAAATCCATTCTGAAATAGCGAAAAATACGATGGGCGTTGGGCTTGTTTTTTAAGATGGCAAGAAATGCCTCTGCCACATACGGGTTGCTTTTTACAAAGAAAATTTCTTCATTTTCCAAAAGCATTTCATTGGTAAAATAGATGTCATAAAAGTTGTCTAAAAAATTTCTAATGATGGGATGGTAAACTGAGCGTGGCGGTAAACTCATCACTAATACATTCGTATCTATAACGGCTTTCATTTTGCCTTTTTGTAAGAAGTGCGCATCCGCTCATTCGCCCATTCCTTCATCGTTTCATTTGTCCAGCCCTTTTCGTCCCACAATCTATCCATTTCTTTGATTGCTTTTTCAGCGAAAAAGTTACCAATTAAGATGTTTAATTTCCTTTAACTCTTCATCACTTAATTCGTAATTAAAAACCTTCAACAATTCCAATTGAAGATTCGTTAGTTTTTTGGACGGTAATTTTTCTACGGCTTCCATATCAAAAATTTTTAAAGAAAAGTAAAGATAACCAAATCAAGCAATCTCCGCGCTCAACCCCCGCTCCAAAAGATTGCTGCAACGTGGCTCCAACTCTTTGTAAGTACCTGACTTTACGGCGCATAGGCCATTGTTGTGCACGATGAGGCTGCACTGCTCCGCTTGGATTTCGGAATGCTCGCACACTTCCATCAGGCTTTGGATGACCCAGTCGAAGGTGTTCACATCATCATTGTAAAGGATGATTTCCTGCAAGGTTTCCTCTTGGATGGAAACTTTTGGTTTTTCTAAAATTTCCGTCTCGAATCTCATTCGTCGTCGCGGTTTTTGGGGCGGATGCGGACTTTGTTTTCGTTGCCGTTCAGCAGGCGCTCGATGTTTTTTTGATGGGTCAGCAACACGATGAACGCCAGCGCAAAGCTAAAAATGACGAGGATTTTGGAATCTTCGTGGTAGCGGAAAATGAGCCAGCACGGGAACGACAGCGCGGCCAAGATGGAACTGAGCGACACAATGCGGAAGGAGAAGAAAAACAGCGCGAAAGTGGCAATGGCCATCAGCGCGGCGCCGGCGTGGATGGCCACGATCATCCCCAGCAAAGTGGCGATGCCCTTGCCGCCGCGGAATTGCGCGAACACCGGAAAAATATGGCCGATGACCGCGCACACACCCAAAATCACCATCAGTTCGATGTCTCCGGCGTATGCCGGAGTGATGAAAACCAAATTGACCGCGGCGAACCCTTTGAGCGCGTCCAGCAGCAAAACGGCGATACCCGCCTTCCGACCCAAAACGCGGAAGGTGTTGGTGGCGCCGGCGTTTCCGCTGCCGTAGTCGCGCACATCGGTGTTGAAAAACCAGCGGCCTATCCACACCGACCACGGGAGCGAGCCGAGGAGGTAGGCGATGATTAGAAGGAGTAATTTCATATTCGATTAAAAAAATGGCGCGCGCCCGATTTTGTTCAGCGTTCGGGCGCTCTATTTTTTCTGGAGGATGTTTCGGATTAGGGATGAAATTTTGTCCGGCTCTTTGTACACCATAATGTGGCTGCCGTTTTCCACGGTAAAATCCGGTTGGCGAATCTTACCAAACGGGAAAGTCCGGTCGCGGGTGCCGTGGATTTGAACGATTTCCGTGTGCGCCGGAACGCTCGGCGCGCGCCAGCCAGACACCTTTCGGAGTGCCCATTGCAGATAGTTGTTCGTCTGATTTCCAATCATATCTTTAAAAAGTTCTTGGTCTTCCTCGGTGGTAAATTCGTGGCGGCTGCCCCAAAATTTCACCGTTTTCATACACCATTTTCGCCGAAAGAATACTTCCAAACCCAAGGGTTTTATCACTTTGAAATAATAGGGAATTTCACTTCTCGACCGTACACTTGAAATCAAAATTATCTTTTCAATTTTATAAATAGTGGCAATTTCTTGTGCCGCAATTCCTCCCAATGAATGCCCGATAATTACGGATTTCTCTGCATCATTAGTCGGGAAAAACCTTTGCGCATAATCGTGTAAGGTTTCGTTCTTTTTGGGTTCAATCCAATCTAAATATTCGACATCAAAACCTTCTACATTTAGATTTTTAAAAATTCTTTTGTCGTAACCTAAACCGGCTATTAAATAGAGCTTCACGGTTGCAAATTAAAATAAGGGATTTCAAAAGGTGAAAGTCGCATATCCCAACCTATCATAAAGCCGCAGTATTTTTAAGAATTGCACAGTCGCTTTAGCACTGTGATTGCATTCAATCCTCCCCACCTGCCTTGCGCTTTAGCGCAATTCCTAATTCGGCTGAAGCCGAAAAGGGGAGCGCGATGCGGCTATGACAGGGCTAAAGCACCTGTCCAATTCTAAAGAAATTCGAGGCGCTCAAAATCACTGTACTCCAATAACTTTAAGTTGACCAAATCCTTCACCACCTTGTCCGTGAATTTCACTTCCATCGTTCCTCCAATTCTTCCAAAGTCGTAGAACTAAACTTCCCTTCGCGCACCTGTTTTCGGCTCTCTTTTATTTTGGCCGCAAATTCAGATTTATAAATCTTTACCTTTTTTTCTGATGTTTTCATTATAATGCAAAATTAAGATAGGAGATGGCGATGAATATTTTTTGATAATCACTCATACTTCTCAGAATTGCACAGTCGCTTTAGCGCTGTGATTATAGTCAATCCTCCTCACCCACCTTGCGCTTTAGCGCAATTCTTAATTCGGCTAAAGCCGAGAGGGGGAGTGCAATCCGGCTATGACAGGGCTAAAGCACCTGTCCAATTCTGAGGAAATTCGAGGTTCTGAAAAGTGCAGCACTCCCAAAATTTTAAGAATAAAAATCAGCGCGAATGTGCAATTCTATAATCACAAAAAGTTTCTAAAACCTTTGAGACTCAGACATTTCCCAAAATCTTCTCAATACTCTCATCATAAACCTCCTTCCACTCTTCCACGTGCCCCCAGTCCACATCGTCAATCCGAATCGAGCCTTTGGTGACGTGGCCCAGCAAGTCAAACTCTACCCCGTTCAGCATCATCAAATCAATAAACTGTTCTTCTTTTTCGGAAGAAACGCTGACGATGACGCGGCTCTGGCTTTCGCCGAAAAGGTAGGCGTCGCGGCGGATGGCACTGTCGGAAGTGATGTCGAAACCGAGGCCGCTCGTCATCGCTTTTTCCATTAGGCAAACGAATAAACCGCCTTCCGAAACATCGTGCGCCGAGGCCAGCAAACCTTTGCGAATCGTCATCCGAATTTGCTCTTGCAAGGCGTATTCTTCTTCCAAACTGAAAAAAGGTGCGGGCGAGGCTTCCACCCGCATAATGTCCGTCAAATAGCGCGATTGCGAAATGTCGTTTCGATTTTCGCCAATCAAAAATATAAGGTCTCCTTTTTGTTTGTATGGGATGGTGGTGATGTGCTTTTTGCTTTCCACGATGCCAATCATCCCGATGGTGGGCGTGGGGAAAACCGGCTCGGTGCCGCCTTGCAAAACCGTTTGGTTATAGAAACTTACGTTGCCGCCCGTCACCGGCGTATCAAATTTTTCACAGGCTTTGCCCATCCCTTTGATGGCGTTCACAAATTGCCAATACACCTCCGGATTATAAGGATTGCCAAAGTTCAAACAATTGGTAACGGCGCTCGGCACGCCGCCCGAAACGGTGATGTTTCGCGCAGCCTCAGCCACGGCTATCATCGCGCCTTTTTCGGGGTCGGCGTTTACGTAGCGGGCGTTGCAATCCACCGTCATCGCCAGCGCGCGGTCGGTGCCTTTTAGATTGACAATCGCCGCATCCGTCGCGCCGTTGGTACTCATATTCACCGTGCCCACCATACTGTCATATTGCTGATACACAAAGCGTTTGCTCGCGATATTGGGATTGGCCATCAACTGTTTCGCCACCGCTTTCAAATCCGCGGGGACGGTAACCGCGTTGATGTCAAACTGTTGGAAAATTTTATAATAAGCGGGTTCACGATGTTCGCGGTAATAAACCGGTGCGCCACCCCCCAAAACCAGCGGCGAAGCGGGCGTTTCCGCCACCAATTCGCCGTGCCAATAGTAGCTCAGCTTATCATCGGCAACCACCTCGCCGATTTGCTCGCACGGCAAATCCCATTTGTCAAAAATCTGCAAAACTTCGTCCTCGCGGCCTTTTTCGATGACCGCCAACATCCGTTCCTGACTTTCGCTGAGGAGGATTTCCCACGGCTGCATATCGTCCTGCCGCTGCGGCACTTTGTCCAAATCAATGCGCATCCCCACGCCGCCGGCCGCGCTCATTTCAGAAGTAGAACAGGTAATCCCCGCCGCGCCCATATCCTGCATCCCGACCACGGCGCCGGTCTTGGCCAATTCCAAAGTGGCCTCCAAAAGCAACTTTTCCTGAAACGGGTCGCCCACCTGCACGGACGGAATATCCTCGGCGCTGGCCTCCGTCAAATCCTTGCTGGCAAAGGCCGCGCCCGCGATGCCGTCCTTTCCGGTGCGCGAACCGATGATGAAAACCGGATTGCCCGCGCCGCTCGCTTTCGCGGAAAGCATCTTGTCGTTTTTCGTGTCGAGAATCCCAGCGGAAAAAGCGTTCACCAGCGGGTTTTGCTCGTAGCAATTTTCAAAATACACCTCACCGCCCACCGTCGGTACGCCAAAAGCATTGCCGTAATCGCCGATGCCTTTCACCACGCCTTTCAAGAGCCATTGCGTGCGCTGCGTTCCTAAGTTTCCGAATCTCAAGGAGTTAAGCTGCGCAATCGGCCGCGCGCCCATCGTAAAGATGTCGCGGTTGATGCCTCCGACGCCGGTCGCCGCGCCTTGGTAGGGTTCCAGCGCGCTGGGGTGGTTGTGGCTTTCGATTTTGAAGGCGCAGGCCAGCCCGTCGCCGATGTCCACCAAGCCCGCATTTTCCTCGCCGGCTTTCACCAGCATTTGTTGGCCGTCGCGCGGCAGCGTTTTCAGCCATACGATGGAATTTTTGTAGGAACAATGCTCGCTCCACATCACCGAGTAGATGCTCAGTTCGTTGAAGTTGGGCGCGCGGCCCAGAATTTCGGTGATTTTCTGGAATTCCTCGGGAAGGAGGCCGAGGCCTTTGGCGGTTTCTTCGGTGGTGGGGGCGAGGGTGGTGTCCGTCATTTTTGCGCGTCTTATTTAATAAGCGGGCAAAGGTAAGCCGAAGGCAAAACTCTAAATACGAAATGCTAAACTCTAAACAAATTCGAAATATTAAAACAAGAAAATTCAAAACAATCACACGCGCTTCTTACGTCCGCGGTTTAGAATTTTGAAAATTTCTATTTCGTATTTGTTTAGTATTTCGGATTCAGAGTTTAGAATTTTCTCCATAGTGAACCATTCCGCCTTCATTTTTTTATAAATTCAAAACAGCAACAATGGCAAAAAAAATCTTGGTTATCGGAGGCGGTTCTGGAATCGGAAGACAGATCGTAAATGATTTAATAGCAGAAAATTACGAGGTCATCGCGGCTTCGCGGAATATTGAAGAGGCGGATTTGCCAGAAGGTGTTTCGGCGCAAAAATTCGATGTTACTTCGGACGACGAACTGGATTTACCTGATGAATTGGTTGGATTGGTCTATTGCCCCGGCACCATCAATCTGAAACCCTTCGACCGTTACAAAATCGAAAACATTCAGGAGGAATTGGAAATCAATTATTTAGGGGCGGTTCGCGTGTTGAGACAGGGCATCGAACCTTTGAAAAAAGGCAAGGGCAGCGCGGTATTTTTCAGCACGGTGGCCGTGCAGACGGGACTGCCGTTTCACAGTACGGTAAGCGCCGTGAAGGGCGCGGTGGAAGGAATGGTGCGCGCGCTGGCCGCGGAATATGCGCCGAAAATCCGCTTCAACGGCATCGCGCTTTCGCTGACGGACACACCGCTGGCCGAGCAACTCCTCAGCTCCGACAAAAAACGCGAAAACAACGCCGACCGCCACCCGATGAAAACCATCGGCGAGCCGAAAGATGCCAGCGCCGCCGCCCTGTTTTTATTGACCGAAAAGTCACGGTGGATTACGGGTCAAATTCTGAAAGTTGATGGTGGGATGTCGGCATTGCGGTCGCTCTAAATTCTTTCTTTTGCACTATGGAATTGAAATATTTTAACGAGGCCGATTTTGAAAAGTGGGAACGCCATTTCCGCGCCAATTTTTTCAACAGCATCGGTGGTTTCAAGAGTTTGAATTTGATTGGGACGAAATCTGAGACTGGCGTTTCCAATTTGGGCTTGTTTTTTTCGGTGAGCCACATCGGCGCCAACCCGCCGCTGGTCGGGGTCATTTTTAGGCCGGAAGGCGAAGTGCCGCGCCACACCTTGGAAAACATCCGCGCCACGAAATTTTTTACCGTCAATTCCGTGCGGCAGCGTTTTTATGAAAAAGCGCATCAGGCGTCCGCCAAATTTGAAGCGGGCGTTTCCGAATTCGAGGCGCTCGGTTTCCGCGAGTCGTATTCCCAAAAATTTTCCGCGCCTTATGTAGAAGGGACACGCATTGCAATGGGTTTGCAATTTGTTGAGGAACAATTGATTAAAGCCAATCAAACCATTTTGGTAATTGGGAAAGTAGTGGAAACGTGGGTGGACGGCGACGCCCTTTTGGAAGATGGTTTCATCGACCATTCGGCGGTGGACAATGTGGCGGTGAACGGTTTGGATACCTATTATTCCGCTAAAATGTTGAAGCGTTTGGAATACGCGCGACCCGATGAAACGCCGTAGGAAAATCAGATAAAATGCCCCCAAAAATCTCCCTTTTTTGGTTTCGCCGCGATTTGCGATTGGAGGATAATGCGGGATTGTACCGCGCCCTGAAAAGTGACCACCCCGTTTTGCCGATATTTATCTTCGATTCCAATATTTTGGATGAACTTCCTAAAGATGACCGCCGCGTTACTTTCATCTATCAAGAAATTATCAATATCAAGCATTTTTTAGAGAAAGAATGCGGCAGTTCTTTATTGATAAAATATGGAAAACCGATTGACATTTACAAAGAGTTGTTGGAGGAATATGAAATAGCTCAAATTTTCACCAATCGGGACTATGAACCGTATGCTAAAAATCGAGACATAGAAATCTATGATTTTTTAAAATCGAAAAATATTGAATTTAAAGGTTTTAAAGACCAAGTTATTTTCGATAAAAATGAGGTGCTAAAAGAAGATGGAAATCCTTACACGGTTTATACGCCTTGTATGAAAAAATGGAAAAGTAAATTGAATAACTTTTATTTAAAATCTTATCCTAATGAAAAGTATTTTTCCAACTTTTTAAAAACCAAAAAGCTGTCCGAAATTTCGTTAAAAGAAATGGGTTTTGAAAAGGTAAACTTCACTTTTCCTTCGCGGGAATTCGATGAAGAAATTATCCGCAATTACCACAAAACGAGAAACTTCCCCGCTGATGCAGAAAGCACCACGCGGCTGAGTATGCATCTGCGTTTCGGTACAATTAGTATTCGCAAATTGGCGCGCTTGGCAAAGGAACTGAACACCAAATATTTTAATGAATTGATTTGGCGGGATTTTTATCAAAGTATTTTATATCATTTTCCCGATTCGGCCACCGAAAATTTCCGTAGAAAATATGATGCGATTCGATGGGAAAACAATGAAGAACATTTTAAGAAATGGTGCGAAGGAAAAACCGGCTATCCTTTGGTGGATGCCGGAATGCGCGAACTGAACGAATCCGGCTTTATGCACAACCGCGTCAGGATGCTGGTTTCCAGTTTTTTAACCAAGCATTTATTGATTGACTGGCGCTGGGGTGAGGCCTATTTTGCCGAAAAATTATTGGATTACGATATGGCGAGCAACGTCGGCGGCTGGCAGTGGGCGGCTGGCAGCGGCGTGGATGCCGCGCCTTATTTCCGCATTTTCAATCCGCACTTGCAACTGGATAAATTTGATAAAAACCGCGAATATGTAAAGCGCTGGATTTCAGAATACGGGACGGATGATTATCCCGAAGAAATCGTGGAACATAAATGGGCGCGGCAGCGCGCGCTTGACCGATTTAAGGGTGCTTTACAATAATTCTTTTTCTCAGAACTGGCTGCGAAGAAATTCAATTTCTGCTCTCATTTTTTAGCCACAAAGACACGAAGGGCACAAAGATTTTGTTACGTTGAGTTAGAGACAGTTTTTATCAAAGTAAAACTTTGAGTCTTTGAGCCTTTGTGGCAGAAATACGAATGTATTCTTAAAAAGCGTGGTCTTCAAACTGCGTTTTCGCATCGCCCAAATAGGATTTTATCAATTGCTCATTTTCCATACGGCAAATCAACAGAGAATCATCTTCATCTACTACGATAAAACCGTTCAAACCTTCGATAATTGCGAGTTTGTCTTTTTTGATACGAATTAGTGAATTTTTTGTATCAGAAATCAGTGATTTTTTAGATAAAATAGCATTCTTATTTTCATCCAATTTGACGTGTTCGTGCAAGCTACCCCAAGTTCCTAAATCACTCCATCCAAATTGCGATGGAATGACATATACATTTTCCGATTTTTCCATTAATCCATAGTCGATGGAAACATTCTCACAGGAAGGATAAATTTTTTCAACAAATTTTTGCTCTTTTCGAGTGCCGAAAGTTTCTGCCCCCGCCTCAAAAGTAGAATGCAAATCGGGCTGATAATTTTGCAATTCTTCCATAAAAGTGGAAACCGACCAAATAAAGATGCCACTGTTCCACAAAAAATCGCCGCTGTCCAAAAAGTCTTTGGCGGTTTCCAAGTCCGGTTTTTCGGTGAACGTTTTTACCTTTTTAATTTCTGCCGTTGTATCTTCCTCAACATCAAGGTATTGAATATAACCATAACCCGTGTCGGGGCGGTGGGGCCGAATCCCCAAGGTGAAAAGTTTGCTGATACCATTTGAATTCTCGGCCGCTAATTTCACAATGCGGGCAAATTCATCTTCGTCCGTAATCAGGTGGTCGGCGGGCGCCACCACCATTTGGGCTTGTGAGTTTTTACTGGCAATCCGGTAGGCCGCGTAGGTGATGCAGGGCGCGGTATTTCGGCGGGCGGGCTCCAAAATGATGTTTTTGCGCGGCATTTTAGGCAACTGTTTGGCCACCAAATCCTTGTAGTTTTTATGGGTGACCACCAAGATTTTATCTACGTCCGAAATCTTCTGCAAACGCCTGAAGGTCTGCTGGATAAGCGTCTCGCCCGTTCCAAGAATATCGTGGAATTGCTTAGGAAATTGGCTGGTGCTGACGGGCCAAAATCGGCTGCCGATGCCACCGGCCATTATCACACTGAAAGTGTTGTTCATCCTGATGATTTGAGAACGGCGAAAGTAGGAAATCACGACACTTTTTGGAAAGAAAATGACAGCGATTCTTTTGTAAATTCGCGCTTTTCGCAAAAATTCAACGCCCGCAATTTTTATGCTATGCTGAATATCGTTCTATTTGGCCCGCCCGGGGCCGGCAAAGGCACTCAATCCGAGTTGATTGAAGAGAAATACCATCTTACCCATCTTTCCACGGGAGAGCTTTTGCGCTCGGAAATCCGGGGGGGCAGTAATTTGGGGAAAGAAGCGGCGCGCTTGATGGACGCTGGTCAATTGGTGCCGGACAAAGTAGTGGTTGAGATGATGGATCACCGCCTGCGCAACGGTCAGGCTACCGAGGGTTTTGTGTTCGATGGATTTCCGCGCACCGCCCAGCAAGCCAAATCTTTGGACAAGCTGCTTGAAAAAAGCGATGAATCCATCGTGGCGATGATTGCCCTGCAAGTACCTGAAAAAGAGCTGGTGGAAAGATTGCTGAGCCGCGGGAAAAACGGCGGGCGCAGCGACGATAAAAATGAGGCGACCATCAAAAATCGCCTACAGGTGTATCGCGAGGAAACCGAGGTGGTGCGGGACTATTACCAAAAGCAAAACAAGTTTGTGGAGGTGAAAGGCACGGGCAGCATTGAGGAGGTTTTTGGGCGGATTTGCACCGCCATCGAAAATGCGCGCTGATGGCCGGCAATTTCGTTGATTACGTAAAAATCCATACTAAAAGCGGCAAGGGCGGGCAAGGTTCATCCTATTTGCGGCGCGACAAAATCACCGCGAAGGGCGGCCCCGACGGCGGCGATGGCGGGCGCGGCGGCCACGTTATCTTAAAAGGCAACGCACAACTCTGGACGTTGCTGCATTTAAAATATCAAAAACACATAAAAGCGGAAGCGGGCGGCAACGGTGGGCGCAGTCAAAGCACTGGGAAACAGGGAAATAACGCCATCATAGAAGTGCCTTTGGGCACGGTGGCGCGCGATGGCGAAAGCGGCGAATTCTTGTTTGAAATCACCGAAGACGGCGAGGAAAAAAACCTGCGCGAAGGCGGGCGCGGCGGGCAGGGAAACGTGCATTTCAAATCCTCCACCTTTCAAACGCCGCGCTTTGCGCAGCCCGGAGAGGAGGGTACGGAAGGCTGGAACATACTGGAATTGAAAGTTTTAGCGGATGTCGGTTTGGTCGGTTTCCCGAACGCGGGCAAATCCACTTTGCTTTCGGTGGTGAGCGCCGCCAAACCGGAAATCGCCGCTTATCCATTCACGACTTTGACGCCGAATCTGGGCATTGTTCAATACCGCGATTACCGCAGTTTTGTGATGGCGGACATTCCGGGAATCATCGAGGGCGCGGCGGAAGGCAAAGGGTTGGGGACGCGGTTTTTGCGCCACATCGAACGGAATTCCATTTTGCTTTTTCTCGTGCCGGCCGACGCTGAAAATATCGCCGATGAATATCACATCCTTTTAAAAGAATTGGAAAAGTACAATCCCGAATTGCTGGACAAGCAACGGGTTTTGGCGGTTTCCAAAAGTGATATGTTGGATGAAGAATTGCGCGCCGAAATGACGGAAATCCTGCAAAAGGACTTGCCGCAAGATTTGCAATGGCAATTCATTTCTTCGGTCAGCCAGTTGGGAATCAAAGAGTTAAAAGACAATCTTTGGAAAATCCTGAACGATGGAAACGCTTGAAAAATGGGACGAGCAACTTTTTCTGTGGCTCAACAATCTGGGCAGCGCACCGTGGGATGGGTTTTGGATTTTCTTATCTGAGAAAACGGTTTGGATTCCGCTGTACGCACTTCTTATCTTTTTGATATTCAAAACTTTAAAAACGAAAACCGCGCTTTGGGTTTTATTGGGAGTAGCGGTTTTGATTCTTTTCACGGATTCGGGCAGCACCTTTTTTTTCAAAGAAAGATTTGACCGATTGCGGCCTTGCCACACGGATTTGATTTCGAAAATGCGCTTGGTGGCAAAAGGCTGCGGCGGGCAGTTTGGGTTCTTGTCCGCCCACGCCGCCAATACGTTTGGGTTGGCGGTTTTGGTGGGAAAAATTTTGCAAAAAAAGTTCAGATGGATCCTGCCGCTCTTGCTTTTTTGGGCGGTATTGGTGGCTTACAGCCGTATTTATCTGGGAGTCCATTATCCGCTGGACGTGGCGGCTGGCGCGCTGTACGGCACGCTTTGCGCCTTGTTGATATTCAAAATGTTACAACCTAAAATCAAAGACAATTACCGATGAATGGATTGACAATCTTGGCGGTTTTCATCGGGGGCGGGCTGGGCAGTTTGTGCCGCTTCGGCGTGTCGCGCGCGGTGCTGGTTTTTCACTATTCCGGAAAATTTCCCATCGCCACTTTATTGGCCAACGTCTTGGCTTGCATCGCAATGGTGGTCGCGCTTTTCTTCATTTCCAAAAGAGAAATCTCCCAAACTTGGCAACTCTTTTGGCTGGTGGGATTTTGCGGTGGTTTTTCCACGTTCAGCACGTTTTCGTATGAAAACTGGGTGTTGTGGAAGGAGGGATTTTATGGAATTTTCGCGCTGAATATCCTGCTGAGCGTGGCGCTTTGCTTCGTTGTGTTTTTCCTTCTCGGGAAATATTTTAGCGCAACAGCGTGATGATGCCCGGCTGCGAATGCGTATAGCCGATTTCTTTCACTTCTACCATTATTATATAGGAGTACACGCCGCCCGGCAGTTCTTTTCCCGTGTTTCGGAAGCGGCCGTTCCAATATTCCTTTGGGTTAGTGCTGGCGAAAACAATTTTGCCCCAGCGGTCACGGATTTCCAAAGTTACCCAGCGCATATTGGTCACTGCGTATTGCAGGATGTCGTTCACCCCGTCGCCGTTGGGCGAAAAGGCGCTGGGGAAATATAATCCAAAAGGGGTGTTGATGCGGATGGTGTCAATCACCGTGTCCGTGCAGCCGTGGCGGTTGGTGGCCACGTGCACGATGGGGTAGCTGCCCGAATCCGGCATTTCAAAAGCGTGTTCACTGAAATTGTACAAAGTTTCGCCATTGGGCAAAAATGTTTCCGTGGAAATATGCGAACTGGACGCGTCGCGGATCACAAAGTTGGGATCGTAAATGAGCTTTTCGCGTTCCTCCACTTCCAAGCCGGCGTGGGGGCGCGGCAGTATTTCGATGATATCCTGATATACGGCCACGTCAGAATCCAAGCAGCCTTCCGTAGTGGTAATGGAATGCGAAACGGTGTAAACGCCCGGCACCAAGTAGGTATATTCAGGGTCGGGTCGCGTGGAATAGCCGCCGTCGCCAAACGTCCAATAATGGTTCACCGCGCCGTAGGCTTGGCTTTGGTCAAAAAACTGGGTATGGAAGGGCGCGCATTGTGTGCCGCTGGGTACTATTTCGTCCACCACAGGGTTGGGATACACCCGCACGGAGTCCGCAAAAGATTTCACACATAAATTATCCGTCACCACCAGCTTTACATAATAAGCGTCCGGCGCGTCCCACCGCACGCCCTTGGGTTCATCGCTGTTGAGGTGCTGGCCCAAATTGGTGGCACCCCCCATATCCCAATAAAAAGTGGCACTGTCCGAGAATTGCCCTTCCACTTCAAAATCAATGCTGTGGCCTTCAAAACAATGATCGCCCAGCGCCTTGAAAGAAACCGTAGTGGAATCGAACACGATGAAATTTCCTTGGAAAGTATCCGCGCAGGTGGTGTAAGGTTCGGCCACCAGTGTCACCAGATATTGCCCCGTGTCTGGGAAAAAATAGTAAGGATGCTGGGCGTGGCTGGTGTCGCCCAAAGTGGTGGGGTCGCCAAAGTTCCACCAATATTTTTGGGCCGCCTGGCTCAGGTTGGTAAACTGCACTTTGCGCCCGCCGCAGATGTTGGCGGGGGTCAAAAATTGGTCCTCGATTTCGCTCTGCACGAAGGTACAAGCCGCCGTCACGTTGAACTGGAAATCGCGGCGGGTGGTGGCAATCGGTGCGCCGTTTCGCCACTCGGTGGCGCAGATGGCAAACACGAACTGGCCCACGGCGGTGGGTCGCCCGGTGAGAATTCCCGTAACGGGATCGATACTGAAAGCGGGACTGCTGGTGATGGGGTTGGTGGGAGAAAAGCCGGGCAGGAACGGCACCGAAACATAAGGTGGCGGGGCAGGTGGGTCGGGGACGATTTGCCCTTGCACATTAGCCCCGCCGTTTAAAACATCGCAAAGGGAGTAGGAGATACTGTCACCGTCTGGTTCGGAAGCGCTTAAATCCAAGCTAACATCTTGGTTCAGGCAAAGCACTACCGGTGGGTCGGAGTTGAATTTTGGGCTGCTGTTGCAATTGTCCATCGAGGGGATGGAAGTGGTGAAAGTGCTGCCCCACTGCGAGGCGGCATTGTTCACATTGGTAATACTTTGATTGCGGCAACAGCGCTGGTGAGAAATCACATAGCCACCCGTGATGGGAGGTAGGTTGATGGTGAATTTGTAAACGCCTTTTTCCGTACAAACATTGGGTGGCAGTTTCGTGCAATTGTTGGGGGCGGTAACAGGTAATTTGGTTACCGTGCCCAAAGGCGACGAAATTTTGCTGATGAGCAGATTATTCTGATCATAAATGGCAATGATGGCGCTGGCATCGAATGGCGCGCCGCCGCTGAGGCAATCGCGGTAGATAATCAGCATCACCTCATAATCATTGTTCCCTAAACATTTAGTGCTGATTTCACCACCCACCAAGTGCTTCGCCTGCGCCGCCGTGCTGGCCAAAAACAATAACAAGAGTATGAATTTCCGCAGGCGCATCGTTCTTTTTAAGAAGGTCTAAAAGTAAACAAACCAAAAGAACCCGCGCGGTTTTTTTTTAATAAAAGGCCGGAAACTTTAACCCACCGCCATCTCCGCAAAGGGGACCACCGTGGCGAAACCCTTGGCGGGAAAATAGTCCGCGCTGTTTTCGCCCAGCGCCATCCCAAAATCGCCGCCCCACGCGCCGAGGGATTTTACAGCGCCTTCAAAATCTGAAAAAAGGCGGCTTTTCACGGTGGGAATTTGTAGTTTTTTAGATAAGATTTCTTCGTGCATTTCCATCAAATTTTGCAATTCTTCCTTACTGGAAACCTCGCTCATTTGAATAGAAATGTCCGCTATTTTTTGAATAAAAATTTCGTCCTTTTCTTTTTGTAAAAAATCCCGCACTTCGGGCTGGCTGCGCTGTTTTTTATTCAGATGAATGAAATAAACTTCTTCAAAAATTTCGGGAAGTTTTACGGTTTTCCATTGGGCTTTTTGATTTTCGGTTTGATACAAAATCGGTTGCCGTTCTCCGGCGCAGGCCACGTCAAAGCCGCTGCCATTCTGCGAGGCAAAATGCAATTCCATCGAATCGATGCCCAGCCACCGAGCAATTAAAAAAACCAATGTGCTGCTGCTGCCCAGCCCCCAGTTGCGGGGAAAATCCAAACGGGTTTCTACTTTTCCGGAGGGGATTTTTGTATTGGAAATTCCGACACTTTTCTGTAAGATTTTTTGTAAGAAAATAGCCGTGTCTTGGGATGATGTTTTTTGGATGTTCAAATCTTCATCAAAATGGACAAAAAACCACGCTTGGTTTTTATCGTCCAAACTGCGCCATTCCAAACCGTTTTTTCCTTCTTCATAAAAAAGGTGCTGGCCTTTTTTGGTGGGAATCGCCAAGGCCCGCGCGCCTTGCAAAACGGCATATTCGCCGCTCAGGAGCAATTTGCCGTGCGCAAAAAATTCCTGCTTCAAAGTTTCGGGTTGTGGATTTCGGCGGGATTTGCGATGCCGCGCACTTCACAGAATTTTTTCACCGCCGCGCTGTGCGAAACCGTGTCGTGCTTAAAGTAATCCACGATGGTTTTCTTTTCTTCCTCGGTGGCTTCCAGTTGGTTGAGGATGTTCAGCAGGTGCATTTTCATATGTCCTTTTTGGATGCCTGTGGTCACCAGCGCGCGCAGGGCCGCAAAATTTTGCGCCAAGCCGCTGCTCGCCACGATGCCCATCAGTTTTTCCGCGCTGGGGTTTCCCAGCAATTCAGACGAAAAACGCACCATCGGATGGAGTTTCGTCAGGCCGCCCACCGTGCCGAGCGCCAGTGGCACTTCAATCCAAAAACGAAAAACCCCGTTTTCTATCTCGCAATGCGTCAGGCTTTTATAAGTTCCGCTGCGGCCGGCGAAGGTGTGGCAGGCCGCTTCCACCGCGCGGAAATCGTTGCCCGTGACGATCACCACCGCGTCGATGCCGTTCATAATCCCCTTGTTGTGAGTGGTGGCGCGGTAGGGTTCCACTTCGGCGATTTGCACGGCACGCTTGAATTTGCGCGCAAAATCTTCCGGCGAGATTTCGTCGCTTTCGCGCAAATCTTCGATGGGGCAGCTCACTTCGGCGCGCACCAAACATTGCGGTGTGTAGTTGCTCAAGATGCGCATCACGATTTCCAAACCTTCCTTTTCGGAAAACCTTGTATCATCGTAAAATTCTGATTCAAAAGTCTTTGCAAATTGTTCCAAACACGAATTGATAAAATTTGCGCCCATCGAATCGCAGGTTTCAAAACGTGCTTCTATCTGAAAATAATTGTCCAGATTTTCGCTTTTGTCCACCAATGTCACGTCCAAAATGCCACCGCCGCGCGCCCGCATATTGGCGGTGATTTCTTCGGTGTCTTTGTAAAATTTGGGTTGGACTTCTTGGAAAAAAGCGGCCAGTTTTTCCGCATCGCCATCGTACATAAAATGGACGTGGCCAATTTTGACGGTGGAAACAATCTCGGTTTTGAACCCGCCGCGCTCCAGCCAAAAGCGCGCGCTCTTGGCCGCCGCCGCCACCACCGAACTTTCTTCTATCGCCATCGGAATGGCCAATAACTGTCCGTCAATAAGAAAATTAGGCGCAATCCCAAAAGGCGTGAAAAAATTGGAAAGGGTGTTTTCGATAAACTCGTCGTGCAGTTTTTGGGTGGCGGCATCGTCGTGCCAATAGCTTTTCAGCAGCTCCACCGCGCTTTCTTTTCCATCAAAATAATGGTTGGCCACCCACTCAATCTTGGCCTCTTTGGATAATTTGGAAAACCCTTTTATGGGATTGCTCATTGCGAAAATTTAAGTGCCGTGGCTGCGCACAGCCAATTTTTATAAAATGCAAAACTACAAAGGGCGGGCGGGGGAAATTATTGGGCGGGGGAGGTTAAAATTTTGTGAAAAGGGGGGTGGTTGTCGATTGTTAGTTCTCGGTGGTCGGTTATTGGGAGAAACGGAAATTATTATGGAATTATATCGCCCGCCGCCGCGGGGCTTTGTTGCGTGTGCTAAATGGTAACGCGAGGCAAGGGGTTTTGAAACTTTGGAAAATTCGTTTTCAAATGTGCAGAAAAGAAAGAAGCCCAGCCCCGCTCAATGAGCGAAGCTGGGCTTTGAAGATGTCCTATTGTTAATGCCTACTACTCTTTCAAAAACTTTTTGCGGACGGTCTCTTTCTCAAATTCCAACTCCAAAACATAAGCTCCGCCGCTCAACATTTTAGTAGAAAAATTGTGCTGGTGACCCGCCCATTGCACCGCGCCTTGTTTTTGCACCGTTCCCATTACATCGATGACGCGGTAGCGTACCTCGCCAAAATGGGAAGGGCTGATTTGCGCAGTAATCAATTCCCCCGCTGGTTGGGGGAAAAACTTTACTGAAACGATTTCTCCATTCTTAACTACATATCCTCTACTTTTCTCTTGTTCCGGACTGGGGGGTAGTGTTTTGTAATTGTAGCCAGCGTAATGACTCTCGCACCAATCTTTCATATAGGTCATTTCTTCGGCGGGCACCAGCCCCTCGTAATACTGTTTTTCCGCATCGCAGATGCAGTGCCAGTAGAGGGCGCGCTGGGTCTGCTCAATGCCGACTGTCCAGTTGGAGGAATTGTTCAATACATCGATTGCCTCCACATAGTGGCCGGCCACGCGGTAGGTCTGCGCCTTGTCCAAGTGGAAGCGGAAGTTCATTTGGTCATAGTCGGATTGGGCGGTGTCCAGTCCGGCTATATTTTCATCAATGATGGCGACTACACTCGCCACGGTGTCGTTGGACAGGTTCTGCTCGCCTTCGTTATTCAGCAAATCACCGTATTGGTAGGCGTTGTTCAGGGCTTTTAGCATCAACTTGTAGCCCAAGTATTTCAGCCGTTCTGTGCTACTGTCAGGGTTAGACAGAGTGGCGTTCAGTAATTCCGTGCCGCGCTGGGTGGCCCAGCCGTCAGATAGTGGTTCTTCAGAGAAGGTCACACTATCGGTCATATTTAGGAAGGCCTGCTTCAACGTATAGCCAGCAGGCCACTCACCACCGACCAAGATTCCGCCGCTGCCCGAAACACGCTGGAAGGGCGCTGCATAGGAACTGGGGTGAGGATCCAAGGGATTCGGATCGGGATTACCGTTGGCATCACAAGCTGGGCTAGTGGTAGTGAGGTTGTTTGGGATGTGCAGGGTTATTAGGGAGTGTGTAGTATTCGACCCAGCCTTATAGTACTCTAAATCAACTGGCATCACATTCCCAGCCGTCAATGGCATCTTGTTGTTATTAGCATTGATGACATCCTCTGCGGCATAGACGGATTGTGGAGGGTGTTCGAATAATTGTCCGTCCAAATAATCATCGCCTTGAAACCCTAAACTAAAAGTATTCTGGCCATCCAGCAAATAAATTTCCGTTTCCTCTCCTGGTCCGCCCAATCGTATGGCTGCATCCTCATTGTTATCAAATTCGTTGCCCGCTCCATCGTCAAGTCGCAGCACAGATGCGAAACCGAAAATTCCATCACCTGTATTATCCTTATAGTTGCTACAGCGGCTGGCGACATCAACGTAGTTCGCTTTCAGGCCATCTTCGTTAAACAAAAAATTGCTGTTGGAAACCTCCAGCGCACCCCCTTCTCCACTCAGAACATTGATGCCCAGTAGATTATCTTCAAAATCGCATTGGACAACCCTGCTCAGGCCAGAGATGGCAGCACCTCCAAAACCCGTATAATTATTGTTGAGGAAATCGCAGTTGATAAAAGAGGCACTGCCCCCATCAAGTTGGAAACCCGTACTGTTGTTGCGGAATTTGCAGTTTTGGAAGTTCAGGTTTTGCCCGCCGCCAAACCAGTGCGCCATCGCCCCTTGGTTGCCGTGTTCGAACACACAGTTGTTAATATCGTATAGCCCTGCATTGTTCTTGAAAAAGCGCAGCCCCTCGTGTGGCGGGGCTTGTCCCGTAACTGCCGCAGTAAACTTTAAGCTGCTCAGGCTCAGTGGGCTAAAGGCATAAAAGACTGCGTAGGAGGCCAAGGCCACCTTTCCGCTGCTGATGGACACCCGCGTAAAAGTGGTGCCATCTTCCATTTTCAGGTAGGCGCTCTTGCGGCATTCGATTAGCTTGTGGTCTAAGTCGGGCGGGCTACCAGGCCCGTGTACCGAAAAGAATGCGTTGCTGCCAATGTCCCAGTAGTCGTCCAACTTCAGCACGGTGTTGCCTTGGCTGTTCTGGTAGTAGGGCACATCTTGGTCGAACACCAAGTACCCATCGCCGATGAACGTGAAGGTTGTGTTGTCGGACACAGTTAGTTTTCCATTGATGGAGAGGGTGGAGTTGTTTCCGGGCAATTCGATGCTTGCCCCATCTTCAAAAACAAAATTAGCCCCATCGTCAATGATCAAACTTGAACCATCTCGAACGATAACTTTCCCGCCGCTCTTAATCCGGAGAAAGGAACCCTCCCGAACATATAGCTCTCCAGTTTTGGAAGAATTGTGGCCAATCTCTAAGATTCCGTTGTTCTCCACAACTATGCCGCCACTGGCATCACAACCTGCGGTAACTTCTACACCAAAATGAGAAGTATTGGCCGGAAAATTATTCGAATTTGAAGTAAAGCGAATTTTATCGTTGCAGTTTACGCAAAGCCTGCCTTGAGAAGAAGAAGAAGTACCTTGAAGCGTTATTTCGTCGATTGTACGATTTACCGTCTTCTTAATGGCAATATCGTTTTCACCGAAATTGTAGGTATCTTGGTCTATGGTAACCGTGCCGCCTGAACTTATATCTTCAAAGTCATCAATTCCCTCAAAGAGATATTCCTCCAAAATGTCAGTATTGCTCGGACTAAAATCAATATGCTCCTCATTGTTGGGTGCGCCTCCACCGGAAGAAACAAATCCAGCGGGTTGATAATCTTGCTCATCAATAGGGTGGGTGCGGTTGAAACTAGTTTTGTTTTGAATAACCACTTGACGCTCATCAAATTGGTAATATGGGTTGTTGATTTCGCTAGTTATATTTAAAGCACTAACAGTTGGTATGAAGCAAAATTGCTCCTTGATAGTGGGGGATTTATCACAGGGGAATTGTGATGTGGCCAAACTTGCTCCAGCGAAGTTGTCAATCCGATACCTTCCACCTGGTGCAGCATCCAAAGGGATGGCTGAAGTCCCAATGTCATAAGTGCGCTTTCGGAGTGATGGCCTTGCCACACCCCATAAAATAGTTTGATAAATTTTGTTATAGAATACCTCTCGATTCCCATTGTTAGCCGATGGAATCGCCCGGGCGCGTATTGTGGCGCCGATATGGGTGGCAGTACCAGTTCTAATAGCCAAAAAAACTTGCAGGGCAACGAGAAATCCATGCGTGTCATTATTAATCAGAAGGTGATTCGTTTGTTGTTCACATTCATTTAGGTTAAACAGGTTATCCCCAGGGCTAAAGCCCTGTCCTAATCCGTTTGAGTTTCCGTTTGCAATAGCAATATTCTTTTCCGTTTCTTGCGGCAAACCAAGATTGGTAAGCTCAGCTTGTAACAGACCAAATTCCAACGGGGGCTTCATAAAAGCATTATCTGAGTTATTTGATGCCTCAGCGCTATAGCGCAGCATTTGCCTCGGCGCATTCAATCTCAGTAAAAACATCGCGTCCCAAAGTCCTTCTATCTCGAAGCGAAAAGCAGTATTGCCTAAAACCCGCGCCGTATATAAATCCGCTATCATCAGTTGAAACCCTATCGGCACGTTGGCCCCCAAGTGCGGCGCATCGTGGCTTACGTAATACTGCACGTCGTGCGTATTTGGGCTTTCTATCTCCATTGTGCGCAGGGCGTAGCGCGCTATCACCCCGCCCATACTTTGGCCCCACACTATGTTGGGCGCTATGCTGTTGTGCTTGGCCTTTTCTTGGTTCACCCAGTCTATGGCCGCCATCAGCACGTAGGCGTTCTCACGCAGGTCGCCCGCCCCTTGGTCGAAGTTCACGTACACGATGTCGTAGCCCGCTTCTTGCATCTTTGTGCGGATTTCGATATCCTAATCAAAGTCAGTTCCACTAACCCCATAGAGAGCAATTCGGTCAAAGAAATCCGCATATTCTTGTTCCGCATTAAATAATGGGGGATTGAAACCTTCCACCAATATAAATGGCTTCTGCAAATTATGCCGCCCGCAGCCGTATTCGATTTCCAGCACCGCGCCCAAGTTTTGGCTGCGACTCGAAGTAATATAGTGTGTATCATCTGGAATGCTGCTATAACCGCCGGCTCCTTCCGTGCCGCCTGCGGCTGCCGTTAATTTCAACCGTACCCGACTGTAGCTTATCGCTTCACTGTTGTCCGTATAGGTCAGCTTCACTTGGGTGTAGTAGTCGCCGTGGTCGCGGGATAGGTCACGGTGATGTTTTCGTTTTGGTTCACCGTTTGCCAGCCGCCGCCCGCGCCAAAATCGACCTGGATGGTCTGGAGGGTCTTGCCCGTATTGCCGAAAAAGAACTGGCTGTCAAAGCGGTAGGCCACCTGCAAGGTGTCGATGAAGAGGTTCTGGAAAGGCGCGGCGGCAAAGGCCTGCACCTGTTCGTAGGGCGAGGTGGCTTGGTTGGGATGGTCGTAGAGCTGGCCTTCGTTCTCGTAAATGAGTGACATCACCAAGGCACTGTCGGGCTTAAAGCGGTGGTAGTTGTAGTGCAGCAGGGTGAAAGGGACAGTACCGCCATTTTCAAGACCAACAGCGGCATCGCGCCACGTCTCTGGGTCGGGCAGGCCGTAGCTGCCCGTGGTGGAGGCGCGGCCCAGGCTGCCATATACCGCCATCCAGTTTTCCGGCACGCCAAGCGTGTCGCTGCCCGCCGTGCCGTTGTAGTTGTGCACGGGGATGGTCTGGTAGCTGCGGTCCATCAGCAGGTTGGTGGTCACCGCGCTCAGGTCTAAGTTAGCAAAGATGGTGTCCATCTGGTGTTCAAAGGGCACGTCCAGCGAATCGTGCATCGTGATGAGCGTGTCGCCTGGCTGGGCTTGGAGGTGGAAGCTGGCAATGGCCAAAGCGGCGATGGCCGCCCAGGGGGTAGTTTTTAGTTGCATTTCGATTTTGGGTTTTTGGAGTTTAAAATTTTTAGTAAAGGATTGCGGCGAATTTCCCTTGGCTAATTTCCACCGTATCCTGCAAATCGTTCATTAAAGTCATTTCGAATGTGCCCTCTATCCAACCGTTGGTTACATCAACATAAGGGGTACCATCAGGAAAAACTGCGTCGTCATATTTTTGCGGAAGCAAAGAATCGATATTGATGTTTACGCTAAGCAAGCTGTCAAATCGATAATGCGGATATTCAAACTTGGTTTCATATTTAAAAACCAAAGAATTTATTTTTTTAGGTTCTGTAAGTCTGACAGGAGATTTTATACTATCAAGACTAATTATAAATCTATCGTCAGTTGGACAATCTTCCCCCCTCATAATTAGATAGCCCTCAGGCCCTCCGCCAGTGCCACCTTCAAAATAGCTAAAATCAATAGAACTGCAATTCCCCCCAGGTGTATGTTCCCAATATTCCCCATTTATATAACAGTTGAACTCCTCGCGCAGGGCGGGCGGCAGGGGCTGGTCGTCTTGCTTGCTTTTGTTGCAGGCGGCAAGGGCGGTCAGCAAACTGGCGAGGAGTGCGATTTTTAACAAGAAAGTTTTCATAGGAAATTTTATAAGGGTGGAATATATGGAAAAGTTTAGTAAAGGATTGCAGCGAATTTTCCATTTGTTATTCGTACTGTATCCTGCAAATCGTTCATCAGAGTTATTTCAAATGTTCCTTCCGTCCAGCCGTCGGTAACATCTACATAGGGAGTGCCGTCTGGAAAGACGGCATCGCGATATTTCTGAGGTAACAAAGAATCAATTTCCAATTTCAGGCTCAAAATGCTATCGAATACACTGTGCGGATACTCATAATCATTCGGGTTATAGAATCTCGCCCCATTAATATTATCAAATTTGGAGAACTTGACTGGCTTAAAAGCACTATCCAAAACTATGGATATGTAGGTTCTATCAAGACAATTCCTGCCCCGCATTATTAAATAGCCAGGAGGGTCACCCCCAGGGGCTTGACCTTTGTAATACTTAAAGTCAATAGAATTGCACGGCCCTCCAGTCTGCTTTTCCTCCCAGTATTCCCCGTTTATATAGCAGTTGAACTCCTCGCGCAGGGCGGGCGGCAGGGGCTGGTCGTCCTGTTTGTTTTTGTTGCAGGCGGCAAGGGCGGTCAGCAAACTGGCGAGGAGTGCGATTTTTAACAAGAAAGTTTTCATAGGAAATTTTATAAAGGTGGAATATATGGAAAAGTTTAGTAAAGGATTGCAGCGAAGTTGCCATCGGTAATGCGCACAGTGTCTTGCAAATCGTTTATGAGGGTCATTTCGAATGTGCCTTCTATCCAGCCGTTGGTAACATCCACATAGGGAGTGCCATCAGGAAAGACAGCATCGCGATAAGTCTGAGCCTCAAGTTTATCAATGGATAATTGAATGTTTAAAAGGCTGTCAAACACACTATGTGGGTATTCATAATCTCTTGGATTGTAATACATAGCACCTCTTACTTCTTTAACCTGACCTAAATCAATAGTCTCAAAAACGCTATCCACAACTATAGACATAGTTGTTCTGTCCGTACAATTCTTCCCGCGAATAACTAAGTAACCGGCAGGCCCGCCGCCTGGCGCGGCATTTTGATAATATTTGAAATCAATGGAACTGCAGTTGCCGCCCCTTACCCGTTCCCAATACTCGCCGTTTATATAGCAGTTGAACTCCTCGCGCAGGGCGGGCGGCAGGGGCTGGTCGTCCTGCTTGCTTTTGTTGCAGGCGGCAAGGGCGGTCAGCAAACTGGCGAGGAGTGCGATTTTTAACAAGAAAGTTCTCATAGGAAATTTTATAAGGGTGGAATATATGGAAAAGTTTAATAAAGCATAGCACCAAAATTTCCGTTAGTGATTCGTGCCGCGCCCCGTAGAGTGTTCGTCAAGGTTATTCGAAGGTGTCATCTATCCAACTGTTGGTTACTTCTAATATAGAGTGTACCGTTGGAGATGCTTTTGTGATTCCAATGTACAAAGCGGCCAATTTTCTGTCGGTAAACGGCGCACTGGTGGAAACGGACGACCAATGCGTGGCGCTGGTTTCCTACAGCGAGGCCACCTTCCAGCAGGTAGCAGATTGGCGCTTTTGCCAGCAGCAAAAAGAATGGTACGAACAGCAGATGCTGGAAGGCGTGGGTCTGGAAGAAGATGCCAAATCCAGAAAGGTCTTTTTTGGGGATTTATCGGAAGAAATAGACGAAGTGGCGGAATGGGTGGGCGCCCCTAAACTGAAGGTGGCTTATTTTTAATAGCCTTCTCAAAACCTTCAAAGTCTTTAAAATCACCCATCACCCCCCCCCCCCCAAAGCTCCCACGCCCGCCACAGCTTCGCGTTCAAGTTGGAAGCCATTTTGGCTTTTGAGATTTTGAACAGCCCCATCACGATATGTTCCCGCTGGTAAAAGGGGAAGGGGGCCTGCAGCGGGATGAGGTTTTGGTTCATAATGATCAGTCCGTCGATGCCCAAATTGGGCGTGGTGCCAAACTCGGCGGTGAGGAAGGTTTTCGGCAAATTTTCCGCCCGCACCGGGAAAAGCCGGTCGGTGAAAATCGTTCCGTCCAGCTGGCCGACCCTGATTTTTTCGGAATCTTTGGCATAGAAAAAATAGACGGGGCAAAAGTCGAACGTGTGGCGGAAGCTGAGGAGGGTTTCCTCGTTTTGGCGGCGCCGGTTTTCGGCGCGGCGCTCGGCCTTGTCGGTCTTCCCAAGTTGTTGCAATTTTGCCAGCGCCAGGCTGTCGGTGGGCAGTCGCACCAGCAGGGCGCCGTTTTTCAGGCGCTGCAAATCTTGTTCGGCATCTTCAATGGAATATTGCGCCCCAGCGGAAAAGGCGGCGAAGAAAAGCAAGGCGGCGGCGAGATTTTTCATAAAAAAAAGAAATAGCGAAAATGAAGTGGGCGGCACGGTTTTGCAAAAAAAATGAAGACCGTTTCCACTTTTCAAAATTATTCAAAAATTGAAAAAGTTCAGCCGCCAAAATTCAGACCTTCCGCTTTCCGCCATCGGTGCCTACATTTGGCGTTCCACCCGCGATGAAAAAATTCTTCCTCTACATCCAAAACCGCCAAACGGGCATCGCCACCGTCTTGCTTTTTTTGGTAAGCATCGCCACGGTGGTGTACATCAGCCCGCGCGAGGCCAAATTCAAATACGAATTCACCAAGGGCAAACCGTGGCTGTACGACAACCTGACCGCGCCTTTTGATTTTGCCATTTATAAAAGCGAAACCGCCTTGCGGGAGGAGCGGCAACAGGTGCGGGAGAACCGTACTTTGTTTTTACAAAAGGATGCAGCGGTGGCCGAGGAGGCGCTGGTCAATTTTGAAGAGGCGCTGGAGCGCAAATGGCAACGCGTTGAAAATCAAGGCGATGATGCCAAAACCAAAAAGGCAGTGCCCTTGACGCCGGAGCAAAAAAGGGAGTGGCAAAACCGGGGGCGTGATCTGTTGGGCGAGTTGTACCAAACGGGAATCTTGCAGCCTTTTGAAGCGGGGAACGGCGCCAATCCGCTCTTGCTGACGGCGGGCGGCGTGAGCCAGCGGGTAAGTTTGTCGGAATTTCTCACCATCGGCGAGGCATCGCAGCGCATCAAGACCGAATTTAAAGGCGACACCATCGGTTTTATCCGCCCCATTTTGCAGGAAAACCTGAGCCACAACGTGTTCTTTGACGATCGCCGGACGCAAAGTTTTTTGCAGACCAAATTGGATGAAGTGCTGCCCACGCGCGGCCGGGTGGAAAAAGGCGAACTGATTATTCTGCGGGGCAACATCGTGGACGAGGGGCGCTTTGCCAAGCTGGAATCTCTGCGGCGCAGCTACGAGGGGCGGCCCATCAGCGAGTTCAGTATTTGGCTGGTTTTGGTAGGGCAAATCTTACAAATCGGTATTCTCTTTTTGGTGCTCTACGTTTTTTTGGTGCAGTTTCGGGTGCAGCTCACGCAAGATATTTCGCGGCTCACTTTCATTTTGGTCAATGTCCTTTTTGTGGTGTTGCTCACGCGGGTGGTGCTGCAGTTCGGCATCGATTTTATCTATTTGGTACCCTTCGCAATTTTGCCCATCACGTTGCGGTCTTTTTTTGATACGCGCTTGGCCATTTTCGTCCACACCATCGCCATCCTGCTCTGCGCGCTGATGGTGCCCAACAGTTTTGAGTTCATTTATCTGCAATTTGTGGCGGGCGTTTTTTCGGTGGTCTTGGTCAGCAATCTTTATAAAAGGAGTCAGCTTTTCCTCACCGCCGCCAAGATTATTTTGGTGTACTGCATCAGCTATTTCAGCATCGTGATTATTCAGGAAGGTTCGCTGCAACAGATTGATTGGCTGAATTTTGGCCTCTTTGCGGGCAATGGTTTTTTGACTCTGATGAGCTTCCCGCTCATTTATTTCCAAGAGAAAATTTTTGGGATGGTGTCCGATGTTTCCCTTTTGGAACTGAGCGACACCAACAACCCGCTGCTGCGCGAATTGGCGCAAAAAGCACCGGGCACTTTCCAGCATTCGCTGCAGGTGGCCAACTTGGCAGAGGCGGCCGTCTTGCGCGTGGGCGGCAATGCGCTGCTGGTGCGCACCGGCGCGCTCTATCACGACATCGGGAAGATGGATAATCCGATGTATTTTATTGAGAACCAATCGACTGGCTTAAATCCCCACGATGAACTTTCGTTTGAGGAGAGCGCGGAGATTATCATCAACCACGTGCGTAGCGGCATCAAAAAAGCGAAAAAACAAAACCTGCCGGATATGCTCGTCGATTTTATCCGCACCCACCACGGCACCACCACGGTGATGTATTTTTACAAACAGTTCATCAAAAATTTTCCCGAAGAGGAAGTGGATTTGGCCAAATTCACCTATCCCGGCCCAAAACCGTTCAGCAAAGAAACCGCCACGCTGATGATGGCTGACAGCGTGGAAGCCGCCAGCCGCAGCTTGCAAAAGCCTGATGTTCAAAAGATTGACCAGTTGGTGGAAGGCATCATCAACCACCAAATGAATACCCAGCAGTTTGAAAATGCCACCATCACCCTAAGGGAAATCAAGGAAATCAAGAAGATTTTCAAAAAGATGCTGACCAATATTTACCACGTCCGGGTGCAGTATCCCGAATAATCTCAGGATGCTTTTTTGCGCACGGGCGAATCTTGCCCGATGCTCAGTTCGTATCCCTGCGGCGGGTCAAAATCCTCGCCCAGCTTTTCAATCGCAAAGTTCCGCGCGTAGTTTTCCTCACACGATTCCAAGAAGCTGGCGTGGTCGCTCTTAATATATAAGGTGTGGGCGGAGGCAATGGGCTGGAAGTTTTGGTGGCGGTACAGCGCAATGGTGTGGCCTTCTTCCATCGCGTGGGCATACATCGAAAAATGCGTGTGCAGGATGATACTTTGCTGCTGGATACTTTCGCTTTTGTTGAGGCTCAATCTAAGCCATTGGGTGGGTGCTGTTGAATTCATCGGTAGAGTAGTTTCGAGTTGTTTTAGTAAAAAAATATCCACAATGGTAGGAAAAATCTTTCAAACATTCTAACTTTTTCTTCACAAAATTTAGGGTTTGCAAAGGTAGGTGCGTCTTGAATTTTTATTGAAATAGTTTATACAATTGATTTTCCGCCGCTTTCCTTGGGTTATATTTGCGGCCAATCTTACTCAAAAAAAAATCTGCCACGGTGTCCATCCAAGTTACGAAGTCCTTCCTGCCACCCCTCCAAGAATATCAGGATTTTCTGACTCAAATTTGGGAGTCCAATTGGCTGACGAACCACGGGCCGCTCTCCCTCAAGTTGGAAAAAAACTTGAAAGACCACCTCGGACTTTCCCATCTGCAGTATGTTTCCAACGGCACGGTGGCTTTGCAACTGGCGCTTAAAGTATTGAAAATCAAAGGGGAAGTTATCACCACGCCCTTTTCTTATGTGGCTACCACCAACGCCATTTTATGGGAAAACTGCACCCCCGTTTTTGTGGACATTGATCCAGACACATTGTGCATCGACCCCCAAAAAATCGAGGAAAAAATCACCGAAAAAACGATGGCCATTATGCCCACCCACGTTTTTGGGATTCCCTGCGATGTGGACAAAATCGGCGAAATCGCGAGCCGTCATAATTTGAAAGTAATTTATGACGCGGCCCACGCTTTTGGTGTGAATATCAATGGCGAAAGCGTACTAAAACACGGCGATATTTCTACGCTCAGCTTCCACGCCACCAAGGTTTTCCACACCGTGGAGGGCGGCGCAGTGGTCGCTGAAAACGATGAGATTGACGAACTGATTTTCCGCGCCAAAGCCTTTGGCCACGTGGGCAACGAGTATTTTGGCGTGGGCATTAACGGCAAAAATTCCGAGCTGCACGCCGCGATGGGACTGTGCAATTTGAAGTATGCGGACCAAGTAAAAAAAGCGCGTGCCCACACTTGCCAAATCTACCGCGAGGCTTTGGGAAATTCAAACCTGAACTTTGTGCAACCACCTGACAACGTGGACTATAACCACGCGTATTGCCCAGTTCTGTTTGAAGATGAAAATCAACTTCTAAAGGTTTTTGACGCTTTGGCCGATGAAGCCGTTTATCCGCGCCGCTATTTTTACCCCTCGCTGAACCGGCTGCCCTTCCACCTTGGGGAAGATTGCCCCGTTTCGCAAAACGTTTCCCCGCGTGTGGCGTGCCTGCCGCTTTCCCACGATTTGCCGGAAGGGGACGTGCAGCGCATTTCCTACCATATTTTAAAAGCGTTGCGCGGATGAAACTCGCTGTGATGCAGCCCTATATTTTTCCCTATGTCGGCTATTTTCAGTTGATAAAATCGGTGGATAAGTTCCTCTTTTTTGATGATGTCAATTTTATCAAAAGAGGTTATATCAATCGCAACCATATTTTGATAAACGGAAAAGCGAATTTGTTTTCGATTCCTTTGAAAAAAGCCAGTCAAAATAAGTTGATAAACCAAGTGGAAATGGATGAAGAAAGATTTAGGAAATGGCAGGACAAATTTCTCAAATCGCTGCAATTGTCGTATAAAAAAGCGCCCCACTTTGATGAGGTATTTTCTTTTACAAAAAGTTTTCTGAATAAAAGCTATTTGACCGTTTCAGATTTGGCCAGTCAAAGTGTGATGGACATTTGGAATTTTTTGGGGCTTTCGGCCGATTTTGGTTTCACTTCCGAAATGGATTATCCCCATAATGTTTCGGCGCAGGAAAAGATTTTTTCGCTTTGTGAAAGGGAAGGTGCGGAGGTTTACATCAATCCCAAAGGCGGGCGCGAACTGTATGATTTTCAGGATTTTGAAAAGGAAAATCGACAACTTTTTTTCATAGAGCCGTCCATCGAAAAATACGACCAAGGCGGCGGCGAGTTTGTGTCCCACCTTTCCATTTTGGACGTGCTTTTTTTCAATTCCAAAGAAAAGGTCAAAACAATGTTGGGGCAATTTCATTTAATGGGAAAACCTGACGAATCGTAAAAAATGAAAGACGAAACACCGCGCAAAATCGTCGTGTTCGGCGTGAGCCAACTGGCCAGCTTGGCGCATTTTTATTTCAAACACGACAGCCCGCACGAGGTGGTGGCCTTCACCGTGGACAAAGAGTACCGCAAAAGCGATGAATACGAAGGCAAGCCCGTGGTGGATTTCGAAAGCGTGGCCGAAAATTATCCGCCCTCCGAATACAGTATGTTTCTACCCATCAGCTTTAAACAGATGAGCGAATTGCGAAAAGCTAAATTCTTGAAAGCCAAGGAATTGGGCTATTCTTTAGTGAGCTACGTCAGTTCCAAAGCCACCACTTGGCCGGATTTGGACATCGGCGAAAACTGCTTCATTTTTGAAGACAACAACATTCAGCCCTACGTAAAAATCGGTGATAATTGTGTGCTATGGAGCGGCAATCACATTGGGCATCACACGGTGATAAAAGACCACGTTTTTGTAACCTCGCACGTGGTCATTTCTGGCGCTTGCGTGATAGAAAACAACGCTTTTTTAGGAGTCAATGCTACTGTGAGAGACGAAACGGTGATTGGTGAGTACACTTTAGTGGCAATGGGAGCGAACATTTTGGCTGATACAAATCCCTTTGAAATTCACCTCGGCACAAAATCAAAATTGCATACCAAAAAAAGCATTGATTTGGACAGTCTTTCCCATAAAAGTGGGGGCTAATTTTTTATACAATGGGTTGGATCAAAAAAGGAGTCATTTTCGAAACGGAAAAGCAAATGCCGTGGATGGTCAGCCACGCTTGCGTCCCTACGGTTCATATTTTAAACGACGATACATTTCGTGTTTTTTTCGCTCCCCGCAACAAATTGGGACAGAGTATTCTGACTTTTTTCGATGTGAACGCCCATAATCCATCGGAAGTGAAATATGTGCATTACCAACCGATATTGCCGCTGGGCGAGCTGGGCACTTTTGATGACGGCGGCATTATGCCCTGCTGCATCGTGGAGGAAAAAGGCTTGCTCTATTTATTTTACGTCGGCTGGAATCCCAGTGGTAGCGTGCCTTACCGCAATGCAATAGGGCTCGCGGTGAGCGACGACAACGGCGTTACTTTCCGGCGGCCTTTTCAGGGTGCCATCTTGGACAGGAATCGCGACGAACCCTTTTTCACCGCCTCGCCGTGGGTGATGAAAGACGACGACCGCTGGCATATTTGGTATGCTTCCAGCACAGGTTTTTTGCGGGTGAAGGGAAAAGTGGAGCCGCTTTACATCATTAAATACGGGCACTCCCAAAACGGCATCGACTGGGAGCGGGAAAACATTACTTGCATTGAACCAAAAACGGACGACGAGGCCAACGCCCGCGCCACGGTAATCAAGGAAAGCGGTCTTTATAAAATGTGGTATGCTTTCCGGGGCAGCTACGATTTTCGCGATGGAAAAGATAGCTACCGCATCGGGTATGCTGAGTCGGAAAACGCCATTGATTGGCAACGGATGGATAAAAAATCCGGCCTCCAATTTTCGGAATCCGGCTGGGATTCCAAAATGCAAACTTATCCCTGTGTGGTAAAACATCAAGGCCGCAAGTATCTGTTTTACAATGGGAACGGCTTTGGGAAAACCGGAATTGGCTACGCCCTTTGGGAAGATTGAAAAATATGGAAATCTACGAATACGACTTAGAAAAATTCAATTTTCCAGCGATTCTGCGCGATCTGCTGGAAGTGGACGATTTGACAAAACTCCGCACCGGACTGCCCGATGATGAGGTTCGCCATAAGAATTCCATCTATAAAAATATGGAGCGAACAGAACTGTACCAACGGCTTTATGAAAATTTGGCAAAGAGGGGAGGGGATTTTTTCGCAACCTATAAATCCTTCATTTCCAAAATAGTACAGCCAATTTTTGGAGAGGACATTTATTTTCAAGCCAAACCTTCCTTACGCATTCACTTCATCGATAGCATCGGCCAGTTGCGTTTTCATAAGGACAGCGATTACGGCCATCGCGAAGAAGAAGTGAATTTTACCGTGCCGATGACCCCCGTTTGGGGCAGCAATTCCTTTTATTTGGAAAGTGCGCCGGGCAAGGAAGACTTTGAGCCGATGGAAATGAAACCCGGCCAGTTCGCCCGCTTCAAAGGCAGCACCCACACCCACGGCGCGCGGGAAAACCTTACCGATAGCAGCCGTGTTTCATTTGATTTCCGGGTGGTGCCGGCCAGTCAAGCACCGGATTCTTTAAAAAAAGAGGCTGAAAAACAAACTCAGAACCAATCGGATTTGAAGGCACAATTATCACAAAATCCCCACACTTTTGTATTGTTGAATTGAGATTTTTTATTGCAATATATAATGGAAAACTCTACTCAAAATATCGATAAAAAATTACCGTCCTCCAATCCCGTGGTAAGTGTTTCGATTATTACATATAATCACGAAAAATTTATAGCTCAAGCATTGGATAGCGTTTTAATGCAAGAGGTTGATTTTGAGTATGAAATCATTGTAGGGGATGATTGTTCTTCCGATAAAACACCAGAAATTTTAAAAGAATACCAGCAAAAACACCCCGATAAAATACACCTAATTCTACATCAAAAAAGGTATGATAATATTCCGGGCCGGATTAACAATACCACCAATCTTTACAACTGCTCGGGAAAGTATGTAGCAATGCTGGATGGCGATGATTATTGGTTTCATAAAAATAAACTACAAACGCAGGTGGATTTTTTGGAGAAAAACCCCGATTTTCATATCACCTTTCACGATGCCTTGGTGGTGCACGAAGACAATGCGCGACCGCCGTACCGACGCAGCCGCGTCAATTTCCCCTTTCTATTGGAGAAACAAGAATATGACCATTTCGATGTAGCCGAAGGGTGGTTTATGCCTACCTCATCCCTCGTTTTTCGCAACTTTTTTGATGAAGAATTGCCTGAATGGTTTTGGGACATTTATAGCGCGGATTACGCGCTATTATTGATGAATACCCAGCGTGGAAAAGCGCGCTATTTCAACGATATAGTTTCCGTAAGAAGAATGAGCGCTGGCAGTTTTACCCAGACCTTTGGTTTTAGTTTGATACAGAATGCCACGCGCATCAAAGAACTGAAACTTTTTGGGGAGCATTTTCCGGCCGTGGCGCAATCGGCCACCTTTGGCGAGCGGATGGCCGTGGTATATCGCGCACAGGCCAAATTACACAAAGACCAGCGGGATGTCGTACCCACCTTGCGATTGTACTGGAAAATTTATAGGCTCGACCCCGACTTTGCCAAGCGCCGCACCCGCGCCAAAATGAAATCTTGGCTTCGGCGAAAAGGTCTTTGGCGGGAATAAATTTAGCCCGCGTTTCTCTTTTCTAAGGCCGTTCGTAAATCTCGGTCAAAGTCGGCTGCGATTTCTTTGTAGCCATAATTTTTGGCTATAAATTTAGCCGCATTTTCAGCTATTTCTTCACGTTCCTTTTCATTCTTTAAAAAATAGTCGATTTTGTCTAAACAATCCTTATCATTTTGGTAGGTAATAAAAATGTCATTCGGAAAGGTACTTTTAAAATTATGTGCTTCTCGCGTCAAAAGGAACGAACCCGTGCCCATTACCTCAAACATCCGTTGGTTGAAGCCCATTCCGCGCGCGGTATCTACATAATCATTCAGGTTGATTTTGGTGTCCTTAAAGGTTTGGAACATTTCGAGGCCGGACGTCACCCCGTGGAAAGATTTTTCCAAGGCGGGAAAATCACCAAGCCGGCTTCCATCGCCGCCGTCCGTAAACCAATAGCCCCACCATTGAAAATCCTCGATATTTTGGGCAATATCATTGAAGAATTGGGTACGTTTTCTAAAATTCTGCATACCCATTCCGCCTACGAACGAAATGTCAAATTTTTTAGGCCTATTTATCAATTCAGAATTGATGCGCTGATCATACCCTTGTTTGTTCAAAATGGTAGGTACGCCGTGCAGTTCAAAAAACGTTTGAAAATCGGTCTGGTCGGTGTAGAGCAAATCAAAATGGTTGGGATGCCACTGAAACGGCAAGCGCGCTGATAAACGACCCACTATCAGCGCCTTATGGCGAAAATTAAGATGCCACCATTCGCTGTCCAAAGGATGGCTGCGCAGGAAAATTACATCGGGTTTGAATTCGTTTACATAATCCAAAATCACCTGTTTTTCCCATCTTTTTCGCTCCGGTTTCCATTTATCTTTCAGTTTGGATTTTATCTTTTTCGGGTAGAATTTTGATCCATAAAGTTTTTGCGCTACTTTGTTATAAAAAGTGCCATCCATCATTACAAATTCCTCCGCTTCCCAGCCCAAACCATTCAAATGAAAAGTATAAAAATCGGAATAGTTGCTGCGCAGTTTCATCAACCGTTCTAAATATTGGTGATGTGAAAGTTGGTCTAAATCCCCCCATTCTTTCTTTTTTTGATGCAGATATTCAATGGGATGAATCACATCGAATTTGAGTAATTTAAGGCTCATACTTGTGGGGAGGAATTATGTTTATTTAAAACATTCTGATAGATAGCAATAAGATTTTCTTTATGCTTACTTTTCTCAAATTGTAGCATCACTTTTTCACGATTTTCTTTTGTATAATCCCAATCGATAATTTTCGCGATACTTTCCGCGTAGGCTTTTATATCTTTTTCAGGCACTAAATAGCCATTAATTTCATCCGTAACCAATTCGGGAATGCCGGAGTGCTCGCTGGCCAAGATAGGCAGTTCCATCGCCATTGCTTCCATTATAGCATTGGGAATCCCCTCTTGGTCGCCTGATTTTGGCGTAATGCTGTGATGTACAAAAAAATGGGATTTTTCCATTAATTCGCGTGCTTGTTTTTTGGTCACCCATCCTATAAATTCGACGTGATTTTGCAGATTCAATTCTTTACTCAGCCGTATAGCTTTTTCTTTAAACTCTCCATCCCCGGCGAATATTAATTTAAAGTCTTTTTTTGGGTGGTTTTTTTTAAACAAAGCAAAAGCGCGCAAAGTGATCAAATGGCCTTTTTTTTCGTGAAACCGACTGATCTGCAAAAAGCGCGGTGGATTCTTTTGATGGTGATAAGATTTTCGGGTATAAAAATCGGTATCCGTTCCTGAATACAAAATGTAATGGTTGCGGGGGGCAATAATGCGCTTTTCCAAATTTTGCCGCAGCGAATGTGCCACCGACATCGTGGAGGCCATTGGATGGGTGAGCAGTTTTTTTAGAAATTGTCGATAAGCCTTCAAATTCAATAACTTAGAGGCATCATATCCACGAAAAATGGTGAGCGTGGGAATGCGGTTCACGCCACCGGTATTTTGAAAAATATATGCGGCGGCACTGCCAAAATGGATGTGAATCAAATCGGGTTGAAATTCTTCAATCTCAGCATCTAAAGCGGCTCCGAATTTCTTCGATTTGAAGGGCAGAAACCAACCCGATTGAAAGGCTTTTCGGTATAAAAAACGGATTCCTTTTTTCCACAAACTTTTCCCAAGGTCTCTGGGAAATGGAATAACCTTTACATAATCCGGTTGGTTTTCTGAGGCATTTCTTAAGGTCAGCACTTGTATTTCTAATCTTTGATCCTGATGTAAAGAATGTATTTCGTTGCTGACAAAAGTTTGGCTGGGTTCACCATAATCCAAGGTAAAAATGAGTATTTTATAGGGCGGTTTCATTTAGCACTCGCATTTGTATTCTTTTTGGAAGAATAGAATTATAAATGTGTGTCAAAGTTTGCCCGTGCTTTTGTAGAGAGAAGTTTTTGATAATTTTTTCACGGTTTTCCCTTAGATAATTCCAGCTATAAATTTCTTCAATACGAGTGGCATACTCCGCAATATCTCCTTCTTCCACCAAAAGCCCGTTCAACCCGTGTTCCACCAATTCAGGAATACCAGAATGGGAACTGCTCAAAATCGGCATTTCCATTGCCATTGCCTCTATTATCGCATTTGGAATTCCTTCTTTGTCACCGGATGGGGGAGTGAGGCTGTGATGCACAAAAACGTGTGAATTTTCCATCAGTTTTCGGCCCTCTTCGGGAGTGACTTTTCCTATAAAATCCACTCTGTTTTCCAAGTTTAATTGGCGGGCTAAGTTCTTCATTTCAGCCAACAGCGAACCACCCCCTGCCAAGGTTAAACGGAAATCTTTGGAAGGATTTTCCTCCGCAAAACGTTGGAAAGCTTGCAAGGTAATTGGATGGCCTTTTTTAGGATTAAAGGAAGAAATTTGCAGAAATCGAACGGGATTTTTTGATAAATTTTGAGTGTCTCTTTTATAAAAATTTATGTCGATAGAAGAATAGAGAATAAAATGATTCCGAATGGATAAATTTTTTTTCAGTAATTGCTCTTTTAAAGCCCTACAAACGGAAGCCGTATATACATTTGGGAATGCCAAAATTTCTTTAAAAAAACCAAGGTATTTTTGATGATTCATAAAAGCCGTGGCATCTATTCCGCGGAACGTAATCAAGGTGGGAATATGTTTCCAGCGGGTGGTATTTTTAAAATACAATGGCGCTGAAAAAGCAAAATGGATATGGACCAGATCCGGTTGAAATTCAGCAATGATTTGATTTAATTTTTTGGAGAAACGTGGTGATTTTGCTTCCAAATAATAGTGAGCGGCATCAAAAGGTTTGGGCGTAAAGAACCGCCAAGTGAACTTCCGAAATTTCCGAAGAAACCGATTCCAAGATTCACGGCGGCGCGCTTGGGCGGTGGGAAAGGGAATCACGTGCACATCTTTTCCGGCAAAGCGATCATCCGCCAATTTGGTGGTGATGATCCGAACTTCGACTCCGTTTTCACGCAAATAGTCAATGCCGTTGCGGATGAACCTCCGCGCTGGAACGCCATATTCGTGCACTAAGGCGAGGACTCTCATCGCCACTATATTTTGCCCGCCTGGCGTTTGGTAAAATTCCCTACCCTTACGATGAAAGTGCCCAGTTCCACCACCGACTTCTTGAGCCAACGACGGCTTTTTTGGCGCGGCGTTTCCGGCTCAAAAATGACAGTTTTGCGAAAATGCGGGTATTTACCTTTTTGGATGCCTTCATCTATCTGGAATTCTTGCCGCAGTTTTATGATGTTTTCGGCAAGGAGTGGCTGTTCGCCCAGAGGCTGCTTCTCCTGCATCTGCTTCATTTCCAATACATTCTTGGCTTCCTCAGCTTGAAACCGCTTATCGATGAACACCGTGGCATTGTGCACTTTTCCCGCCAACGCGCCCAGCAAAGCCACCTTGTAATCAGAGTCGGTATCCGCGTGGCGGCGCCAATAGGCTTCTAAAAAGGGGAGCATTCCCGTGTGCTTGTTGGCGTGGACAAATGTTTTGCGGAAAATATCCACATAGTTTTGCTCAAAATCGTGCAGGCCAATATATATGGAAGTTTGCACCAGCAACAGGTTTTGCTGCACCATCCCGTCGATGGCGGCGGTTTCGGGCCGCAATTCCGTGCCTTCTTCGGGGATAAAAGCGATGGCTTGGAGGGCGTATTGATTTCGGTAAAGATGCCCGCCGGACGGACGGAGGCAGGGGATGAATTTGTCAAGGATGAGGCTTTGCACGGCAAATACATTATCGGCGGTGGTGTCGGCAAATTCCAAAAATTCCAGCACGGCCTTTTTCTCCACCAAAACATCCGCGTCCACGCAAAAAGTCCATTTTTTGCCGCTGGCCGCCCCCAGTTCAAAACCCCGGCGGACGGCTTGGCTAAAGGGCGATTCCTGAAGCACTTGCACGTTTTCGGAACCGAATATTTCGGCCAACAACTGGCGGCTCCATTCGGTGGTGCGTTCGCCGGCCGAGCGTACCAGGCACAGGATGTCTTTTAAAATGGGAGTGTCGTTTTGCATCGGGCGGGCAAATTTAAAGGGCGCGATAGTGTTGTCGAAACCAAAGTTCCAAAACGGCGAAATACATCAAGGCCTCGGGGCTCAGCACTTCCAACGGTCGCACCGACCGCAGAATGCCCTCTCTTATCAAATAGCCATCTTCAAACAAATCGCGGAACTGGCCGCTGGTCAAACAAAAAGCCCCCTTGAAACTGAAACCGCGCTTGGGCATATCCAAAACTTTGGCGGGCAACTTTTCTTTCAATACGGCTTTGAGGAGCGGCTTTTTTACGTTCGGCCGGTGATAAAGTTCTGTTTTCAAGCCCATTGTATATTCAAATAAATGATGATCCAAAAACGGCACCCGCACTTCCAAGGAGTGCATCATACTGCTGATGTCCGCCCGGTGCAAACAGGCATCCAACATAAAAGTGCGGGCATCCAGCAGTTGCAGGTTTTTCACCACGTCCGGCCCATTGCCGAGGTGCTGGCGGTAATGCCATTCGCCGCGCCGCTTCAATGTTCCTGACATTTCGGGGGTCAAAACATTTTTTTGGAAAATTTCGCCCATCCTGCCCGGCATAAATTTCATATACTCTTCGGCCAACAGCTTGCCCTTGCCGCTCCACAATGCCCGCAGCCGAAAGCGCCGCGATTTTTGGGCCAACCACCTGAGGTGGTTATACCAAATGTAACCCGCCAACACCTCATCGCCCCCGTCGCCGCTCAGCACCACTTTGTGGGTTTTGGCGGCCAACTCTGCCACCTGATGGAAGGTGAACATCGAGGATACCGCGTAAGGCTCGTCATAATAAGGAGCCAATCGCTGCACCATATCCCATCCATCCGTATCGCGGCGCAGCATTTTTTCGTGATGGTGCGCCCCAAAAGTTTTGGCCACCGCCCGTGCTTGGTGGTGTTCGCTTTTGGGATGAAAAGTATAGCCGAGCGAAAAGGTGGAGGTTGGGCCTTGCTGTTCGGCCATATTCATCAGGAGCGAACTGCTGTCGTAGCCGCCGCTGAGGAAAAGCCCCACGGGCACGTCGCTCACCAAATGCTCTTGGGTGGCTTGTTCAAGAAGATGCTTGAATTCCTCAACCGCTTGTTTTTCAGGGATTTCGCGCTGCCCCGTCGGGCTTTCCCAATATCGCTTTTCCGTTAGGGAATGGTTGGAAAAATCATATTCCAAAAAGTGCGCGGCCGGCAGCTTGCGCACCTTTTTCCAGATGCTGCCGGGCTGGGGCACGAAGGCATAACGAAAATAGTCGGCCAGCGAATCGCGGTCCAATTCGCGTTCGGCATCGGGGTCGCGCATCAGCGCCTTGGTTTCCGAGGCGAAGCTAAAAATTTGATTGTCAAGGTAATAAACAAAGGGCTTGATGCCGAAGCGGTCGCGCGCGGCAAACAGCTTGCGGCGGTTTTGGTCCCATATCGCAAAGGCGAACATTCCTTTCAACCGGGGCAGCAATCCTTCCATCCCCCATTGTTCATAGCCGTGGATCAGCACCTCGCTGTCGGTTTCGGAATGGAAAAGATGGTCGCCGGATTCCTGCAGTTCCGCGCGCAGTTGGCGGTAGTTGTAGATTTCGCCGTTGAAGGTGAGCCACACCATTCCGTCTTCGTTGGCCATCGGTTGGCGGCCGTGCGGCGTAAGGTCGATAATGGAGAGGCGGCGGTGGCCCAAAGCCACTCGGCCGTCGTTCAAAATTTCGGTGCCGCAGCCATCGGGGCCGCGATGGCGCAGCGTGTCGCGCATCGCATCGAATTTTTCGCCGTCAATGGGTTTTTGCCTTGAAATTTTACCTATGATGCCGCACATTTGTCTTTATAAATCAAGCAGGATAGAATCCTTTTTTACGATAAAATAGTGGAGATGGGGAAGTGCCACTTTTTCGGCATAAACCATTTTCAATTTTTGAGCATTTTCAAAGTCGAAATTTTGCTGATTTTCACCTTGTTGGATATGTATCGGCATATCTATGTTGCTGATCCATTTCGGGTCATTTTTTAATTTGTCCCGCGTAAAGGTTTTTAGAAAATACCTAAAGCGTTCTGCTTTGTCCTCATTATAACTTTGTAGTCCTTTTTTGGTTCGGTAGTTTTCCAAATTGACTAAATTGGAAGTGTCGGATTTACTGTGCCAATTTCCCACCATTTTCAGCACATTTTCATCAAGGCATTGGCCTAAAGTACCCGTCAAATGTTTTTCGTTTCGAGCGAAATAAAAACGGTTTTTGGCAAAGCCCACATCATAAGGAGAGAAGAAAGAACTGTCCAAGCGTTTGGCCTTTCCTTCATCATTGATAAGATAAAAAGTGTAGCTATTGATAAAACCGCAATCCAGCCAAGCCAAGTCGGTTATTTTAATTAAAAAAGGGTTAATCAACAACAACAAATAGTAGATGGCAAGATTGGACTTTGTGAATAATTTTTGTGCATATTTTTTATCGTATAGAATAACAAGCAGTACAATCAATTCCATTACCATCCATTGCCAAAAGAAAATACCGCTGAGCGTATATACCAGTAAATGAAAAAAGGCGAAACCCACCAAACAAAAAGCGGCTATTTTTCGATGCCAAAGCAGTAGTAAGGGAAACAGCACTTCCACCACCAATCCTCCGTACTGCAATAATTTGTGGTTTTCCCTTACAAACTCGCCGAGGGTTTTCAGCGTGTCCGAGGAAAGAAAATGCAGCCAGCCCGCATCGGTGGAGGCGGCGAGCATATTGTATAGATTGTTTTCTTCTGCCCAATTTATCTTTATCTTGCCGATTCCAGCATCCATAAACCACGCGGAAAGTATGGAAAGAAAAATCAAAACAAAGCTGGTCCAGCGCAATTTTTCGAAGCTATTTTTATACAAAACAGTGAACACCCAAAATGACCATAAAATGGGTAGGATAAGCGATTTATGCGTGCGGTCATAATCCACTACGTCGGGCACTTCCAATTGATTGGTCAACAGAACCAATTGCAATATATAAACGGGCAAAAAATAGGGATTCCATATAACAACGCCAGCCAATAAAAAATGTAGAATACGATCCGCCAAAAACCACTCGGCGTGGTAATGATTATATTCCATCATCGCAATCGTATAGGTTTGGATAATCAAAACCGTCCAAAAAAGATAGCGTGAAAGTTTGCCGATTTCATTCCATTTCAGCGGGCGAAACCAAGATAAAAAAATGGCTAAAAAAAACAAGGCTGAAAGTGCAACCCATCGTTTCCACCCAAAGTAGATCCAGTTGGTAATAAGTAGCTGGCCATCATACTGCTTTTCGGAAAGGGGGTATTCGTATATTTTAGTAAGAATAGGTAGTGCTGCAAAAACGATTAGAACACCTATCAGATTTATCGTGAATGCGCGATATTTTTCAGGGATAAGTTTCAGCATTTTTCAGGGATATTTTATAAATATCCATTTTCGTCCGATTGCAGCTTTTCTTTTATCTCTGAAAGATTGATAATATGGTCATAGTTTTTTATCAATTTTTTGGTTTTGGGCCGCGGGTCGGGGATAGGTTTTACGTCCAAAAACTGCCAAACTTTGTCAAAATTAAACGCATCGGAAGTAATTTCCTCGTAGGTCAGTTCTAAAAATTCCCTGTGGTTTTGGGCAAGGAGTTGTCGCCAGAGTTTCAGGTCGGATTTGGTGTTTTCCATAAACCACCTCAACTGGTCAATGTCCATTTCCATTTCCGTTTTTTTCACCTTTTCGGTTTTGTCGCGCCGCCATTGGTCCAACTCGCGCGCCTGGTACCAAGAAACGGCGGCGGCCAAAAGGTTTTCACGATGCAACACGATGATTTTAAAGTCATTGCGCAGAAATGCCGCCTCGATTTCATCGCGATATAAAGTGCCGCCGTGAAACTTTACGCCCAGCCGTTTCGCGAAAGTTCGTTCCTCCCATTTTTTATAAAATTGATTTACAAAAGTGGCAATGTTGCGCGGCTCCCGTTTTTTCGGGTGATGTTCCAAATGGTCGAAGCGCTCGCGGGATTCGATGCCGTCATCAAAGGGTTTTCCTTGATAAAGAGGAATGCCGAGCGATTTTATTTTGTTCTGAAAATCAGGATCGTCCTTGAAAAGCTGCCCGAAAAAATCCACTTGCGGATGTTGCGTCAGCATTGAGCAAAACATATTGCTGCCACTGCGCTGGTGGCAAAGGATGGCAAATTTTTCAGCCCTCACCACGCCAAGTTTTTGCGCGGCTTTTCGCAAAAGGTGCCATATTTTCCAGTACAGTTTCATTGTACGCTCCATTCACTTTTAGGGGGTATAATCAGGCCGTGTTTGCTGGGGTTCAGCACGTTACCCGATTCATAAAGATCCCTTTCCAAAATATCCAGTTTTTCGGCGTTGAAAATCTTGTCCTGTACGCCGTTGGACAAACCGGCCCACAAATCCACCAGATAGCGGCCTTGCATCAAGGGCAGTTGAGGCACCTCGATGGTCACTTTTCCCTCGCCCTCGGGGATGTTCAATGTAGCCCCTTGCGCTTTGCTTTCCAATGTCATAATGATTTCGCGATAATTTCGGCAAATTTTTACCGCGATTTGTAAACCTTCCAAAGGTTTTTTTGCAACATAATGCAAGTCAATTTTCAGCGGTTTATTGATCAGCGCATTTTTACCATTATTGAAAATTACTTTGGTAAATTTAAACAGTCCTTCACCTTCCCGATCTGTTCTTTCGGATAGCAGACTTCTTTCGATGCTTTTAAGCATATATTGCTTATAGGTTTCGATAGCGGTTTCTACCTCTCCATTGAATATGATTTTTCCCTCGCTCAATACAAGGCAGCGATTGCAAAGCCCTTCCACCGCGCTGGTGTTGTGGCTCACAAACAATAGGGTGCGGCCGCTCTTGCTCACGTCGTCCATCTTGCCGAGGCATTTCTGTTGGAAGGACAAATCGCCCACCGCCAGCACCTCGTCGATAATCAGGATTTCAGGGTCAAGGTGGGCGGCCACCGCAAAGGCCAAGCGAACCTTCATCCCTGAACTATAGAACTTTACGGGCGTATCAATGTACTTTTCCACCCCCGCAAAGTCCACGATTTCATCAAACTTTGCTCGGATTTCCCTGCCCGTCATCCCGAGTACGGTGCCGTTCATAAACACGTTGTCGCGGCCAGTCAGCTCATCGTGAAAACCTGTACCCACTTCCAAAAGCGAAGAAACGCGGCCTCTGATTTGAATCTCCCCCGTGGTAGGTTCGGTGATGCGGCTCAAGATTTTCAGCAGGGTACTTTTGCCGGCGCCATTGTGGCCCACAATCCCCAAAATCTCACCATTGTTTACACTAAAATTAATGTCTTTCAATGCCCAAAAAACCGACTCATCTTCTTCTCCTTTTTGAAAGGATTTCAATTTGGAAATACGCTGCAAATTGCGAACCGGATAAAGCATCATATTTTTTAGCTGTTCCGCAAAGGTGTCGGCAGTTTCCATTATACCCAAGCGATACCGCTTGGAAATGTCATTAACGTCTATAACCTTTTCACTCATAATTTAAGCAATATCGGCAAAAGTTTTTTCCATTTTTTTGAAATAAAATGCGCCAAAAAGGAAGAGCGCAAAAGATACCACTGCACCAATTCCAATCAAATCCCAAGGCATTGCCTTGGTGTCCAAAAACATTGAGCGCATTCCTTCAATCACGCCCACCATCGGGTTCAACGCGTAGAGATAGAGATATTTTTCAGGGATAATGCTAATGGAATACACCACAGGAACGCTGTACATTAAAATGCGTACCACGAAAGACATCGCATATTGCACGTCACGGTATTGTACGGCCATCGCGGAAAATATCATTCCTACCCCTAAAGATGTCATAATCAAAATAAGTAAAAGCAAGGGGAAAAAGATGATATTGATAGTAGGTGCATATTGAAAATAAATCAATAATCCAATCAGAGCCAGAAGAGCAATCAAAAAGTCTAAAAATTTTGAAAAAATAGCGGAAATAGGTAGGATGAGACGAGGGAAATAAACCTTGCTCAACATCCCTTTGTTTTGCACCAAAGAACTGGAAGAATCCGCCAGAATATTGCTGAAATAATTCCACGGTACCATTGCTACAAAACTGAACAAAATATAGGGGACGCCGTCCGAATCGAGCTTGGCCAAATTACCAAAAACCACGGTGAAAACCACCGTCTGAAAAAGGGGCTGGATAATCGCCCAGCCCACGCCCAGTACGGATTGGGCGTATTTGGCCTTGATGCCGCGTATCGTTAAAAAGTATAGCAAATCTTTATAACGCCAAACTTCTTTGACATCAATAATCTGCCAGCCCTTAGTGGGTTTTATGGTGGTAACTTCAGTGGACATTTTCAATCAGTTTTTCAGCATAGAATTTCTGGATGCTTTCGGCCACCCTTTTTAAATGATTTGCGGGAATTTCAGGATAAAGCGGCAGCGATGCTATTCTATTTGTAATGGACGAAGCTATCGGGTATTTTTCCTCGGCTTTTTCGATATTATAAACCTCTTGAACGGGTAAAGAATTTGGGTAATGAACCAAGCATTGAACCCCCTCGTGTTCCAAATGCCTTTTCAGTTCATTTCTTTGCGCAGTTTGAATCACAAAAAGATGAAAGCCGTGTTTGCTATTTTTTGGAATTTTTGGCAATTGAATTTCTTCTATTTTCTCTAAATTTTGTATATAAAAATTCGCTATATCGTTTCTTCCCTTTATCCATTCGTCCAGGTGCGGCAATTTTTGGGATAGCACCGCCGCTTGCAAACCGTCCAGCCGACTGTTGCGGCCGTGCAAAATGTGATGGTGGCGTTCCTTTTGGCCGTGGTTGGCGATGGCGCGGCACTTTTCGGCAAGTTCCTGATTGTCAGTGGCAATCGCACCGCCATCGCCCATACAACCGAGGTTTTTGCTGGGAAAAAAACTGAAGGTGGCGGCGTCGCCGATGGTGCCTATTTTCCGCCCCTGATATTCCGCGCCGTGGGCTTGGGCGGAATCTTCAATTAAAAATAAACCGTGCTTTTTGGAAATTTCGGAAAGCGTGTCCATTTCGGCAGGGTGGCCATATAAATGAACAGTGATGACAGCTTTGGTTTTAGCGGTAATTTTCTCCTCAACTTTCTTTGCATCAATACAATAGGTCTCGGAATCAATATCTACAAAAACCGGTTTTGCCCCGCGCGTGGCCACAATTTCCGAAGTGGAAATCCACGAAAGGGCCGGGACGATGACCTCATCGCCGTGGCCGATTTCCAAGGCGTCCAATATTATTTCCAATGCGTCCGTGCCGTTGCCGCAGCCAACCACGTTTTTTACGCCTAAATATTCCGCGAAAGCGGTCTCAAATTCGCGCACGTATTTGCCTTTGATAAATGCCGATTCGCGGATAACTTGTTGGATGGTTTCCGAAAGTTCCGGCTCCAAACTTTGGTGCTGCGCCTGTAAATCCAAAAAAGGAACTTTCATAGAAAGCTGGTTTTCAAATCGTTGGGAAGATTTTCAAAAGTGGTCAAACGCAAAATGCCGCCGTCCGTGGCAACCGCTTCCAGCTCTTGATTTTCAATTTTGCGAAAGTACGGTTTGAACGAGGCTTTTCCGCGCCCCGCGCGCTCTGCTTTAGCAAAAGTTATTTTTTTATTTAGAATTTCGATAAAGGCGGGATTGCCTTCTGAGCGCAGCGCCATTACTTTCCTGAAAATCAGTTCGCTATCGTGCCATTCGGTCAGGCGACTGTCTTCAGGATAGCGGCGCGGGGCGTGGGTGGCCGCATCTTCGGGATTAGCTTGGGCTTCAATTTTTCCAGCTGCATAATCCAGCCAAAACTGGCCAAAATCTGTTTCCAATTTATCCATCAATTTTGTGCGCAATTCTTGCACGGACATTCCATCGGAAATGGGCACTTTTTCTTGCCATAAAATTTCGCCTGCATCCACTTTTTTTACCATCTTATGAATGGTGATTCCAAATTCGGTTTCACCGTTTATCAATCCCCAATGCATTGGGTGACGGCCACGGTATTTGGGTAGGGGGGAGGGGTGTACATTTAAGACCGTATATTTTTCAAGGGTTTTTTTAAAGATATAATTGCAGAAACAATTGATGATAATATCAATTCCTTTACCCTCTAATTTTTCTATTAGTTCGCTTTCATCGGGAATAGAATATATCTCATTTTTATAAATATTCTTATATTCTGAATTTAATGCTTTGCTTACTGGTTTTTGCAACCCCAAAAATGCTGGGGATTTATAGAGAAATGACAAGGATTTTAAAATCCGAAGCGGGCCATCATTGTTTCCTACTACTGCCAGTTTCATCCAAAATAAGGGTATAAAGTTTCGCTTAATTTACTGGTAAATGGTAGCGGGGCTTGGGCTTCGACCATCGCTCCCGTAACGTTTTTCATAAAATGGTTCTGCCGGTTCTTCGCTTCTAAAAGATTGGGCGAAAGATGTTGATAATGAATCAAATGACTACGTTCGCCGCCCATTCTTTCTTTGAACCGAACCAACCCCTCGTAAGATTTTCCCGCGCCGCTCAATCCCAAGTCGATATAGTCCACCTGTTCTTCCCGCGCCATACGTACCAGTTCGGTAAAAAGTAGATTGTTGGGTTGGTCGTTTAAAAATTTCACGTCTGAACAGCCAAATTTATAGTACCAAACATTGTTAAATTTTAAAACCACAATGCTGGCAATGGTTTGCTGATTTTTGACAGCCTCCAATACAAAACCTTTTTCGTTTTTTATAAAAACTTCGTAGATGTTTTGAAAGAAAATAAAGGGCTGGGGAATGCTGCCGAATTTACCAAATCGCAAATCTTTATAAATTTTGTAAAAAATGTGTACACTTTCCAGGTCATTGTTTGTCCGAATATGGACGTTGGCTTTAATAGCTTTTCGCATTCCCCATCTAAAGTTGGATGTAAAAAGATCATCATCGCTTTTGTTTACAAATATTTTATGGAGATAGGCTTTGCGACTCACTTTTCCCCAAGGTTTTTCTTCCTCTGAGGGGTGCTGGGAATGCATCTTCAAAACCACTTCCGACTGAGGGAATTTTTTCGCCAAAAAATCAAATATTGTTTGATTGAAATTTGAGTCCTCAACTTTTAAATCAGAATAGTCAGAAAAAGGCAGAACGCTGATTTTTTTTTCTCCAAATTGAGGGATGGCCGCCACAGGGCAAAAAATCTTATCACTTTTCACAATGAAAATCTCAAAGCCATACGTTTTTTCCAAAACGGAAAGCCACGAATGCGAATGAAAAAGAGATTGTGCGGCGTCATCCAATTTTGAGGCCGCAACTTCTTGAAAACGAAATAATTGCAAGTTGCTCATTTTTCAGCGGCGGCGTAAATTTCTTCGATAGCGTGGATGCATTTCAAACCTTCTTCCCCTTCCACCAAACCTTTGCGGCGCTGAATGATTTCTTCGATGAGTTCCGTCACCAACTTGTCGTGGTTGCTGCTGCTGCCTTGGTACGAACCGTAATTATTGGGCTGGTCGTCGTTTTCCAAATTCGGTTCGGGATAGGATTGCACGTCCCAAAATTCGATTTGGTTCAGGTATTTGCCGCCGATTTTCACCGTGCCCTTTTCGCCCACGATGAGGATACTGCCCTCATAATTAACGTTATACACGCAAGTGGTCCAAGTGAGCGAGCCGAGCGCGCCGTTCTCAAAACGGAAAGCCGAAATGCCCACGTCTTCGATTTCGATGTCGTGGTTCAGTGTGTCCATCAGCGTTTGGGGACTTTGGATGTCGCCGAACCACCATATCAGCAAATCGATGAAATGGCTGGCTTGGGTAAACAGCGCGCCGCCCTCCAGATTTTTGCGGCCTTTCCACGGCGAATCTTGGTAATAGGCCGTATTGCGATTCCACAATACATTGCTCTGCACCAAGAAGATGTGGCCGAGGCGGTTTTCATCCAGCGCTTTTTTGACGGCAAAAATGGGCGCGTTGAAACGGTTCTGTTTCACCACGAAAAGTCGTACGCCTTCCTCCTTGGCGGCCTGTATCATCTTTTCGCTATCGGCGCTGTTCAGCGCCATCGGTTTTTCCACCAAGATTTGTTTTTTGGCGCGCGCCGCTTGGATGCTCATTTCGGCGTGGAGGCCGTGGGGCGTGCAAATCGAGACGATGTCGAAATCGCCCTCGGCCAGCATTTTTTGATAATCGGAATAAAAAACGGGTTCGGGGAATCGCACGGCCAGCTCTTTTCCCACTTCCGGATTATTGTCGCAAAGGCAGGTGAGGCGGGCGCCGGCCTCGTTTTCAATCACATTTATGTGGCGCTTGCCGATGTGGCCGCAGCCAACGATGGCGAATTTCAGAGTGCTCATTCAGACTTTTACTAGAAATGAAAACCGAACAGGGTTCGGCTAAAATTTCGGCAAAGCTAAAGGGAAACGGGGCAGGCTTTGTTTTGTAAACTTTGAAAGGTTTGCAAAACTCGCCGAAAATCAGCTTTGGCTCATTTCGGATTTGCCACGATGATTTCAAATTTTCGTTCAGAATTCGCTTACAAGTTCAGGGGTATTTTATAATAGCTGCCTATGTGTGATTACGGTAAATGCCTTTACGTTTGGGCGTTCAAACTATTTTACTATGAATTTTTCAAAATTTGGATTCGCTTTCCTTCTTGTTTTAGCGGCATATTTTTCCTACGGCGGCCACGAAACAGGCGGCGTGATCATCACCTATAAAAGCGTGGCCACCTCGCCCGCCACACAGTTCGATTATGAAGTGACAGCCTATGCTATTTATGATTCTCAAGGGCCGTCCAGTCCTTCTACTTATAATATAATGGTGAGTAGCGGCTGTTTTCCTAATCAAAACATTACGCTAAACCGACTAAGCACGGGGGGCAGCGTGCCTATCTTAGGGATTGACTATTGCACTACGGCCAACCCCAACCCATCCACCCAGAGCTTAGTAACCTATCGCGGAACCGTGACACTGGCCGGTACTTGCAGCGATTTTCGTTTTTCCATTTCCATCGGTTTTGGCCGCTTTTCATCAATGACCAATTTCAGCTCCAATTTCAACAGCAATTATTTTTATGCCGATTTGAACAATACGCTGGGGCCCAACAACTCACCCGAACCCAATATCAACCAGCTAATCCAAGCCGCTTGTCTCAATAAGCCATTGAATCTTTACAATCACACCGAGGCGGACGGCGACAGCCTCTATTTTTCGGCCTCGGTGCCTACTTATATTAGTGGCGGCACGGTGAGCAATTTCAGTTATGCATCGGGCTATTCCGCAGCCAACCAGATCAATTCTACGGCAGGATTTTCCGTGAACCCGGCCACGGGCGTGGTGCAAACGCAAGCTACTTTGGTAGGTTCCTTCGCAATTACCGTCCGCTATCAAGAATATAAAAAGGACACTTCGGGGACTGCCGTACAAATCGGCGAAAGCCGCTATACGATGATGCTCTATGGTTCCGGCAGTTGCTATACGCCCGCTTTCAATCTGACGCTGAACCAACCCAGCATTTCCGATACCGTGCCTTGCGGCGATTCAGTGCTGACTTTGGCCGCCACGCGCATTTTGGCGAAAAGCACTTTGACCAACACTGGTTCGGAATTTCGGGTCAATTCCCAACTTTCGGGAATGATACCGGTCGTTTCCGCCAGTATTTTTTCCGATAGTTTGATAGAAATCCGCTTGGGGCAACCCATCGCGGCCAACGATGATTTGAAAGTCTATGCGGTGAACGGGACGGATTCGTCGGTGATTTTTTCCCAATGCGGACAAGAGCTAAGCGTGGGCGGCGATACGTTGCAGTATTATTCCACCACGGCCGCCGCGCCGGTGGCGGCTTTTATATCTTCCGCCAATTTGCTTTCTGCCAATTTTATGGCTGGCGGTGGTTTCCCCTCAGTGGTTTGGGATTTTGGCGACGGAAGCCCCACAGATTCTACCAACAATCCCAATCATATTTACGCGCAAGCGGGTACTTATTCGGTACAATTGATTGTGTTCAATGCCTGCGGATTGTCGGATACCACGGTGCAATCCGTTACGGTTTGCGATACTCTGAGCGCGGCGTTTTCCCATACCACTTCGGGCGACACGCTCTTTGTGGCGGCCGATACCACATCCGGCGGCAGCCAGTTTCTGTGGGATTTTGGCGATGGGAATTCGGGAACGGGCGCTTCCACCCATCACTTTTACCAAGTGTCGGGAAATCAGCAAGTTACCTTGACGGTGATAAATGCCTGCGGCGACTCCGCTGTTTTTGCCGACAGCGTGGCGCTTTGCCAGCCGCCTTTTGCCGATTGGACTTACACCATCCAGAGCAGCGGTGGCGGCGGGCTGGTAATTCAATTTGATGCCGGTGCCTCCCAAAACGCCACTTCGTATTCGTGGGATTTTGGCGATAATTCCTCCGTGGTAAACGGCGTGTCGCCCGTCCACACCTACGTTACGCCCAGTTTGAATTATTTGGTGACGCTCACCGTAGAGAATTCCTGCCAAGATTCGGATAGCCACGCGTATCGCCTCAATGAGATTGGGGAAAACGAATTTTCGATGGAAAACGCCGTCCAAATTTTTCCCATTCCGGCGGACGATAAGTTGTATTTCAATTTTGAAAAAGTCCGCGAAACGAGGGCTACCCTGAAACTGCGGGACGCATCGGGGAAAATCATACGGGAAGAAACATTGGATTTTTCTATAGAAAAAAGCAAATATTTGGAATGTAGTGGTTTGGCCGCTGGAATGTACCTACTTTCCATCCAAACCAAAAATGGGGATGTCCACCACAAAATTCAAATTCAACATTAAGCGGGAGCGGGATTTCCGTTGGGAAAAATCCGCTATGATTTAGGCGGGCAGCGATTCCAAATTCACCAAGTTGTTGTTCAGTGCATACAGCACCATCCCCACGCGGGATTTCACGTCCAGTTTTTCGAAGAGGCGGCCGCGGTAGCCGTCCACGGTTTTGATGCTCAGGCACATTTGGTCGGCTATCATTTTGTAGGTCAGTTCGCTGCAGGCCAGTTCGAGGAATTTCATTTCTTGGTCGGTCAGGGGCGGGTGGCCGTTGGCGCTGTGCAGCGGCTCGCGGATTACGTTTACCAATTGGTTGCTGACGCGTTCGGTGTAATAATAGCCGTTTTCGGCCAGTGATTGCAAGGCGGTCTGCAACTCGTCGGGGTCGATGTCTTTGGTCAGGTGGCCGTTCACGCCGGCGCGCAAAAGTTTGATTAAAGTGGCTTCGTCGTTCAGCATTGTCAGCGCCAATATTTTCAGTTTGGGAAATTTTTCACGCAGTTTGGCGGTCAGTTCAAAGCCGTCCATAATCGGCATATTCACGTCCAAAAGCGCGATGTCCGGCAAGTTTTGCCCCTCCATTTTTGCGAGGAATTCGCGACCGTTCTCCGCTTCAAAAATCACTTTGAAACGCGGGTCGGTCTGCTGGATGAGATTGATGAGTCCCTTGCGGAAGAGGGCGTGGTCGTCGGCCACGGCAATGTTTAGGACTGTTGAATTTGGGGTGGTCATCGTTGTTGAGTTGAAGTTAGATAGGTAGTTTGATGGCGATAAAAGTACCATTTTCCGAGGAACTTTGGATGGTGCAATCCGCGCCGAGGATCTTACAGCGTTCTTGGATGTTCACCAGGCCGTTGCCGCCTTCGCCCGCGCCGCGTTCGGGCAATATTTTGGGTATTCCCTTGCCATTGTCTTTTACGCTCAATAGCAAATGGGTGCCTTTTTTCTCAAAGTTTACCCAAGCTTTGCTGGCCTCGGAGTGCCGCAATACATTGTTCATCATCTCTTGGAACATCCGGTAGAGAAACACGGAAGTCTGTTCGGAGACTGTAATACTGGGCGGTTCGGAGAGCAATTCCAGTTTGATGGGGCTGAGTTTGCTCATCCGTTCCAGATCTTTTTCTATCATTTCGTAGAGGCCGATTTGGTGGAGTCGCTTGGCGTTCAGGGAGGTGCTCAGGTTGCGGATTTCGTGGATGAGCTGGGCCAAGAGTTCGTTGCATTCATCAAGTTTTTCGCGGTCTTCTTTCCCCACTTTTTTGGAGACCATCGCCAGCTGCATTTTGACGAGGGAGGCAATCTGGCCGAAGTTGTCGTGCAGGTCACGGCTGATGTCGGTCATCGTCTGCTCGCGGGTTTCCACTTCGGCTTTCAGCAGGCTGCGCTCCAGGTCTTGCCGTTCCATCTTGTGCTTCAGTTGGGCGCGCTTGTAGAGGATTACGAAAAGGATGATGAAGGTGGCGAGAAGAGCGACCAGCACCGTGCCAACTGAAACAATAAATATGGCCTCATCGCTGGAATTCACCGTTTTTTAGAATTTGAAAGAATATCCAAAATTATGGCAATTGCATAAAAGGCATAAAGAATCAAATTGGCAATCCAAATAATATTGTATCCCCAAGAAGGGAGTTCGCTATTGGTAGCCTGTAGATTTTTGATAAAGCTGAAAAGAAAAAAGGTGATACTGTAGAAAAAAAGGTTGCTACTGTTGAACCAAAAAGCAGGTAGTTTAAATATTGAAAACTCTTTTGGAGATTTTAGCATATCATAAAAAAGGAGTAGCGAGCAAACGACTGCAAACATATTCAGAAAAAGAAGCCCTAAAGAGGGAAATGAATAGATGGACTGGAAGAATAGAGCATTTGCCAAAAGAAATAGTGCCATACATACGGAAACGCCCAACAGAAACCAACGAGTTTGCCGGAAATTTTGGATCCAAGAAAAATAAATGATTCCAAAAAAAACAAGGTGCGCGGGAATAAAGAAGTGGTGAACCGGATTGCCATTTTGATAATGGCAACCAATGAACCACCTCAGTATTTCAGCAAGGAAAACGACTATTGCGTAAACAGAGATCCACTTTGTTGGGGTGGAAAGCCGAAAGAAGCGATAAAGTCCTATGACCGCCAAAGCGGCCAGTGTGGTCAGGTACAATAAATGCCTCGAAAGTATCAATCCTTCGAGGCATTTGGCAAGTTCTGTCTGAGGCATATTTCTTTATTCGGAGTAGCATTCTTCACAATCCCCATCAGGTTTAGGGATGGTGGTTAAGTCATAGAAGTTGTCTGGGCAGTGGGGCGGGCAGGGGTCGCTGTATTCTATGGCCAGATCGCTTTTTAGCTTTCCATTTGTTCCACCAGTTTTGATACCGGCTATTATCATAGTGCGGTGGCCAGTTTGGCCTGCGGCTGCCTTTGGGTGGGCGGATGGCATCAAAATTATTTCCTTCACCTTTGCCGGAGGCCTTACGGTTACGCCTTCCCCATAGATTATATCTTCTAAAAGCGCAACATCGACCCGGTATCCGTAGAGATTTTGGTCATCGCCTGTCTTACAACAGACTTTCAGCTTTGGGCCATTGTCCGTCGAATACCCTTTGAGTAAATCCTGGGCGAAAGGAGTCCGTGGGTTCTGTGGGTCTTGCTCCCAAGGAATCTTTTCGGAATCATCCAATAATAGAGCCTCGTCCTTTTTAAGTAGGTGAAGGGACTTTCCGAATACAACTTGAGCTTGATTTTGCTCAGTGGCAACGGCCTTTTCTTGTTGTGGCGTTGCCGGGGCTTTGGCTTCCTCGGGTTTTTCAGGTTGGTCATCTTCAGAGGTTTCGTTTTTACAGCTAAGTGCCACTAAGAACAAGCAGCCCATCAAGGCGGCTACTGGCTTTAGGATGTTTTGTGCTTTCATTGCATTGGTATTTTGTTTATTTCTCTTTGCACATATGAATCTGGTGAGATGGCTGTCCATCTTGATTGAATTCCGCTTCAAACGTGGTCGGAGGGCCAGTTTCGCCCAAGAATTTAGTTTGGAACGTACCCACCGCTCCAGGGCAATGTGGTGGACAAGGGTCGCTGTAATCAAGCACGTTGTCAGTCAAGATATTTCCTTGCTGATCTACCGCCGCTAAGATTAAGGTGAAGGTATCAGAATTAGGATTCTGGGCAGGCATTAATATAACCTCGGCCACGTCTCTATGCGCCAACGGCCCGCCTTGAGGCGAAACGATTCTTGACACCAAGTTTTGTAGTTCAGATGCATTTATGCGAAAACCAAAACAATTAGCTACATCTCCAAAACAATCCACAGCCTCTATTCTTTTGGCTGTATTGTTGGAGTGCTGGGCAATCCACTCTTTGGCCAGACCCCACCCGATTGAGCCACTCATAGCTCTGGTTGAAGTAGAGTTTATTTGATTAATTGACTTTCCGAAAACGGCATTTTTACTTTGATTTGACATTGCGTTTAAATTTTTAGTGAAACAACTCCGCAAACCTACCACCATAATCCCCTCACTGCCAAACCAAAAGCGCAAAAACAGGGTTTTTCCCCTATGCCGCTGACGGGTTTTTCCTATAAAAAATACTAGGTCTTAATCTGCGATGAAAATTAGAAAGCGAACAATATTGGGAATCTACCGCGCTTTGCCTATCCAAATTTAGAGTAGGGCTATTAGGAAACTTTTGGAAAGAAATCACAGCCGCTTCCTGACGATCCAAAACGCCATCCAAGCGGTGATCAACATCACGAAAGCCGAGACTTCAAACGGCAGCCAAACGGCGAGGCCATAGAAAAAACCGCCCAAAATGGGCCCGACAATCCGAGATAGCGCGCCCACCGATTGCGCCAGGCCGAGGATTTTGCCCTGCTCGTGTTTCTCGGCATTCTGCGAAAGCAGACTGGAAAGCGTGGGCGTGAAAAAAGCGTTGCCAAACGAAATGAAAAGCAGGCCGATCAATTCCAAACTCCAGAACAAAGAGGGCGGCACCAGCGGCATACTGGCGAGGCCGATGGCCATCAAAAAATTGCCGGTGATAAACAGCCGCCGCTCGCCAAACCACTTGGTGAACTTGCCGATGAGCGTACCTTGGATGATCACCACCGAAAAACCGATGAAGGCGAAAACGTAGCCGATCTGCGCTTCGGTGAGTCCGTATTTGTCTGTCCACAAAAGGGAGGAGGTAATTTGCATCATCGAAAAAGCGGCGAGGAAAACGAACTGGATCAACAGAAAACTGCGGATTTTCACGCGCGGAATCACGGCGCGCAATTCCGAAAGGGGATTGGTGAAAAGCTTGGAATTAGGATTTTTTTCTTGTAAAGACTCGGGCAATAGAAAATAGGCGAGAATCAAATTGAAAACGGACAGCACCGCCGCGACGTAGCCCACCCATTCAATCCCATAATGCGTTTTGAGAAAACCGCCCAGCGGCGGCCCAAAGATGAAGCCCAGCCCAAAGGCCGCGCCGATGATGCCGAAGTTTTTCGCACGGTCTTTCGGCTCGGTGATGTCGCTGATAAAAGCCTGCGCCGCGCTGATATTGGCCGCGCCGATGCCCGCGATGATGCGCGCGGCAAAAAGCAAAGCGATGGAAACCGCATTGGCCAGCATTACATACGAGGCGGCCATTATAATAATGCTGGTTAGGATGACCGGCCGCCTCCCAATCCGGTCGCTGAGGCCGCCCCAAAATGGCGCGAACAGAAACTGCGCCCCGCTGAAACTGGCGCCGATCAAACCGATGGTCAACCCGCTGGCGCCCAGTTCATCGGCATAAATCGGCAGGATGGGGATGATGATGCCGAAACCCATCAAATCCAAAAAAATGGTGACGAAAAGAACGGTGATGGGCGATTTTTTCACGGGGCGAAGGTAGAGACGGGAGGAATTGGCAGTTTGCAGTCGGCAATTTGCAATCGGCGGTATGCAATTGGCAGATTGCAATCTGTCGCGCTTGTCGTGGTGGGTTGGGTAGAGATGGATTACCCATTGTGCATTAGGAAGTATTGCGCCGTGACTTTAGCCCGGCGAAATGGAAAACCACCTCTCGGCTGGGCTTTAGCCCAATTTAAATTTCAGCTTTGCTTTTCCCAAGTTCAAACCCGTGGAAAAGACTTCCATTATCGCCGATTTAAAGTTGTTTTTCCGTTTTCAAGCTCTCTCTCTTTGTCATTTTGAAAACCGTATTTTCATTCGCCAAATGCGTTTTTGAGAAAATGGATTTCGCTTCATTCAACAAAGTATCCAGCTCCTCATATCGAATCGAAAAATGCCCGATCAGCAAATGGGCAACCCCGCATTTTTTGGCAATTGCGGCCGCTTGGCTCGCGGTGGAATGTGAGGTTTTTTTGGCGCGAGCCAAATGTTCGTCTGCAAAAGTAGCTTCGTGATAGAGCAAATCCGGCTGAATGCCAAGCAGTTCCGGTAAATTTTCCAGCGGCAGGGTGTCTGTGCAAAATGCGTAACTCAAAGGTGGGCTGGGCGGGGTCGTCAGTTTTTGATTGGGAATCACCTGGCCGTTTTCATTCGTCCAGTCCGCGCCTCTTTTGATATGTTTGATTTCTGAGAAGGGGATGGAATGTTCCTCCAAAACCTCTTTGCGAAAATGGCGCGGGCGCTCTTTTTCCAAAAATAAAAACCCGCAAACGGGCAAGCTATGCTGTAACGGAACCGAAAAAACCTGCACCGCTTTGTCTTCAAAAATGAGTTCTTTCCCATCAAAATGCAAGGGATGGAAGGTGATTGGAAATTTCAATTTTGCCCCCGAAATGTCCAGCGAAAGGTCAATGAACCTTTCCAAATCAGGCGGGCCGTAAATGTGCATTTCCTTTTTTCGGTCGAGAAGATGCAAGCTGGTCAAAAGCGGCACCAATCCAAAAATATGGTCGCCGTGGAGATGGGAAATCAGGATGTGATTGATGCGCCCAAAACCGACTTTGTTGCGCCGCAGTTGCACTTGCGTGCCCTCGCCGCAATCCACCAAAAAATGGCGGTTGGCCAAAGTCACAAACTGCGAAGTGGGATTGCGGTTGGCGGTAGGCACCGCCGAGTTGGAGCCAAGGACGGTTACCGAAAGTTGCATCTATCGGCTGATGGTAAAACGCCCGGAGAAATTTGTTTCGCCGCCGCGCAAACTGTAAACATAAACGCCTGGCGCAAAATTTCGGGTGTTGATTTCCAAACGGTTGCTGCCGTTGGTCAAGTTCACGGCTTTTTCCAAAATGGTTGTCCCAATAATGCTCGTTACGGTCAGTTTTGCAGAGTAGGACTTTTGGTTGTCAAAATTCAGAAAAACCTTGTCCGCTGCGGGGTTTGGGAATACGCGCGGGGTTGGGTTTAGGCCGCTTTGTTCCTTCAAGCCGATGTTGCCTTGCGTTACGAAATAGTAGCCGCCCAGCGTGTCGCGCACCGTGGCCGAACCGCCGCCCAAGTCAATATTATAGGCAATGGCCACACGCAACTCAATTGAATCTGGGACGAAGGGCGTGCCTGACATCACCGCGCAGCCGAAGCTATCACCAAGAAATTCGCAATTTGAAGTATTGCATTGCAGGGTAAATCCCGCTGGCAAATTCAGCAAAGAATCCAACCGGACAAAGTTGATATCGGCGGTTTGCCCACCGATGCTGCTGTCTTTCGGCACTTTGAAATTCAACACCTCCGAATAGGGCTGAAACGCTTGGGCGTAAGGCAAAATTACGATGGGGTCGCCGTTTACGGTATCAAAGCGGCTGCCCATCGGGGGAGTGATTACGTTTTTAAAAGTGGTGTCGGGCGTGCACTGCGCACTAATTTCCGCGAAAGCGAAAAAAGAGAAAAGCGAAAGGAATAAAAATTTTTTCATTGGAAAATGGGGGATAGGATTCAAAAACACAACTGCCCAACAACAATAATTGTTCCTCGCCGTTTGGGGGCGCTTTCCATTAGTTGGGGACTGCCGTGCCCATTTTCGCGGCTAGCAAATAAAGCACCGCCATCCGAATGGCCACGCCATTTTCCACTTGGTTCAGGATAATCGAATAGTCGCTGTCCGCCACTTCGCTGGTGATTTCCACGCCACGGTTTATCGGGCCGGGGTGCATCACCGTTATTTCTTTTTTGAGATTTTCCAACATTGGCAAAGTCAGCCCAAACTGCTGGGTGTATTCGCGGGTGCTGGGGAAATATTTCAAATCCTGCCGCTCGTGTTGCACCCGCAGCATATTGGCAATGTCAGCCCATTCCAAACTGTCCTGCAAATCGTGGCTCACTTCCACGCCTAAAGTGTGGATATATTTGGGAATCAAAGTGGTGGGGCCGCAAACCCGTACTTCCGCGCCCAGCTTTTGCAAACAGAAAATATTGGAAAGCGCCACCCGCGAATGCAAAATGTCGCCGACAATCACCACTTTTTTGCCTTGCAAATCACCGCGCTTTTCGCGGATGGAATAAGCGTCCAAAAGCGCTTGGGTGGGATGTTCGTGCGCGCCGTCGCCCGCGTTTATAATAATGCTGTCCACATTTTTGGAAAGGAAAACCGCCGCGCCGGGGTTCGGGTGGCGCATCACCACCATATCCACTTTCATCGACAAAATATTATTGACGGTGTCGATTAAAGTCTCGCCTTTTTTTACAGATGACGAAGCCGCCGAAAAATTGATGACATCCGCCGAAAGGCGTTTTTCGGCGAGTTCAAAACTGAGCTTGGTGCGGGTGCTGTTTTCATAAAAAATATTCGCGATGGTAATATCGCGTAAGGAAGGCACTTTTTTGATGGGCCGGTTCAGCACTTCCTTGAATTCGTCGGCCGTTTTAAAAATCAGTTCAATGTCCTCTTTTTCAAGGTTTTGGATGCCCAAAAGATGGTTCACGCTTAGTTCGCTCATTCTTCGGGTTTTAGTAAAAATACGGTGTCGGATTTCGCGCCGTCCTCGCCCGCCCATTGCACTTTTACACGCTGCGAGGCCAGCGAATCCACGCGCTTTCCAGTGTAATCCGGTTGGATGGGAAGTTGGCGCGAAAAGCGGCGATCAATCAAAACCATAAGTTCGATTTCGGCAGGGCGGCCAAAGCTGTGTACTGCGTCCAGCGCGGAACGGACGCTGCGGCCGGTGTACAAAACATCGTCCACAAACACCACTTTCTGGTTTTCCAAAAGATGGTCCACCCGCGTTTTGTTGGGCGAAAGGGGCGAGGTGCGCCGCCGGAAATCATCACGGAAAAACGTGATGTCCATCTCGCCCGTGCGCAGGTTTTCCGCACCGTTCTCCTTCAGTTTTTCAATGATTTTTTCCAAAAAGAAAACCCCGCGCGGCTGCAGCCCAATCAGCACCGTTTGCGAGAAATCGCCGTGGTTTTCAATCAGTTGGCAAGCCAGCCGGTTCAGGATGATGTGGAGGGAAGAAGCGTTGAGCAGTTCTTTTTGGGTCATCGCTTTTTTGGATTGGGCAAATTTAGGGATTGGGTGGGAAATTTAATTTTGGGTTGGGAACGAGTTGTTCCCGATAGATATCGGGACTCGCGCTAGCAAGGAAAAATAATTCAAGTTTAACGATGAACGGCTAATCTTGTATACACCTAATACACAGCCCCAACTCTTTGAAGGTGGGGTCCTCATTTATAAAAGAATTATCAGAAAACAAATATCTAAAAATGGGACTGCCAAGAGAATCGGAAGAAGTCCACCAATCAGCGTATTCGTTATTTTGAAACTGAAACGAGCCATCACGGAAACGATAATTGGTTGGGTAGGCAGAAAAGCCAAAATCATCGGTGCCATTGCCACTGTTTGCCCAACCTACTGTTGATTTAAGCGCTTCACCTTCCTTTCCGCTAAATCCATTTTGGCTCAAATAACTTTCAAGATTTCCCCAATCTGCAGAAGTTGGCACGTGCCACCCTTGTGGACAGGGGTTTTTTCCACCATTTGAACTTGGGTTCACTACATACCAATTGTATAGTGCACCGTCGTCCTCGTATGTTTGTCGATTGTTATCGTACCAACAATAGGCTGGAGAATTGGTATTTTGCCAATCAAATTCAACTAAAGATATTGGGGTTCCATCATTATATTTAGTTGTCTTCAAATTTTCTGCAAACCACACTTGATTGCCAATTACTACTGTTTCGTAGTTATTGCCATCGCCATCTTGCGCTTCTCTTTTTGTGGTGAAACTGAATGCACTTCCGTAGGCCGTCCCGTTTTCGTTGGTCGCATAAGCCCTTACAAAATAGGTAGTGCTTGGGCTGAGGTCAGTCATTTCACTCAGGTAGCCGCCCACACCTTGGCCGTCTGAGGTTTTATCATCATCAATGGTTGGGTCGCCGTCCGTATCCCAGCATACGCCCCTTGCTGTGACCAAAAAGCCGTTGTCCGCTCCAATGGCGCCACCGCTGGTGGCTGAGTTTTTCGTAATGTCAAAAGGCTGCGCCGTTTCTATTACGGGAAGTGGCCCTTTCGGTTCGTCTCGGCCATCGTCATCGTTATTGTCTTTTTTGCAGGCGGTTAAAACAACGATTGAGAAGAGAATTAACGTTTGAAAAGCAGAAGCGAATCTTGTCATTTTAATGTGAGTTTGCGCAAATATAGCCAGCGATTGAGCTTGTTTAAATACCGATCGTGGCACGAGTTGCAAACTCGTGCCAGCGCGGGGATGGCGACTGAATTATAATTCTTTCACCTCTTCCATTTTCAGTTCGGTGCATTCTACGATGAGTTCCAAAGAGTACCCTTTTTCTTTCATTTTTTTGGCTACGCGAATGGGAATTTTTTTGCAACCTCCACTCGCTTCTTCGAAACCCTCCTGAAATCCTTCTTTGAATCCTTCCATCCAACTGGTTTTGAGGATACTATGATTATCCCATTCAATTTTCTGTCTCTGTTGCTCTTCGGTCAGCATTTTGATTTTAATTTTTGGGATTGGATTTTGGGGTGGTTCGGGACATCCATTCGTAGTGATTTCGGACGCTCATAATTTTTCCACTTCCTCTTTTGTCAAGCCGGTATATTTAATAATGAAATCCAATGGCAGTCCATCTTTTTTCATTTTTTTGGCGATGAGGATGGAGCGCTCTTCAAGTCCTTCTTCACGGCCTTCTTCAATGGCCGTTTTCCTCACACTGTAATTGTCCCAATGAACCTTCAAACTTTCTTGATACGCTGTCATTTCTTTCGGGTTTAATTTTGCTATTTCGGCTTCCTTGAAAAACCGCTCAAAAACCTTTTCCTGCAACTGCACAGGACGCTCCTGCAAAGATTGCAAATTTTTCAGGACATACATCCATTTGTCGAACGGGGTTTCCAGTTCGTTCTCCTTTTTCTTGAAATTCGGCACTTCAAGATACACGAATTTCAATTTGTCATAGAAAATTTCGTTGGTTTCCTTGTCCACCAATTGTACTTCCCTGAAATAGCGATCGGTGTCTTTTTTATCGAGGGGAAAGTTCAAAATCGCAATGGTATAAACCGCTTTCAAATGATAGTCCCATTTTTTGCCTTTCACGGCTTGGTTTTGAATAGGAAAAGTGGCATAATAAATACTGCGGTCTTTGAAAAAACTTTGTTTTCCGTTCTGTAATTCGATGATGAACTTTTCGCCCATTTCGTTCTCGCAATGCAAATCGAAAAAAGACTTCCGATCGGCGGGGGAGCGGCCTAAATTTTCAGTGTTCAGATAGGTCAGGTCTTTCACCGTCTCTTGGCCGCCCAGCACTTGGTTCTAAAAATCAATCAAAATCTCCTTGTTGAACTCCGAGCCGAACAGTTTTTTGAAACCGAAATCGGTGAAGGGGTTGATGTATTTTCCGTGGGGGAGCATTGGGCGAAGATAAATTTGGTGAGGCGGGCTGGCACGAGTTGTAAACTCGCGCCAACGTGGTGGGCTGGGACTAATTATCGGTGTAGTTTGACTCTATCTTTTCTTCGTATAGAAACCGCTCATTTTCATCGAAATACTGTTTTCGACCATTGATGATAAATTGCCTGCCGTAAAGAGTCAGGCCAATAAATTCAAAAGAGCTGGCATCAATTAGATTTATCGTATCAAACACAGCCTTCGAAAGACTAAGGTCTACTTGATAAGTAAGATTTCCATTATTTTGGTATGCTGAAAGCAGGCATTCTTTCTTATTTTTCATCACATATATTAAAAGCAGACTATCGGTTATGTCGAAATAATTTGCGGTATCATTTAAATTATCAGGCCGCTTAAGCTCATATTTGTCATATAAAATTACAAATTCCGTATTCACAATTTGAGCACTGCATTTAAATGTCCCAAAAAAGACCTGAATCAAGAACAATGTTAGAAATTTCTTCATAAAGATTCATTTACTTATTATTGAACATTCTCCTCCAAAAACCGCCCCCACTCCATCCCATCAAAACTCCCCGAACTCATCACCAAAAAAACCGCTTCGCCGCGCAGTTCTTTTTTCACTTTTTTCAGGAAACCGTCTTGATGGTCAAACACCTGCACTTTGCCCTCGCCAAATTTTTCCTGCACATCGGTTTTGCTTAGTGCTGGTAACTTTTTGTGCGCCACTACTTTGGGGTTGTAGTACACCAGCGCCTCGTCCGCACGCTGCATTGTGCCGCGATATTGTTCGATGAAATCGATGCTCAGCGAACTGAAGGTGTGTAGTTCCAAACAAGCCACCAGTTTCCGGTCGGGGTGCGAGTCTTTCACGGCTTCGGTTGTGGCTTTCACCTTGCTGGGGGCGTGGGCATAATCGCGGAAAGCGGTGATGTTGCCGTTCTCGAAAATCGGCTCCAGCCGCCGCGACGCGCCTTTGAAACTGGGGATGGCCTCGTAAAATTCCGCGTCGGTCACGCCCATTTGGTTGCAAATCCAGCGCGCGCCTTCGAGGTTGTTCATATTGTGTTTCCCAAAAATCTGCAGCGGGATGTCGCCCTCCTCGGTGTGCAACACCGCCCGCCCGTTTTCCACCGAATAATCCGGCAAACCGTAGCCGAATTTCTTGATTTGGTTTTTGGTGTTTTCCACCACTTTCACCACTTCTTTGTCCTCTTCATTATAAATGATGGCGCCGCCCGCCTCTATCGTATCTAACAGTAATTCAAACTGTTGGTAATAACTTTCGTAATCAGGAAACACGTTGACGTGGTCCCAAGCGATGCCGGAAAGCAAAGCGATGTTCGGTTTGTAATGCAAAAATTTAGGCCGCAAATCAATCGGTGAAGAAAGATACTCGTCGCCTTCCAAAAGGATGAACTCGTTTTCGGCGGTCAGTTTCACCATCGTGTCAAAACCCGCGAGCTGCGCGCCAATCATAAAATCACAGTCTTTATTATGAAAACCGAGAACGTGCAAAATCATCGCGCTGATGGTGGTTTTGCCGTGGCTGCCACAGATGGCCACGCGGGTTTTGGTCTCGCTTTCGCGGAAAAGATACTCGGGATAGGAAACCACCTCGATGCCCAAATCCTGCGCCGCCAAAAGCTCGGGATTGTCAGGCCGCGCGTGCATCCCTAAAATCACCGTGTCGATTTCCTCGGTGATTTTTTCCGGCTGCCAGCCGATTTCTTTGGGAAGAAGATCGTGCTGCGCCAGCCGCGATTTGGAAGGTTCAAAAACCTCGTCATCCGAACCGGAAACTTCGTGGCCTTTTTTGTGAAGTGCGATGGCGAGATTATGCATCGCGCTGCCGCCGATGGCGATAAAATGGATTTTCATAAAATGGAAAAGTCAGCTTTGGCGCAAAGCTAACGCAAAGGGCTACTCGACGAGTCGAGCAATTTCCAAATGCACATTGTCCGCCAAGTTTTCCATAAACTTCTGGGCGATGGGCAAGGTGGCCCCTTCACTATGGGTCTGGGGTTCGGATTTCAAATCTATATTTTGCAATAAATCGCTGACATCCAAAGTAAAGCTGGCGATAACCGTGGTGCCGGAAGCGCCGGAAAAGGATTGCTCAAAGGCGAACGTCCGCGTTTGGTAAAGTTCGTCGCGGCCGGGGTGGTAGGCGATAAAAATATTGGAAGTGTCCGGCCCGTCCGCTTTTCCCTCAAATTTCGCGAAGCGGTATTTCAGCATTGTCCAGTACATACTTTGGTAGGAACTTAGCGGGTGGTCGCGCTCAAAATCCAATGGATCCGATGCGTTCAGAACGGAATCCACCCCAAAACCGACTTGCAAGGATTTATAATCGCCCGCAGGAACGGCAAGGCGGAATGAATTTTCGTCCGTGGCCAAGGGATCCAAGAGCGCCACATCTTTTAGCAAGGTGGTATTCCCGTTATCATCAATCAACGAGATTTGGGAAACGTACATTTTAAAAAGCGAGGGGCGTAGCGTGTAACCGGATGGCAATGTCAAGGATTGGTTGGGCGAAATGGGGTGGCCATTTTCATCGACCAAAAAAATCTCAAAAGCAAAATTTTCGGAAGTGCCCGCTGGCGGCTGAACGGTTTTCACGTCTTCTTTGCAAGCGCCCAAAAACAGGGCGGCCATTGCAAAACTGATTTTCAAGAATCTCATAGACAGTAATTTACGGGGATTGCTTTAAAAAAGATTTACTCGCAGGCTGTCCATCCTTTCCTGTGCGATGGAGGTGTCCAAGGGGTTGCTCAGGTCGGTGGTGATTTCGCGAAATTGAAAAAGGTCGAACTGGTCAAAAATCGGTTTGATGTTCACGACTACTATAAAAGGAGTGAGGCTGTTTTCCTGCACGGAGAAATTTTTCTGTGCGCTGCGCTTGATTCGGCTGGTGTAAAAAGTGCCGAAGCGGTATTCGACGGGAATCGTGCCCGTGCTGTCAAACGGATTGTTGGGGTCAATCAGGCGGCCGGTGATAACCAAATGGTCGATGCCGTTTTTCTGACGGTAAAAGCGGTTGTCGGTCAGTTCACTGTCCTCGCGCACGTTGCTGGGCGAGAGGGTGTCACTGGCCAGCGAATCCAGCCCCACGCGGAAACCGTAGCTGCCGGAATAGCCCAACTGGCGCGGCGGGAAGGTGGCAATGCGGGTAGAGGGGTTTTCCGGGCTCAGCGCAAAAGGCTCGCCCACCTCGTTAAGAGTATCGCCGCTCGCCGCGTCCACGAAAAAGAAATCCGAGCCGACCAACTCCAGTTCTTCAATGAAAAATGTGAGACCCAGTTGGTTGGTGATGGCCGAATCCAAGAAAAAAGTGGTGTCGCCATAGCTGAAGGTAGCGCGCAGCTCTACGTTGCGCGTGTCGGGGATGGGCTCGGAAATGTCTTGTTCTTTACAGGCCCAAGCCAAGGCGGTAAGTGTGAGGGTGGCAAAAATCAGCTTTCGCATAATGGTTTATCTAAAAAAATTTATCAAAAATAAAGGTAGGAGGGCGGGCGGACAACCACAGATTTTCCAAGACCGTGGCCAATCTATTCTACGCTTTCGGGCTGCCAATCGTTGGCTTTGCTTTTTTCTTCCTCCTTTATTTTTTTCATCGTATGAAATTTTTCGCTCTGTTCGATGGCGTCCATCACCTGTTCCAAAATTTCCTTGGAAGATTGGGAATAGTCGATCTCCAGCGGCGGCTTGAAACGCAACGAAAGTTCCGTGTTTTTCTTTTTCAAAAAGAGGCCTTTTTTGTCGAACGCCCGCCGAAAACCGTCCACCACCACGGGAATCACGATGGGTTTGCATTCCTTTATAAAATGCGCCGTGCCGCGCCGCCCCGGTTCGTAGGGCGTGGTGGTGCCCTGCGGAAAGGTGATCACCCAGCCGTGGGCCAGCGCCTTACGGATGTTGTCGATGTCGCGCGGGTCCACGCCGCGCTGCACATCCTTGCCCGCCTCGCGCCAGCTCCGTTTTATGGAAACCGAACCGACGTAGGCAAACAGTTTCGGCAGAATCCCCGCCTTCATCGTCTCTTTGGCGGCCACGAAATACACCCGCAATTTGGGGTTCAGTAAATAAAGCGGGTTTTTGATATGGTCGTACCAGCCCCATTTTGCGCTGCCGAAAACTTGGTACATCCCCACCACGTCGGCAAAGTACGTCTGGTGGTTGCTCACGAAAAGCACGTTTTCCTGCCGCAGGTTTTTTAGATGGCGGCTGCCGCTCACCTTGGTTTTGTTGATGATGTTGAACCGCCACCAAGCCACGATGCCGAACACGAAAATCAATATCCTTTTTATAAAGATAGAATGGCCAAAAGCGTCAAACAGCCTGAATTTCATTGGAAGTTTTTCAGTTGCGCGGCCAAAGATAATGGGATTGGGGGAAGTTGGGTTTCGCCTGACTTATTTGGGAGGCGTACATTTTGGGACGTAATCTTTTCGGAAGTTTCAGGCTTAGGCAAAATTCGCCCTTGTTTTATAATTTCGTAGAAATTTTTTTTTATGGAAACGGCAAGCGCTCCAAACTTAACCAACGCGCAAAAAGAATTGATGCAGCTTTTTTCAATAGAATTATCTCAAAATGAGATGAAAGAATTGAGAAATAAAATGGCTCAAATCTATGCGCGCCGAGCCACGGTATTGGCCAATGAAGAATGGGACAAACGGAAGTTATCCCAAACAGATATGAAAAAATGGCTGAATGGCGACTTCTCTAAAACTGGTGATTGATACCAACGTCTTATTGACCTCGGTTTCAGACCGTTCGGAAAATCATTGGCTGTGGCTTGCTCTTTTGCAACAGAATTTTTCGATGTTTATCACCTCAGAAATATTGCTGGAATACGAAGAGGTTTTTGCCCGCGAATGGAATCCGATGGTGGCTGAGAATGTGGTGAATACTTTGCTAAGATTGCCTAATGTTTTCCTCACCGAAACCCACTATCAATGGGAGCTGATTTACCAAGACCGCGATGATAATAAATTTGTGGATTGCGCTTTCTCAAACAATGTGGATTATTTGATTTCGGATGACAGACACTATAAAATTCTGAAAAAGATAAAATTTCCTAAAATAATAGTGTTAAAATTATTTCAGTTTAAAGAAATTTATTCCAACTCTTAACTGTCGCAAGCTTTTCCAAAGTTCCAAACTTTGGAAAAGTTGGAGTTGGACTCAATGCAACGCCGCTTTTACTTCCAGTCCTTTTAAAACCTTCGCCTCCTTTTCCGCCAATTCTTCCCACCGTTCCATCACTTCCTTTTCGGGAAAATAAATCGCTGCCATTTCCGCAAACACGTTCCCGTGCTTGGCTTCGGATAAATAAATCATCTCATAGAACTGGGCAAGTTTTTGGTTCTCAATATTTTCGGAAATGAGTTTGAACCGTTCGAAACCACGGTTTTCCACAATGGAAGCTATAATCAACCGATCGCGGAAACGCTTTTCACGGTCGCTGTGGCAATGTTTCAGAAGATTTTTCACATACAAATCTTCGCCGATGGAATGATTCAATGTGAGGCCGCGCTTTTCCATTATTTTATAAACGAGACGAAAATGCTCCAACTCCTCAATCCCCGTGTGAATCAATTCGGGGATGATTTCCGTGCGGTCGGGATATTTGGCCACGAAGCTCATCGCCATACTGCTGGCCTTGCGCTCGCAGTCGGCATGGTCTTTTAAAAAATCATCGAAATTGGTCAAAACGACATTCAGCCAATTTGTTGAAGATGAGGTTTTTAACGATAAATCCGCGACTTGCATTTGGGTTTATTTTCGCGCAAAAGTAAATGGAATTGAAGTCGCTGCCCGAAATCGCAGAGTTTTATAAAGGTCGTTTTGGTTTTTCGCGGGACTATTTTTTGTCCGGAAAACCGAATGAAAATACGCGGCTTTCGGTGGTGATTCCTTGTTTTGATGAAGAACCGGAAACCACCTTGGAAAGTTTGGGGCATTGTTCTATTTCAAATGCTGAAAAGGTAGAAGTTATTTTGGTTTTCAACCATTCTGAAAATTCCCATTTTCATATCCAAGAAAAACATCAAAAGCAAGCCGAAAAATATGATGCTATTTCTATAAAAAACGGTATTCTCGTTTATTCGATTTCCGCTTTTGATTTACCCAAAAAACACGCGGGGGTCGGCTTGGCGCGAAAAATCGGGATGGACGCCGCGCTGCAACGTTTTTCCAAAATCAACCACGATGGTTTGATGGTGTGTCTGGATGCCGATTGCACCGTCTCGGAAAATTATTTGGAAACGCTTTTGGAATTTGAAACATCAAATGGGAAGGTGGCTTCCATTTATTTTGAACATCCTTTACAAAATATTGAAAATCAGCAAGTTTTAAATCACATATTGGATTATGAAATTTGGCTGCGCTATTATATCCAAGCCTTGCGTTTTGCAAAATTTCCCAACGCGTTTCATACGATTGGCAGTTCGATGGCGGTGCGCGCTTCCGCTTATGCAAAATCCGGCGGGATGAACCGCAAAAAAGCGGGCGAAGATTTTTATTTCCTCCATAAATTAATTCCCCACGGTGATTTTTATGATATAACAAATTGCACGGTTTTCCCTTCTTCGCGGATATCGGAAAGAGTCCCTTTTGGAACAGGACGCGCGATGCTGGAAATGCAACAAAATTCCAAAGATTTTTCACAGGTTTATCATTCCCAAATCTTTATAGATTTAAAGGAATTTTTTGAATCTGAAAATGCTATTTTTAATTTGAATTTTGATAAATTCCCCGAAATTATCCGTAAATTTTTACATCAAAATGATTTAGAAGAAACCTTAGTTTCTTTAAAAATTCGTTCTAAAACGGAAACTACTTTTTGGAAAAACTTTTGGCAGTTTTGGGATGGTTTTCAGATGTTGAAATTTGTCCATTTTGCAAGGGATAATTTTTATAAAAATCAAGCTGCAAAAATGGCTTGTACAGAACTTTTTAAATTAAAAAATTTAGATAGAAAAAATCTTTTAATCGCGCTCCGTCAGTTTGACCGCCGTTCGCCTGATGCTTATTTTTGAAACTTTAAATCAAATATTTATATGAAAACTTCTGAAAATCAGAATATTACACGGATTGGGGTATTTTACGACGGCAATTATTTTCTCCACGTCAGCAATTATTACAATTACGTCCACGAGCGCCGCGCGCGAATCAGCGTAAAAGGTTTGCACCAATACATCCGTCACAAGGTGGCGGAATTTGAAGGCCAAACCAGTGGCGCACGCCATTCACAAATCGTTGATTCCCACTATTTTAAAGGACGGCTGAACGCTCGCGAGGCATCGGAAAAAGGCAACAAACTGTACTTCGACCGCGTGTTTGACGACGTGCTGATGATGGAAGGCATCACCACGCACTACCTGCCGTTGCGCGGCTTCGGGCAGAACAAGCAGGAAAAAGGCATCGACGTGTGGCTAGCGCTGGAAGCTTTCGAACTGGCTTCCTACCAGCGCTTTGACGTACTCGCGTTGGTCGCTTCCGATGGCGATTATGTGCCGCTCATCCGAAAACTCAATATGCTCGGCACCCGTGTGATGTTGCTTTCGTGGGATTTTGAATTTACCGATGACTATGGAAATGAGCGGGTTACGCGCACTTCGCAGGATTTGTTGGAAGGCGTGACGTATCCCGTGGCGATGCACGACGAAATTGAAAACCGCGTGGCCAAAGACAGTTATTTGATTAACGAGTTGTTTATAAAACCGCAGCCGCGTCCCGAATATTCGTATAACGATGATACTGATAATCAGAAAGTTGACGATTCGGATTTCGATGCGAGCGAGGAGCAGGAAAGCGAAATCCTGTCGCTGAAAAACGGTTTTGGCTTCATCAAATGGCCGAACAATAATTTGTTTTTCCACCATATGAGTTTGCGCGACACGGATTTCAACGATTTGCGCGAGGGCGACACGGTGAGTTTCCACCTTTCCAAAAATGACCGGGGCGAGCTGATCGCCGTGGACGTGGAGCTGGCCGAGCAACTGGCGGGCGAAATGGAGGAACAGGATTACGATGAGTAAAAATTGACGATTAATGTCCCGATGGCTATCGGGTGTGAACTCCATCGCGCAATTTTAATGCTAACAAATCACCCAAAAATGCGCTGGCATTGGCTTCGCTATATCAACACTTTTTTGCTGCCGATTTTGGCGGGGCTGGCTTTTGTTTTGGAAGGCGGCTGGAGTTTTTTGCCCGTCATCCAAGGCTTTGTTATCATCCCGATTACGGAGTTTTTCTTAAAACCCGATCCCTCCAATGTTCCCGACAACCACAAGGCACAACTTCTTGAAGACAAAATGTTTGACTATTTATTGTGGTTTCTTGTGCCGCTGCAAATCGGGATGCTGGCGTGGTTTTTCTTCGTGATTCAAGGAACGGAATTTTTGTCGCTGACTTGGTTAGGGCGCGTTTTTTCAATGGGAATGCTTTGCGGGATTTACGGCATCAACGTAGCGCACGAACTGGGGCACCGACAAACACGGCTGGAAAAGGCGCTTTCCAAAATGCTGTTGCTCACGTCTTTATATATGCACTTTTTCATCGAGCATAATTATGGACATCACAAAAACGTGGGCACGCCGGAAGACGGGGCGACGGCAAAATTCAAAGAGGCGCTGCAAGTTTTTTGGTTTCGGTCGATATGGAAATCGTATCAAAGTGCGTGGCATATTCAGATGCAATGGTTGAAGAAGAAAAGGCGACCATTTTTATCACCTAAAAACGAAATGTTGATTTATACATTTTTGCAGATGGGTTTGGTGGCATTGGTTTTTGTCATTTTTGGTGTTCAAGTTTTGTGGGGATTTTTGGGCGCTTCTTTGATTGGAATTTTACTCTTGGAAACTGTCAATTATGTGGAACACTACGGATTGGCGCGCCGCCGAATCAGCGAACATCGCTACGAAAACACGAGCGTGGAACATTCGTGGAATTCCGACCACGTTTTGGGTCGCCGTTTCCTGTTTGAATTATCCCGCCACAGCGACCACCACGCCGCGCCGCACAAGAAATACCAAGTTTTGGATTCCCACGAAAACAGCCCGCAACTGCCCACCGGTTATCCGGGGATGATGCTGCTGGCGACAGTGCCGCCATTGTGGTTTTGGGTGATGAACGAGAGAGTGCGGAGATTGACGATTAACGATTGACGATTGACGATTGACGATTGACGATTGACGATTGACGATTGGGAAGAATCGCGGAAATTACCAATTACCAATTACCAATTACCAATTACCAATTACCAATTACCAATTACCAATTACCAATAATTTATTACCAAACTACCTTCTCTCCATTCTTTATTTTCGCAGCTCATTTTTCATTACAAAAAACAAAATCAAAATGTTAGACAATATCATTTCCCAACTGAAAGACAAAGTGGGTGGCGAGCTGCAACGCAAAGAAAATGTGGACAGCGGCCAAGTGGACGGAATAATGGACGTGGTGAAAAACGTGGCGATGGAAAAAGTGGGCAAGGAAATGCTGGGCGGCGGCTTGGAAAACGTGATGAATCTATTTGGCAAAAAGGAAAACCACACTGGCGGCGACAAACTGCAATCCGAAATAAGCACCGGCATTATGGGCGGGCTGATGGAAAAACTTGGTTTTGACAAAGGCAAAGCGGGCAGCATCGTCACGATGATTTTGCCGTTGCTGATGAAGTTCATCACCGACAAAAACAGCGAAACGGCGGACGACGATGCTTCACCTTTGAAAGATTTGTTTGGCGGCGGCGTCAAAGGTGGAATTGGTGGCGCGGCTGGCAAGGCGCTGGGCGGTCTGTTTAAATAAGAATCCCACTCAAATTATACCTCGTTTCTTAGTATTGAAATTATCATCAATAGAATAAGAAACGAGGTTTTTTTTATATCAAACAATGGCAACTAAAAATTTTAGTAGAAGCATAGAAAACGGTTATACTTTTAAAGGTGAATCCGTGCTATTGGGTGGAGCTATGAAAGAGGGCGAACCCGTGCAAGGTTTGCAGATAAAAGTGCCGCTGAAAACCATTAACCGCCACGGCGTGATTGCCGGGGCCACGGGAACGGGCAAGACCAAAAGTATGCAGGTGTTTGCCGAGCAACTTTCGCTGGCCGGCGTGCCCTGCGTGATGATGGACATCAAGGGTGACCTCAGCGGGCTGGCGCGACCGGGCTCGGGGAACAAGCACATTGATTTCAGAAAAGAGGCGATTGGCATCGATTGGGAAGGCCGCGGGTTGCCGGTGGAATTGATGACGCTAACCGAGGCGGAAGGCGTAAAATTGAAAGCCACGATTTCGGAATTTGGCCCTGTTTTGTTGGCTAAAATGTTGGAATTAAATGCTACCCAAAGTAGCATTTTGGCGGTGCTTTTTAAATATGCCGATGATAATCATTTGCCTTTATTGAATATAGAAGATTTAAAGGAATTTTTGCGATACGTTCAAAATGAAGGAAAAGACAAAATTTCAGAAGAATACGGGAACATTTCGGCGGCTTCTTTGAACGTGATGATTCGGAAACTGGTGGCGCTGGAACAAGAAGGAGCGGACCAGTTTTTTGGTGAGCCAAGTTTTGAGGTGGAGGATTTTATGCGGACGGACGATGACGGAAACGGCTACCTCAACGTGGTGCGGCTGATGGATATGCAAAACAAGCCGCGGCTGTTCAGCACTTTTATGCTGTGTCTTTTGTCAGAAATTTATGGAAAACTGCCCGAAGTGGGCGACGACGACAAACCGAAACTGGTCTTTTTTATCGATGAGGCGCACCTCCTTTTTGAAAACGCCACCAATGCGCTGATGGATCAAATCGAGGTGATTATCAAGCTGATACGCTCGAAAGGGGTGGGGATTTATTTTGTGACGCAAAACCCCGAAGACATTCCCGAAGATGTCTTGGGACAGTGCGGGATGAAAATCCAGCACGCGCTGCGGGCTTTCACCGCCAAGGACAGAAAGGCCATCCGGCGCAGCGCGGAGAATTTCCCCGACACGGAATTTTACGATGCCGCGGACTTGCTGACCGCGATGGGCGTGGGCGAGGCTTTCATTACTTGCCTCAACGAAAAGGGAATCCCGACGCCTTTAGTGCACACCTTGATGCGGCCGCCGCTGAGCCGGATGGACGTACTTTCTAAAAGCGAGGTGAAAGAGGTGGTGGGCGATTCGGATTTATCCAAAAAATACAACCGCGACATTGACAGCGAGAGCGCGGCGGAAATCCTGAAAGAGAAAATCGCCAGGGCGCAAGCCGCCGTAAAACCGCACGGCCGTGCGGTTATTTTACGCGATGAAATGAAAAAGGCCGGTTCGAGCCGACGCAAATCCTCTAAAAAAGAAGAAAGCCTGTGGGAAACCGCCAGCAAAAACACGATGGTAAGGCAAGTGGGGCGGACGATTTTCCGAGAACTGACGCGCGGGATTTTGGGGGTATTGGGGGCGAGGTGAGTTTTGCCTTAAATCCAACGACCAAATCATTCTCAAAGCAAACCAATCACATTGTATAAACGATGCAAGATGGGAAACACTTTCCCATTTTGAAAAACTTGGTAATCGCTATAAAAACCTAATCAATTGATTATCACAAATATTTTAGTTTGGAAAACTTTTTCCGATGCCGTTCGGTTGGCTAAAAATTCCTTGCACCCTTACAAATTTCATCAAATGCAACGTAACTACCTTCCTTACCCGCTTTTCCTGTCTCTTTATTTCCTTCTGTTTTCATTCCAAAGTTCGGCCAATGCCAAGCTGAAATGGCCCGCCGCCGCACCCGCTCCAACGGAGGTCGTGCAGATGAATTTCTACTATATAGCCGGGGTCGTGGGCCAAGCGGGCTGGAATGATTTGAACCGCAACCAAAACAACGGCAGCGTATGGAACGCTAACCTAAAAAATTCGCAGGGCAATCCATCGGGCATCGCGCTTACGATGGTGCGCAGCCAAGCGGCCAGCCACTATAGTCTTTCTGCGGTCACCAGCCAAGTGCCCGGCGTGCCAAATGCGGTGTGGCAGCGGGGCATTTTTATCGCGCAAGGCGATACGATGACGATGCGCTTCGACAATCTGGATCCGAACACGGCCTATACCTTGAAATTCATAGCGCGCAGCGAAGGCTCTAATCGAGGCGACAGTGCCACGGCCATCGCCAACGGCACGGTGAAGGCGCTCGGCAAAATATTGGGAAACCGGGGCCACATTGACTCGATGACGGTGATGCCGCAGAACGGCAGCATCACCCTGAGGCTGGAGCGGCGCGGGCGCTGGGGCCATTGGGGGCTGATGGGATTGATCCTCGAAAAAACACCCGGCCGCACGCCATCCGTTTCCGATCCCTACATCGCGCACCCCTCGTATTACAGTTTGCTCAATTATCAAAAACTTCATTATAAAGGTGGCGACACGGCTTTGGTCACGCTTACTTTCAGCGGCCCGCCCACCAATCTCGACATTCAGTTTGCCGGATTAAAATACAACAAGCGCTTTTATATGAGCGAGGATTTTGACGATGCCCACGACAAGGGCGGCGTTTACTATGCCCTGCCCAAGTTCAACGCCCGCCTATACGACGACGGCACCGGCCAACTGATCAACTACCGCGCTTCCGCCGCGCTGAATGCCTATTTTGGTAATGACAGTGTGCTGGACTATAGATTTGGCGGGTATCATTGGGTGATGCCCTACGATTTTACCCGAGCCATCATTAAAGGGTGGGACATCGCCAACCACCAAGCCCGCCACGATGACGCGCTGGATTACGCGGACGCCGTTTTCAACCTGACCTATCAAAATGAATATATGTACCGCAAGCTGGGCGGGTATCAAGCCAACTTTTACGTGGTGGCGCAGCAAGCGCAGGCCCATCATACCCCCGCCGCAGATTCGCTGGGATTTCTCGGTGCCACTTCCACCAATTCGCCTCCCGCGCCGTATCTCGGTTACAATATTTCGACCCAAGATTATTCTACCATTCCGATGACCGGCTTTGTGTATATGGGCCGCAGTTTTATGCTGGGCCACCGGCCATTGACGTACTACACTTCCATCATCGACCAAATCCGCAACAATAGTGTGAATGGCGTGCATTTGGGATTTGGCTGGGGCAATCACAGTGATGTACAGCCGCAGCGCCAAAACGTGTATGACTATTTGGAAAACACCTACGGCAATGAGGTTTGGGTGGCCAGCCGGCGCGAGATTTTAGAATATGCGCGCGTAAAAGATCAAGTGGATACTTCCATCACCATTTCGGGGAACACCGTAACGGTGATGCTCGATTTCTCACAAGTGGAGCAGAGCCTCCGCTGGAAAAAGGAATTGACATTATTGGTGAATGCCGATGCCAACCTGACTGGGATTTCCGGTACCGATTCAATGACCTCCAACCTAAGCACGGGGCTGATAAATCTCTATGGGCAAAAGCTGATTTGGGACACGCCCTATCCTCATCCTGACAGTGGCGCCACCGCTGCCTTGGTCACCAACCCTGCGTTTCGATTGTATGGAAATCATCAAGCGATTATAAACGGGGCCACCGCCACCAGCTTTTCGGACAGCACCGATTTTGGGCAAGTTACCTTGGGTGGGAGCAAAACGGGGCGCTTCGTGATTGCCAATTCGGACAACGCGGATTTGATACTCTCGGCAGCCACGCTTAGCGGCGCGGGTTCGGTGCCATTTTCGGTTTTTCCTTTCGGGAACAACACTTTGATGCCGGGCGATTCTACCTTGTTGAAAATTGATTTCACGCCCACCGTGGCCGGGATTTTTTCGGTCACCGTTCAAATAACCAGCAACGATCCCACGGCCAGCCCTTTCCATTTTGAAATAAAAGCCGAGGCGCAAACCGCGACGCCCATCGACACTACTTCCGGCGGCATTTGCGATACCCTCCGCTTTGTGAGCAACGGCACTTGGCTGCAAAGTTCCGTGACAGTCCCCAGCAATTTCAGTGGCAACTGGAACGGCGTGGGCGGCCACCTTCCCGCTATGGCGAGTTTTAGCCAAACTGTATCCTTGGGTCAGCCTTACCCTTGGCCCACCATTTTCGCGGCGGATTCTTCCCAAGTGATAAAAGCGGGCCACAGCGTGCGCTTCTTTAAAAAAACTATTTATTTGGATTCATTGGAAGATTTGGTCGCCCAAGTGCGCTCCACCTTTAGTATGCAATCCGAGATTTATGTGAATGGACATTTGCTGGCAGGCCATTACGCTTTTGATAATGCCAACGATGAGCAGCCTTTCTTCGAGGTACATTTCTCTGGAGAGGGCACGGTTCAAAATGGTTCGGCCGCGAACAAGGCGTATGGTTGGGTCAGCTCAGATTCGTTGAAAAACATATTCCAGCCCGGTGCCAACCAAATCGTTTTGGTGCTGCGCAACTTGGGCAAGGCCAATGCGGTGGGCGGCTTTTCGATGAGTATGGAAGTCACGGGTTGCCGTCCTTACGATAGTTCGGCCGTGCCGCCACCATTGGTTTGCGATTCACTGGAATTGGTAAGCGATGAGCAATGGACGGTGAGCAGTTTCGTGGGCCCCAGCAGCTACAGCGGCCGATGGTCGGGGGTCAATGGAACTTTGCCTTCGGACGAAACCTTTCAAGAACCTGCCGAGCCGGGCCAGCCTTATTCCTTTCCCACCATTGAGCCTGTTTTGGGTAGCGAGGTGATCCGCGCGGGCCACGGCATCCGCTATTTCCGCCGTCAGTTTCAGTGGGATATGTTGCAAGACCTCAAACTAACGTTGGCCGCCAATTTTGACAACCAAATGGAACTTTATCTAAACGGGCAATTGGTGGCCGGCCATTACCAGTTTTCTGGGCAAAACGATGATTTGCCGCCTTTTAAAATGCAATTGGCGGCTGGGCAAATTCCTATCAACGGGCTCGGCTTAAACAAGGCGTTTGATTTTGTGACCGCAGCTAATTTGGCCAGCTTGGTTGGGACGGGGCACAACGAAATCATTTTGGTGCTGCGCAACTTGGCCAAGCCCAGCGACGCGGGCGGTTTTTCGCTCAAGCTGAATTTGGAGGGTTGTATGGGCGAGAGTTCGGGTCAAGGCGATACCAATATTGCGGAGATACTGGTGGACAGTTTGGTCTCCGATGGCGGATGGTCTAAAAGTACCTACGCGCAGCCCAGTAATTACAGCGGCAATTGGAGCGGCGCCAGCAGCTTGCCCAGCACTTCCACTTATATTTTGCCTGCCATCGTGGGGCAGCCCTATTCTTTCGCTACTATTGATTCCGTTTTAGGTGCGCAGGTGATAAAGACCGACAACAACATTACCTTTTTCCGGAGAGAATTTGAACTTACTGATAATGTGGGTTTAGACGCGCATTTCCGCCTTACGGGGGATGATGGTTTTGAGATTTACGTGAACGGTACCCTGCTGGCCCGCGAGGAAAATTCGGGGTCGGCCAATTACCGTGCGCCAAGCCACTCTTTGTTTGCCTCCGGTAGTGGGTCTTTCACCAATGGTTTCGGGGGTGGCGATGCCTTTGATATGATGAATGCCGTACCGTTGGACAACGTGTTTCAAATGGGATCGAACGAAGTGGTGGTCGTCATTCGCAACAAGGGAAAAGCCAACGATGTGGGCGGTTTTTCCTTCCGGATGGATCTGGAAAAAGCGGGCGGTTCCGTTATCGTTAAATCTGCGGAGAACAAGGCCACCGCGCAAGAAATGGCGCAAGGGGAGGAGGTGAGGATTTTCCCGAACCCGACGCTGGGGAAAGTGACCGTGCAAATAGCCCGCGCCAGCGACGAATCGGCCGAGGTCCAGCTCTACGATTTCAGCGGACGCTTGCTGGAAACCCGAAACGTGCGCAGCTCTGCCACCTTCGACTTGAGAAGCTACACCGCTGGTGTTTACCTGTTCAAGATTCGCCACGGCGGGCAGGTGGTTTCACAAAAAGTGATAAAAAACTAAAGCCTCTTTTTGTGATAAACCATTTAGTTTATAGTTTTAGCCAAAATTTAACAATAAACAAATCAAAGAAATGGCATACAAAATCACAGAAATAGAAGGCATCGGCGACGCCACCGCCAAGAAACTGGAAAAGGCCGGCATCACCACCGTGGAAGGACTTTTGGAAAAAGCTCACAGCAAGGCGGGCCGCACCGCCGTGGCCGAGCAAAGCGGGGTGGACGCTTCCAAAATCCTCGACCTCGTGAATATGGGCGACCTGATGCGCATCAACGGCGTGGGCGGCGAATTTGCCGAGCTGATGAAGGCCGCCGGCGTGGACACCGTGAAAGAACTCCGCACGCGCAACGCCGCCAACTTAGCGGAGAAACTTCAGGAAATCAACGAGCAGAAAAAAATCACCCGCCGAGTGCCAAACGAAAACCAAGTGCAGGATTTCATCGACAAGGCGAAGGAACTGGACCCGATGGTGACGCACTAAAAGCAAAGCGTTTTTTCAAATACAGCAACCGCTTGTGATTATTTCGCAGGCGGTTTTTTTTGTGAGATTAGTACACAGTTTGCAATCGGTAATCGGCAATCAGCAATCGGCAATCGGCAATCAGCAATCAGCAATCAGCAATTTGCCAACTGCCAACTGCCAACTGCCAACTGCCAACTGCCAACTGCCAACTGCCAACTGCCAACTGCCAACTGCCAACTGCCAACTGAAATCTTTTCTCTACTTTTGCCGCCCGAAAAATCGCGCGCGTGGCGGAATTGGTAGACCTGTCTGCCGACAGGCAGGCGCGCTACTTTGCTGACTTGCTCCATTGGATGAGATTGTGAAAAAATTAGGATTTAGCGCGCGTGGCGGAATTGGTAGACGCGCTGTCTTCAGGTGGCAGTGCCTTCGGGCGTGAAGGTTCGAGTCCTTTCGCGCGCACAAAAAAGCCCCCCGTTTCTCTAAACGGGGGGCTTTTGTTTTATCAAATCTTTTCAGGAAACACTACCGGAACAAGACCCGCTGCCGTTCCGATTTTTCTTCGTATTGAATTTCCAAAACGTAGGCACCGGCCTCCACGGTGGGCAGCGCCCAAAACCGTTCGCCGGAAGTAAACTCAGCTTGGTTTATCAGGCGCCCGTCCATTCCCAACAATCGCAGCGAAACCGGCCCTTGATAAAAATCAGAAGCCCAATGCAGCCCCGCCTGCGCGGGATTGGGGAAGACGGCAAAATGCGATGCATCGGCACCCATTTCCTCAACGCTCACCACGCCCGTCACGTTCAGCGTAACCGAATAATCGTAGGAGAAATTGCCATCGGAAATGCGCACCATCATCCGGTAAGAATTGCCATTTAATGCAGGGTCGGGATTCCACTGGAAATGGCCCTCCATTATGCCCGCGCCGCTTTTCTTCAACACCGTGGTAAAAGTGGCCCCGGTTGGATCTACCTGAAACGGTTCGCCCAGCGCCATCATAGAGAGGGTGGCCAGCGAATCGGAAGTGGTGGCCGAAATGGTGAACGAATTGGCCGCGCAGGCGGTAAGGTCGAAGGTGTTTTGCCCGTTGGCGGAAATCACGTTGATGGGCGGCGATATCAACAGTTGCGACGTGTCCGCCACCACCAGCACTTGCATATCGCGTTTTATTTCACCTACCAGCACCCCGCCGCGCCATTCCGCCACGGAGACCGAGAAAATAAAATTGCCCACTTGCGAAGGATTCCAAGAAACCACGCCCGTGGCGGAATCTATGGAAAGATCGCCGCCGGGGTTTGCGCTGGGCGGGTAGTAGCCATTCACGGTGTCAGTGGCGTTTCTAAAAGGTGCGCTGATATTCCAATAAAGCGAATCGCCTTCAAAATCCGACGGCATCGGATTGTAGGCCCACAGCGTGTCTTTGGGAAACTTGACAATGGGCGCGGAAAGGAAAGTGGCCGTATGATTGCCGGGCTGAAAAGACGAGGTGATGTGGAAATTCCCCGTACCATTAAGGATGGAAAGATTTCGGCAGCACAAGTCGAACGAAATGTGGTGGTAGGCCGCCGTGTCCGTCACCGTAAAGGTGTCTTGGTAAATGTGCCGTTCATACACGGGGTTCAAAAAGATGGAATCGACGGAGAGGCGCGGGAGGTTGAGCTGTTGGAGGCCCCATTGCCCCCAATCTACCTGCACGGTGGCGTTTTGACCTAAGGAAACGCCTAAGGCATCGCGGTACAAGGTAAGGGTGATGATGTAATTATTGGGCTGGGCGGAGTCGGGTCGCGCTGTGATTTCGCCGCCCATCAGGTGGGTGGCCGAAGTTTGCGTGGGCACGGCCAAAAAGGCAAGTGCCACCAAGATAATAAGCTTTTTCATAATTGTGGGGATTTTTAAATTCTTAGCGAATGTAATTCTTTAGGTATCAATCAGTAACGGCAAATGATTTTTCGCGAGACAGAAAATACCGGAAATCCCCTTTCTGTACACCTTTTGGTTAGAAAAAAAAGTTTCTCGTGATGAGCGAAGGGCATCGGTACGAATTTATCAAGAGTTTGGTTTATTAGGTCAAAAGTTTTTGGTTTTTCAATCCGCTATGAAACTTCTTTCGTTTTAGGCCACCCACGTTTTTTTGCGTCACGTAGCAGACTCTTTTTTCGATTTCAGGAAAATGTCTCTCAGATTTGTAGGACACCCCTTTCAGGTTGTGTCCAGAAGTTCTCGTCAAAAGTTAAAATCCTTACCAAAATAAATAAAAAATTGCCGTGGATAACTTTTTGGTTTTTAGACAATTTAGAATGGATTGAAATACAATTTCAAAAGTAATTTTCCAAAACCCTTGCTTTTTTAAAAAATGTTTTTAGGTTAGCCCTCGCGTTCAATGGGTTTTATTATCCCAAAAAGGCGCGGCTCCAGCAACTGAATTTTAACACCTTTAACTGCAATTCAAAATGATGCTTACCGACCTGACCTGCATTCCTTGCTCTTTTTCCACGGCTACCTACGTTTCGTTTTTGAATCACACGGTGCCCTAACGATTTTTAGAGAAGCGCTGTCCATTGATTTGGGCGGCGCTTTTTTCTTTTCCCAAGTTGTGTGCTTACAGGCCCTTTTCTTACTCATCTTTCTTTTTTTAATAGCAATTTTAATCTGTAACACAACTATGAAACTTTCAACTACAATTTGCCGCAATATGGGCGGCATCCGCTTCAGCCTTTTATTGGGCATCCTGTTCAGCTCTCTGGGCTGGGCAAATCTGTCCGCGCAGTGCCCCGACACCATTTTTGTAAACGACCTTGCCACCGCCGGGGATGTGTTCACCACATCTACTGGTGACGATGTTTTGGGCAACGGCTCCAGCAGTTCGCCGTTCTTGACTTTCGACAGAGCGCTGGCGGCGGCGGACACCTGCCCCGGCGTGGTCATCGCGTTGGACGTGGGCCAGTATCCCGAAACGATGCAGAACACCATCAATAGCGGCCCGCTCACGGTGATTGGCCCCAACGCGGGCAACGCCGGCTGCGGCGCGCCCCGCGTGGGCGAGGCGGTCATCGATTTCTCGCTCATCGCATCGGGCGGCACTCACATTTCAGTTACCACTTCTGACCAGTTTATCTTGGATGGGGTCACTTTGCAGGACACCTTTCAAACGCTTTCCAGCCAAAGCCGTGTCATCTTATCCATTACTAACTTGAACGGTGACCCGGTTGTCCGCAACAACATCTTCAGCCGCGACATTCAAAACTTATTGACGGGTAGTAGCAATGTGGTTACCTCTCGCGGCATAGTGGTTTCCTCCGTCCCAGTAGGACAATCGGTAACTATCATCGGCAACCGCTTCCAAGGCAGCGCCGAAGCGGGCAATGTTTTCAGCCTATTCGGCTTGGGCAGTTTCACCTCTGGCATTTTCTCAAACGGCGGCCCGGGCGTTTCTACCGTTACGGACAACTGCTTCCGCCGCAACCGCTCCGCCATCAATATCGACAACATCACCGACAGTTTCGTATTGGACAACAACGAATTCGAGGTGAACGGCACGGCCATATCTATCGACGGCACGGTGGACACCATCGTTTTCAACAATAACAATTTTATCGATTCCACTTTGGGTTTCCTCACCTTCTTCAACCTCAGCAGCGTGGACGATGGTTTCTTTTTGGATGTGACCAACAATCAAAATGAAGGCGTTCCTTTTGAAAATCTTTCGCAAGCCGAGCTTTTCACGATGGAGGTACAGACCGTGCACGGCCACAACACGGGCAAGAACGGACTGGTGCGCACCCGCGAAAATCAGCTGTACAACTTGCCCGCCTCGCTGGATTCGCGCAAGGGCGTGGTGCAGCGTTCGGAGAACATTGCCTTTGAGGGCGACACGGTAAACTTAGCCCCCGGCACTTATGCCGGCCAAGTTTCCATCGATAAAGATTTGGCGATTATCGGTGACGATTCCTCCAACACCATTATACAAGGCGTGGCGAATATGGATTCGACCACGGGTTCGGGCGCCAGCACCAATGTCCCAGTCATCAACATCCACGATGCGGGCAATGTATTAATAGAAGCCCTGCAAGTGGACGGCGACGGCCAAGGCAACACCAATATGCGCTACCAAGGCATCGGCTACCGCAACGCTGGCGGCCGCGTGGAGGACGTGATGGTGAAGGGCATTCGCAATACGCCGCTGGACGGAACGCAACAAGGCACGGGCATTTACGCTTTCGCTTTTGATGGCAACGATCGCACTGTGGACATCAACCAAAGTTGCGTGATAGATTGGCAGAAAACGGGCATCGGCCTTTTTGGCGCCAACCTTCTTTCCGCCACGGTGGACAGCAGCTTAGTGGCGGGTGCAGACACCTTGACGGGCGAGAATAACGACCCCGCCCAGAACGCCATCCAGCCCAGTTTCGGGCTGAGGTTCGCTTCCATTACCAATAATACCATCCGCGATGTTTATTATCTGAGAGGCGATGGTTCGGATGCGGCGGGTGTTTTGGATTTCAATGCCGACTCCGTATTCGTGGCGCGCAACCGCTTTATCAATGTGGAAGCCCCTTATTTGGGGGTCAATAACAATTCGGTGGTCATCGAAAATGAAATGGAAATCATCGATGAGGGCATCCAAGCCTTTGCCACCACGAATGCTTCTTTCCTCTTGGCGAAGAACAACAAGATCAGTCAAGCGGGCTTCGGCGCGTTCGTGTTCAATAGCGGCGCTCCCATCAATGCGGTCATCAAAGAGAACAGTTTTTTGGTGGATACTTTGGCCTTGGCCGGCAATACAGCAAATGAGGTGAATGCCGAATGCAACTGGTACGGCACCACCAAGCTGGCTCAGATCAACGCCCAGGTGAATGGTAATTTTGACATCAATCCCTATCTAACTGACGGCACCGACACCAGCGCGGCCATCGGCTTCCAGCCGGATACCACTTCCTGCTTCGGCCCCATCTGCCCGAACGGCGAATGCGAGGGCTGTTTCACTTACTTCCCATTCAACGATACCATCATCTGCCAATCCGCCCCAGCGTCCGGTGTGTGGTACACCGACCGTTTCCCGCCAGACAGTTTCTACGTGGGCGTATTTATGGGCGACAGCACATTGATTCACCAGATTGATGCCTCGGATGGTCAAAACAATCGCCCATCGCAGAACACCAGTTTTGCCAATACCCAAGGCAAAAAGTATATGACTGACAATGCCCAAGTGTTGCAGATTGATCTTTTTATCCCATCGGATTGGGCTACCACCAACCGCCGGATGGCCGGACTATGGGGCGAAGCACGGGATTCTTCGGGTGCTATTTCGGCCTTCCCCATTATCGAATTTGCCAGCAATGGCGGCAATCCGCGCTTCCAAATTTTTGATGACACTTTAGGTTTCAGGGATCTTGGCTTGCCGTGCGATTTCCAATATGACCAGTTTCATACCCTGAGGGTGGAGATTTTGAACAGCGGAAGATTCCGTTATTCTGTGAATGACAACCTTACGGCTTATGCCGACGCGGCAGGTTTGAATCAAGAAGGTTTTAGCAACGTTATCCTGCAAGGTTACAATAACGATACAGGCGTTACCTATACCATTTACTGGGATGATTTCTACTTCGGCGACGGGCCGGGCTTAAGCTACGATACAGTACTTCCTGATCCCATCGTGATAGGCAGCGGCATTTCCAATGAAAATATGGCGGTGGCGCAAACCTGCGGCATCAACGGCGGCATCAAGGCGTTCAAGCGTTTCCGCGGCGATGTAGAGCCTGTGGATGGCGATGTGCCCGGTGATACTTACCAATTCGGCCCAGGCGCTTCGCCCGAATCGGCGGCCAACGAAGAGCCGGACTCCGGCACCGCGCGCTGGAATTACCTGATCAGTGTCAATCTCGGTCAATCCACTTTCAATGATTTGAACGTGTTCTTGGAATTGGATTTTGATCCTTCCGACAGCGCTTGTCAAGTGGGGCCGTTTGTGGCCAACATCAGTCAGCTATTGCGCGACAGCGGCCAAGGCGGCACCAGCTTTTTCCAATCGTCGGAAAACTTTGGCTTTGATTTCTTCCAACAGTTGGGCAGCCCCGATATTTTGCCCTTCGACCCTGACGCGGAAGGCGTTTATGACCTGGCGCTGCGGGTGGAGAATCTGCAGGGTTTTGAATTGTACGACATCCCCATCCGGGTGGAAGTGGCCTGCGAATTTTTGGAAGCTGGCGATGACATAGAGCCGCCTTTGTTGGCTTGCCCATCCGACACGGTGCTTTCCAACGACGCGGGAATGTGTGGCGCCATCGTGGACTTTATGGCAATGGCCAGCGAAACCTGCGATACGGCCATCGTTACCTACAGCCAAGATCCCAACACCTTCTTCCCAGTGGGCACTACCACGGTGAAGGTAACCGCCACCGACACCAGCGGCAATGCGGACTCCTGCACCTTTACCATTACGGTGAACGACACGACCAAGCCAGTAGTCTCTTGCCCCGCTGATACCACGCTGAGCAACGATGCCGGACAATGCGGTGCAGTGGTGAATTTTTCGGCCACCGCCACGGATGAGTGTGCCATCGACACCATCATTTACAGCCAAGATCCCGGCACCTTGTTCCCCATAGGTACAACCACGGTTACAGCCACCGCCTCCGATACCAGCGGCAATGTGGATACTTGCAGTTTCACAATTACAGTAACGGACGATGAAAATCCCGTGATTTTCTGCCCACCGAACAGCACCATTTCCACAAGTCCAGGTGCTTGCAGCGCAGCTTTTGGATATACAGTAGGAACTTCCGACAACTGTTCCGGCGAAACAGTAACCCAATTGGCGGGCTTGCCTTCCGGCTCTGCTTTCCCCGTGGGCATTACTACAAACACTTTCTTCGTAACAGATTCTGTTGGGAATGAAGGTGATACCTGCAGCTTTACCGTGACGGTAAATGATGACGAAAATCCGATGATTACTTGTCCCGCGCCCATCGTGGTGAGCAACGAGCAAGACACCAGCGGCGCGGTGGTAAGCTTCAACGTAACTGCCACGGACAATTGCGTTTTGGATACCATCATCCAAATTACGGGCATCGAAAGTGGCGAGTTCTTCCCCATCGGGACGACTACCAACACTTTCTTTGCGAGGGATACCACAGGACTTACGGATACCTGCAGTTTCACCGTAACAGTTAACGACACCGCCAACCCGATGGTGATTTGCCCCGGCAATATTATGGTAAGCAATGCCGAGGACACTTGCGGCGCGGTGGTCAGCTTCTCGGTTACTTCGGTGGACAACGCGCCAGGCGACACGGTTTTTCAAATCGCGGGTTTGCCATCCGATACAATCTTCCCGATTGGCACCACGCTCAACACTTTCGTGGCGCAGGATTCCACCGGAAATAGCGACACTTGCAGCTTTACCGTGACGGTGAACGATACGATGGCGCCAACGATTACTTGTCCGGGCAATGTTATGACCAGTAATGATGCGGGAATGTGCAGCGCGGTGGTTTCTTATTCGGTGTCCTCTTCCGACAATTGTCCAGGCCAAACGGTAACGCAAACGGCAGGCTTGCCTTCCGGCTCAGCCTTCCCCGTGGGAACGACCACCAACAGCTTTGTGGTAACGGATGCTTCCGGAAATCAGGATTCGTGCAGCTTTACCGTAACGGTGAACGATACGGAAGATCCTGTGATAGCTTGCCTCGCCGACACGGTATTGAGTAACGATGCCGATACCTGCGGCGCCGTATTCAGCTATGCGGTAATGGGTTCCGACAACTGCCCCGGCGACAGCGTTTTCCAAATTGCAGGCATTGCCTCGGATAGCTTGTTCCCAGTGGGAGTGACTACCAATACCTTCGTAATCGAAGATGCGGTGGGCAATACGGATACGTGCAGCTTTACGGTAACGGTGAACGACACGATGGCGCCAAGCATTACTTGCCCCGCTGACATCACAATGAATAACGATTCGGGAATGTGCAGTGCGGCCGTTACTTTTTCGGTAGCCTCAAATGACAACTGCCCCGGCGAAATGGTGACGCAGACGGCGGGAATGCCTTCCGGCTCTGTGTTCCCAGTGGGAACTACCATTAACACCTTTGTAGTAACGGATGCTTCTGGCAATCAGGATTCGTGCAGCTTCACCGTAACGGTGAGCGATGCCGAAGCGCCGATGATAGCTTGCCCCAGCGATACAAATGTGGGCAACGATGCTGGAATGTGCAGCGCGGTGGTTTCGTATCCGATGCCCAGCGCGATGGACAACTGCGCCATAGATTCCGTGGATCAAATTGCAGGGATGGCCTCCGGCTCGGCCTTTCCCGTAGGCGTTACCACCAACACTTTCGTAGCTTTCGACACCACTGGGAATTCGGACACGTGTAGCTTCACCGTAACGGTAAACGACACGATGGCGCCTGTGATTACTTGCATTTCCGATACCATACTGAGCAACGACGCCAACCAGTGCGGTGCGGTGGTGAATTTCAATATTTCATCGTCCGATAATTGCCCAGGCGAAACCACGGTGCAGACCAGCGGCCTGCCCTCTGGGTCGCAGTTCCCCGTGGGAATGACCGTCAACACTTTTGTGGTAACGGATGCCTCCGGAAACCAAGATTCTTGTACTTTCATTATAACCGTGAATGACACAGTGAATCCCATGATTACCTGCCCCGCCGATATTGTGGCCAGCAACGATGCTGGCACTTGCGGCGCGGTAGTGAACTTTGGCGTAGGCTCATCGGACAATTGCCCTGGCGAAACGATGGCGCAAACGGCGGGAATGCCTTCGGGTTCTACCTTCCCAATGGGAGTAACTACCAACACCTTTGTGGTAACGGATGCTTTCGGAAACCAAGATTCGTGCAGCTTCACGGTAACGGTGAACGACACAGAAGACCCAGTGCTTTCCTGTCCTTCTGATATTGTGGTGAGCAATGATGAAGATACGTGCGGCGCAGGGGTCAGCTTTATGGTAAGCACCACCGACAATTGCCCCAGCGATTCCGTTTACCAGATTATGGGAATTGCATCGGATTCACTGTTCCCGATTGGCATCACCACCAATGTTTTTGTGGCCGAAGATGCATCGGGCAATACTGACACCTGCACCTTTACGGTAACGGTGAACGACACCGCGCGCCCGATGGCCGTTTGCACGGACACTACCATCTTCTTGGACAGCAACGGCCAAGCGATGATTACCCCCGCCTTTGTGGACGGCGGTTCCTCTGACCAATGCAGCGGCGTGAGCCTCAGCGTGAGCCCCAATATGTTTGGCGACAGCGACGCGGGCAACAACACCGTGACCCTGACCGTGACCGACAGTAGTGGCAATCAGCGTACTTGCCAAGCCACCGTTTTGGTATTGGATACCATCCAAGGCCGCGGCGATTGCGACACCGTCCGGTTCGTAACCGATACCACTTGGCGGATGAGCACCGTGGTGACCCCCACCAACAATAGCGGAAACTGGAACGGCGTGAACGGCAACCTGCCATCCAGCGGGTCTTACACCCAGCCGGTGATGATAGGCCAGCCCTATAGTTTCCCCACCATCTTCGCGGTGGATTCCTCCAAGGTAATCAAGGCGGGCAACAATATCCGCTACTTCCGTAAGACCATTGAGCTGGACGACCTGCAGGGCATTGGCGCTCGGATACGCTCCACCTTTGATGATCAGATGGAGGTGTACGTGAACGGCGACCTTTTGACGGCGCATTACCAATTCGACCGCAACAACGATCTGGCGCCGGGCTTCGATGCCGAGTTTGAGTCGAACGGCACGGTGGACAATGGCGCCGATGGCCGCAAGATGTACGATTTCACCACCAGCGGTGACTTGGACAACTTCTTCCAGCAAGGCACCAACGAGATTGTGGTGGTATTGCGGAACTTGGGCAAAAGCAGCGATGCGGGCGGTTTCTCCCTCAGTATGCAAGTGGATGGCTGCGACCAGCAACCGGTGCAGGATTCGGTGTGTGATACTTTGCGGGTTGTGACCAATGCGGATTGGACGGAGAGCACCACCGTAACGTCCACCAACTTCAGCGGCAACTGGAACGGGGTGAACGGCAACCTGCCCGACACCAGTACCTTTACGCAGCCAGTGATGATCGGGCAGCCTTACAGCTTTCCCACAATAGATGCCGTGGACAGCTCGCAGGTCATAATCGCCGGCAACGCCATCCGCTACTACCGCCAGACCATCCAGTTGGACAGCCTGACGGGCATCAGCGCGCGGGTGCGCACCACCTTCGACAACCAGATCGAAGTATATGTGAACGGCAGCCTCTTGGCGGGCGACTATCAATTCACGGGGAATACCCAAGAATTCCCGCCCCACGATGCCCGTTTCAACGATGATGGCACGGTGGACAACGGCGCGGGCGGCAACCGAATGTTCGACGCCACCGCCTCCGGTTCGCTGGACAATATCTTCCAGCCTGGCTTGAACGACATCATTGTGGCCTTGCGCAACAATGGAAAATCCAGCGACCGCGGCGGCTTCTCTTTGAGCCTGCAAGTGCAGGGCTGCAAGGGCAACGTGCCGCAGGACAGCGTGCCGCCGGAGGATACCTTGGCTTTCGCGGTTATCTCCGACAGTGGGTTCCGCAAGAGTACCCAAAAGGAGCAGAGCAACTTTAGCGGAAACTGGAACGGCGCCAGCGCACTGCCGCCCACCTCCACTTACACCCTGCCGGCAATGGAAGGGCAGCCTTACAGCTTCCCCACCATCGACCCTGTGGACAGTACCAAGGTGATCAAGACGGACAACAATATCACCTTCTTCCGCAAGGAGTTTGAGCTGACCGACAGCGCCAACTTGGACGCGAGGTTCCGGATGACGGGCGACGACGGCTTCGAGATCTACATCAACCAAGTGTTGATTGCTCGGGAGAACAACAGCGGCCCGATGAATATGCAAGTGCCGGCTCACGACCTGAAATACACGGCGGGCATTAGTCCAGTGAATGGGTTTATGGGAGGCGATATGTTCGATGTGGTGTCGGCCACTAACCTGAACGGTGTGTTCGTGGAAGGCACCAACGAGGTTGTGCTGGCGATTCGCAATCGGGCCAACGCCAACGAAGCGGGAGGTTTCTCTTTCCGTTTGGATTTGGATCAAGCCGGCCAGCGCGTCATCCGCAAGGAAGCCGAGGCGGGCATCGCCATCGAGATGAGTGCAGGCAACGGCTTCGCGATGTACCCGAACCCGACCACTGGCAAGCTGAGCGTGGAAATGTTGCGCGCCACGGAATCTGCCTCGCAGGTGCAGGTATTCGACTTCCGCGGCAAGCTGCTCTCTTCCGAGACGATGGGCGACCGCGCGGAATTGGATTTGACCGAGTACTCCGCTGGCGTTTATCTCATCCGAGTGATTTCCGGTGATGAGGCGTTTACCCAAAAAGTGGTGAAGGAGTAGAAGTTTTTTGAAATTGAAAATGACAAACCGCCCTCGGCAGCATAGCTGGGGCGGTTTTTTTTATGGATAAAAAGAAATAGAATTTCTATAAATGATTTTTAAAATTGAAGGGTGAAAAGCATATCAACCCCTTCGCGAAAAACCAAGAATAAAAAATGCCAAACTTATTTTAAGATACAAATGGGTATGAATTGCCCGTGACTCCTAAACCCAACCGCCCCCGGCGCGTTACTTCCCTAAAATTCTAAAAAAAGATGCGTGTAAATTTCAAATCTATCTGGCAGATGCTGGTTAAAACTGGCAAAGAATGGAACGATGACGACCCTTGGCGCAACGCGGCCATCGTGGCTTATTACGCCATTTTTTCGATGCCCGGCCTCTTGATGATGATCATTTGGATTGCGGGGATTTTCTTTGGGCAAGAGGCCATTCAAGGTCAGGTGAGCGGGCAGATCCAAGAATTCCTGGGCGCCGATGCGGCGGAAGGGGTGGAGGATATTTTGACCAACGCCCAACTGAATAAAGATAGCTGGGTGATGCAGGCCGTGGGTATTGGCACCTTGGTTTTTGGCGCCACCACGCTGTTTTTCCAGTTGCAGAAATCGTTGAACCACATTTGGGAAGTGGAGGCCGCGCCGGACAACGGCATCGTAAAACTCCTCACCGACCGTGCGTATTCACTGGGTTTGATCTTGGTCATCGCCTTCTTGCTCCTTATTACCTTGGTGCTTTCGGGTATCCTCTCGGTGCTGGCCGGTTGGATAGAACGGCAATTTGGCGAAGCACTGCTCCACGTGGTGGAAGTCATCAATTTCCTCATCCCGCTGGGGGTGGTCACCTTGCTTTTTGCGATAATGTTTAAGGTGCTGCCCGATGTGAAGATCGGCTGGAACTCCGTGTGGGTGGGGGCTTTCGTTACGGCCATCCTTTTTACCATCGGCAAAACTTTGCTGGGATTGTACTTCGGCTATTCCAACCCCGGCAGTGCTTTTGGCGCGGCGGGCACGGTTATTTTAGTAATGTTGTGGGTCAATTACACGGCCTTGATTTTATTCTTCGGAGCGGAATTTACCCAAGTGCACGCCCATAAATACGGCCACCCAATTGAGCCATCGGCCCACGCCAAGTGGACCGCCGAACATATTTTGGCGGCCAACGAAAAAAGTGGCGACGGCAAGGTGGCCGATGAAATCGAAAAGAAAAAAGCGGATAAAAAATCCTCTTAGCGGCCCGTTACCCAAAACGCGTGAATCACCCCGGGCAAAAATCCCAAAAGGGTCAGCAAAATATTGATAAGCAAATCTTTTCCTGCGCCTTTGGCCACGGCCACGCCCAGCGGCGGAAAAATGATGTTGAGCAAGATCTGAAGGATTCCCATTTCTTATAAATTTTAAAACCACCAAACCAAAACGGCCTGTTTTGGTTCTTTACAAAAATTACAATCGTGAAAAATTATCTCAAATTTTCCAAAGACGGCAACGAAACTACCGCCGAAAAAGTAGCCATTTCCATCGCCGCGCTGGCTGTGGGCTTCGCATTGAAAAAACTGTTGGAAACCGGCTACAACGAACTCTTCAATGAGCGACCCCCCAATGCCGTGATGGACGAAAAAATCAACTGGGGCAAGGTCATCGGCTGGACGGTGGTCAGCGGACTTACCATCAGCCTTACCAAAGTGGCCATCAAAAGGATGGGCGGGAAGTATGTCTGAAAGAGTGATGAGTGATGAGTGATGAGTGATGAGTGATGAGTGATGAGTGATGAGTGATGAGTGATGAGTGATGAGTGATGAGTGATGAGTGATGAGTGATGAGTGATGAGTGATGAGTGATGAGTAAATTGCGCCCCCCAATTTTTAAGCCTGCTGACTTTTCACCTAACCCAATACTTATCACATTTTAACCCTTCACAAAATGGGAAGAGCTTTTGAATACCGCCGCGCGGCCAAGGAAAAACGCTGGAACAAGATGTCGCGCATATTCCCGCGCTTGGCCAAGGCCATCACGATGGCCGCCAAAGAGGGCGGCGAAGATCCGGACACCAACTCGGCGCTGCGCACGGCTATCCAAAACGCCAAGGCGCAGAATATGCCCAAGGACAACATTGAGAACGCCATTAAGCGCGCCTCGGGTTCGGATTCGGCCAACTACACCGAAGTGAATTACGAAGGAAAAGGCCCGCACGGCGTCCTCGTTTTTGTGGAATGCGCCACCGACAATACCACCCGCACGGTGGCCAACGTAAAATCCTATTTCAACAAAGCGGGTGGCGGCGTGGTGCCCAATGGCTCGCTGGAGTTTATGTTTGATCGAAAAGCGGTTTTTGAAATCGAAAAAACCGACGGGATGAATCCGGAGGAAATGGAACTTGAACTCATCGACGCGGGGCTGGAAGAAATCGACGAGGAGGACGGCACGCTATATATATATGGCGACTGGACGAATTTCGGCGCGCTTTCCTCGGCTTTGGAGGCGAAAAACATCGAAACCAAAAAAGCTAACCTGCAACGCTTTGCCACTTCGCCAGTAGATTTTACCGAAGAGCAAATGGAGGACATCGACAAGATGCTGGAAAAAATAAACGACGACGACGACGTGCAGGCCGTTTACACCAATTTAGTGTAAGATTTTTTTGACAGAATATATTTCCTTTTTAGTTTTGTGCTTTGAAAATCCCCGATGGGATTTTTTTAAGTCATAATTTAAATTTTGAAAACTATGAAAAAGGTACTATTGGCGGTGGCCGCCGTGGGTTTGATCGGACTTTCCGGTTGCAATAAAGAGAAAGACTGGGTATGCGAATGCGAAGGTGACTTTCTCGGAGCCGATTTTGAAACCACCTACGAATACAAGGATGAAACTGAAGATGAGGCGGAGGACCGCTGCGATGACCGCGATGTCCAAGCCAAAAATTTGGACGATGATGCGCAATGTACGCTGAAGGAAGATTGATACTTATCGGTTTTTAGAATACAAAATTCAGCCGCTTTTTTTTACAAAGGAGCGGCTTTTTTCAGTTATACAGGTATAAATTCGGGAGTTGCTCACATTAAACCGTTGATAATCAACCACAAATTTTTATGATAAAATTTGGCGGTCTGAATATTATGTATGATTTTCGCCCCTTGAAATATTCGGAACAGTTCCGAGTAGCTTTAATTCTCAATCTTTAAATTTAATTACGATGAAAAAAGTAATGTTGTCTTTGGCCGTTGTTGGCCTGTTTGGTTTGTCAAGCTGCAAGAAGGACTATACTTGTACTTGTACTTATACAGTTGACGGTGATGTTGTTGGTACCACCGAAGCTAAATTGGAAGACTCTAAAAAGAGTGACGCTGAAGATTCGTGCGTAGGTGGAACCTCTTTTGGTGACGCCACAGCGGAATGCGAATTGGAAGAAGTGGATTAATTTTCACCGCAATAATTTTAAAAGCCACACTTTTTAGTGTGGCTTTTTTTTTAATTTTTTGTTGGTCTTAATTTTTTTTGAGATTTTCGCCTCCCAGTAGCTGAACCCCTTGTTTTTTAATAATTTAAATCCTTTACAATGAAAAAAGTAGCAGTTGTTTTTTTGGCAATTTTGACACTTGGAATCGTCGGTTGCAAAAAAGAATATTCCTGCGTGTGTGGCGGGGACGCCACGGTTTCGGTAATTTCTACCGATGATGGCACCGTGATAGCATCAGCCGAGATAGAGATTGAAGATAAAGAGGAATTTGACAACGACAAGCGGAAAGCCAACGATGCCGAGGAAGAATGCGAAGAAGCCGGCGAAGACCGTGAACAGGAATTTGAAGAAGAAATTAGGAATGACCTTGGTGGCAGTGTGGGAAATGGTGATTTTGAGGTCGAGGTGGACGCCGATGTCGATTGCGACCTCGATGAAGATTAATCGATAGTCTAAGTTTTGAAAATCTTAAAACTACTAATCCGCCTTTTCCTCGGCGGATTTTTCATTTTTTCGGGCGTTTCCAAACTGCTGGGGATGGATGCCTTCGAGGTGTACCTTTTCCAGCTTTCCAAGCTCCCGTTCGATTGGGCGGCATTTTCCGCGCGGCTTTTGGTGGCGGTGGAAATTTTTCTTGGCCTGTTGTTGATGATCAAATTGAAATGGAACTCCGCTTGGCGCGCCTCGGTTTTTCTGCTGCTGGTTTTCAGCGTTTTCCTGATTCTGCAAATTGCAAAAAACAATACCGAAAACTGCTTTTGCCTCGGCGAGTTGATGGACTTGTCGCCCACCGAATCTTTGGTGAAAAACGGCCTTTTTTTGCTGCTGCTCTTTTGGGTTCGCCATCCCAAGAATTTGCCTTTCTATTCGCGCGGCAACCTGTTCGCCTTCTTGATTTTTTTGGTGAGCTTGTCCATCCCGCTGATTACCTCGCCACCCGATTTTTTCTATCAAAAACCCAATGAAACCCGCGCTTTTGACCAAATTGCCTTGGACGAGAATTTTGAAAAAAACGCCTTTCCCGACGATCTCAGACAAGGCAAAAAATTGGTGAGCTTTTACAGCACCCGCTGCAAGTTCTGCAAGATGTCGTCGTCCAAGATTTCCGTGATCGTAGAGAAAGAAAACATCCCGATGGAAAACGTGGCCACCGTGTTCGTGGCCAAAAAAGATTCCACCATCCAGCATTTTTATGATGAAACCGGATCGCTCGATTTCCGGCACATTTCCATCGAAAACAGCGATTTTCTGAAAATCACGCGCGGGCGTTTTCCGCTCACTCTCCTGTTGGAAAACGGCGAGGTGAAACACAAGATGAGCTACCGCGACTTGGACGAGGGGGTGATTCGGGAGTTTTTTGAAAGACCTTAATGTTCAAAACAATCCCAATTGCCCCTTGGGCGCGCGGACAAAATCATCATAATTAAAAGGTGGCAAACTCCGGTTTTTGAAATATTTCCGCCGTGCCAAGTTTACCATATCCCGCACCTGCTCGGCGATGCGGCCGTCGCCCATCATCCGGCGGCCCCATTGCGAATCGTTCAGGTTGCCATCGTGGGCGCTCTGGATGAGGTGCATAATTTTTTCGGCGCGGTCGGGATAATGATAGCGCGCCCAGTCCATAAAAATGTCGGCGATTTGACCGTTCAATCGCACCATCGTGTAGCCGATGGACAGCGCGCCGGCCTCGGAAACGGCTTTGGCGATGGGCAGGATTTCGTGGCTGGTGAGGCCGGGGATAACGGGCGCGATCATCACGTTTACGGGGATTTTGTTTTCGGAAAGGGTAGCCACGGTCTGCAGGCGGCGGCGGGCGGTGGCGGTGCGCGGTTCCAGTTTGCGGCGCACGGTTTCGTCAAGGCTGGTGATGGAAAGATTGACAACCACCAAATTTTTGGCGGCCAGCTTTTTCAAAATATCCAGATCCCGCAAAACCAAAGCGTTCTTGGTGATGATCCCTACGGGATTTTTATAGTTCCAAAACACTTCCAGCATTTTTCGGGTGATGCCGAATTTCTTTTCGGCGGGCTGGTAGCAGTCGGTGTTTCCGCTGAGCATAATCGGGGCGGGCTGCCAGCTTTTCTTTTGGAAATTTTGCTCCAGCAAATCCGCCGCGTTTTTCTTTATCAGAATATTTTGCTCGAATTCCGCGCCCGCCGAGTAGCCCCAATATTCGTGGGAATTGCGGGCATAGCAATACGCGCAACCGTGTTCGCAACCTTGGTAGGGATTGGCGCTCCAGCCCAAGCCCACGTCGGGGCTGGTCACTTTGTTCACGATGGTCTTTGGGAAAACTTCGATGAATTTGGTCTTCTTTTCCAGCGACGTGTCTTCCTCGTTTTGGCGAAGAAATTCCAGGTAGTCGCCGCGGGTTTCGTAGCGAAATTGCGCAAAGCGGTTGGACGGGTCTATCTGCGCGCCGCGCCCGGTTTTGGGGCTGGATTTTGTTTCCATTGTAATTCGGTGGTAATTCGGTGGTAATTCGGTGGTAATTCGGTGGTAATTCGGTGGTAATTCGGTGGTAATTCGGTGGTAATTCGGTGGTAATTCGGTGGTAATTCGGTGGTAATTTGATGGATTTTAAAAGTAAAAAATTGCGCCATCACAAACGAAAGCGGCGGGAAAAGTTATCACCAAATCTTATGGAACCGTCAGGCATTTCCGTCAAAAAAAGTTTCGGGCGGTTTTATATATTGCCCCTGTTTATTGGCATAAATGGCACATTTGCAAAACGTTGAAAAACAAATGGGCAATCTGGTTGAAGGATAGGCATTTGGCGCGCCGCACCGTTTTTTTACAACAAGAGCTAAAAATGATACTATGAATCCGATGAACTGCTGAAAAAGCAAACTCGCTCAAAATGGACGCTCTCCTCAACTAAACGAAACTAAACCGCTATGCCGATCAACGCCGGAGTTCACGCTGCAAAATTATCGCCCGAAGAGGAACTGGAGCTTTTGCGAAAGCAATTGGCGGAAGCCAAAGCCGAAGTGGCCGACCAGCGCAAAGTGATGGGCCACATCTTGGATGCCACGCTCGCCGGCTTTTGGGATTGGGACATCGCCAACAATACCGAATATCTGAGCCCCACCTTCAAGCAAATGTTTGGCTATCAAGATGATGAGATGGAAAACCATCCCGATTCTTGGCAGAAAATCATTTTCGAGGAAGACCTCCCCAAAGTGTTTGAATGTTTTGAAGCCCACGTCAAAAGCCGTGGCAAAATTCCTTATGACAATGAAGTGCGCTACCATCACAAAGATGGCAGCACGGTGCACGTTTGGTGTCGCGGCCAAGTGATAGAGTGGCTGGAAGACGGCAGCCCCAAACGGATGGTGGGCAGCCACGTGGACATTACCCAAAACAAGGAGGCGCAAAAATCGCTGCGGGAATCCAAGCAAATGCTGGAGTTGATCATTGAAGGGAACAACGCGGGGATCTGGAGCTGGGATGTGCAGTCGGACAAAAGCTGGCGTTCGCCCAAGTTTGCCACAATGTTGGGTTTTACGGCGGAAGAGCTGGCCGGAAAATTTGGTCAGAACCTCTGGGATGCCATCCATCCCGATGATTTAAAGCGCGTGAACGAAGCGCTGGCCAGCCATATGAGGGGAGAGGGGCCATATCACGAGGAGTTGCGGATGATGTGCAAGGACGGCGAGTACCGCTGGTTTGAAGGTTCGGGGCAGGCGGCCTTTGACGAGACCGGAAAGCCGTTGGTGATCGCGGGTTCTTTTATCGATATTCACGAGCGGAAACGGTTGGCGGAAGATTTGGAAAGCAGCCGCTTCTTATTGGACGAAGCCAGTAAAATGGCCAATATCGGGGGATGGGAAATCGACTTGAAAACGATGGTTCCGAAATGGTCGGATATGGTGTACAACATCCACGATGTGCCGGTGGGCGCGCGGATTGACTTGGACAAAGCGATGGATTTTTACCCGCCCGAAGACCGCGAGCGCGTGCAGGCGATGATTGACATAGCCATAGCCGAGGACAAAACGTGGGACATCGAAAACCGCTTCGTGACCGCCAAGGGAAGGGAAATTTGGGTGCGCTCCAAAGGGATGCCCGTGTTTGACGACAACGGCAACAAAGTGGCGCTGCGCGGGATTTTCCAGAATATCGACGAGTTCAAAACCCAAGAGCTGGAATTGCAAAAGTCACTCGATTTGGTAGGCCAACAAAACGAGCGGCTGCTCAATTTTGCGCACATCGTTTCGCATAATCTTCGCTCGCACACCGGCAATTTGACGATGATGTTCAATTTTATGGAGAAGTCGGACTCGCAGGAGGAGCGGGATACTTTTTTGGGACACATTAAGGATACGTCGGAAAACCTGAGCACCACCATCGAGCATCTGAACGAAGTGGTGCAAATCCAGACCGACCTGAACACTACCCGTGAAAAAGTGGTCTTTGATGATATTTTCCAAGAAATCCGCAAGGTGTTGAAATCGGAAATCATACTGAAAGAAGCCGAAATAAAAACGGATTTTCAGGTGGAAACTTTGCATTACGTGCGCGCCTATATGCAATCCATTTTGCTGAATTTTACCAGCAATGCCTTGAAATACCGCGACCCCGCCCGCCGTCCACGGTTGGACATCCGTACTTTCAAGCAGCCCAAAACCGGAAAGACCATTCTGGAATTTTCTGATAACGGGCTGGGCATCGACTTGGAACGCCACGGCCACAAGATTTTCAAGATGTACAAAACGTTTCACAAACACGAGGACGCGCGCGGCATCGGGCTTTTCATCACCAAAAATCAGATTGAAGCGCTGGGTGGGAAAATCGAGGTGGAAAGCGAAGTGGGGGTGGGGACTACATTTCGGGTTTTGTTTTAAGTCCACAGTTTACAGTCCACAGTCCACAGTCCACAGTCGATAGTCCACGGTCCACAGTTTACAGTCGATAGGTTGGCCTTTGACAATTAAAACTGGGTTGCCATAGAATCACCCTAAATTACTACCAAATTACCTGTACTTCTTAAAAACCATCCGTGCAATATTCGGTTTGCTCTTTTTATAAAAAATGAGGAAAATGCACATTATTGGCAGCGTGATAAAACAGGCCGTGGAGCTGCGGCAAAAATTCAAGGGTGGCGAAATCAATGCCGCCGAAATCCAAAAAGAGGAGCTTATAAAACTTTTGGAAAAAGCCAAGGACACGGCTTTTGGAAAATATTACTCGTTCGGAAAAATCTTGGAGAATCCCGATCCCGCTGCGGAATTTGCGCGGCAAGTGCCCGTTTTCGATTACGATTCTTTATATGAAAAATGGTGGCACCGCACCTTGGAAACGCCCGACATAACGTGGCCCGGCCAGCCCGATTATTTCGCGAAAAGCAGCGGCACCACCGGCGACGAACCCAAGCGCATCCCCGTTACCGAAGCGATGGTGGATTCCATCCGCAGCGTGGGGCTGGACCAGCTCACCAGCATTTCCAATTATGATTTGCCCACCGAGTTTTTCGAAACGCAACTTTTGGCGCTGGGCAGTTCTACGGATTTGGAAGAAGTGGACGGGCACGAGGAGGGCGAAATTAGCGGCATCACGGCGAGCAACGTGCCCAATTGGTTTTCAACCGTTTACAAGCCGGGGCCAGACATCGCCGCCATCCCCGATTGGGACGAGCGCGTGGCCAAAATCGCCGAGGAAGCGCCGAACTGGGACATTGGCGCGGTGAGCGGCATTCCCAGCTGGATCTTGTTGATGATGAAAAAAGTGATGGAAGTAAACGGCGCCAAAACCATCCACGAAGTGTGGCCCAATTTCAAAGTTTATACGCCGGGCGGCGTGGCATTTGCGCCTTTCAAATCTTCGTTCGAAGAAATTTTTTCCAAGGAAGTTTTGTTTTTGGACACCTATCTCGCCAGTGAGGGATTCTTCGCGTACAACGCTCGCCCTCAGACCGATGCGATGAAACTGGCTTTGGAACACGGCATTTATTATGAGTTCATTCCTTTTGATGAACGTGGTTTTGACGACACCGGAAACCTGTTGGAGAACCCAGAAGTGCACACCATTTCAGAAGTGGACACGGAAACCAACTACGCGATGATCGTGTCCACCTGCAGCGGCGCGTGGCGGTATATGATTGGCGATACCATTCAGTTTGATAATCTGGAACACTACGAAATCCGCATCACGGGGCGCACGAAATATTTCCTTAACGTGGTGGGCAGCCAGTTGGGCGAGGACAAGATGAACGATGCCATCCAAAAAGCGAAGGAAAAGCACGGTTTGAAAATCGAAGAATTCACCGTGGCGGCCGTAAAAGACGACAGCGGCGACTACTGGCACGAATGGGTCATCGGCGCGGAAAACCCCGACAATGAGGATTGTAAAGCGGTTGCGGAAACTTTGGACGAGACCTTAAAAAACATCAACAAAAACTACGGCGTGGCACGGACCAAGGCACTTTCCGGTGTACGCGTACATTTGGTGGATGTGCAAAAATTTCACGACTGGCACGCCCGCAACCGAAAAAAGGGCGGCCAAATCAAGACCAAAAAGTTGATGAAGGAGGAGGATTTTTTGGAGTTTAAGGGGTTTTGTACGGCGGAATAAATTCTACATTTGAGGCTTAAAACAAATCCTAAAATCTAAATCCGAAGAACCAAACAAAATCGAAAAAATAAATTTTAAAATTCAAAAAAGCGTGCCGTTGACGCGCAACGGTTTTGAGTTTTCTTGTTTTGAAAATTAGTGCCGCACGTGCGGGATTGTTTCGGATTTGGTTTTTAGTTTTTCGAGTTTTAATTTTTTTAAAAAAAAAAATACTATGAATCTTTTAGAAGGAAAAAAAGGAATCATTTTCGGCGCATTAGACCAAAGCAGCATCGCTTGGAAAGTGGCGCAGGCCGCTAAGAAACAGGGCGCGGAATTCGTCTTGACCAATGCCCCCGTGGCAATGCGGATGGGCGCCATCAATACGCTGGCCGAAGAAACCGGCTCCGAAATCATCCCCGCCGATGCTACCAAGGATGAGGATTTGCAAAAGCTATTTGAAAAATCGCAAGACATTTTGGGCGGCAAACTCGACTTCGTCCTGCATTCCATCGGGATGAGCGTAAACGTGCGCAAAGGCCAGCATTATACAGATTTGAACTACGACTGGCTGACCAAGGGCTGGGAAATTTCCGCCGCCAGCTTTCACCGCGTGATGCAGACCGCGTGGAAACAGGACGCGATGGCTGACTGGGGCAGCATCGTGGCGCTAACCTACATCGCGGCGCAGCGCACCTTCCCCGATTACAGCGATATGGCCGACAATAAGGCGTTCCTCGAAAGCGTGGCGCGCAGCTTCGGCTACCACTGGGGTCAACGGAATAAAGTGCGCGTAAACACCATCTCGCAATCGCCCACGCCCACCACGGCGGGCAGCGGCGTGAAGGGTTTTGATGGCTTTATCAGCTACGCCGACCGCCTCAGTCCGCTGGGAAATGCGACCGCTGAGGACTGCGCGAATTATGTGGTTTCGCTCTTTTCCGATTTGACCAAAATGGTGACGATGCAGAATTTGTATCACGATGGCGGGTTCTCAAATATGGGCGTGAGCGACGCGGTGATGGCGCAGTTTATGAATAATGAGAAGGAGTGATGGAGGGCGAGCCAACATTTGATTTGTTCCAATATTTGGAGGAGCATTCTGGCGGCATTGGGTTGGCGGTGGGGCTACTTTTTGTGCTATTGATTGCCGTTACTTGGTTAGCTTTTATTTTCAAATGGGGACGCTACAAAAAGGGAAAGGAGGATAGCGCCGGTTTTGGCTATGTGGTGGCTCAGTTTTTCAGCAATATTATTGACGATTTCCGGCATTTGCTGGCTCTTCTTATTTTCCTGATATTTGTGGGAGTTACTATTTTTATGCTGGTAGGTGTCGGCGGCGACACTAAAAGCAAGGTGGATGCTCTTCAGGCTGTAATGTCGGCTTTTGCTGGTTTGTTAGGTTCTATAATCGGATATTATTTTGGTGAAAAAGCGGCGACCAGAACTAATCAAAATCAGGTCAATTTGAATGCGAAAGAAAGTGAAGAAGAACCGGAAGATTTTGAAATAACCAAAACGGAGAAAAAACCTAACCTAAAATAATAATGTTGGTACAATGAAAAAAGCATATAATTTGACCGTGCGGGATTCGGTAATCCGTCCTGACGTAAACGCCTTTGGATTTTCATCATCCCATTCGCGAAAAGAGGAGGTGGCATTTTACAATCGTATCAATAAAAATGATGAAAAGGAACTGATCCGCTACCAAGTTTGGGTTTATCTGGAAGGCCCTGATTTGCCCTTCGTCGATTTTGTGGAATATACCTTACACAGTTCTTTTCCTGATCCGGTCAAAAAAGTTCCGCGCTCGGTGGTCAACCCCGCTTGTTCATTAGAGATTTGGACGTGGGGGATTTTTGAAGTGGGTGTTCGCATTGTGATGAAAAACGGTACGAATATTCATACTCGCCATCGGCTGAGCTACGATTCTAACTTTGAAAATGAAAATATAGAATGGAAATCAAAGGCCATCAGCGGGTTATCCCACGCTTCCTAAAACATTCCTAATTTTCATAGCCTTTTCTAAAATCCCCCGCAACTTACTCAATTCCAACATTGTATGCGGGTCGCTTTGCGCGGATTTTGGGTCGGGGTGGGTTTCGATGAAAAAACCGTCTGCGCCCGTGGCGGCGGCGGAAAGCGCGATGGTTTCAATCAGGCTCGGGTCGCCGCCAGTTACGCCTTCGGTTTTATTGGGTTTTTGCACGGAATGCGTGCAATCCATTATCACGGGCACACCGTGTTTTTTCATTTGAAAAATAGAAGTCGCATCCACAATCAAATCGGAATAACCGAAAGTCGTTCCGCGCTCGCAAATCCATACATTTTTATTGCCCGTGTTATGCACTTTTTCGATGGGAAATTGCATTGCTTCCGGTGATAAAAATTGCCCCTTTTTTATATTGATGGTTTTGCCTGTTTCGCCCGCCGCGATTAACAATTCCGTTTGCCGACACAAAAAGGCTGGAATCTGCAAATGCGTAACATATTTCGCCGCCAATTTTGCTTCGTGACTTTCGTGAATATCAGTAATAGTTTCGATGTTAAATTCTTCACTAATTTCTTTTAGAATATTCAGCGCTTTTTCATCGCCAATTCCTGTAAAAGAATCCAAGCGTGAACGATTGGCTTTTCTATAACTTCCTTTGAAAATATAGCGGATGCCCAAATCGTCGCAGATGGCTTTCACCTCGCGGGCAATGTCGCGCGGCGTGTCCGCATTCTCGATGGCGCAGGGGCCGGCTATCAAAATAAACTTGCTCATTGTCGGGCTTTTTCGCCGAGGTAGCCGCTGTGGTGGCGCTTGGCGTATTCTTCTTTGGTGAAACCGATTTTTTCCATCATCAAAACCGTCAAGATATCGCCGACCACCGCCATCACCGTGGTGGAAGTGGTGGGCGTCAATCCCAGTGGGCAGATTTCTTCCGGCCCGCCGGTGTGCAGCAAGACGTCGCTGAATTTGGCCAAATCCCCCTCGCCGTTTCCGGTCAGCCCGATGATTTTGAGGTTCGGGTGCATCCGTTTTACGAGGTGTTCCATTTCCGTGATTTCGCGCGTTTTCCCCGAATTGGAAATCAGCAACAACACGTCTTCTTTCTGCACGATTCCCAAATCGCCGTGCTGGCTTTCGGCGGGGTGGAGGAATACGGCGGGCGTCCCCGTGCTGCTCAGTTTGGCGGCGATGTTCACGCCCACTTGCCCCGCCTTGCCCATTCCGCTGACGACCACTTTACCGTTTTTTTGATGCACTTGTTTGTAAATCAATTCGATGGCGTTTTCAATCACGCCGTCCACCGGAATGTTGCGAATGGCGGCGATTTCTTTTTCGAGGAGGGAATGGATTTTTTGAATCATTGGGCAACGGTGGTTTCAACGGAGAAATTGGTCTAATTCGTTCTCGTCTCTCTTAAAACCCCAAAAGGCTCTAATTACGATATGGTCGGGTTTTTCAGAAAAATAGATGGCATAATTCCCCATACCAAGCATTCGGGTATCATCATATTTTGTCGATTTGCTGCAATGGGGATAATTCTGAATGTAAAGGATGTTTTCATCAATTTCGTCAAGCAAAGCCTTGCTGTATTCTGCATTGCCGTTTCGGTCTTTCCAGTATTTCAAGGTCTGCGACTTTTGCCGGTTGGCGGGGCTTGACCGGATTACTCGTTTTCGCTCAGCCATTTTCGGTCTTGTTCCATTGCTTCTTCGTGGGAAATGTAATCTCCTTTTTCATAGGCTTCCGTACCCTCGTCAATCAATTTTTTTTCCCAATCCGATAGATGGTAAATTTTGTCCTCCGCAGAATAATTGTCCATTATGCTCTTTATTTTTTTTAATAATATTACGTCGTCAAATTCCTTGATTTGAGTCGAAATTTCTTCTTGAAGTTTTTCAGCGCCCATCGTTTTTTATTTTTTCAAATGTCGGAAAATTCCAATAAAATAAGCGCTCAAATCCGAATCTTATAATCCTCCTTATACCTATCAATATATTTATCCAAATTTTTCAGCGACTCCTTAAAATCCACCCGCTCCGTTTCGCCAAATCGCTCAGCTTCCACGTCGCGCGCCAGCTCGCTTTTGATGCTGGTTTGGATGTCGCGGATGAGTTCCAGCAGCGGTTTTTCTTTGTTGAATTCGGAACGCTGTTGCAGGTCAATCAGCTCGTCGCTCACGCGGTCGTATTCTCGTATGAGTTCCTGCACGGCGGGGTGCTTTTTGATGTCGGGGTGGTCTTTGAAGAGGAGGCGGATGGATTGCATAATCAATTGAATATCAGCTCAAAATTTCCCATAAACCCTCACGGTCTTGGTGGTTTCCCCAAAACATCAGAATCGTGACCACTTCTTCCGTTTCTTCATAAAAAAGGGAGTAATTTCCCATCACCCATTCATAAACGCCGTCAATTTTCGTGGGCTTGGCTCGCACACGGACGACATTTTGAGTTAAAAGTTTGGTGTTCTCGTTGATTTCCGCTTTCAGTTTTTTGCTGTATTCGCTGTTGCCGTTCCGGCGCGTCCAGTAGCAGAGGGTTTTGATTCGTGCCCTGCGGGCTATCCGTGTCCAATCTATTCTTCGTTCATCCATTCTGCATCGTCTGCGTTCACCTCTTCATTGCTATACACCAAGCCCGCCCGAGCCTCTGCCTGACTGGCTTTCAGCACTCTTTTCATTAGCGGGTCCATTTCGCCTGTCGGTGGTTTTTCCAAAAATTCTTTTACCAATTTCAGCGTGTTTTCGGAATTTGTGTCCAAAAGCGCAGTAATTTCTTCTTTTAATTTTTCAGCCCCCATTTTTCTAAAAATTATAGTTAAAACTTGCTATGAAAATTCTCAATTCAAATAGCTCAAATTTTCCAAGTTGGTTTCCAAATCCTTTTCGTCATATTTAATAAAAATATCACGCTTTTGACAGCTCTTTTTGAAATTCAATCAAAGTCAACCCAGCCAATTTTTTGGCTTGCCCGATACTAAGTTTCTCATTGTCATAGAGATATGTCGCAAAATCAATCCGAAGCTCCTTGGGAGAAACTTGGATGTCTTTCATCAATTGGGTAGGGATTATCAAATCTCGCATTTTCAAAGAGAATTTAAATTTCAAATATCGCAAAAAACCGCCGCTTCATCCGAATCTCTTTCATCGAGTTTCCCAGATATTGGGGTCGCGACCAGCGTAGAAAACCGCTCGTACTATCATCGTATGGTTTTCTTCATCTATCACATAATGAAGGTGGTAGGGAAAAACTTCAAGCAATGAGGTACGAACATTTTTATAATGAAGCGGTCGGACATAAGGATTTTGTTTTAGATAGTCGGTCTCGATTTTCAGCTTTTGCCGAAACCGCTTGCTCAAAGCAGAATAGCGGCCACCGTACCGTTCATAGATTTTATCTAAATCCTGCCTTGCTAAATCCAGAAACCGAACTTTCCAAACCTTCATCAATCATCAAATTCAGCCATCATTTCATCAAAATCAACCACTTTCTCGGGATGTTTTCGATGATATATTTCGCGCGCATCCAGCGCTTTTTTTTGCCAATCGGGAAGAGGGCTTTCAGTGGAAATTCCAGCGCGCTCGTTCAGCGTTTGCCATTCATCCAAGGGCACGATTACCGCTGCGGCCTCACCATTCTCATCAAATACAAATTGTCGAGACATTTTTTAAAAATTTTAATCCCCAAATATCGCAAAAATCCCCGTCAAAAAATCAAATCCCCATCCTCCATTTCCAGCTTCCTATCCGCCAAATTCGCCAGCTCCGCATTGTGCGTGATAATCACAAAAGTATTCTGAAACTCATCCCGCAACTGAAAGAAAAGTCGGTGCAATTCATCAGCATTTTTACTGTCCAGATTTCCCGTGGGTTCGTCGGCGAGGACTACTGCTGGGTTGTTGATCAACGCCCGCGCCACGGCCACGCGCTGTTGCTCGCCGCCGCTCAGTTGGCCGGGCTTATGGTGGGAACGGTTTTTAAGGTTCAGAAAATCAAGCAGTTCCAGCGCCCGCTTTTCGATTTCGCTTTTTTTCCGTTTGGCGATAAAGGCGGGGATGCAAATATTTTCCAGCGCGGTAAATTCTGGCAAAAGGTGGTGAAACTGAAAAACAAAACCAATATTTTGGTTGCGGAACGCCGACAATTTTTTTTGCGAAAGCGCAAAAACCTCTTTCCCGTTTAAAATGAGCGAACCCGAATCCGGCTTCTCCAGCGTGCCGAGGATTTGCAAAAGCGTGGTTTTGCCCGCGCCGCTGTCGCCCATTATAGAAACGATTTCGCCTTTATCAGCTTGAAAATCAACACCTTTCAAGACGTGCAAATCCCCGTAGGATTTATGGATGGCGGCGGCTTTTATCATCGGTTGGGTTTTTTTCGCAAACTATTGTAATCCAAAAAATACGTCACCCGCAAAGAAAGATTATTCTGCGGCGGCGCGTTGAAAAGCTGGTCGATGTTTCGGCGGTAATCGGTGATGACAAAATTTTCAGCCGCAGCGGTGATATTCCGGTATAAAAACACCAGCTCGCTGGCAGGCGCAAACCACCACGAAAATTTCAAATCCAAGTTGAAAGTGTTGAAGTTGATATCGGAAACGTCCACTGCATTCGAGTTTTGCAAAGTGCCATCTCGTTGAAGCTCAAAGAATTGGTGGTAATTCACGCTCGTCCAATTATGGCGGGCATCCAATCCCAGCGACATTTGCGGGGTGAAAATGTAAGTGGCGTTCAGCGCGGCGGTGGTGCGGGTTACATCGCGGCGGCCAAAGTAGGGCTGGCCATTTTCGATGGTCGCAAAACCGTGGTCGTCATCCGTAAACACAAATTCCAATAACGGAATCATAAAAAGTCGGTCGGAAAAACGGAGGCGCGGGCGCATATTTATAAAATAACTTTTGCGGCCCAAATCGTTCCACCAAGTGTATTCAATTCGCGCATCCAAAGCAACGGGTTTTCGATAATCCGATGATATAAATCCACCCAAATTTTGATAACTGGGAATCTTAAAATAAAAGCCATCCACGCGCGGTTCAAAATAATCAAATTGTTCTACCAGATACGAGCGAAAATCGCTGCCAAAAGCGAAGAAATTTCGCATCAAAAAGAAATTGGAAATGCCTACAAAGAATTCTTCAAAACGGCGCGGTTTATATAAATTTTGATGGGCAGAATTTAATGTCACATTCCAGCGGTTGAATTTTCCTTTCGGAACGTACATTCCATAGCTGATTTCACCATAGTGCCGCAGTTGGTTGTTGCGCGTCAAAAATCCGAGGTCGTTGATTTGGTAGTCGTCGGTTCGGAGGGTTTGCACAGCGGCCCAGCGCCAGTTCCCACCGATGTCCGCCAGCCGCAGCCGCGTTTCGTAGCCGTCCTCCGTTTCGCCGTCTTGGATTTGGTCGCTGCGTTTGGCGCTGACGTCCAGTTGGTAATTGCCTGATTCTGTGGTAAGTGTGGTGAGCAAGCCGGCCACGTTTGCATCCAAAGAATTGCCGCTGCGCCACACATTGGTATTCACAAAACTGACGGATGAATTTCGATTGAATCTTTGGTCTAAAACCAAGACGTTGTAATTGGTCAGCGGCTCGGTCAGCACCTCGGTTTCATTGCCGTCATTATCAGTAAAAGTGGCAAAGTTTCCCGCCGTAACTGCGTTCAAAAAACCGATGCCGAGATTCGAATTGGTGCGGCCGGAAACTTTGGTGGCATTCAATAATTTAGTGAATTCTTGACGGATGGTCACCGTGTCGTTTTCGCTCAAATCCTGTCCGGTAATATTTTGAGGCGCGCCACCTATCCGTCTGGAATAGAACAAATTGCCGATATTAAAAAGTTCCGTGCCTTCGGTGAAAAACTGGCGGTTTTCTTCAAACTGGTTTTCAAAAGGGGAGAGGTTCAAAAACTGGCGGTCGAACGCCACTTGCCCAAAATCGGGAATCAAACTGACGTCCAAAGTAAAACTTTCGTTAATGCCGTATTTCAAGTCCAAACCCGCGTTGAAGTCCGACGACGAATTCCCATCAAAATCATTCAAATAACCCGAAACATACGGCTGAAAAGACAGGCGCACGGGCGGTTCGATATTTTCCATCCCAGTGAGCAATCCCGCGAAATATTCGCCACGGTTTCCCGACAATCGGTCGATGAAACTCCACGAATATTGCTCGCGGTTTCGCCGGATGTTGCGGATAATGTTCAGGCCCCAATCTTTGGTGGGCGTCTCCGGAAAGCGCAGCGCCAGATAAGGAATCCGCATCTCCACCGACCAGCCGCTGTCGTGGATTTGCACGGCGCTTTCCCACACGGTGTTCCAACTGAAATCGTCGCCATCGGGCGTGGTGCGGCTGTCGGCCTGCACACCGGCGGCCGTCACCCAAAAGTTGAAATCGCTCAGCCCGTCGTTGTACGGATTGATGAAAATGCCGAACCAGTCGGTGTTTTCGTCGAACACGTCGCGGCGGGTCATCTGCGTTAAGATGCTGTCCGGCGCGGGGTCGCGCATATTGGCAGCCACCCAAATTTCTTGGTTGCTGTACAAGATTTTCACTTTCGTGCGGAATTTCTGGGGAATCGGTTCGCCGTTGCCGGGAATCAGCATCACGAAGTTTTCGGCGGTGGGCGCATCTTGCCACAGCGGGTCATTTAGGTTGCCGTCGATTTGGATTTTTTCGGTGACTTTTTGCGCAGGCAGGGATTTTCGCTGGAGCTGGGCGAAAGTGAAAAAGGGGAGGAGGGAAAGAAGAAGGGCGCGGAATTTCATCGTATGAAAAGTGCCGCGAAAGTATGGAAAAGGGGGAGGTGGTTTTGTTAAGTTGAATCTAAAATTACCTGTTGTGCCTTTAAAGATTTTCTTACCGAACCATAAGTGTTTTCAGAATTGCACCCGCGCTTCAGCCGGGTGGTTAGGTGGCCGCCCGCCCCCCTCTCGGCTTTAGCCGAAAATTAGGTTGCGCTGAAGCGCAAGGGGGTGGGGGAATCCCCCGTTTCACAGCGCTAAAGCGGCTGTGCAATTCTATAATGCACACCGGGTAAAATTATGATGCGGATTCTATAAATTTGTGTCCTTGCAGTCCCGGTAATTCCTCTCCCAGATATTAGATGCTGGTGATGAATCCGGGTTTTTTATTTTCCAAACATACGTTTCGTTTCCAAATTTCTCTTTTGGAAGATTCCCCCCCCACCACCATCGACGGCGTTCTCCACGAACTTGACCGCATCATTGAAAAGTGCATCGCGGAAAACGACGCGCGCGGCATTTTCGCATACGTGTACCGCCGCACCACCGCCGAGATAAAAACCGCCATCGAATCGGACGACTTTGACGACGGCCCCAGCTTGGAGCGGTTTGATGTCGCTTTTGCCAATTATTACCTCCGCGCGTATCGCGACTATGAAAAAGGTGAAACGTGCAGCCTCGTTTGGGAGCGCAGTTTTGTGAGCTGTAAAGACCGGCTGGCCGTGGCGCAGCACATTTTGCTGGGAATGAACGCCCACATCAATTTGGATTTGGGACTGACCACCGCCACGCTGGCCCGCGGCCGAAACATCGAAGATTTCAAGCGAGATTTTGTGAAGGTGAACGATGTTTTACAGCGGATTATCAACGAGTTGCAAGACAGCCTTTCGCGGGTGTCGCCCTTGTTTTTCTTGGTTGATTGGCTCGGCCAAAACACCGATGAAAAGTGGATTGACTTCAGTATGCGCCAAGCCCGCAACCAAGCGTGGAACTTGGCCTGCCTCCTGCACAACACGGATGATAACGCCTTCTCGAAAATCGAAAACACCGCCGATAAAACGTATGCGCTTTTTGCGCAGAAAATGGCAAGGCCGAATTCAAGATTGTTGCGGTGGGTGCTGGGGTTGGTTCGGCGGTTTGAGGGAAAGGAAGTGGGGCGGGTGATTGAGGGGATGAGCCATAAGAATAAAATAAATATAAAAATTTTCAATAGAAAAAATCTTTGAAATTGTATGTTTAAGAGAGCCTCTTGTAGACTTTTTCAGAATAACTGGATTTTAGAGACTCAATGTCAAGATTATGGGCATTGATAAATTCTTGCACCTTTTCATCAGATAGTGAAGACAGTTCATATTTTTCAAATTCTTTAAAAAAGTCACGAACTTTTCTGCGCAAAGTTCTTAATTTGCCTCGTCGAAGTATCTCAACTTTCTCGTTAAAGTCGGCTTGATAAGATAAGTTTTTTGTGGGTATTACCATCAATCGTGCAACTGGAACTTCTCCATATTGGTGTTTAAACCAAGCGCAATGAGTATTCATCTGTCCTGCTTCTCGTTTACTTATTTCAGCTCTATTAGGGTTGACCTCACTCTTACACTCAAAAATAAAATATTGTCCACTCACGCCACACCATAAATTGTCTGGCCCTTTTTTAAATTCCTTATCTGGCCTTTCGCTTAAAAATCCTAACATCAAGCCTAATTCTTTGAGTGAGGCCTCAAATTTCTCCGCTGTGGTGCCAAATTCTAATTCAGAAAGAACTCCTTCTACAGAAAGCATAACCTCTTGAAAATTCTTGTGAGATTTCATCCAGCCGATAATGCGTTTGGTTCTACTCTCATTGATAAAGTCAAGTCTCTTGTAATCAACGCCCTCGCTTGGTTTAAGTAATTCGTGATTCTTTTGGAAAGCACTTTTTTGAAGATTATTAGCATCAACTTTACTTTGACGGTACTTGTTTCTCGCTTGAACTTGTAAGTACCAAGCCTTCTCTATTTCGTCAGGGCAGAAATCATCAATAATTTTCTGAATTTTATCACAAGCTTTTTGAAATTCTTTTGCATAGTTATGAAGAGCTGCTTCTCGCTCTAAAGTCAACACCTCGTATAAACTATTGGAAGTTTGCGCTGGAGTAATCTTGTTCATTTCCTCCTTGTAGAACTCCTTCCAAGCATCATCCCTTTTTAAAGATTGCTTCATTAAGGACTTTACTATTTTGAAAGGCTCATCTTCATCATTTTTTTCCTCTATTGCCATTTTTGCTATCTCCATTCCTAATTCGATTTGCTTTTTGGTCTGGGGTGAAAAATATTTGTTTGTTCGAGAGCTTTTTATAAACTTAATTAAGTCTCCCCCAATGATTAATATTAGACAATAGTCTTTTTCTCCTCGTACACTCCGTCCCAGTCCCTGTTCAATTTTCTGCGCAATTTTGATGTTGAAAAAGTCACTGCCTTCTCTATTCGACTCTTCATATCTATCCGCTAAAGAAAAGAAGAATGGCCTTCCATCTAAAATCAATATTCTGCAAGTTTCATCTGGTAAGTCTATTCCGTCGTATCGATTGGCAAAAACCACAGTGTCCTTAAAGTTTCCATTTTTCAAATGGTTAATTACGGCTGGAACCTGGGAGGAATTAGGAACTAAGGATTTAAGTTCTCTATAAAGCTCAGCCTTTGGAAAAGATGAAACCAATGAGACCACTCCATATTTTTTTTCCGTTGGAGGAGCAAAAAGGTTTACCATTTTAATTCTATCAAGACTGTCATCAATGAGAGAAGGAATTACTACCATTTTTTCACCAGACCAAATTTGCTCTGGATTTTGTAATGGATTTTTAATGGCAGTCGAGCTAAAGCCCAATCCTTTTATAAAGAATGAATCATCTTGGGTCGTGGCCGACATTAAAATCCTTTGTTTCGCCTTGTTAAATGATGAAAACTTCTCAATAGGTATATGTATTGGCGAAATTTCTATATTTTGACCTGATATGAAAGCCTGACAATTTTTAATATTATCCTTTATAAAAGGCCAAGCGAAGAGAATTTCGCTATCATTTCTAAACTCTGAAAGAATTTGAAGTATTTCATCTGACTTATCAAACCAATTCCAATAAGGAATGGGTAGAAACGAATTATAGTCTCCATTTTCAACTTCCAAGAAAGTTCCGTGTCCCTGTTCGGGCAAGGCATCTTGAAACAGCTCAAAAATTTTTGAGTAAACGATGCTGTCTTTTTTCAGGTCAATAGTGAAAGCGTCTCTTATCGAGTCGATGCAAGCGTGAGAATCATCTAAAATTATGTTTTCGACAGGCACATAATTATTTCCCAAACCAAAAATTGTTTTGCCATTAAAAACTTTTTGAACGTGAGTTATTAATATTTTCTCACCGTCTAAAAATTCATTGGGCAGGGAATTGTCATCCCCAATTGAGCAATAAGGAATACCGAATTTTTTTGCATCACGTCTGACTTGCTGAACTAAATATTTATTCGGGCAGATAAAAAGACAAGGCCCATTACCGGAATTAATTTTTGATTGAAGAATTAATAGCCCGATTAAAGTTTTACCTTCACCAGTATGAAGCTTAATTATTAAATCATTTAAATCACGCTTCGATTCAAACCACTCCGATAGAATTTTATTTTGAGCTGGCCTAAGGGGGCCGGCGATACTCCTCCTGTCAAGAGATTCGTAAATCTCTATTGGATTTATTTTCTTTTCAATTTTGGATTGGCTTAATCGCTTTCGAAAGTCTACCATATCTACAGTTAATTTGGTCTATAATTTATTCAAAAAAGAAGCAACGCGTAAAAAACACTTCCAATGGGCAGAAAGGAGGCCAAGTGCTATTCCATTTACGCTACCTATTACCTTCGCGCCCAAATCTAAACAAACCCATCCACCCACGAATTATCAATCGTAAATCGTCAATAAGGAATGAACCTCTACGTCATTTCAAATAAATCTATAGGTCATATTTTGCTTGCCACAAATGAAACAAAATGTCCTCATAATCCTCTTTGGAACAGGTATTCTTCCTAATTCTTTTAATTAAGAGATGAATGTAGTCATAAGCTTCGGCCTCTTCATCATCAATTCCTCCCATAGAATCGGGATAAATATTGTTAAATGTTTCAGCCCAACTTTCTAAATGGTAAATTAACCAAGATTTGTAGTGAGGAATTAGTTTCATATATCTATTTGGCTTTAAGATTGTAGTTCAAATTACTACAACTCAAAATAAATCGGCCGATTCTTTTGCCAGCCGAAACCCGTCCACTCCGGCAAACAGCTCGATTGCCTTTATTTTAGTATCGAACATTCTCTTTTTCTGAAAAATTTAGACGGTTCATTTGAAAGTCGGATTTGGTTGAGATAGGAATGGCAGAAATTTAAACCCTCCCTTACCTTCGCGCCCCAAATCTAAACAAACTACTCGCTATACTTATCGAAATCCCCCAAGTTTCTCTTCTGCCTTCCGAATTACATCAGGCACGCGATTTATAGAATTGGCAACCTCCGGCAAGTCTTTGTTTATCCAACCCATTACCTTCAAAATTCTTTGGTGGGTCTCCTCCAGTTTTTCCAAGTTCCAAGAAATGGGTTCGTGATGAAAGAGGCGATTGCGAAAATCCCTGATTTTGTTGATGGGGGCAGAAACCTTGTGCCGCTGCCTTTCGCTTTTTTCCAGATAAGGAAATGCCCTGCGCAAAGGTTTCCAAAGTATCCTTTCATATTCGGCATTGAATAGCCGGACCCAAAAACCAAGTGTCAATTCGGCCACCATTTTGTGCGATGAGATGTTTTCGTTCCGTTTGACGATTTGTCTTTTTGGGGCGTTCAGGTTTCCGCGCAGGTCTTTCAGCCCGATGGCCGTTTCCATCTTCAAATGCCAGTTGGCGGATTGAAAATAGTCCGCAAGTTCTCTGGACATACTGTTTCGCAGCGCCACTTCATACATTGATAATAGGGGGTAAAAAGATTCGGATAATTCAACATTTATTTTATAGTGGAAAATGGCTTTTCTCTCATTATCTGGGTAGCGGTCGAAATATTTCGCCATACGCTGGGTGGAGAATACCTTTTCGTAGAAATGTCTATCCATAAAATTTAGGTATATTTGCCCTCGCAGTCCCGGTAATTCCTCTCCCAGATATTAGATGCTGGTGATGAATCCGGGTTTTTTTATTTCAAAAGGGTTTCTTTTTTCCAAGAAATCGCCTCCCTTACCTTCGCGCCCCAAATCTAAACAAACCCGCCCACCCGCGAATTATCAATCGTAAATCGACAATCGAAAAAATCGTCAATAAAGAATGAACCTCCACGAATATCAAGCAAAAGAAATTTTGGCCTCTTACGGTGTGGCCATCCAGCGCGGCTATGTGGCGCAAACGCCCGACGAGGCCGTAGAAAAAGCCAAGCAACTGACCGATGAAACGGGGACGGAATGGCACGTCATCAAAGCGCAAATCCACGCGGGCGGCCGCGGCAAGGGCGGCGGCGTAAAGCTCGCCAAATCGCTGGACGACGTACACGTGAAGGCCAACGAAATCCTCGGGATGATGCTGAAAACCCCGCAGACTTCCGCCGAGGGCAAAAAGGTGCACCAAGTGCTGATAACCGAGGACGTGTACTACCCCGGAGACAGCGAAACGTCGGAGATTTATATGAGCGTGATGCTGAACCGCGCCAAGGGCCAGAATATGATTGTGTATTCCACCGAGGGCGGGATGGACATCGAAAAAGTGAGCGAGGAAACGCCCGAAAAAATCCACCAAGAACTCATTGACCCCGCCGTGGGCCTACAAGGTTTTCAGGCGCGGCGCATCGCTTTCAACCTCGGCCTGAGCGGAAAAGCCTTCAAAGAAATGGTGAAATTCGTGCAGAAGTTGTACGCTGCTTACGATGGGATTGACGCTTCACTTTTTGAAATCAATCCGGTGTTGAAAACTTCGGACGACAAAATTATCGCGGTGGATTCCAAGGTAACTTTGGACGACAACGCACTCTTCCGCCACAAGGATTATGCGGCGCTGCGCGACAAGCGCGAGGAGGACCCCATCGACGTGGAAGCGGGCGAAGCGGGCCTCAACTTTGTGAACCTCGACGGCAACGTGGGCTGTATGGTGAACGGCGCCGGCCTCGCGATGGCCACGATGGACATCATCAAAATGGCGGGCGGCAATCCGGCCAACTTCCTCGACGTGGGCGGCACCGCCGACGCCGAGCGTGTGGAAAAAGCCTTCCGCATCATCCTCCGCGACGACAAGGTGGAGGCGATTCTTATCAACATTTTCGGCGGTATCGTCCGCTGCGACCGCGTGGCGCAAGGCATTGTGGACGCTTACCAAAACATCGGCAAAATCGAAATCCCCATCATCGTGCGCCTGCAAGGCACCAACGCCAAAGAAGCCAAAGAAATCCTCGACAACAGTGATATGAAAGTGCATTCGGTGATTTTGCTGCAGGAGGCCGCGGATAAGGTGGCGGAGCTTGTTGGTTAAATAGCCGACAGTCGACAGTCCACGGTCGACAGCTTGTGCGCAATAGCTGTGGACTATCGACCGTTGGCTGTGGACTTCCTAAAAGATGGCTACCAACCGCGACAAACTTCTCAAGGGAATCCGATGGATCGCCGTCGGGTTTCCTTTCATTTTTTTAGGGCCGATGTTTATGTATAAATTCGGGATTCCGGCCTATCACAATGGCAATTATTTTTGGCCGATTCTCAGCATTGTTTTAATGGGGCTGGCGGGCTTTTTTTGTGTGAAGGGATTGCTGACGGTTTTGAATGGTTTTTTTGATAAGAATAAGTAGCCACGAAGGCGCTAAGAACACGAAGAAAGAATAAATATTTCAGAAAAAAACTTTGTGTCTTAGCGTCTTTGTGGCAAATAAAAACGTAGTGTAAATTTGTCAGACATGTGCATTTGAAAAAGTCTCAAAATGAACTTCAAGCCCATTCGTACGGAAAAAGATTATGACAAAGCGCTTTCGCGTATGAAGAAAATTTTCAATTCTCCAATGAATAGTCCCGAAGGTGACGAAGCCGAGGTTTTGGCCTTGCTCATTGAAGATTATGAAGAAAAACATTACCCCATCGGCCCGCCCGACCCCATCGAAGCCATCAAAATCAGAAGCGAAGAAAAGTATGGAGGCTTCTAAAGTTTGGTTTGACGACAACAAAATTTATCTCGAAACCAAAGACGGTGTTGAAAAATCTATGCCTTTAAAATGGTTTCCCCGCTTAGAAAATGCCACGTCGCAACAACGGCAGAAATTTGAATTATCGCCCTTTGGAATTTACTGGGAAGAAATTGATGAAGACCTCAGTTTTGAAGGTTTTTTCAAATTCCAAAAGGAAGAAATTGCAGTTTGAATTTGTTTCTAAGAACTATTTGAGCATCAGAACTTTGTGTCCTTAGTGCCTTAGTGGCAAAAAAATCAAAGTTTTTCCTCAATATACCTCGCCGTATAACCCTTCCCACTCTCCGCCAGCCCCTCCGGTGTCCCAGCAAAAACCAAATGCCCCCCGTTTTCCCCGCCTTCTTTGCCAAGGTCAATCACCCAGTCCGCGCATTTTATCACGTCGGGGTGATGCTCAATCACCACAATCGAATGCCCGTTTTTCAAGAGCGCGTAAAACGATTGCAACAATTTTTTAATATCGTGGAAATGCAGCCCCGTCGTGGGTTCGTCGAAGATAAAAAGCTGCGGTTCTTGGCGGCTGCCTTTACCTAAAAAAGTGGCGAGTTTTGTGCGCTGCGCCTCCCCGCCGCTGAGGGTGGAGCTACTTTGGCCAAGCGTAACGTAGCTTAATCCCACGTCAAAAAGCGGCTGCAATTTGTCTGCAATTTTTTGCTCTTCGCTTTCGCGGAAAAAGTCAATCGCGTCTTCCACCGTCATTTCCAAAATCTCAAAAATATTCTTCCCATTGAATTGAATATCAAGGATTTCCGCTTTGAAACGCCGCCCGTGGCATTCGTCGCATTTCAAATGCACGTCCGCCATAAACTGCATTTCGATGGTGATTTCGCCCTCGCCTTGGCACTTGTCGCAGCGGCCACCGTCCACGTTGAAGGAAAAATGCCCCGCTTTATAACCGCGCGCTTTCGCCAGTTTTTGTTTGGAAAAAAGCTGCCGGATGTCGTCGTACGCCTTTATATAGGTGACGGGATTGCTGCGGCTCGATTTTCCGATGGGATTTTGGTCCACAAATTCCACGTCGCCGAGGGTTTTCCAATCGCCTTCCAAGGCGGTGTGCTGGCCGGATTTGTCGCCGTAGCCGCCTAGTTTTTTCTTCAAGGCGGGATACAATACCTTGGAAATCAACGAACTCTTGCCGCTGCCACTCACGCCCGTTACCACCGTCAGGCAATGCAGCGGAACATCCACGTCAATATTTTTTAGGTTGTTTTCGCGCGCGCCTTTTATTTCAATCCATTTGCGCGGCGTTTTTCGTTTCGATGGGATTTCAATCGAATCTTTACCATTTAAATAACGCGCCGTGTGGCTGTCCACATTTTTCAATTCTGAAAAATGCCCCGAAAAAATTACCTCGCCACCGTGAGTGCCAGCGCCCTGACCGATGTCGATGAGATGGTCGGCGGCGCGCATCATTTCCTCGTCGTGTTCTACGACAACCACCGTGTTTCCCAAATCGCGCAAACGCTTCACAACGCCGATGAGACGGGTGGTATCGCGCGGGTGGAGACCGATGCTCGGTTCATCCAAAATGTAGGTGCTGCCCACCAGCGCGCTGCCCAGCGAGGTGGCTAAATTGATGCGCTGCGACTCGCCGCCGGAGAGCGAACTGGACACGCGGTTCAAAGTTAAATACCCCAATCCGACGTCCTGCAAATAATGGATGCGGCTGGAAATTTCGGTCAAAAGTCGTTTGGCGATTTGCTGTTCGTAATCGGAAAATTCCGCCCCAGCGAAAAACTCCGCCAAGCGGTCAATCGGCATAGCGACCAAATCGGTAATCGGCCGGTCGTTGATTTTCACATAGCGCGCCTCTTTTCGCAAGCGCGTCCCTTTGCACTCGCCGCATTTCGTTTTTCCGCGATAGCGCGACAGCATCACGCGGTACTGAATTTTATAGGATTTGGATTCCACATATTTGAAGAAATCCTCGATGCCTTTGAAATGCTTCGTGCCTTCCCACAGCATTTCTTTTTGCTTTTCCGAAAGTTCAAAATAGGCTTTGTGAATCGGGAATTTCGCTTTTTCCGCGCCGCGAATCAGTTGGTCTTTCCACTCCTGCATTTTCTCGCCTTTCCACGATGCCACGGCGTTTTGATAAATCGAAAGGCTACTGTCGGGAATCACCAAATCCTCGTCAATCCCAATCACCGAGCCGAATCCCTCGCACTTGGGACACGCGCCAAACGGATTGTTAAAACTGAAAAGATGGATGGTCGGCTCTTCAAATTGAATCCCGTCTTCCTCAAAAAGGTTAGAAAATCCTGACGTTTTTTCTTGCGAAACATTTTCGATGCGGCAAATCCCACGACCTTCAAAAAAAGCCGTTTGCACGGAATCGGCAAAACGGTTGCGGTTTTCCTCGCGGCTCAAATCCGCCGTCAGCCGGTCGATGACGATTTCCAAATTGTTCTTTTCTGGCTTGGTGTTTTTGGTATCGATGTCTTCGATGCGCATCACTTCACCGTTCACCGCCACCCGCGAATAGCCCTGCTGGCCGAGGATGCCAAGCTGTTTTTTCAGGCTGCGGTCGTGCAAATGCAGCGGGCATTTCACCATTATTTTGTCAGAATTGTCCAGCGATTCCACAAAATTCACCACGTCTTTCAGTTCGTGGCGTTTCACTTCTTTGCCGCTCTTCGGTGAGATGGTTTTGCCGATTCGCGCGTACAACACCTTGAGGTAATCGTAAATTTCGGTGGTCGTCCCCACGGTGCTGCGCGGGTTGCGCGAAATCACCTTCTGCTCGATGGCCACGGCGGGCGAAATCCCTTTGATATATTCTACTTCGGGCTTGTCCAGCCGGCCCAGAAACTGCCGCGCATAACTCGACAAACTCTCCACATAGCGTCGCTGCCCCTCCGCGTAAAGCGTGTCAAACGCCAGCGAACTTTTGCCCGAGCCGCTCAGCCCCGTAATCACCGTCAACTTTCGGTGGGGGATGGCCACGCACACGTTTTTCAAGTTGTGCACTTTCGCACCCTTGATGACGATAAACTGGCGCGGGTCGAGGGTTTCGAGGGTTTTTTGGGGCATATTTTAGTGTGGATTTTTTGGGGGTGCGAAGGTATAGAAGGAGGAAGGTTTGCGGTTTGAGGTTTTCTATCGCGGCCCACGGTTGAAACCGTGGGTTGGGCGGGCAACTTTTCCAAAGTTTAGAACTTTGGAAAAGTTTTAGTCTCGATGAAAAAAGAAAAGCCCCAGCGGGGCGAAATGTTTGTAGCACCGTCCGCAAGGGCGGTGGCTCAAAGGTGAAAGAGCGTGAACCAAGCCCCAGCGGGGCGACAACTATTCAAAAATTTATATTGAAGAAAAACCTTCATTGCGCTTATTTGTTTTTTTATTTTTATCCCCGAAAAAAGATTTTAAAAATGAAAATAAAATACCGCACATCCTTGGATTTTTATTCCAAAATAGTTACCACTTTCGTAGTAGTTTTTGGCATTTTTTTAATTGCAAATCTGTTTCTCCAAAATGATTTTTCAACCATTTCAATTCTGGGGATTTTGCTTTTGGCTGGAGTGGCATTTTTCTTTTATCAGAAAATGCCGCGGTATTTTACCATTAAAAATGAAAATCTGATTATCGGCAGAGCATTTTCAAAAGTCGTAATCCCAAAAAGTGAAATCGAATCGGTGGAACTTGTGTCATCAATGCCGATAACGATGACTTCAGGTTCTTTTGGTGTTTTTGGATATTTAGGAAATTCGATGGAAAACACCGTTCAATGGGTAACGAATCGTAAGGAAATTTTCAAAGTAAAAACATCAAACAAAACTTATCTTTTAAGTGCGAGAAATCGGGAAGGTTTGGTTAGTGATATTTCTGTTTAATTCAGATAAAAATATCGAAAAATTTAGGGTTATGAAATTTCACAAATTAGACGACATTTTAGATGAGCGGTATGGCAAAAAAAATTCGGACTCCCGCCAAGAGTTTGAAAGACAGGCTTTTGTAAACTATTACTTTTTGGTGCAGCCCACGGTTGAAACCGTGGGTTGAGGTGAGCAGCTTTCCCAAATTTCCAAACTGTGAAAAAGTTCGCGAAACTCTCGCTGAAAAAGCCCCAGCGGGGCGAAATGTTTGTAGCACCGTCCGCAAGGGCGGTGGACAAGTTGCGAAGGGACGGGATGAAAGCCCCAGCAGGGCGACATCAAATTTTAATGATTAAAACAATTTGTAACGAATTCATTACATTTGCGCGGTGAGACAAAATCGACATTTCCAAAGAGTGCATCGAATTTTTTGAAAAGACCAGAGGAAGGGCCGCCAAGAAGTTTGATGAATTCATCCGAATCATCACCGAGGTGGAAATTGTTAATACAAAATATGTCAAGAAACTGGTATCCAGTAAGTTTACGAATTAAAGATTTCCGTTAACAACGAATACCGAGTGGTGATTTTCGCGATTGACCATTTGAATTTTCAGGAATGCTCACAGGTGGTTTGCCTTTATGCTTTTCAGAAAAAATCTGAAAAAAATTATAAGAGGCAATAAAAAAGGCGTAAGCCATTTTAGAAAATTATTTAAAATAAAACGATGAAAAAGGGATTTATAAAAGCTGAAAAATATCTTGAGAAAAAATACGGCAAGCGGGGTACGGAAAAACGCGAGCAATTTGAAGAAGAAACCTTCGCAAATTATTACGCCGACATTTTAAAACACCGCCGCAAGGAATTAAAAATGACCCAACAAACATTGGCTGAAAAAGTGGGCAAAAAACGAACTTACATTTCCCGATTGGAAAACGGCGAAGATGTGCAGTTGTCCAATTTCGTGATGGTGGCCAATGCGTTGGGGCTTTCGCTGCATTTGACGGCGGCTTGATTAAACCTCAACTTCTTCTTTTCTAAACGTAAAAAATCCTTCAAAACTAAGGTATTCATCAATTTCTTCCCAGTGGATTCCGAAGGGGGAGAGTTCAAAACTTTCGCGCTGCTGTTCCGAGGCATTTTCCAAACGGGGAAACCATTTCAGGGGCATTGATTTTTTAACGCCTTCTTTAGTTTGGAGAAGGATGTTTTCATCATCAAACCAAATTTTCGGAACTTCCATTTTTCAAAGTAAAATCTGCGTCTTATCTGCGAAATCTGCGTGAAAAACTCTTCACTTCAACCGTTGAGAAAATCCCTTGAAACTCAAATCATTGAAAGTCAGCCACCTTTTCTTCCACCGGTTTTGATTTTGCATAAGCAAACTCGGGACTGATGTCGTAGGCGCAGGATTCCAATTCACCATTCAAGTTTCGGATTTCCGCCAATCCATCCCAATAAATCTCACCAAATTCACCAATTTTCGCCTTTCTAAAATTATCTTTTTCAAAGATTTTTTGGGCATATTTTCCACCTTTATCCAGTACTTTTTCTAAATCCAAGACCCTCAATTCACCATTGTGAAAATGACAAATTATTTTGAATTTTTCTTCAATTGAGAAGTGGTGTATTTTCTTCATAGTATTTACCGCAAAGGTTCTATTTTATGAAATTCTTTCGAATCCCACATCTTTTGCAATTCTACCTTGTGGATTTCGACCCAAGCGCTTACCAATTTCAGTTTGCTGATGGGCAAATCCCCATTCATTAAGCTGCCATCGCTAATTCGGATGTTACCTTCAAATTCGGCATATTTCACTTTAAAATGCGGTGGATTGTGGTCATTAAAAAACATATAAATGACTATTCCGTAAAAACGACTGATTTCTGGCATTTTGCAAAAAATCAAATGTAAAAAATTCTAATGATTTGATGCGTTCTCAATCTGTGATTTCATCATCTTTTCGGGGAGCTGCCGCCTCAATCTGCCATTCCTTTCAAAGGCCGCAAATCCCCCTTCCGCTTCACGATATTTTTATAATCCCACTGAATCTCCCGCGCCTTTCCCAACCAGCGGCGCACCTCCTTTTCATCTATTTCTTCCACCGAAGTGTACCGGATTTCCGCCGCCTTAAATGAACCAGATTTCTTCAAATTTTCCTCATCAAAAGACTGCCCGCTCCAAAACATCAAGCGGACAGAATCCTTCAATTTGCTGTAGCCCACAATCGGGTTGCCGTCCAAAAACCAGACGGGATGGGCGTGCCAGATTTTGCTCTCGGCTTCCGGCAATCCTTCGTTGATCATTCGGGCAAGTGCATTACAAATTTTGCAGTTTTCCGCCGATAGAGAATCGTTGAAAGATTGAATGTCAGCGTGTTTGCTCATTGTTTGTTTGAAGAAAGTTTTCAACTACCCGCTCAAGGCGTGCCGAAAACGCCCACGGCCAGTTCGGCCCACACGAGCACAAACGTGCCGACAACCGCCGCCACCAAAAGAAGCCGGTATTTGGAGCGCCGCGCTTGCCGCCAAACAAAATCGGCCAAAAGCACAAAGCCGAGCAGCAAAATTCCCATTATGACAAAATCGCTGCGCGTCCACACTACTTCGGTGGTAAATTGCATCGCGACGAGCGGAACCATCAGCAGGGCGGCGACGATGGAAAGGATGAGGAGGAATCTTTTTGGGGTCATCTTTGTGCATTTTTAAGTTTGAATGTGAAGCCGAGAACGGGTACAAATTTAAACGGAAATGCCTCAAGTTTTTCCTTATACATTTCATAACCCGCTGAAAGCGAAAGTTTTAACATTTTTTCGATAAATTTTAACAATCATTGCAATGAAAATCGTAGCCATCGGCGACATCCACGGCAGCGCGGCTTGGAAGCCCATCGTAGAAAAAGAAACCTGCGACAAGCTGGTGTTCATCGGCGATTATTTTGACACGTTCGACCCCGTTTCGCCGCAGCGGCAAAAGGATAATTTCAAGGACATCCTTGCCCTGAAAAAAGCCGAGCCGGACAAGGTAATTCTGCTGTTCGGCAACCACGATTATCATTATCTGAACACCACCGACGAACAGTATTCCGGTTTTATGACCGAACAGAAAACGGACATCGCGGAACTGCTGCAGCCCGCCATCGAAGCGGATTTGCTGCAAATGTGCTTCGTTTGGGAAAACCTGCTTTTCACCCACGCGGGCGTCACGAAAACGTGGTGCCAAAACAACGATGTGGATACCGATTCACTGGAAATTTCCCTCAACGATTTGCTGAAATACCGCCCGAACGCATTCCGGTTTACGTCCGGCCGCAACCACAGCCCCTACGGCGACGATGTGGAGCAATCCCCCATCTGGGTGCGCCCGCGCAGCCTGCGCCGCGATGGGATAGACGGCTATATCCAAGTGGTGGGCCACACCGAGCAAAAGCGGCTGACGATTGCCGATGACATTATTATCATTGACGCGCTGCCGACTTCGGGAGAGTATTTAGTGTGGCAAGATGGGGAGGTGGGGGTGGGGGAGGTTTGAAAAATCACCGATTAAAGGTTATTCATCGTTTTCGTTCAGCAACATTCGCAGTTCCTTCTTGCTTGGTAAAACGGTTTCGTAGCGGCTTGCAATTCCGCAGACGGTGTCTGCGCTTTTTCCAAGTAATTTTTATTTGGTGTGTTAGTCAATTTTATTGATTTGATTTCAGGTTTTTTTTAAAATTTGATAGCTACTTTATAAGCCTATACTTTTGAGCAAAGAAACATTTTTCTAAGAAAAGCCAAGGCTGCGACGCGATTGGCGGCTACACCCAAGTGGTGGGCCACACCGAGCAAAAGCGGCTGGCGATTGCCGAAGACATCATTATTATCGACGCGCTCACCACTTCGAGGGAGTATTTGGTATGGGAGGATGGGGAGGTGGGGGTGGGGAAGATGTGAAGCTACGGTAGGTTCTCAATAGCTGATATTAACCGTGGGGTTTTTTCGGTGGCAGTTTGGCTGTGGACAACACTTTGTTCGCTATCTCTAATTTTTCAGGAAACCGGATTTCATTCCGGTATTTGTCCAAGTTTTTATCAATCACCACGAAAGGGATTTTTCTGTCCAATACTTCATCTTTGTTTTTCATCACTCTTATATTTTAAAATTTTCGTTGGGCTAAAAAACCGTCATATTCTGTTCCAATTTTATACTCCACAAAATCGTCTCCAATTTGGCCATAAAGATAAAAACCTTTGTTCATCTCGTCATAGAATCGATTGATACCCATTCGATAAAGCCTCGTTCGTGCCTTGGTGCTTCCGGTGGCGAAAACAAATGCGTTTGAGTATTCATAGAAAAATGTATAAACCGCTTTTACCACAGTTGCCAAAACTTTTTCGGTATCTCCATTATTTGAAACTACCAAATCGTCAATTTCTTGAGTGTCAGAATTAAAATCTCCAAAACGTTCAGCCGCCACAGTTTTTCGGGATTCGCTTCCAACTTGGCTTGTATTTCCATCCATTCCAAATTTGGGTGGCGGTGGCTGTTTTTCTCAAAACGTTTTCATAGGGTTTTGAGGAGTTCTTCAGATGGGGCGGGGGAGAGGTGGTTTTTGGAGAGCGTATTTACAAAAAGGTATAAATTTATAAAATTGGTTATTTTTTGAGATAATCTTTAGCAACTTCCAAAAATAGTAATGTACTACAGGCTTTAACGTAAATATCTAAAAATTTAAGGTTTATAATTCTCATTTTATTTTATAAAAATAACAAAGCCACTCTAAATGTAGAGTGGCTTTATCTGCAAATTGGGATTGTTACTCCTTCTCTTGAACCCAACTACCGAGTAACCAATACAGAGCTGCACCGCTTAGTCCATTGTGTTTATATACAACCCTCTGTCCACAACTCTGAAATTCAATTCTCTCAGGGAGATGTCTATCTGACTTACTGTAAAATGTGGTGTACTTTTCTAAAACTTGAAAAGTAATCTTCTCAGCAGGACAAGATGTTTCTTCACTGACACGGTTAATCAAATTTGACATTTTCCTATCAATTGATTTTCTATTCGCCTTTGAAAATCCTTCACCTATTGCATCTTGTTGCGCAAAAGTAGGCGATGCCAATACCATAAAATAGAGAAGCAGAAATTTCACAGTTTTCATAGTTAGCAGAATTTCATCACCAAACTTGCAATAGTATAACCTGCTTTATATGCAGCTTTTTCAGCCTTACTGCACTTGTTTCTGATAATGCACCTCCAAATGTCAAGGAAAGCTATGCCTAAAAAAACAGCAATTGCGACAATTTTCCATACAGGAATATTATCTACTGCACCTCTGTCAGACCGTTCACGAACTGTTTTAAGTTCGTTCGCCTTATTTAGGATGTAGTTGTAATTTTCAATAGCGCTATCAGAACAAGCCGCTACTGTATTATCTAACACATCCACCAATTTGGTAACGTCTTCAGGTTTTATCTCTAAATTTTGGTAAAAGAATTTAGAATCTGAAACGAAATTGGTGGAGTCAGCCGTTCCTGAAGGAGGGGTGGGTAATCCATCAACATACTCTTGAAAGTCGTCAATAGCAATGGTTAGTAAATTAAGACCCTTCTGATTGAAAGACTCTCCAAGGTTATTGTAATAGTTGGCTACATTACTATCGCCCGTACTATTTTCAACTCTTCCTCCATATCTGAAATACAGTTCAGAAAGACCGAAAAAAGAGCAACTGTCAATAAAAGCTTCTAAAAAGTCAGCAAGTTCGGGTTCGCCGATATCCTTGGTTGAGCTTAACAACGGACTACTCATTAGCTGAAAGTCTAGAGAGGCACTCTGCTCTCTGCTTAAGATTTCATTTCTCATTGTCATAATAGGGGGATGTTCATTTAGACCCCAAAAGTATCACTATATATATGACTTTCAAACAGGTTATAAGCTGTTTTTATGGTTTGAAAATTTTAGAATCCATATCTATCAAAAAAATTATTGATACCCCTAATGCCTGCGCTACTCTGAGAAGCGTTTCGTAAGTGGCTTTAGACGAATTTCTTTCAATCTGGCCATAAGTTGAAGTTGCGATGTTCATACGGTTAGCAACATCTGCCTGTGTTAATTGATGTGCCTTTCTAATCAATCTTATTCTGTCCGAAAGTTTCATTGCCTTATAAATATAACCCATTATATTGAACTAATCAAATCTTAGAGCTTACCGTGGAAATTTTTCCCATCAAAAGATTTTCTTCCAACTCCCCGCCACTTCACCCTTCCAACGCGGAACGTTCTTTGCAAGCCAAAGAAAAAATTGCCGAATTGTAGAATAATTCTATATTTGGCAATCCGAAAGCGGGGCAACCCCCGTAAATTTTACCGTCTAACACAAAAAACGCACACGCTTATTCCATACATCTACTTGATTTAGAATTTTTTTACTAACCCAATCATCAGTAGATTATGGATTACTTAAAACTAAGCGATAGCGAGCTTATCTCAAGCTATCTTTCCGGAAAGGAAATTGCCCTCGAACATCTCATCAACCGCCACCAGCAGCGGATTTATTCGTACATCATCGTGCGCATCAAAGACGCGGACTTGGCCAACGACGTGTTTCAGGACACTTTCGTGAAAATCATCAACACCTTCAAAAAAGGCAAGTACAACGAGGAAGGCAAGTTCCTGAACTGGGCGATGCGGATTGCCCACAATTTGGTCATCGACCACTTCCGCCGCCAAAAGCGGATGCCCACGATGTCGCCCACCGACGAGTTCGACATCTTCGACGTGCTGAAAGACGGCACGCCCAATGCGGAATCGACAATGATCCGTGAGCAAATCGAGAAAGACCTCCACAAGCTCATCGACAAATTGCCGGAGGAGCAGCACACGGTTTTGAAACTGCGTCATTTTAGTGGCTTGAGTTTCAAAGAGATAGCCGAGCAAACGGACGTGAGCATCAACACGGCGTTGGGACGGATGCGCTACGCGCTGATCAACTTGCGGAAAATGATGGAGAAAAACCAAGTGAGCTTGCTGGCGCAGTAAATTTTTTGAGCTTGTCGCAATAGGCGGGATTTCGGCGCGTTATTTTCCCCGAATGAATAACAACCGTAAAATTTGCCTATGGACAAAGCCGTTACACTTTCAAATGGGTGCGAGGCCCATCAAAACCCTCGCAAATCTACCATCCAGTTTCTACTGAATTATTCCAAAGCCTTGAAAGTCATCGACTTGAAAGGCGGGATGCAAGTGGAAATGATTGGGAACTGAATTTAAATGTTTTAAATCGAAAGCCGCTTCGGAAACGGGGCGGTTTTTTTTTGTGGGGAATTTTGAGTTTGAGGGCGTTTTTTGTATAAAAAAATCTGGTTTTGAAATCTGGGCTGAACCACCCCGAAATTTTCCGAGAGGAAGCGGCATCGGAAAATTTCACCCCTCCTTTTTTAAAAAAGGAGGGGAGCTGGGCCGTCGCTTCGTAGCTGGATTTTTTCCTATCCGTTGGATTTTGCCGTGGCCCGCTCCCCTCCTTACGAAGTGAGGAGGGGTGAAAATCCCGACTGTTTTCAGTCGCGGGGATTTTCGGGGTGGTGTAATTTCCTCCTCAATAAAATCGCTTCAAATTTTTAGGTTTCTTACTACAGATTAACAACACAATTTCCATTTTTACTGAATCGTAATTTTCATCTTTTTCCCCAACCCACCCTCTATAATTTTTATCAGTGTAGAAATCTCCGTTCCCGTTCGGTTGTTTTCTATTCGAGAAATATGATGTTTGCTGGTACCGCTTCTTTGCGCCAACTCTTCTTGTGTCAATTGCAGTTCATTCCTTGTTTCCTTAATCAGAGTGCCGATTCCCAACTGTTGCGTGGGGTCGGGTTCACTTTTTTCATAGAGAACAATCGGGTCAATTTCGTAGGGATAAATTACATCGTTTCCATCTTCATTTTTGCCCACTATTTCAATGTTTTTCCAAGATAGAGTGCCGTCAATTAATTCCATTTTTTGAAATTCATCTAAAGATAAAAGTGGATATTCGATATCACCATTTTTTACATTCCAATCTTCAAAAATTTGTTGGAAATCCAAGACTCTGGATTCGCCATTGCTGAAGAGACAATGCACTATATGGCCATCTATGTGGTGGATACGTAGGATTCGTTTTACGGTTCTCATTTTTTCAAGGATTTAAGCGTTGCCATTCGGATAGGATAAATGATTGGTTTTCAGCGGCCCATTCCACTACTTTCTTTCTCTGCTTAGGTAAAAGCGCTCCGGTATAAGTGGATAAATCTTCGATCAAAATCAACTCTTCCCGTTCGGCGGCAATGGCGTGAAAATGAGGCGGGTTGTGGTCTCGCCCGTACACATAAATTTTTATGGAATCAATGATTTTAAGGCAAGGCATAATTTTTTGCTTTTACAAAAATATCTAATGTTGCGGAATTAAGCAACTGATGGCTCTTTTGGATTGATGTATTAAAAAGAACCACCCCAATTTTCACGGCGTCTAAAGAAAGCAGGAAAATCTCCCTTCCTTTTTGGGCAAGCCCCCTAAATCCTCCAAAGGGGGACTTTTGGCCATCGCTTTGTAGCTGGGTTTTTTCCGTCCCGCTGGGTTTTGCCGTGACCTGCTCCCCTCCTTACGAAGTGAGGAGGAGCCTGTCCCGTCTTTACGGGAGTGGTTTTGGCGACTGTTTTCAGTCGTCGCCAAAAGCGGGGTGGTGTTTCTTCATTAAAAATTTGATGCATTTAAAGTAGAATCGCACGGCCGTGCGATTCTACGGCCGTATTCTACAAATTAATAATACCCCCGCCGCACCCTGTCCAAAATCGCGGAAAGTCGTAAATTCAATACAAACCTGATATTTTTCGGATAATTGAAATCGTTTAAAAAATAATTGTCCTGATTTTGGACGGGCAAATACACTTCCAAAAAATCGGTGAGCAGCGCCACGCGGATGCCGTAATCCCAGTAGATTTTATTAAAATCATCGGCGAAACCAACGTCGCCGAAAACGCCAAACGCTCTCCAAATCGGCACGGAAAGTCCGGTGGTTAATAAAAATTCGTCAGAAAATACTTGCGTTTCGGATTTGAAGCCGCCTTCCGAAACGAAAAATTGCTGGCTCCAAATTCCCGTACTGTCCGAGCGTCCGATGAAAAATCTATCGAACAAAAAATCCTGCGTGCCGCTCAGCCCGAGGCTGTAATAATTCTGGTTGATGCCGCGCTCCGCAAATTGGTTGGAGAGGAAAATCCCGCCGTAGCTCCGCCAAATCAACCAACGTTTGTTGGGCAGCATCCAACGGAAATCCGCCTCACTTCCGATTTGCGAAAACTGGTCGCCGAGCAAAAAATTTGTTTGGATGGTGAACGGACGTAAAATTCTGGTTTCCTGATAATTATGGCGAAGATTCAACACGGTGTAACTGGCGTTGGACAAATCGTTGGGGACGCCTTCAAACTGCGGCGGAAGCTCCCGCTCCACGTGCACGGCGCGCAGCAAAATATCTTGAATCACGGTGCTGCGCGAATACGGTTTTCGGATGTAAAAAGTGGCGGCGGGCGAAAAGCGGAAGTAGGCCAAATCTTCATCGTAATGATAATATCGGCCGTACAACCCGCTTTTGATGCGGCGGAAAAACGCGCCGGATTTTGGAAAAAAATTGCGTTCCACATTGCCGAAACCCGTCAATTGCCGCTGCCCAAAACTGAACTCCGGCCCGACAGAAAATTCCCACTTTTTGTTCACCACAATTTCGTTGGTGATGGAAAATCCCAGCAGTAGTTTATCGTAAGAATTATAACCCGCACTCGGCGCCCAGTACAGTTGCGTACGGCGCGGATTTTCAAAGCCCGTATAAAATTGCAGTTTTAGCGGCTCCGTTTTCGGGAAAAGAAATCGGTTGTAAAACGTATTGTTCCGCTGGTTGAATTCGGGTACCTTGCGGTGCGCATTTATCTCAACTCGCTCGTATTCAGTGTGGTAGGCCTGAACGGTTTTCTTGCCAAAATGTCCTTGAAACCATTCCGTCAATATCGGTTGGCCGTTTTTAAAACCCGTAATCGAATAGGGGATTTGCAGCCCGCCGCTGTTTTTCACCGTCGCCGTACTCACGGTAGGGCAATAGTCGATGTTCTGAATTTTATAATCGTAAAAATCCGCCGAGGGAATCCATTCATCAAAAAACCAATTGACGCTGCGGTTTTCGTAATAATCAAAACTTTGCTCCAAAATATCGGGGGTTGCGCCAGCGTATTCTTGCGATTTTTCAATGAAACGGTGGATGGAGCGGCGGAAGTTTTTCTCGCCCGTAAATTCCCATAGGTGGCTGAACGCCAAATAACTTTTGCCTTGGGCAATGGCTTGGTAATTCAATCGTGTGAGCGAATCGGCGGGCGCGGCCATTTTTTGCGCCAAGCCCTGTCGTACCAAAAAGAGGTAGAGAAACTGGTTTTGGTAGGAATAATCCAGTTCGTCCAGCGAGAAGAATTTTCCCAAAAACGAATTGGAAAGAGGCAGCCATTTTTTGTTAGGATATTCCTTTTCAATAAACAAATTTTTATAGAAAAAAGGCAGCCCGCGCGCCAACCAAACGTGCTGAAAACCATCGGTTTGCAGTTCATATCTAAAAATCCGTTCGGCCCGCGCTTGCGCCAAATCCGATGAAAGTTGGAACACGTCTTTCGGATATTCCAAGGTCAAAAGGTGGTCGCTTTGCCATTCACCGATTTTTTCATCCACTAAAACCACATCATATTTTGGGATGGAATCTTCGACTCCTTCATCTTTTAAAAAAGAATGTATTTTTTTTTCTACATCTTTGATAATAGAAGGCGTAAATGGGTCATATTTTAGAGTAAATAAAGTCCCACTTTCCAATGGAAAAAGATAGAAGTTTTTGGATATGAAAAATAGAAGGTTCGTTCCGAAGTGGGAATAGGAAAGCGTTTTCTTCTCTGCTTGTTTTATGATTTTAGAAAATGGTTTTTTTCGCAAAGAATCCAGTCGTTGTTTTTCGGAAGAAGTTCGTAAAGTCGCATTGCTTGACACGATGTAATCATCAGGCAACGTGAGCTTTATTTCATAGTTTGAATTATGTGAAAATTGGTCGTTGAAAAAAGTCTGCGGATATTTCTGCGTACCGTTTTCCGTTTCGGCGGCCAAGGTGGGCAGCCAATCTACCAGCCGAAAAACTTGTCCGTCCCAGCCGATTCCATTAAATTTTGCATCGGGTATTTTTATACTAAAATCAAACTGAAAGGAAACCGAATCGTTTTCCATTAATGTTTCATTTAAAATAATGGGAATAAATTCGCACATTTTGCAATCCAAAATCTGGAGATTTTGGGATAAAAATGCTGAAATTTCAATATATCCTTTTTCGTCTCTTTCGGCAAAATGTAAATCCACATTTTGAAACTCGCGGATTTGCTGGTTGAGGAACGAACCGCGCCATTCCAAAGAGCGGGAGGGAAGGTGCAACCAGAGCGTGTCGATGGGCCGGTCAGTCTGGTTTTGAAAGGCGATTTGGGCCGTGCCCGCCAAAATTTTTTCAGCAAGGAAAAGCTCTATATCATATTTAGAAACAGTCGATTGCGCTTTTCCCGAAAAAGTAAAAACTAAAAATAAAGCAGGGAAGAGATCCTGAAAAGGAAAATTGGCTTTCCGCAAAATTTGTAGGAATTTCCGCAAAGAAAGGGAAATGATTGCTAAAACGAGGTTCGTTTTTCAGGATGCCATCGGTATCCCATATTTGTAGATAAATGTTGGACGGAGATGAAATGACCCCATCGGGGTCAAACCAAGGAATGTTTGACCTATGCGAGGTCGGGTGGCCGGCGTGAGAATCGGTTTTTCGTGTGTAGTTATCGTTAGAAAAGAAACCCATTGGGCGTGCCTGCGGAAGTTCGGTTTTCATATCTGTCCCTGTCTAATGGAGCGGCCAGCGAACCCCATCGGGTCGAAAAGGTGAAGGATTTGACCCCTACGGGGTCATAACAATGGTCTTGGCGAATTTCTACAAATATGGGATGCCTCTGGCATCCTGTGCAAATTCTATTGAACTTTAATGTGTTACGCTTTTTGAATAATTTGGATAAGGTTGGAAAAATTCCAAATAAAAAAAGCGACCGTCCGAAAACAGCCGCATTTACACACACTGAGGAAAAGAAGAATTTTTATATTTTGATTCGGGTCGCGGCTTTTTGGTGAAACCTTGCAGGTTTTTTAAAACCTGTCAAGGTTATCAAAATGCTAAGCCTTTTCCTCGCGGTGGCGCACGTCCACACCGCGCTCGTTGATTTTGATTTCGAGGTTTTCGGAATCGCTGCTGTCCTCCCATTCCTCATCAATTTCATCTTCGCTATCCTCCTGAATCTCAGGCATCGGGCAGCCTTCGCAACTGAGGCCGCGCGGGGTCACCAGCCATTTTTGACCGACCATCCGAAAGTCCCACATATTCTGGACGTTTTTGATGTTGTCCAAATATTCACGCAAGGTTTTATCTAAAAACACGCTGCTGCCTTCGGGCAGAAAGAGCGTGACTTCCACTTCTTGGTCGCGGAATTTGTCGTCTTTTTTCAAACGGAAATAGGCGGGAATTTCAAGCAGCGAATCGTTAATATTGACTTGATAATCAATGGCTTCTACAAATTCGCGCGATTTCACTTTCGATGGACCGCGGCTTTTTCGTTTCACTTCCAAATATGCGGTTGAATCAGAGCTGAGCTGGACATCTATTTCCACAAAATTCACCAACACTCCATTTTCGCTCAGTTGCCACTGTTCATCTTCATCATAAAAAAAGGTGTTGAAAACGGAATCTTGCTGGGCGGTCAAATAGAAATTTTGGGTGTTCGGCAACTGGATTTCTTCGGTGATGCTGCTGCGTTCATCAAACTGTAAACCGAGGCGCACCGATGTATTTACCAAAACGATTATCCCAATTATCGTGATGAGAATCAGCCCGTTGCGCGTACCGCGATTGAGCGGATCCACACTGAAAAGCAGGCGAATCCCAAAATAAACGAGCAAGATGAGCGGACCGGCGGCGCTCATCGCAATGCCCGCTAAAAACCAGTTGTGGTGTGTCTCGTCAATGGTCACCATACTGAGGATTTCCAGCAGTTGCGGGATGGAATATTCGGTACCGAAAATGGTGGCGCCGCCCACCACGATTCCCATAAACAGCGAGAACAGGATGACGAAACCGAGGAGCAGGAAAAAGAAGCCGATGATTTTTCCCAACACTTTGAAAAACAATCGGAAAGCTTCGCCTAAAAAATCGTCCAGATTCCCAAAAAAACCACGAGAACGGCCCCTAAAATCTTTTTTTTTAAACTCTTCGGCGTAGCGGCGCGCGGTGTCGCCCACGGCGCCCATCTCGTCGCGGATGGATTTTTCGATGGTGGAAACCGTCACCGGCTCGCCCCGCATCTGCAGTTTTTCGGCGGTGGTCACGGCTTTGGGCGTGATGATCCACATTATGATATAGAGCAAAAACCCGAATCCGCTGAAAAGCAAGACGAGGAAAAGGATGCGGACCCAAATCACGTCAATGTTAAAATAAGCAGCCAATCCGGCGCTGACGCCGCCGATGATGCGGTTGTCGATGTCCCTAAACAAACGCTTGCGCTGATAGATGTAATCCGTCTGAGGTTCAGCGGTTTGTGCGATGGGTTCTTCGTCCGTCAGATAGTCTTCCGGCTGGCCCATTATGCCAATGACGTGGTCCACGTCGGCCTGCGAAATCACTTCTTTTTCGGGGCCGGTGCGCTCGCGGAACAATTCGGCGAGGCGGGCCTCGATGTCGGCGATGATTTCGCCGCCGCCGCTGGTGCGCGAAAACTGGCGCTTGAGCGTGGCGAGGTATTTTTCGAGATGGAGATAGGCGTCTTCGTCGATGTGGAAAACGAGCCCTCCGAGGTTGATTGTCAATGTCTTGTTCATTTTGGGGCGGATTTTTCAGTGGTTTTGTTTACGGCTTGCACCAGTGTTTCCCAACTGGTTTTCAATTCTTTAAGCGCCATTTGTCCGGTTTCGGTCAGCGCGTAGTATTTGCGGGGCGGCCCGCCGGTGGATTCTTCCCAGCGGTAGGCGAGGAGGCCGGCGTTTTTGAGCCGCGTCAAAAGCGGGTAGAGCGTGCCTTCCACCACAATCATCTCGGCGCTTTTCAGGTGCGCGATGATGTCGCTGGCGTAGGCCTCCTTGCGCTGGTTCAGCATCGCGAGGATGCAAAGTTCCAGCACGCCCTTCCGCATTTGGGCTTTGGTGTTTTCTAAATTCATCGGGTGGTGTTCATTTTTCCTGCCGTTTGGCTTGGCAAAGATATAGTTAAAATTAGGTACTATGCAAAACAAAGTAGTGTAATAATTTGTAAGTCGTTGGTCTTTAGGGAGAAAAATTTTAAATTGAGAATTTAGAAAGTCAGAAATGAAGGAATTTGAGAAAAGATTTCATCTCAATTTGCATTTGGGGAAAACCTTTTTAGCCGGAAATGCAAGACAAAAAAAATCCTTCAAAAACTAAATTTGAAGGATTTTTTTAAAGTGAAAAAAGGGGAGGGGCTACTTCACAAAAAACGCTTGGTGGCGCCCTTGCACATTTATATAATAAAGGCCGCCGCGCAGGCGGGAAATGTCAATTCGATTGGAATTATCCACTTCTCCATATTGCAAGACCTGCCCGCTCGGTGAAGCAATTTGATAGGAAATTTTCTCGTTGCTTTTCTTTTCCACTTTTAGATGATCAATGGCGGGGTTAGGGAAAACACGGTACAAATCGGTAATGGTTTCCTCGGTCGCATCTTCTTGATATTCAAAGTATTGGTCGAGATATTTTAAGCGCTCCGTCATCCAAGTGTCCAAAAATTCGCGGTCGGCCTCGTTGAAATCGTAGTTGCCGTAAACCAATTTTTCGCGCTCGTAGATATTGTTTTCCACCATTGTTTCGTGCGCCGCTGCCATCCGGTTTTGCAGGGCATCATTGCTGAAAAGCCCGCCGCGCAATTCCTTCCAATGCAATTTCAAATCGTCCCATACGCCGCCCGCGTTCAATTGTATCGCGCGCGCGAAAAACCCATTGGTCATCGTGCCGCCGTAGTCCCAATCCTGCCAACCGTTCCAAGTATTGCCAAAAACGCCATCCAAATCCCACGGCGTGAAAAAATACGGGTCGCCCTCATCGTAGCGCGCGGTGTAGAGATTTTTATGTCGGTTGTCTTTTCCTTTCAGCAGATTTACAAAAACATAATAATCGATAAAATTCTGACGGTCAAAACGTTGCCAAATTTCATCCGTAAAAGTTTTGTCCGGCGCGTTCAACACGAAATCAACAAATGCGTAAAGATTTTTCCATTCTGTGCTTTCATCATCATCGGGATATTTCATCTCGTGGCCGCCCCAAATCCGGACTGAATTATCATAAGCTGAAATTCCCTCGTATTTGGTAATCTTCTCCCATTTGAAGGCTTTGAAAAGTTCGCCGCGTACTTCGTTGTTCTTGAACTTCTTCAGTTCCAACTGTTTGCGGTCCACTTGCTCGCTCAGCATATAAATACCGTTGTAGTGCCCGTTCAGCATCAGCTCCACCCACTGTAAGTCCGCGCCGGCCTTGGCCTCGGGTTCTTGATTTTGATAATGCAGTTCGTGCAGTTCCAGCCACAGCTTGTGCGCCGTGTGGCTGCGAATGCGCAGCGGCTCGTTATACAAGGCGTCCAGCACCCAATCGTCGTCGTCGCGCATCGTGCCAAATTGCATATCGCGGTTGTCATCGCCGGCAGTGTCTTTCCAAAATTCCAAATCGTAGGTTTTCTTCGGGAAAGATTGCGAAAAACCCCCGCGTATTTCCACGCCCACTATGGAGCTAAGTTGCTGCAAATCATCAGAATACCGAAAGTTGGCCCAACGTTTCGGCTCATTCACGATTTCATTTGGCGTTTCTATGAAAATAATGGGAAGCTGGGTGAAAAAAAGTTCAAACTCCACCGCGTTTTTTTCCACGATAAATGAGCCGCCGTAAGACAAACTTTTGGGTACTGTTTTGAAACGAAAAACATCACCGTCCATTGAAATTTTCACTTCATTGAAATTTCCCAAATCTTGGTAATTTTCAATGTTATCTATTTGAGATACAATGATGTACAAAGAATCGTCCACCTGAAAACGGTTGGCCGGAATTTGGATTTCCACGGATTGGGCAAACCCAAAATGGATGTTGACGGCAAAGCAAAAAAGCAGGACATTAAAAAGAGAATAGAGCTGTTTCACAGATTTTATCAATTTGGATTTTGCAAGATAACGATCGAAGAGCAAAGGCGGTTTGTCAAAAAATTGAATTTTGAAAGAGTTACCCATTCCTGTTTAATTATAAGATTTTTGGAGTGTGATTTCACGCTGATCTTCACTGCCTGTCGGTAAATCTTGATAATACGCCGCCGCCGTTTTTCCGCGAAAACTGACTTGGGTGATGCTGGTGGTTTTCAAAAAATCACCGCGCGCCATCACCAAATCATTTTCCAAATCCCCTTCGCCCGCCGTTTGATGGAATTTCAAAATTTCCGATTCGTTTTTTACAGAGGAATTATTCAGCCATTTTTCAAACCACATTTCCCTGTTTTTTCGAGCTTCTTTGGAATACAAAGTGGTAGATGCCCAAATATGAGGTTCATTACTGTTTTTGGAACATAATTCATTGCCATTTTCATTATGAATGATTTGGCATAATTCCCTTTGATTTCGTATCAGAAGGGTGAACGGTTCTATATTTTTAAAATCATAATGGGCATAGAAATCTTGGGGCGACTCATATTCAAAAAGAGCCAGCGGAATGAGGCCGCGCGAGTGGCGCCAACCCGTTTGGAACTGGTGCGGTTTGCTGCCGCCATTCAGCAAACACACCGCCCAGCCCCGATTGGAGAAAGCAAACCAAGTGCCCTGCGCCTCCAAATCTTTGGGATAAAATACTTGATGAATACCGATTTTTTTAGAAACCAGCTTTTGGGAAGTAGGTCGGTCGGCGCGCTCGTCACGGTTGTGGGTAAAGGTAAAACCATCCCGCCAAGGAAGATATGTGAGCGTACACATTTTAGTTATAAAAACTATACGGAAATTCGTTCATTGGGAATAGCACTTAATCTTTATTTTTCAAGATAAATAAGGGTTTAATTTTCGGATTCGACTGCCTCCTTGTTTTCATCCAGCGCCAATTTTTCCTCCTGCTCCTCCACTTTCTTTACAGGTCTGATTATCAGCCGCATCTGTTTTCCATAAGAAAAATAACTCACCACCCAATTAGTGAAAACCACCACCCGGTTCCTAAATCCCACCAAACTGAAAAGGTGCACGCCCATCCAGAGCAGCCAACCGATAAACCCGCCAAAATGCGCCTTTCCGATATCCGCCACCGCTTTGTTCCGCCCAATGGTGGCCATCGTTCCTTTGTCATTGTAATCAAAGGCTTCCGGCAATTTTTTCCCTTGCCAACGGTCTAAATTCTTTGCCAAATGTTTCCCCTGCTGAATCGCCACTTGCGCCAACATTGGGTGGCCTTTGGGATTTTCGTCGGAAATCATTGCCGCCACGTCGCCAATCGCAAACAGGTTTTGATGGTTTCCGATTTGGTTGAATTCATTTACCAAATAGCGGCCCTTTTCAAAATCTTCCCCTTCTATAAGTCCTTGAATAATAGTTCCTTTCACGCCCGCCGCCCAAATCAAGGTTGCCGCTTGAATATTTTCTTTATCCGTTTCCACGGTCTTCCCGTCGTAGTTTTTCACTGATGTTTCCAGCAATACTTTCACGCCTATTTTTTCCAAATATTTCTGGGCTTTTTGGGAGGCGGTTTCGCTCATCGGGGGAAGCACGCGGTCTTGCATTTCCAGCAAATAGATGGACATCAAATCGAAGTCCAGCTCGGGATAATCAGACGGCAAAACGGTGGATTTCATCTCGGCCAATGCGCCGGAAAGCTCCACTCCTGTTGGGCCGCCGCCTACTACCACAAAATTCATCAGCCGGTCTTGCTCCGCGCGGTCGGGCGAGATGGAAGCGGCTTCAAAATTCTGTAAAACGATGCTCCGCAAGTTCAGCGCTTCCGGCACGCTTTTCATCGGCACGGCGTTTTTCTCTACGCTGTCCATCCCAAAATAATTGGTTTCGCTGCCCGTGGCAATCACCAAATAATCATAGGAAATTTCGCCGATATTGGTCTGCAAAACACTTTTTTCTGGGACGATTTTTTCCGCCTCCGCCATCCGGTAATAAAAATCGCGGCGTTTGTCAAACAGCCCGCGGATGGGCTGCGCGATGCTGTCCGGCTCCAGCGCAGAAGTGGCTACTTGGTACAACAGCGGCTGGAAATTATGATAATTGTGCTTGTCCACCATCACGATTTGGAAGGTGTCCTTCGGGAGTTTCCGCGTAAAATTCAAGCCCGCAAACCCGCAGCCAATCACCACCACGCGCGGCTTATCTGAATTTGGAATATTGAGTTGGTTCATCGAAAGGCGAACGCTTTTTCTATAGTAAAGTTTGTAGAATTTACTATAAACTACTTCTTTTTATGAGATTTGGTAAAGTTTAGAATAACGGGGTCAGGCTGAGTGATTTTCATTTTGAGAAAAAGGAAAATTGTACCGAAGCCTAACTCGAATGATCCGCCACAATTTTCCACTCCCCTTCCAACTTCCTCCAAATCAGCGAATAACTCCCATCCAAAGTATCACTTTCGCGGAACAGATTCCAGCGACCGATGACAAAGGCGTGATTTTCACCCAGACTTTCAAACCGCTGATTTTCAAATAATAGAGTCCCCATCGCCTGTTTGTCGGGATAGGATTTTTGATAATTTTCCAAGGTCGTTTTCCAGCCGTAATTCAATCCGCGACTCCCAATAAAAACCAGCGAATCCGATTGCCAATACGGTTGCATAAATTCTTTCAAATTGCCTGAATTCCAAGCGGTTTCTTGCGCAGCCATTATTTTTCCGATGTCAGATTTCCAATTTCCGGTATGGTAATTCACATATTTTTCATTGCTGGAATCACCGTTGGATTGACAAGAAATCATCATCCCAAAAATCATAATAAAAAACAAAAATTCAATCCATTTTCTCATAAGAAAACTGACTTTTTTTGATTGCTATATCAACACGGAACACCAAACTCTGAACACTGAACAAAATCCAATTCTAAACATACCTTTCTTTCAGTACGGAAAGGTGATGAAAAGTATGACCAGCAATGATAAACGGAATACTATTCACTTTAGCAGCATTTCCACTCGCAATTCCCTGTTTTTCCAAATCGTTTTCGCTGAAATTTTTGAACATTTGAATGATAAAATTCCGCTGTGATTTAAACTCACGAATCAATGAATCTCATTCTAAATTTTGACCTGCGTTTACCGCCCAATCATCCTGCTCAAAACCTTGCAAATTTCCGCCGCCCGTCCGTGCAATCCACATTGCGCGATAAGCAAAAACCAAGTCGCAGTCGATGATGTGGCGGATGACCTGCGCTACTGTCCACTTGCCGTCGGCGTAGGCAAAATCGCGTTTTTCTTCCGGCAGATTTTCGCAAAACCGAACCAGCGCATCGCCGCTGTCCTGCAAGTTTTGCAGAAAATCCGCTCCGCGTGTTTTGTCGATGTAGCCTTGGTAATATTCGCCGTGTTCGCCAGCTTCAGGACGTTTCATTTTGTTATTATTTTCATTTTGATAATCGTTTCGCTAAACGGATGTCAGGCTGAGTGATTTCAAATTTGCACAAATTTGAAATCGTATCGAAGCCTCATTTCGATAGGTTTTGCAACCGTTTCTCATATTCCGCATCACTCATATCCCCATTCACCGCCTCACTATTCAAATCCGCCAAATCCTTTTTCCGCTCAAACTCACTACGGCTCAGTTCATTGGTAAAATTACACACCGGACAATGCTCGTGGTATTTCGTTTTGGTAGGAATAAGCGGAATGAAAAAGAAACTGATAAAATCAGTCGTTTTCCCCAGCAGCCAATGGCGAGTGTTGTTGCAATTGGGACAAGTTTTGTCCTCCACAGGGCCGACGGTTTTAGTTTTGGGATGGTAGCCGAAAATGAAAATCATAGCGTAAAATTTTAGTCCAAAATAGTAATCCGAACCTTTTTCTTTTTTAGACGAGAATTGTTCAATTTTTCTACCAGTTCCGATGCTTTTGAAAAGGGTACAGAAACATAAGCACTGTCTTGTTTCAGTTCAATGATTCCCAATTCATCTTTTTCAAGCTTTCCTTGCTTGAAAAATAGACCTGCAATATCCCCTTTGGAAATTTTATCTTTTCTGCCACCCGAAATGTACAAAGTTTGCCATTGCGGTTTTGCAGATTTTTGTTTCGATGAAACTTCGATTTCTTCGGCGTTTTTTATAAAATCCGGCAGCCGCTCATTTTTTGATTTTAAAATGTAGGCAGTACCGTTTTCGTGCATCCGCGCGGTGCGCCCATTCCGGTGGGTAAATTCATCTTCCCACATCGGCATTTCATAGTGGATGATGAAGTTCATTTCGGGAACGTCGATTCCCCGTGCCGCCAAATCGGTGGCAACGAGCAAGCGGTGCGTACCGTTTCTAAATTTCAGCAAGGCGTGTTCGCGCTCCATTTGTTCCATTCCGCCATAAAAACAAGTATGCCGAATGTCCTCGTTTTCTAAAAAATCACTTACTACCTGAATTGAGTCTTTTAGATTGCAAAAGATGATACCATTTTTAGCTTCTAAATGATTGACTAAATTCGCTAAAACCTCCAATTTATTTGGTTTAGGAGATGCCACAATTTTTATCGCTAAATCACTTTTTTCTTCCTTTAAAAAGTTCAGTTTTTCAGGGTTTTTTAATCCCACAAATTCAGGGATTTCCGCTTTTTGAGTGGCCGAAGTCAGAATCTTCTTTTTTAACGCGGGCAAGGCATTCACGATTTCCATCATTTCCTTTTCAAAACCCACTTCCAAGGATTTATCAAATTCATCTAAAACTAATGTGTGAATGTTGCGCAGTGAAAGTGTCCCTTTTCTGAAATGGTCGGCGACGCGGCCCGGCGTTCCAATCAAGATGGCTGGCGGATGTTTCAGGTCCATTTTGTCCTTAAAATTCGCCCGTCCGCCATACACGGCATTGGTTTTAAACCCGCTGCCCATTTCACGCGTCACTTGTTCAATCTGAATCGCCAACTCCCGCGAAGGCACGAGAATCAGCACTTGCACTTGTTCCAATTCCGCGTCCAATCTCGAAATTATCGGCAGCAAAAAAGCCAAAGTTTTCCCCGTCCCCGTCGGCGATAAAAGAATAATTTCGGAATGCAAAAGGATGGCTTCCTGCGCTGCCGTTTGCATCTTATTGAGCTGGCCGATGCCCAGTTTCGCCAAAATTTCTTGCTGGTTCTTGATTTTCTCTGCCATCGGGCAAAGCTATGTCAATGTATCAATGTGGCGTGGGGGTTTGGTTTTGGGTTGGTATCCGAAATCGAAGATTATTGGGAAATACGGTAAGATTTTCCTTTCTCAAAATCTTTTACCTGAGATTTAAAAGAAGGAATAAATTCTAATAAGCTTCGAATGTTATTACTTTTGGAATCAAGAACTACTAATGCAATAGCATATCTTTTTAAATTTTGTTGAAACTCCAAGTTCTTGTCAACGGTCAAAAAAATGTCAAATCCATTGTCAATAGCAAGACTCATTAAATTACCGTTTTTGATACCTTTCCAGTTCATATCAGCAACAGAAATAACGGTGAAATCTTCAAGGCTTTTTTTAAGCCTCCAATCCAAGCATTCATCAAGCAAAATTTTCATTTAAAATCTTGGTTGAATTTTGTAGAATTTCTTGGGACAATTCCAAAACTCGCAGAACCTGAGAGCGTTGAACAGTAGGAAAACCTTCCAAAAACTCATCAATTCCGTCACCTGCTTCGAGGTAGTCAAACAAATTTTTGATGGGAACACGAGTTCCGTTGAAAACAGGCGTTCCTCCCAAAATTTCTTTGTCAATATTTATCGTTTTCATTTTGAATTTTTTGCGCAATTGAGCAAAGTTAAGAATTGCGCCCGCCCTTTCCGCCACTTACCTTTGACCCCGCTTTCTTTTAGATGAAAATGACTGACGCACAAGCCCAGCAAAAAATCCAAGCACTTTCACAGGAACTCCAGCACCACAACCATCTCTATTATGTGCTGGACAAATCGGAAATCTCCGATTATGAGTTTGACCAAAAACTGGCGGAACTGCAAAAACTCGAAGAACAATTTCCGCAATTCAAAGATGTCAATTCGCCCACGCAACGGGTTGGTGGTGAGGTTACTAAAGATTTTCCGACCGTCCGCCATAAGCACCGGATGCAGTCGCTCAGTAATACCTATAATAAGGAAGAACTGGAGGATTTTCTCAAGCGCACCGACAAGGCGCTGAACGAGCCGGTGGAATTTGTATGCGAATTGAAATACGACGGCGTGGCCATTTCCATCACTTATAAAAATGGCAAATTTTTCCGCGCATTGACCCGTGGAGACGGCTCTAAGGGCGATGATATTTCCGCCAATGTGAAAACCATCCGCAGCATTCCATTGCAATTACAAGGTGAAAATTGGCCGGAAGAATTTGAAATCCGTGGTGAGATTTTTATGTTGTTGGAAGGATTTAATCAACTGAACCAAACTCGGTTGGAAGAAGGACTCGAACCGTTTGCCAATCCGCGCAACACGGCCAGCGGCACTTTGAAGATGCAGGATTCCGCCATCGTGGCCAGCCGCCCGCTTGATAGTTTTTTGTATTTCGTCATTTCGGAAAATTCAACTATTAGCAATCATTATGAAATGATGTTGCAAGCGCGGGAGTGGGGTTTCAAAATTCCGTTTCCGGAAAAAAACTACATCGCCAAGGCCAAAAACATCGACGAGATTTTTGATTTTATCAATTATTGGGAAGGCAAGCGCCACGAATTACCATTTGAAATTGACGGCATCGTGGTGAAAGTCAATAACTTCGCCCAACAGGAACGCTTGGGTAGCACCGCCAAATCTCCCCGCTGGGCTATTGCCTATAAATACAAAGCGGAGGCGGCGAGTACACTTCTAAAAGGTATCACTTATCAAATCGGGCGCACCGGTGCCATAACGCCGGTGGCAGAATTGGCCCCCGTTTTATTGGCGGGAACTACGGTGAAACGCGCCTCTCTCCACAACGCCGACCAAATTCAAAAGCTGGACTTGCACGAAAAAGATGAAGTTTTTGTAGAGAAAGGAGGTGAAATAATCCCGAAAGTAACGGGTGTCAATTTTGAGCAAAGAAATCCCGCAGCAAAACTGATAAGATACATCAAAAATTGTCCCGAATGCGGGACGGAATTGATACGCGAAGAAGGGGAGGCGCTGCACTATTGCCCAAACGATTTGGGCTGTCCGCCGCAGGTGAAAGGCCGCATCATTCATTTCATTTCCCGCAAGGCGATGGATATCGAAGGGATGGGCGCGGAAACGGTGGAACTATTTGTGAATGAAGGGCTTATTGACGACTATGCCGATTTGTACGATTTGCAAAAAGAGCAACTTTTGCCACTGGAAAGGCTGGCGGAAAAGTCGGCGCAGAACATCATTGAGGGAATTGAAAAGTCCAAAGAAATTCCGTTTGAACGGGTGTTGTTCGGATTGGGAATTCGCTATGTAGGCGAAACAGTAGCGAAGAAACTGGCACGTCATTTTGAGACGATAGAAAACCTCGAAAAAGCATCGTATGAAGAGTTAATTTCAGTAGATGAAATAGGGGAACGAATTGCGCTGAGCGTTCGCGAATTTTTTGATGATTCAGAGAAAGTAGAATTAGTAGAAAGACTGCAAGAAAAGGGTTTGCAATTTTCTTATCAAAAAGCAGAAGGTGCAAGCACGATTTTAGAAGGAAAATCCATTGTAATTTCCGGTAATTTTGAACAATTTTCCAGAACAGAACTGAAAGAGGTGATTGAAAAGAATGGCGGTAAAAATACAGGCTCGGTTTCGGGCAAAACGGATTTCATTGTGGCGGGCGAAGGAATGGGGCCATCCAAACGAAAAAAAGCCGAAGATTTAGGCGTGAAGATTATCGATGAAAATGAATTTGCCAAGCTAATCGGAAAGGAATGAATTTCGTCCAAAAACTCCGCGATTATTTTTTCCTGCGCGGCCGAAACACTTCGTTCCGACCCGCCGATTATTCAGGATTTGAAAACTGGAAACGAATGGCAATCCTTTTTGAGTCAGGAAATTACGATGAACAGATTCTGGATTTTGCAAAAAAAATGAAAGGCGAGGGAAAGGAAGTGGAATTGATGGGATTTATTCCGCGCAAGCGAAAGGAAGTAATTGATGTCCCAAAATTTCCACATTTTACCAAAACCGAAGTGAAGGGTTTGGGAAAACCAAAATCGGATGATGTTTCTGCTTTCCTAAAGAACCACTTTGAGGTGTTCATTTCTTTGAACGAAAAGAGGGAAAGTCCGTTGCAATTTATAGAAGCGGCTACCCAAGCGGATTTTGCGATTGGATTGCGCAAAGTGAAATATGCGAGATTTGATTTGATTTTGGAATCCAATCCCAATCAAAATATTGGGGATATTTTTAAAGAAATTGAGTATTATTTGAAGTTTATAAATTCAGCCCCCCAACCCCCCAAAGGGGGGCGAAGCACACAAATCGCATAATAAAAGTGTGCTACTCGAAGTCCCTCGCCCGAGCGAGGATTTGAGGGGGCTTAAAAATTCACACAATGAAAAAATTCAAAGGAACGGGAGTGGCATTGGTAACTCCTTTTAAATCAGACAATAGCATTGACTTTGACGGTTTGGAAAAACTGGTCAATCATTGCGTTGAAGGCGGTGTAGAATATTTGGTAGTGATGGGTACGACAGCCGAGAATCCCACGCTTTCCGCCAAGGAAAAAACGGAAGTGCTGAACTTTGTGAAAAAAGTAAATAACGGCCGAAAACCCATCGTTTATGGGATCGGGGGAAGCAATACTTTGGAACTAAAAAATGCTTTGCAAAACTTTGATAGTGAGGGGGTTGACGGCATTCTTTCCGTTTCGCCTTACTACAGCAAACCGACCCAAGAAGGCATTTACCAACATTTCAAAACTTTGTCGGAGGCCAGCCCGCTACCGATTATTTTATATAATGTGCCGGGGCGGACTTCGTCCAATATTTCCGCCGAAACCACGTTGCGGCTGGCGCGGGATTTTGATAACATCGTGGCCGTGAAAGAGGCGAGCGGCAATTTGGAGCAAATAATGAAAATCTGTAATGAGCGTCCCGACGGTTTTTTAGTCTTGAGCGGCGACGATAATTTGACCTTGCCAATGCTGGCCTGCGGCGCGGACGGCGTGATTTCCGTGAGCGGCCAAGGCTTCCCAAAGGAGTTTTCCGAAATGGTGCGCCAAGGTTTGGCCGGAAATTTCGCGAAAGCGCAAGAACTTCATTACCAGCTTTTTGAAATCACAAAAATGCTTTTTGAAGAAGGAAATCCAGCGGGGATAAAAGTGGTTTTAAAGGAAAAGGGAATTTGTGAAAGTCATTTGCGGCAGCCGCTTTGGGAAATTAGCGATGGGTTGCGAAAGCGGATTCGGGAGGAGATGAAAAAGCGAAATATCTGAGAGAACCAGTAACTTTGTTAGGTGCAAATTAGAAAAAACTTAGGCAATGGCATCCACAAAATTGACGCTCAATATTGATGAGGCGATTATCGCTGAGACAAAGCAAGCAGCTAAAGAACAGCAAATTAGCCTTTCTAAAATGGTGGAAAAAATTTTGGAAACCACAATTAGAAAAAGAAAAAAGCCGCTATATAAAACTGGAAACCCGAAGGTGGATAGGCTCATCGGCATCTTACCTCCATTAAGTAAAGAAGACGCGAAAAAGCCAACCAAGCAATTGCTCCGAGAAGCCTATGATACCTATTTAGAAGAAAAATATTGAAGTCCTTGTTGATTCGGATATGCTGTTGGACATTCTGATGGTGCGGGAACCATTTTTACAAAAAAGTGCTGAATGTTAGGCCCATTTGATTTCACATTCAGAATATAAACTAAAATCCTCGACTCGGATTTTTTATAATATTTTTCATTTTGGTAAGAAGTATTTGGCCAAAGAAGATGTATTGATAGGTATAAAGCATTTGCTTGAAAATATTGATTTGACTCCAATCCTTCCCGTGCATTTCAAAAAAGGTATTTATTCCGATTGGAAAGACACCGAAGATGCCATCAATTATTTCTGTGCCTTGGACAATAAAACCGAGGCAATTATAACTCGAAATGTGAAAGATTTTAAGAAGTCGGAAATCCCCGTTTATTCTCCTGCCGACTTCCTTCAAAAATTCGGGAACTGAAAACTTGGCACTCCAATTGCCTATCGCCCTTTCAAACAAAATTCAATTTTTTTAATTCCCGTGCGGAGCCACGGAAAAAATCTCAACAATGAAAATCAAATTCCTCTCTATCGCATTGGTAGCCATTACTTTAGGTGCTTGCAATTCCAACAAAACCGTAACCCGCGTAGATGAAAAAGAGCAAATAGACCTGAGTGGCCGCTGGAACGACGTGGACAGCCGATTGGTGGCCGCCGAAATGGTGAGCGACGGCTTGAACCGCCCGTGGTTGGCAGATTTTGTAGAACGCGAAGGCCGCAAGCCAGTGGTCATCGTGGGCTTGGTAAAAAACCGCAGCAGCGAGCACATTGCGATGGAAACGTTCATTAAAGACATTGAACGTGAGTATATTAACTCCGGTCGGGTGCGTTTGGTGCAAGGCGCGGAGTTCCGCGAAAACCTGCGCGCCGAAAAAGCCGACCAACAGAACAACGCCTCGATGGAAACCGTGAAACGTTTCGGCCGCGAGCTGGGCGCGGATTTCATTTTGCAAGGGACGCTGAATTCCATCACTGATGCGAATTCACGCACTAAAGTAGTGTATTATCAGACCAACTTGGAACTGACCAATATCGAGACCAACGAGAAGGTTTGGCTGGGCGACAAAAAGATTAAAAAAGTGGTAGAATAATCTGCCATTTTTGACGTCTTTTTTCTATAATGTTTTCCTTCAAAAATAAAAGCCATTTTGTATGGATAATCGTGTTTTTTTGCACGGTTATCCTATCAAGTTGTCGTACCTATTATCAAAAAAATCTTGAATTTCAAGAGGCATTTGCGAATGGGAATTTTGACCGTGCCGAAAAGTTTCTCGATAAAAACAAAAAAGCTGCCGAAGGAAAGAACCGCCTCTTATATCTAATGCAAAAAGGGGTGGTTTTGCAGATGCAAGGTGAGTACGCGGCAAGCAACGAAAATTTCGAACAGGCCTACTTTTTTATCGAAGACCAGCGGAAGAATTATGCGCTGGTCGGCTTGTCCGCGCTCACCAATCCGAACGTGCTCCCCTATATGGGCGAAGACCACGAAAAGGTGTTGATTCACTATTACAAAGCACTCAACTTCCTGATGCTCAATAACTCTGAGAGTGCGCTGGTGGAAGCCAAACGACTGAACAACCGCCTGAACTTGCTGAACGACCGCTACGAAAACAAGAAAAACCGTTATCAAGACGATGCCTTTGCAAACATCATAATGGGCTTGGCCTACGAGCAACAAAACGATTGGAACAACGCTTTCATCGCGTACCAGAACGCTTACAATTCTTACCAAGAAGGATATTCGCAAAACTTCTCAACTCCTGCGCCGGAACAATTGAAACAGGATTTGTTGCGCACCGCGTATTTAAATGGTTATGCGCCGGATTTGAAATTTTACGAGAAAGAATTTGGCGTTAACTATGATTATGCGGGGCCGCCAAAAAATGGCGAAGTGGTGCTGTTTTGGCATAATGGTTTAGGGCCGGTAAAAGCGGAATGGAGCGTGAATTTTACGGCGGTGAAGGGACAGGGCGGCGCGGTCACTTTTGCCAATGAAGAACTCGGTTTGAATTTCCCATTCCCCGCTGGTGAAGCCACGGACAGCGAGTCGGGCCTCGGAAATCTGAAAATCGTGCGGGTGGCATTTCCCAAATATTTGCAGCGGCCGCCCTATTTTATTTCGGCCAAAATTGAGGCGAACGGCCGAGAATTTCCCTTGCAAAAAGCGGAGAATGTGAACGGGATTGCGCGGTCGGTTTTGCAAGACCGTTTCGCGCGCGAGATGGGCAGTTCGCTTCTTCGATTGGCCGCCAAGCAGGCTTCGGAATACGCGGCGCGGCAAGAAAACGAAGATTTCGGCGCAGTGATCGGGTTGATAAATGCCTTTACCGAAAAAGCCGATACGCGGAATTGGCAGACGCTTCCGCACGACATTTTTTATACGCGGATACCGCTGGAGGAAGGTGAAAATGAGCTGGTTCTGAATGCAAAAACCCGAAACGGCGAAACGGTGGAAGAATCGCGTTTCCAATTTATTGGTGAAAATGGCGTGGATTATTTCCACGTCTTCCACAGCTTGGCAAGCGGGCCGCCGCAAGATTTGAACTGAGCTTTTTTAGCTTTGCCCAATGGCGAAATTGCTATTTTTCTGTAAAGAAAATTTAGAACTACTCTTTTGGGTTTCCGCGTTGGTGCTGCTTTTCGCGATGCCTGTTTCGGAATATCACTTCTCGCTTTGTCCTTTAAACTCTCTCGGTTTTTCGTGGTGCCCCGGTTGCGGGCTGGGCCATTCCGTTCATTATTTTTTGCATTTGGAATTTGCCCAAAGTAGGAGCGAACATTGGCTTGGCGGATTTGCAGTTTTTGTAATCTTTTACCGTATTTTTCGGCTTTCAAAATTTTTAATCAAAACAAAAACAACAAATTATGGCCTATAATTTTCATCAAATGCTGCCCGGATTGGACTATGAAGAAATGCAGTTTTTGCAGGAAATTTCCAAAGATTTGCCGGAGGAAAAAATGCAAACTTTTGTATCGATATATAATGGAAAGCGCCAAAAATCGGATATGATTCTCATCGGCGGACTCATCGGTTTGCTCGGAATCGGCGGGGTGCAGCGCTTTATGGTGGGCCAAATTGGGATGGGCATTTTGTTCCTACTTACCTGCGGTTTATGCTTTATAGGCACCATTGTGGATTTGGTCAACTACAAGAAACTGACCTTGGAATACAATCAAAAAATGGCCTACGAAGCAATGCAGATGACGCGGTCGATGGGTTGAAAATAATCGGGCAGCAAACCTTTGGTTTTCTGTTTTGTAGAAAAATCCCTTCCTTATTTTGTAAGATTTCAGTAGTTTTTCAAGCGATTTTTGGGTAGAAATTTTTTCAAAAATTTTCATAAAAATTGGGCGGGCGCAAAAACCTAATTTTCAGAAAACTGTCTGTTTCCGCATCCTAAATGGTTAGTTTAAACCATTGATTTACAAACAATTGAGTTTGTATAACTTTTGGCGATTGCTTTTCTTTGTTCGAGATTTATTTCTGAAAAAACAGAAAACACTCTCTCTACTTTAATCATTGAAAAGCGCCCAAATGTATCTATCCGAATTGAGCATTGTTTTTACTCTCTCCGCCGTCATCACCTTTATAATGGCGTATTTGTCAACCCGTTTTCCCGCCATTGATGGCAATGGAATCTTGCCCTACAAAACCCCTCAATCAATGCGTTCCCAACACGCGTGGGATTTTGCACAGCGCGTTCAGCCTCGTTTTCAGTTAGTTGCGGGATTTTTTCAATTAGGGGCAGCAGTCCTTTTCACTTTTCTTCCTCAGCCCAGCCTTTTAATTTCGTGCTTATTGATTGGGATAGTGATTATGGCCAGTTTTCTATTTGTAGTTGTTGGGGTAGAAACCCGCCTAAAAATGGCCCGCAAACACGAGCGCGCCACCTCTTGAAAATACAATCTTTGCCCAGCTCTTTCTCGTAACTTGCCCTTATGAAATTCATAGCGGCAAGTTTTTTTGTTTTATCCATCTTTTTGGGCTGTAAATCCGATACTATTTCTAATGAAAATTCTTCATTAGGAAATAATCAAAATTCTTTGAAAATCAAATATTTGGCACTTGGAGATAGCTATACGATTGGTACGGCCATCGGCGTAGAAAATAGTTATGCAAATTTGCTATCTGATAGTTTGAAAAGTGACGACAAAATAAAAAAAGTAGAAGTAAAAATCATTGCTAAAAATGGCTGGACTACGCAAGATTTATTACAAGGAATTTCTGAGGAAAATTTAGAGTCTAATTTCGATATGGTTTCTTTGTTGATTGGTGTGAACAATCAATACCAAAAAAAGTCATTTTCCGATTATAGAAAAGAGTTCAAAAATTTGTGTTTGAAAAGCATCGCTCTTGTGGGAAATGATACTGACAAAATTTTTGTTTTGAGTATTCCCGATTGGGGCGTAACGCCAGCGGGTAAAAATAATCGCGAGCAGATCGCCAAAGAAATTGACCAGTTCAACCAAGTCAATCGAGAAGTTTGCGACTCGCTGAATATCAGGCGGTTTGACATTACTGAAATCAGCCGAACGGCGCTGAACCAACCCAGTTTGGTTGCATCGGATGGCCTTCATTTTTCTAAAGAAATGCACGATAAATGGGTGGATTCAATCTATGATGAAGTTTTGAAAATGGCAACGGACTGAAACCCGCACGCTTTTTGTTTCTTTGGCGGCTCACATCTCTTTTATGCGAATTTTATCCTTCGTTTTTGCGTCTTTTATGATAGTCAATTTTGGCTATTCCCAAAGCAGAAAATCAATAAAATATTACAACAAAGCGCGCGTGGAAGTGCGTGAAAACAATTTCCAAGCTGCTTTGGAAGATTTGGAAAAATCCTTGGCGGATAGTCCTGATTACCAAGAGGCTATGCTTTTTAAAGCGCAATTGCACCAAGATATAGGCGAGCCGGAAAAGGCGATTCCATTGTATGAGAAATCATTGGCGCGCGGTGGTGACTATTACGTGCATCTTTTCTATGGAAAAACCTTGTTTGAAACGGGGGATTTCGCAAAGGCAAAAGAGGAATTGCAGAAGTATTTGGAAAGCCCACGCGCGGCAGGAAAATATGCCGAGAATGCCAGTCAACTGATTGAAAATGCGGAATTTGCAATGAAAGCCACCGCCAATCCAAAATCTTACAATCCACAAAATTTGGGCGCGAACGTGAACGGTCGGGGGATGGAATATTTCCCGTCGATTTCGGCGGATGGGCAGTTGCTGGTTTTTACCCACCGCGATCCGAACGGCGAGGATTCCGATGAAGATTTTTGGGCGGTGGAGCGCGATGAAAAAACGGGGGAATGGGGAAAAGCTAAGCCCTTGCAAGGTTTTTTAAATACGCCTTTAAATGAGGGTGCGCAAGCCGTCGGTTCCGACGCGAACATCATATTTTTCGCGGCCTGTGAGCGGCGCGAGGGTTTTGGGTCGTGCGATATTTTCGCTTCATTTTATAGAGGAAATTCAGGTTGGAGCAAGCCGCTAAACCTCGGCCCAAACGTAAATACCGGCGCTTGGGAAAGCCAGCCGAGCATTTCTTCCGATGGTAAAACCTTGTACTTCGTGCGGGGAAAAAACAGTACCGACAAAAACATTGACATCTACGTTTCCAAAATTGGAGAGGATGGAAAATTTCAAAAGGCGGAAAAGTTGGAAGGTGCGGTAAATACCTCAAAACAAGAGACTTCGCCCTTTATTCATTTTGATAATCAGAGTTTGTATTTTGCATCCAACGGCCACGCGGGGATGGGCGATTTGGATTTTTTCGTGAGCCGAAAACAACCCGACGGCACTTGGGGCGAGCCGCAAAACTTGGGGCATCCCATCAATACCAGCGGGCAGGAATTCAGCTTGATTGTGGCGCCGGACGGGAAGACGGGCTATTTCGCTTCGGACAATTTGGCCGGCGGTTTTGGGCTGTTGGATCTATACAGTTTTGAACTGCCGGAAGAAAGCCGCGCCATCGAAATTGCCTATATAAAAGGGAAAGTTACAAATGCCAAAACGGGAGAACCAATTTCCGCTGAAATTTCATTTGCGGATTTGGAAAAAAACCAGCGGATTTTAGAAGAAAATAGTGATAAAAACGGAAACTATTTTGCCGTGCTTCCCAGCAATTCCGATTATGCATTAAATATTCAAAAAGAGGGGTTTCTTTTTTATAGCAAAAATTTCAGCTTAGCTACTCAATCGAAAGAAAGAGCTTTTGTATTAAATGTGGAACTGATTCCGATAGAAATTGGGCAAAAGGTGAAATTGGAGAATATTTTCTTTGAAACCGATTCCTTTGATTTGGATAAAAAATCTAATTCGGAATTGCAAAACGTGGTGTCTTTTCTAAAAGAAAACCCAACCGTGAAATTGACAGTGGAAGGGCATACCGACAACGTGGGTTCGCCTTCTTACAATAAAAACTTGAGCCAAAAAAGGGCGGAAAGCGTTGCTTCTTTTTTAATCGAAAAAGGTATCGAAAAATCGCGGTTGAAATCGCTGGGATTTGGCGAAAGCCAACCCGTGGCTACCAACGAAACCGAAGAAGGCCGCGCGCTGAACCGACGGACAGAATTGAAAATTACTTCATTTGAATAAGATGGGCCAAGGAAAAATCATCGCCCTCGACATTGGCGGCAAGCGAACCGGCATTGCCGAGACGGATGAAATGCAAATCATCGCCAGCCCGCGCGAGACGGTGGCAACCAATGTATTGCTGCTGTTTTTGCACCACATCTTCCCCAAAGAAAATTTTATAAAAATCATCATTGGTGAACCGAAGAATTTGGACGGCGGAGATTCCGAGAACTCCCAGCGGGTGCGGGATTGGAAAGCGAAAATTGAAAAGTCGTTTCCCCAAATGGAAGTGATTTTACAAGATGAACGGTTCACTTCCAAAATGGCGGCGGACAGTCTTTTCAAATCGGGAATGACAAAGAAAAAACGCCGCGAAAAAAGCGAAATTGACAAGGTGAGCGCGGCGCTTATTTTACAATCTTATCTACAAAAAAAGCCGCTTTAGGTTTTTTACATTTGCCGCAAAATTCAGCGCGCGTGATTTTACCGATTGTCGCTTATGGCGACCCCGTTTTGCGAAAGGCCGGAAAAGATGTGGAAGAAGATTTCCCCAGCCTCAAAGATTTGATTTCCAATATGTTTGAGACGATGCACGAAGCGGGTGGCGTGGGTTTGGCAGCGCCGCAAGTTGGTGAGTCGCTACGGGTTTTTGTGGTGGACACGGCCAACTTTGTGGAAGAAGGCGAGGCGGATGAAGAAGGTTTGGCGGATTTCAAAAAAGTGTTCATCAATCCCGAAATCATTGAAGAAACGGGTAAAATTTGGTCGTTTAACGAAGGCTGTCTGAGCATTCCCGATGTGCGGGAAGACATTGACCGCGAAGAGAAAATCATCATCAACTATTTGGATGAAAATTTTGAAGAACGCGAAGAGGAATTTACGGGATTAAAAGCGCGTGTAATCCAACACGAATACGATCATATTGAAGGCGTACTTTTTACCGATTATTTGTCACCTTTGCGGAAGCGTATTCTGAAAGGAAAATTGAACAATATTTCCAAGGGAAAAGTGAGCGTAAATTATAAGATGAAATTTCCTAAAGTAAAATGAGAAAAATAGTGCTGTTTTTTGGAGTGTTATCTATCCTTTTTGGATGTGAGCCAACGGAAGATCCGTTGAAGGCATCCATCGAGGGGATGGAGGAAAAAATCACCAATGAAGACGTGGCGCTGGACACGGCCTTGGCCAATACCTTAACGAAATCCTATTTGAAATTTGCCAAAAAAAACCCGCAAGATTCGCTGGCACCGATTTACAAAATGCGCGCGGCGGCGATTTTCAAAGAGCTTCCCAAGAAAAGATTGAAGGCCATAAATACCTACCGAGAAGTGGTGCGCGATTATCCCGAACACCCGCAGGCCGCGCAGGCTACATTTATGGAAGGCTACGTTTTTGATGAAAAATTGGACGACCGAGAGCGCGCCGCAAAAGCTTACAGCCGATTTTTAAAAAAATACCCGAACCACGAACTGGCGGGCGATGCCAAGGCACTTTTGGAAATGGCCACCGACACCTTGACCGACGAGCAGCGCGTGCAACAGTGGCTGGAGCGCGACGAAAATAAAAATCCCAATCCCTGAAATATGACATTTGAAGAAATCCTTTCCATCGGCGGCCGGCCCGGCCTTTACCGTTTGGTTGCGTCATCGCGCGGCGGCGTTATCGTGGAATCGCTGACCGACGAAAAGCGCTTTCCCGTGAGCCAAAAAGCAGAAGTGAGCGCACTGAAAGACATCGCGATTTACACCACCGGCGAAGAAGTTCCCTTGCCGGAAGTTTTCAAAAAAATCTATGAAAAAGAAGACGGCGGCTCGGCCATCGACCATAAATCTACCCCGCCCGAACTGAAAAATTATATGGAAGAAATTTTGCCCGCTTTTGACCAAGAACGGGTGTATTCTTCCAACCTAAAAAAGCTGTTTCAATGGTATAATATTTTGCAAAAAGAAGGTCTTTTGGAGGAGCTTTTGAAGGAGGGAAGTGATGAGGAGGAATAACAGAAAATTCTAAATTTCAAATCACAAATCCGAAACAAATTCTAAAAAATAAATCCGAAAAATTCTAAATTTTTTGGGTGGATTTAGCCAACGCTTTTTGAATTTTTTATTTTAACTTTTATGATTTGTTTGGTTCTTAGAGTTTAGTATTTTGATATTTAATTTTCAAGAAATGAACAATCGTTCCGACCACCTCAAATCCTTCGCCCGCCTTCTCGACATTATGGACGACCTGCGCGCCAAGTGTCCGTGGGACAGGAAGCAGACGATGGAAACCCTGCGCCCGCTTACCATAGAAGAAACCTACGAATTGGGCGACGCGATTTTGGAAGGTGATTTAGAAGAGGTGAAAAAGGAGTTGGGCGACATTATTTTGCACATTGTTTTTTATGCCAAAATCGGTAGCGAAAAAGAAGCCTTTGACATATCCGATGTTTTGAATAGCATTTGTGAAAAATTGATAAGTCGCCACCCGCATATTTATGGCGACGTGAAAGTGGCGGACGAGGAAGAGGTGAAATCCAATTGGGAAAAGCTGAAACTGAAAGAAGGGAAAAAATCGGTGCTGGAAGGCGTGCCGAAAAGTTTGCCCGCCGTCATCAAGGCCACGCGGATTCAGGACAAGGCGCGCGGCATCGGTTTCGATTGGGAACGGACGGAGCAAGTGTGGGAAAAAATCGACGAAGAACTGGCCGAACTGCGCACCGAAGTGGAAAATTCCGATACCGAAAAAACCGAGCAAGAATTCGGCGATTTTCTTTTCTCCGTCATCAATCTCAGCCGCTTTCTCAACGTGGACGCGGAATCAGCGCTGGAACGGACGAACAAGAAATTCATCCACCGTTTTCAATATTTGGAAAAAATAGCGGCCGAAAAGGGGAGGGCGCTTTCGGAAATGACGCTGGGGGAAATGGATGCGATTTGGGAGGAGGCTAAATTAAATCCTAAAAGCTAAACTCGAAGAACCAAACAAATTCTAAAACTGGAAAGGTTAAAAATTCAAAACCGGCCTATGGTTTTCCAACCACCCGTTTTGAATTTAGTCCATTTTATATTTTGAATTTGTTTGGTTCTTCGGATTTGTGATTTATCCGACTACCTCACGAACACCCACCCGTGCAGCACTTTCTGAATGCCGGGATAATAAGTGTAAGAAATCTTATAAGTGTAAATACCCTCAGCTACGGGCTGGCCTTCGAGATTGGTGCCGTTCCAAGCGTCGGCGTTGTGGTAATTTTCGCGGTCAAATATCAGCGCGCCCCAGCGGTTGAACACGGTTACGTGGTTCTGCTTGGGCAGGTTCGCGATTTTCCAAGTTTCGTTCAGCCCGTCATCGTTGGGCGAGAAGGCGTTTGGCACCCACACCCTTGGCCCGTCAGGGTCGGTGGTGTCGCAGTCTTGGTAGGAAACTTTCACGGTGTCGGCAAAAGTGCCGCAGTCGGAAGTTACCTCCAGCCAATAGGTGCCGGCCGTGTCGGCCAAAAAATAGTCGGTGCGGCCACCATCGCTCCAGCGCAATTGGTGCAGAGTATCCAACGGAACGGTGAAGCCTACACTGCGACCCGTGCAAACCGTGGTATCAAAAGGCAGGTAACTGTAATAGGGTTCGCGGTAGCGCACCTTGATGGTATCAGTAGAATGCCAGCGGCGGTTGTAAGTTTTGGTGACCCAGTAAGTGCCGGGTCGCGACACGGTGAGTGTGCTGTCTCGGCTGCCATCGCTCCATTGGTAGGCCACGCTGGTGTCTTGCAGCTTGAAGCCACCGTTGTCCAGCGGGTTCAGTTGCAGCGTGGCGTTGGGGCAGAGGATGGTATCGTTGGGGAGCGAAATGGAGAAAAGGGTGTCGGTGGATTTGTAGAGGTAGATGGCATCGAAGAAATAGTAAGCTGCGGGCCAATCATCACACTGCGTATCACAAGGTAAAGTAGTGATTTGGGTCTGGAACGCTTTCCTGAAATTCCCCAAGGTCAAGAATTTTTCATCGCCCTTTGCCACAAAAGAATTTAGAACTTTTGTCCATTTCTTGGGAATTACGGGCGCAGAAGATTCCACTTGCGGCATTAGGTGTTGGGTAAGAAAATCTTGGGAATAAAAAGTATCAGCACTTACTAAAGCTCCCACATTATGAACCAATTCTTCAGCATACATCGGCCCCGGCCGACGCAAATACGGTTGAATATGAATTTCTACGGTATAATCAATCCCTTGCGTAAGCCGAGATTTTAGCTCGACTTCAATAAAATCTTTCCACGTTGCATATACCCTATCAGTATAGACCGAACCCACCGGAGGTGAACAGTTATTATTTTGGTAAAAATAAAATCTCCCCTTTAGCTTAATACTATCCAATACATCAAGGAATATATAACCTAAACCTTCCACAACTTCAGGGTAGCCTAAATAGGCGCTATCTCCACAGAAATAAGGTTTTTTATGATAGAGAGAACGACTGGGGTGCATTCCCTGCCATCCTATGCTTCCATTGGAACTTTTCTTTCCAAAGTGTATTAGAGCATACCCTTCTGCATATTGAGTACCGGGTTGGGGTGGAGAGGAGAACCAATGCGTTAAGCCAGCATCGTTGAAACTGCCATCAGGCAGAATTTCACTAAGATTATTGGTCTGTGAAAAATCGTGGTTGGGCACTAAATTCTGACCTGATAAAAGGAAAGAACTTAGCCCCAAGACCACGGTGAAGTATTTATAGAAACAATTCACTTTATTCAATTACCACCTTTATTCGCTCGCCACCATACTCAAAAATGTAAAGACCGCGAGGGAAATTGTTAGTATGTATTTCTTTGGTACGATCTCTCATTTCAATAGTTTTTACTGTTCGGCCAGAAATGGATCGCATTATGATTTCCGCTCTTTTGTTCTCATCTTTTCGCTTTATTGTCAATCGTCCTTGGGTGGGATTAGGGTAAACTTCAAAGACTGAGGTTATATTTGAATTTGGCTCTTTTTTATCTTCCTCTTCTATGTAAGAAGACGAGGCTATCGGACTACCGACCCCTGAGGAACCCCATTTAGAGGATGGAATAACAATATTGCAAGAATTTGAACCCATTGCTCTATGCTTTTCGATTAAGAAAGTCCAAATCGGATTGGAAGGCTTGAGATTAATGCATTCAAAGAAAAGCTGATTAGATGGATTGCACTGAGCCGCCGTTGGTTTGACCCACCACTCCACATTAGTGAATTGTTGATTCGAAGTCCCAGTGATCGTATCGCCGTAAGGATAAGGTTGAGGTGAATATAATGCTCCAAATGAATTTCTGGTTGGGTACGTACTACTACCTTGATTTGTTATCTTGGTATTATTCAAATAGATGTGGTGGTAATTGTTTAAAAAACTGTTGCATTCTATTTGCGTGAGAGAGTTGTCCCCCTTGCAGTTGGAGACCTCTGTGCCAGTACCGGATTTCGTTTCGATAGAACCGTACATCTTCCACATTGTCTAAAATCACACCTATCAACGAACTGGAACCGTTCTGAGGATCGATTACTCCCCCATTAACAGTATTTTGCGTGAAAGTCATTTTTGGACAGTTTTCCGCCCGCACCCCTACACCTGAAATCATAGCATAGTAGGTCATCTTATTGGAGTGGAAGATAAGTTCCTGTTTTGGAGACAGGCTGGGAACAGAAGGAAAATCCTTAAAATGTACTCTGAACCCATTATTCATAGTATTCTTGAACACGCGCAAATAGGAGCTGCTATTGTTTTGGTCAGCAGTTAACAGACCTTCGCTCAAGGTGTTCTCCGTGATTTCGCCGCCCGCTCTGAGACCGGTGCCGGGTATTGTCATCATAATATCTTCAATATATATGTTGGATTCAATGGTGTTTTTGCTCAAGTGAAAAGAGGATTGCTGTATTTCCAAACTTGTATTGGGCTCCACAGTATTGGCCGCAGCGGCTGTTCCGCCCATTACCACTTTGCTCCCCGCGAAGGCGCATACGGCGTGGCCACCATTAATGTCCTTAAAAAGGTTTTTTTCCAATCGCACTTGCGAGTTGTTGACGTTCACATATATTTTTTTCGGTAACGTAATTATTGGGATTATCGAAAGTGTTCTGCAAATAGGAAGAATGACCTAAGTTAATTTCAACTGAATTGCGTACCACGATTGGGTAGGTGGCCGGCGTACCATTGCAAAAGGTGGGAAAGAAATTGCTGAGTACGATGGTGGATTGAGGATGCTGGGTAATTTGCGATAAAGACACAGTTTCGGTAAAAGTACAGCCATCCACCTTGATGTGAGAACTATTGTAAACCCCAGCGCTCGTATAGTTTTCAACAAAGAGTCCAATCCTATTAGCTTGATGGAGATTACCAGTTAAAGCGATTGGTGCATCATTTACCGCAAAGACACCTCGCAGCGAACGTTCAAAAGTACAGCCGTCCATTAAGAGACTCTGGTCGTCAGAACCATTAACATAAATACGGTCCCAAGAATCGTCACATAATTTAGTGAGGCTACATTCGGTAAAAGATAGGTTTGTACCGGATTGAAGAAGAATTTGGGCATCGGTGGCTAAAAAGATGTCATCTTCCGTGAAGCGAGTTCCAGGCTCGCAGGTAATATCGCCATACATAAAGATGGTGGCGTTGCTGAAATTCCCCGAAATGGTTTCATCCACGAAAAAGGAAATCATACGGGTCGGTATTGCAACACTCCACCAATTTTACAACTACATTTTGGCAGTCGATGTTAGATGTGGTAATGTTGAGAGTAACGGTACCAAATCCTTTGTATGAGGTGCTAAACAACTGCCAGCCAATCATCGCAAAAGTGTTGGATCCAGTAATGACTGCGTTTCCTATGGCCAGTCCAGTGGCTGAAACAATGTTAACCGACACCACATTTCCAGCGGCTGGGCTAAGGGTAAATTCCGGTTCGGGACTGCAAAGCGTCTGGTTGAAACTTTCAAGCAAATCTGTACAATTGGCCGCCTGACCCACCAAAAGCGCGGGCGTTGATAACGCTGCAATAAACAGTAATGAAAGAAATTTTAGACGCTGAGTGGAGAGAAAACCCCTACAATGGGGGGGGGGGGGGGGTAGAGATAGCATTTGAGTTTGATTTAATGGTTGTAGTTTTCATCATTTTTAATTTTAAGATTTAAAACATTGCGCGCAATGTAGGAAAAAATTTTCAATTACTAAAAATGGTAAGGTCAATTCTTTGCGAGGCTATTCATTCTTTTTGGTTTACAAAAGATGATTTTGAGCTATGTTCTCCTGTTCTTCTTTTTACATTCCAATAACTTGCCGTTCCACTCTAATTCGCACATTTGCACCTTCCTTTTGCTAATGCGAAAAAAATGAAAAAACTCTACCTCGCCCGCCACGCCAAAAGTTCGTGGAAAATAGAAGGCGTGGCCGACCGCGACCGCCCGCTGAAAGGCCGCGGCATCCGCGATGCGCACGGCACTTCCGAATGGTTGTATAGCCAAGGCGAACTGCCGGACGTGCTGATTTCCAGCCCCGCCACCCGCGCGCTGCACACCTGTTTGATCTTCGCCAAAAACCTCGATTACCACTTCAACGATATTCATATCAACGAAGACATTTATATGGCGAGCACGAAAAAACTGTGGGAACTGGTGCGGAATCTCGACGACAAGTTTGACGCGCCGATGATTTTTGGCCACAATCCCACTATCACCGATTTTGTGAACAAATGCATCAGCCACCGTATCGACAACGTGCCGACCACGGGCGTGGCCTGTCTCAAATTTTCCGCTGATAAATGGGCGGAGATTGACAAAAAAGCAGAGCTTCTTTTTTTTGATTATCCTAAAAGAAAACGAAAGTGAACGGAGTGACCAAAGGCCCAACCAACATTGTGGCGCGCGACATCAGTTGGCTGGCTTTTAACGACCGCGTGCTGCAAGAGGCGCAGGACGAGAGCAACCCCATCATAGAGCGGCTGCGGTTTCTGGGGATTTTTTCCAGCAATATGGACGAGTTTTTCCGGGTGCGCTACGCCAGTATGAAACGGCTGAGCGAACTCAGCGACACGCCCAAAAAGCGGCTCGGCGGCCAATCGCCCAGCGCGCTTTTGAAAGAAATTTCCGATAAGGTGAAACTGATGCAGGGCGAGGGCCAGCGCGTGAACGACCTCCTTTTGGATGAACTGGAAAAGCAAGATATCGTGTTCGTGGACGAGACGGAACTGACGGGCGGGCAGCAGGATTTTGTGCGCAATTATTTTCGTGACAAGGTAAGCCCCGTGATTTTCACGCTCATTCTGGACGAGGAAACGGGCGTGCCGGTTTTGAAGGACAAATCCACATATCTGGCCATCAAAATCGTAAAAAACGCAGAACCCGAAAATCCGCAATATGCATTGATAGAAGTGCCTTCGGACTTGCTGGGCCGTTTTGTGGAACTTCCAAAATATGGCAAGAAGTACGTGATGTATTTGGAAGACGTGCTGCGCTACAATTTGCGCCACATCTTTTTTGTGTATGATTTTGATACGATCGAAGCGCATACCATCAAGATTACGCGCGACGCGGAACTGGATTTGGACGATGACGTATCCAAAGGTTTCTTGGAAAAAATGACGGACTCGCTGAAAGACAGGCGAGTGGGGGATCCGGTGCGCTTTGTTTACGACAAGGAAATTGCTGATGATATGCTGCAATTCCTGATTCGCCAAATGGACTTGGACCCCAAGGACAGCCTGATTGCCGGCGGGCGCTACCACAACAAAAAGGACTACATCAAATTTCCGAATTTGGGGGAAAGCGACTTGGAATTCAAACCGTTGCCGCCCGTTTTGCATCCCTATCTGGATTTGGACAGCAGCATTTACAATGTGTTGCGAAAAAGAGATGCCTTGCTGTTTTTGCCCTTCCAAAGATTTACGTACCTCATCCGCTTTTTGCGCGAAGCGGCCATCGACCCAAAGGTGGTTTCGATTCAAGCTACCCTTTATCGGTTGGCGGACAACTCTCGGATAATCAGTGCCTTGGTAAACGCCGCCAAAAACGGAAAAAAGGTAACGGTAGTCATAGAACTGCGCGCCCGTTTTGATGAAGCGGCCAACATCAAGTGGACCGAGGAAATGCAGTCGGAGGGGGTGCACGTTATTTTTGGCGTACCGGGATTGAAAGTGCACAGCAAGATTTTGCTGGTGACGCGCCGAACGGAGGAAGGCCTTGAGCGGTTTGCGTCCATCGGCACGGGAAACCTGAACGAATCGACCTCCAAACTTTATACGGATTATCACCTTCTGACGGCCAATCCGGACATCACGCGCGACGTGGCCAAAGTGTTTGAATTTCTCCAAAAAAACTACAAACGCCACCGCTACCAGCACCTGTTGGTGTCGCCGCATTATACCCGAAAGGCGTTTGTGGAACTGATAGACCGCGAAATTTACCACGCCAAACGCGGAAACAAAGCAGGGATCACGGCGAAAATGAACAGCCTTTCCGATATAAAAATCATCAAAAAACTGTACGAGGCCAGTAGCTACGGCGTGCCGATAAAACTGATGGTACGCGGGATTTGCTCGCTGATCCCCAGCGTGAAAGGGCTGAGCGAAAACATTGAAGCCATCAGCATCCTCGACCGGTTCTTGGAACATTCGCGGGTGTGGGTGTTTGAAAACGGCGGGAAGCCCAAATTTTTCATCGGCTCGGCGGACTGGATGCCGCGCAACCTGGATTTCCGCGTGGAAGTGACCACGCCGATTTACGAAGCGGCCTTGCAGCGCCAACTGCGCGACCACCTTGACATTATATGGAAAGACAACGTCAAGAGCCGCTGGCACGATGCCGATCAAGAAAACGACTACCGTCAAATTCTCGGCCCTAAAATCCGCTCGCAATACGCTTTGTATGAGTACGCCAAAAATCAATTGAAACAAGGATGAAAGTGCACAAAATTGCCGCGATTGATATTGGTTCCAACTCGGTCAGATTGTTGGTTTCCAATGTGATAGAAAGCGAAGAAACCATTCTTTTCAAAAAATCTTCGCTCACGCGGCTGCCCATTCGGCTGGGACCGGACGCGTTTGAAAAAGGCAAGATTTCCAAAGCAAACACCAAAAAATTGATAACGGGAATGAAAGCCTACTCGCGGATTATGGACGTGCACGAAGTGGAACATTACCGCGCCTGCGCTACTTCCGCGCTGCGCGAGGCGGAAAACGGGCCAAAAGTGGTGACCAAAATCCGAGAGGCAACGGGCATCGAAATCGAGCTGATCTCGGGCAAAGAAGAAGCGGCGATTATATTTTCTCCCGAGATGCTGGGGAACTTGACCACGGCGGCGGAAACTTTCTTATATGTGGATGTGGGCGGTGGCAGCACGGAACTGACGTTGTTTAACAAAGGCGAAATCATCGCCAGCCAGTCGTTTAAAATTGGCACGATTCGATTGTTGAAAAACTTGGTAACCAGCAAAGTATGGAGCGAGATGGAACATTGGATCACCGAAAACGTGGCGGATAAAAAAAACGTTTTGACAGTCGGTTCTGGTGGAAACATCAACCGCGTTTTCAAACTGAGCGGCAGGAAAATCGGCAGCACTTTGTCCGTGCAATATTTGCGAAAGTTATATCGGGATTTAGAACCGCTTTCCACTGATGAGCGGATGGTGCGCTACGATTTGAATCCTGACCGGGCTGATGTGCTTCCCCACGCGCTCTCCATTTTTACCCGAGCTATGAAATGCGCGGATTCGGACAAAGTTTTGATTCCGAAAAAGGGCCTTTCCGATGGAATAGTCCGTCAGCTCTTTGCGCAGAATTATGCGAACCAAAAGACGGAATAGATTTTCGTGATTGGAATCTTTATTCGATAGAAATTCCAAATATTAGTTTTGCCGAAAATTAGAATTATGGCAGTCATTCAAGCGTCCGATGCTGATTTTCAAGAACATCTGAATCAAAACAAGGCCGTGGCCGTGAAATACTTTGCGGACTGGTGCGGCAGCTGTAAACTTTTTTCACCGAAATATAAACGAGTGAGCAACGAAGATGAAATGAAAAACATCACTTTTTTGGAAGTGGATGCCGAAAAAAATCCCGAAGCGCGCAAAGCGGCGGGGGTGGACAACCTCCCGTATATCGCCATTTTCAAGGATGGAAAATTAGTGGAAGGGAGCGCGAGCAGCAAGGAAGAATATTTGAGGAAGGTGCTGGAGAAATTGCGGTAATTCAGTAATTTAAAATAAACGTCGAAATCACCCATCACCCATTTTATGAAACCGACAGCTATCAAAAAACTCCTGAAATTCGACATCGCCGAATTGAAAAAAGCGGAAGAACTTTTGTGTGAAGAAAAACCGCCTCCAATTGACATAGAAGGCGATGACGAAGGCGAAAAATTAACCCATATTTTTGGGGCGATTTTCATCAAAGAAAAACTCGCATCCGATAAAAACGCGGACGAGCGAACCGCCTTGCGGGAATTTATGGGAAAGGTTCGGAATTCTATCAACTAAGTGGTTTCAGGTTTCAGATCCAGTGTTTCTGGCCCGCTTCCAATGGTAGGTTTTCCGTTCTGAGTTCCGCGTACCCTGAAAGGGGTACGACTTTATAACTTGGGGCATCGCCCCAAGACTCGCACCGCCCAAGCCCAATCCCGCACTTTGAAAGGGTGCGACAGTAAAACTTGAAGCATCACTCCAAGCCCCCCCCATCATCCGTCCCACTTTATTTTTGGATTAATTTTTTGCAATTCCTCAACAAACTCCTGCCGTTCCGCTACCTTCGGAGATATCAAATAGGATTTCCCGTTTTTCAAAATTATTTCTAAGCGTTTGGGGGAAAGGGCAGGGGCTTCTTTATTCGGTTTGAGGGTGACGATTATTTTATCAATTTCAGCGATCGGAACATTATAGTGCAGTAGAAAACCCGCCTGAATACTTAAGTGGCTTTGCACGATTTGATAGGCGGTATTTTGAAAAATGTGTAGGGCGAAGAGGATAAAAATTCCAAAAAGAACTGCCGCCATACAATTTGCGGAAATAATCGCCCATACGAATGGTACTCCCAAAAAACTGAAAACCGCCAAAGCCCACCAAAAATTTACTTTCGATTTGTAAATCTTCGAATTCAAAATCTACAAGAGCGTTTTCAGCGCGCTCAAATAATCCGGCTCTTGCGATATTTCAGGAACTTGCTCAGAATAAAGCACTTGCCCGTTTTCGTCGGCCACCACCACGGCGCGGCTCATCAACCCGGATAGCGGGCCGGTTCTCATTTCCACTTGGTAGTTGTCTGAAAAATTACGGTCGCGGAATTCAGATAAAAACTGCACGTTTTCCAAACCTTCGTTTTCGCCAAAACGCTTTTGGGCAAAAGGCAAATCGCGGCTAATATTTAGCACGGTCACGTTGTTCATCCCGCTGGCTTTTTCGTTGAAATTTCGCACCGAGGTAGCGCAAGTTCCCGTATCTACACTGGGGAAAATGTTGAGAACCAGCCGCTTGCCTTTAAAATCTTCGGCTGATTTTTCTTCCATCCCCTTGTCCACCAATTTGAAATCGGGCAGTTTATCACCTTTTTGTGGGATGTTTCCAGCGGTTTGAATATCGTTTCCTTTGAATTTTATATCGGCCATTTTTATGGGATTTTTTAAATGAAAGAAGAAAACGCAAAAAAGCGAGCGGGGTTCAGATTCCAGCTTTCGCAAAATTATCTTCGCCGCTATGGCGGAAAGCTTTGACGTGATCATTTCAGGGGCGGGGCCGGCGGGCGCGGCTTGCGCTTTGGCATTGAAAAACAGCGGTTTGCGTATCGGAATTTTTGATAAAGCTGCTTTTCCGCGCGATAAAATTTGCGGTGATTTTGTGGCCGCCAAAGGAATCCGCGAGTTGGTTTCCATTCAGCCGGATTTGAAAGAACGCTTTGCGAAACTTCCCCAGAAAGTAATCAATAAAAGCACGCAACTTTTTGTGGGAAATTTGAAACCGCTTCAATTGGATTGGGTGTTGAAATCTTATACCATAAAAAGGGAAATTTTTGACAATGAATTGTTACGGGAAGTTTTGAAATCGAAAAACATAGATTTTTATCCCAAAAATGGTATTTCAAAAATTATAAAAAAAGAAGATTTTATTGAACTAAAAACTGCGCAAAACCAAACGTTTCAAACTAAAATAATCATCGGCGCGGATGGCGCGCATTCGCCAGTGGCCAAGCAGTTGGCGGGTTTTAAAATCGACCGTGAGCATTACGGCGGTTCGGTGCGGGGGTATTTTTCAAACGTAGAGAATATCGACACTTCCATCAATGAAGTGTATGTGCACAAAGACGTCATTCCCGGTTACTTCTGGTTGTTCCCGATTTCCAAAACGGAAGCGAATGTTGGATTAGGAATGCACTCGTGGCACATTACAAAAGACAAGATAAATTTGAAAGAAGTTTTTTGTGATTTTATCGCGAAAAATCCCATCTTAAAATCTAAACTGAAAAATGCCAAAATGAACGGCAAACTGGAAGGATTTGGATTGCCCTTTTATTCTAAAAAACAAACCGTTTCGGGCCACCGTTTTTTGCTGTGTGGCGATGCCGCTTCTTTGATTGACCCGACGAATGGCGAGGGGATTCTCCCAGCGATTTCCAGTGGCAAAATGGCGGCCGAACATATTTTGGATTGTTTTGAGAACCAGCGGTTTGACGCGGAATTCAATCAAAAATATGCGGGAAGATTGCACGGAAAATATTGGAAAGAAATGCGGATGAAATCGTGGTTGGTCAAGCATTTTGCAGACAAACCGAAACTGTTGAACGCCGTGGCTTGGGCGTGCGTGAAAAGTCCGTTTTTGAAACGGCGGTTGCAGAAGATGCTGTAGCTTGACGAGCCGCCTTGTTTTTCAAAAAAATCATTTTCCCAATCCATTGATTTGCTTACTTTTGCACCCCTTTTTTAAGAAGGGAAATCGCTAAATGTTTATTAATTAAAGGATTACGAATGAATCAATACGAAACCGTTTTCATTATGAATCCCGTCCTATCTGATGACCAGGTGGGGGAAACGGTCAAAAAGTTCAAAGCCCTGTTGAAAGACAACGGGGGAAAAGTGCTGCACGAGGAAAATTGGGGCCTGAAAAAAATGGCCTATCCCATCCAGCACAAGCGCAGTGGGTTTTACCATTTGATGGAATTTGAAGCGCCCGGCGAGGCCATCTCCGCGATGGAACTGGAAATGAAACGCGACGAGCGCATTATGCGGTTCCTCACGATGCGGATGGACCAACACCACGTGGAGTTTGCCAAGGAGCGCCGCAAAAAAGTAAAATCATAAACAAATAAAACCTACTGAAAATGAGTGATTTAGAAACAGGATCGAACCAGTCGGAAATCCGCTACCTGCAGCCGCTGAAAATAGACACCGGCTCGCGCAACAAGTTTGACCGCTTCAAGAGATACGGAATCAAATATGTGGATTATAAAGATCCGAACTGGCTGGCCCAATTCGTGAACGAGCAAGGCAAAATCTTGCCCCGCCGCATCACTGGCACGTCCCTGAAATTTCAGCGCAAAGTAAGCACCGCCATCAAGCGCGCGCGCCACTTGGCCCTGATGCCTTACGTAACCGACAACTACAAATAATCGCAACGATGGATCTGATACTGAAACAAGACGTAGAACACCTCGGCTACCAAGACGATATGGTGACGGTAAAGCCCGGTTATGGCCGCAATTATCTGATTCCGAGAGGGATGGCCGTGATGGCTACCCCCGGTGCAAAAAAGATGATGACCGAGACGCTGAAACAGCGCCGCCACAAAGAGGAAAACGAAATCAAGGAGGCGGAGAAAATGGCGAAGGAAATCCAAGAAATGGAAATCCAGATAACGGCGAAAACGGGCAAAGGCAACAAGCTGTTTGGCTCGATTACCAATGCTAATTTAGCGGATGAACTCAGCCGCGCTGGCCACCACGTGGACAGGAAGTACATCCAAATCCAAGGCGGGGCGGTAAAAGCCACCGGCCCTTACGTGGCGCACATCCGGCTACACCGCGAGGTGCAGTTTGATATCGACTTTGAAGTGGTGGGCGAATCTGGCCAATAGCCAAACATCGTTTTAATAATATAGAAACCCTTTCTGGACATAAAGTCTGAGAAAGGGTTTTTTTATGGAAACACTTTCCCAAAAATGGAAGGGTTAACAAAAAATTAACATTACAAAATTTTGATTTTCAATGGATAAGGGATTTGGCGCAATGTTTCCAAGTCAATCCGCGTCAGATTTAAAATTAATCTGCCCATCCTGATCTAACTGATTTTCTAAGCCCATTTCTATGTTTATAGAAGTGGGTTTTTTTTGTCTATTTTTTTGAGAAAAAATACAATTGATCTCGCGAATTTTCATGAAAATACCCGTTGTGCATTTAAACTTTTCTTACAAAAATGAGTGCAGCATTTGGTATTGAACCGTGGCTTTAGCCCCGTTTTAAAATAAGTACACCCTTGATTAGGCTTTTGCCGAAATTTTTAATTGGGCTAAAGCCCAAAGGGGGTGATTTTCCATTTCGCCGAGCTAAAGCCACGGCGCAATACTTCCCAATGCATAACGGGTGAAAATGATTAGCAAACCAAGCCCGAACTATTCGTAACGCAGGCTTTCGATGGGATCCAGCTTGGAGGCTTTCATCGCAGGGTAGAAACCTGATACCAAGCCCGTTATCAAACAAATAACGCCCGCCAAAAACATCCACGCCCACGGGATGATGAAGCTGCCCCCCACCAACTGGCTGATCAGGTTGCCGATCACAATCCCCAAAACAATCCCGCCCAAGCCGCCGAAAAAACAGATCAAAACCGCCTCGGTCAAAAACTGGCCGCGGATGGTTTTGGCTTGCGCGCCGATGGCTTTCCGCACGCCGATTTCGCGCGTCCGCTCCGTCACTGAAACCAACATAATATTCATCAAAGCGATGGCCGCGCCCAGCATCGTGATGATGGCGATGATGACCGCCGCGATGGTGACAAAGCTTAGGTTTTCCAAGAGCGCTTGGGAAAGATTGTCACTTTTGGTGATGCCGAAATTAGTTTCCTCTTTGGGTCGCAGCCGCCGCACGGCGCGCATCGTGGCGGTGGCCTCGCTGCTCACTTGGTCGATTTGGTCGCCCGCCAGCGCCATCACGTTCACGGCAAAACTCGTCCCGCTGTAGCTAAAAATACTGCGCGCTTTGGTGATGGGGATAATGATGGTTTTGTCGCCGCCGAAGCCCATCGAATTGCCTTTTTCGGCCAAGGTGCCGATCACGCGGAAACGATTTCCGCCAATGTCGATGACCTGTCCCACTGCTTTTTTTTTGTCAAATAATTTCGTGACGATTTCCTGTCCAATTACCGCCACGGGTGAGGCGTTTTCCACTTCGCTTTCGGTCAGGTTTCGGCCATTGGCAATTTCGTAGCCGCCCGTCAAAAGGTAGTTTTCATCAGCGGCCCACACGGTGGAATTGGGGTCGGTTTTTCGGCCTTCCGATTTTACTTCCGCAATGGTGGAAGCAATGTAAGAAACGCTGACTGCGGCTGGTTTTCCGGCGAATTTATCTTTAAATTCCAACGCTTGCTCCCAAGTGATTTTCGGGTAGCGTTTCGGCTTTTCGCCACCGCGCCCGATTTGGATGTTCGGCCCGCGGTTTCGGATGGTAAAAGTGTTCGCGCCCAACAAGGCAAATTGCCCGGTGAGCGATTCTTTGATGGCGTCGATGGCGGTCAAGATTCCCACCAGCGCCATAATGCCGATGGCGATGATGAGCGCCGTCAATATGGTGCGCAGCAACTGCCCCCGGATGCTGCCGAGCGCAATTTTCACGTTTTCGCGGAAGACGCTGGTTTTCATAAAACTAAATTATTCCACATCCAAATTCAACCTTTCCTTCATTGTTTTTAGGTAGGGATTTTTTTTCGCCAAATAATCAAATTTTTCCTGCGGCGTATAAGGGTTTTTTACCTCTTTGGATTCTTCGATAATCACGTTTACCGTTATCGAAAAATTGTTCAGTTTTTTGCGTAAGAATTGCAGGATATTTGTTTTTTCTTTATCAAAAAAATCTTTGGCGGCATTGCTGGGAAGTTTTAGCTCCATTTCATAATTTTCTTGCAAAGAAATGGGACTATTTTCCAATGAATTGAATTCTATTTTCTTGCCCGAATCTTTAAGGTTTTGCAAACTCTCTTTCCAAAGGTCTTGCAACTCCTTTTCGGAAAATTCATCTTTGGGTTTGCCGGCTTCCGGTGCGTTCGGGTCGGTTTCTTCCGTGGCTGGCGATTCGTCATGGTCGCTGTTTTCCAGCGCGCTGTTTATCGAAAGTTTGCTGCGCCGCCGTGTGCGTTCTTTTTTTGGAATATCCGAGGGCGGAACAGCCGGATGTGGGTCGGGTAGATTTTCCTGTTTTGTAGGGGGGGCTTCCTTTTTTATAGGAATATTCTCTTCCGAGACTTGGTTAACCGACTTGTTTTCAATGACTTCTACTTTTTTCTCGGGTGCAATTTCCGCCTTTTTTTCTTCGGCCACTTTAGGCGCACTCTCCGTTTGCGCTTTGGGAACTTCCAAACCCGATGGCTTCCGAAGCGGGATGTCTTTTACGTCAGGCCTTTTTTTTTCCGCCGCTGGTTTTCCTGCCATCGCGCCCAGTTGCAACAGGCAACTTTCCACCAAAAGGCGCGGGTTGTTGCTCGCCTTGTATTGGTAATCGGTTTCGTTTAGATAGCGCAATCCTTTTAATAAAAAAGCCGCGTCCGTATGCTGCGCCTGTACTTTATAGCGTTCGCGGGTCTGTTCGCCCACTTCCAAAAGTTCCAAAGTCCTTGCATCTTGGCATACCAACAAATCCCGAAAATGCGAGGCCAAGCCATTTATATAAAGATGCCCATCAAAACCATTGTCCAAAATTTCATCAAAAATCAATAACAAATCGCTTTGATTGTTTTGTAAAATAGCATCGGTGGTTTTGAAATAATATTCATAATCCAAGATGCGCAGATTTTCAATCACATCTTGATAGGAAATTTGATTGCCTGAAAAGGATACAATCCGATCAAAAATAGAAAGGGCATCCCGTAGCGCGCCGTCCGCTTTTTGCGCAATGATGTGCAGGGCTTCACTTTCGGCTTCCACGCCTTCTTTTTCGGCCACTTCTTTAAGATGCGCCGCGATGTCCTCCACCGTAATACGCTTGAAATCAAAGATTTGACAGCGGCTCAAAATGGTGGGGATGATTTTGTGCTTTTCCGTGGTGGCCAAAATGAAAATGGCGTGAGCGGGCGGTTCTTCCAGCGTTTTCAAAAAAGCGTTGAACGCCGCCGTGGACAGCATATGCACCTCGTCAATGATATACACTTTGTAATTGCCCGCCTGCGGGGCGTAGCGCACTTGCTCGGTCAGGCTGCGGATGTCATCTACGGAATTGTTGCTGGCGGCGTCCAGTTCAAAGATGTTGAAGGCAAAGTCTTGGTCTTCGGCCGTTTCGCCGTCCTGCTGGTTAATCATTTTCGCCAAGATGCGCGCGCAGGTGGTCTTTCCCACGCCGCGCGGCCCGGTAAAAAGCAAGGCCTGCGCCAGGTGGTTTTGCTCAATGGCGTTTTTTAAAGTATTCGTAACGTGCTGCTGCCCAACTACTTCCGAAAATTCTTGCGGCCGATATTTCCGCGCGGAGACGATGAAATTTTCCATTGCCGCAAAGATAATTTTTTGATTGACGAATGAAGATTGACGATTAATTCGATTTACGATTGATGATTAATTCGATTTACGATTTACGATTAGTTCGATTGACGATTAATTTAATTGACGATTTGGGTCTGCCTGACGTAGGCAGGTTTTGTGTTTTGATAAATGTGGCTGAAATTACAACCGACCCCTTCAACCGCGTTCAGGGTGACAATCGAATTTCAATCGACTTACAATTCTTTCGTCCCATATTTACTACACCTTATCGAATTAACCCCCACAAAATCAACCCCAGCCTTTGTCAGTTTATTCTGAATTATATATTTGCGCAACGAATTTTTTTAACACCTTAAAATCAACTTGCAATGATTTCTAAAAGCTACGCTTTGCGCGTTTTTGCGCTCGTTTCCTTTATCTTTTTTGGAACTCTTTCCACCACTTTTGGCCAGTGTAGCCAGCTCAATCTTTTAGATTGGGAGCAGAAGGGCCAGCCCGCAAATGGTAACTGGAACGTGGCTTCCGACGGCTCTTCGGTCCTGCAAACTATCAATGGTGACCCCACTTTTTTCGTCAGTCCCGATTCTATTTTCAATCAGACGGTGCAAGGCAGTTTTCAGGTGAAAACGTCTTTTGATGATGATTACATCGGTTTTGTGTTTGGCTACCAAGATTCGTTGGGCAGCAACGGTGATACTGCCGAAATGTATCTTTTTGACTGGAAGCAGAGCGACCAAACTTTTTCCGGCGAATTTGCGCCCGAAGGCTTTTGGCTCGGCCGCCTTAGCTATCCCCTTTCCCAATCAGGCACGCCCAGCGGATATTTTGGCCGCACCTATTCTGGTTTCGATTCGTTGGCCACTAATTTCGGCACCACCTTGGGATGGGCGGACAATACATCTTATCAGTTCACCCTCACTTTTACCTCCACGCGCATTTTTATCAAAATTGACAACGACACCATTTTCGATGTTTCGGGAAACTTCCAAACGGGACGTTTCGGTTTCTACAATTATTCCCAGTCGCAGGTAGAATATATCAACTTTACCAGCAATATCTGCCCCGTGGCCGCCAACGATTCGCTGGAAGTGGCGCAGCGCGAAACCGACACGGCTTTTGTTCTGCAAAACGATTCTGACAGCGACCCCGCCGATGTCTTGAGCGTAGAATCCATCGAAACGCCGCCGCAGAACGGCAGCGCGTCCATCACGGGCGGCAACGATGGGATTATTTACACCTCCAACACAACTTATTCGGGCGAAGACAGCTTGCGCTACGTTCTTTCGGATGGCGCCGGCGGCCGCGATACGGCCACGCTATATATAAAGGTGTTGCCTTTCTTTGAAGATTCTGTGGCGATTTGCGATGGCGACAGCATCGAAATCGGCGGCCAGTTCCGCAATATGGCTGGGATTTTTGCGGACACCGTGGCGCGCCCCGGCGATTGCGACAGTATTTTTAGGGTGGAAGTGGCGGTGCTTCCCAATTTGAATGACACTACCGCACCGATGGTGATTTGCCAAGGTGACACCGCCACCCTGTTTGGCAATCCCCAAACGATGGCGGGTTTCTTTACGGATTCTGCGCAAACGGTGAACGGCTGCGACAGCATCACGACCACGGAACTGATCGTGAATCCCATTGATACCACGATGCTGACGGCCACCACCTGCGATTCGTCGATGGGCGGTATTTCCACGATGATATTGATGGGAAGCAACGGCTGCGATAGTGTGGTGGTTACCAGTACTATGATTATTCCCGGCAATCCAATGGATACCGTTTTTGCACAGAGAAACAGGGCGCAATCTTTCGTTGTGCCAGCGGGTGTAACCCAAATAACCGTGGAAGCGGCAGGGGGCAAAGGTGGCAGGTCTGACTTGGGAGGTTCTGGCGGGGCTGGCGCTCGTTTGATTTCTAATCTTGCTGTGATACCTGGTCAGGAGCTTCAGATTATAGTCGGGGACCAAGGCGGTAATGGCGGTGGTTTCTTCGGCGGCGGTGGCGGCGGCGGCGGTGGCAGTTTTGTGGCCGTTGGCGATTCAGGTTTCTCTGATTTTACGGCCTCTAATATTTTACTGATTGCTGGCGGTGGCGGTGGTGGGTCAGATATTGTTTCCAGTAATGGCTATCCTGCCGATTCATTGCAAAATACTGCCAATGGAACTGGCGGAATCGGAGGCGGTGCTAAGGGCGGGGGAGCTACGGCTGAAAACAATGGCGGCGGTGGTACCAACGGTGGCCAAGCAGCCATTAACGGTGCGGATGGAGGCGACGGTACTATTCCCGGTAGCTGTACACAATGCGCAGGCGGCGGCTTTGGCGGCTTTGGCGGTGGCGGTGGCGTTGAAAACAACCTTGGCGGCGGAGGGGGTGGTGCCACAGGCGGTGATGCTGGAACTTCTTCAAGCGATGGTCGCGGCCACGGCGGCACTTCCTTCTCACAGGATTCACTTACTACCCAGTTCTTCCCCGGCGATAACAACTCGGGCGCAGGTTTCGTGAAAATTATGTACTGCCAGCCTCCTAATCAATGTCCTTCACCGGATAGCACTTTGGTGAACATTCAGACTTGTGATTCCTCTGTGCCGGATACTTCCATAATGACTTTTACAGGGTCTGACGGCTGCGACAGCGTGGTGACGACTATTGCCACTTTGGTGGGAACACAAACTACTATGAATTTTTCGGCAACGGGTTCATTGCAATCCTTTACCGTTCCAGCGGGCGTTACTCAAATTAATATTGAAGCGGCCGGTGCGCGCGGCGGAAGGTTTGAATTTCCTGGAGGAAACGTATTTGGTGGTTTAGGTGCTAAGGTGAAATCCGATTTTAATGTGATTCCTGGTCAGACTCTACAAATTATTGTGGGTGAAGAAGGCGAGTTTACAGGTGGCTTGTCCAACAATGGCGGTGGCGGCGGCGGGGCCAGTTTTGTGGCCTCTGGGACTACTGGGTTTTCCGATTTTATACCTTCCAATATCTTGGTAATCGCCGGTGGGGGAGGCGGTGCCGCCAGTAACAATGCTGGCGATGATGCCTCGGTCTTGCAACCTACCGCTTCGGGGCCGGGCGGAAGTGCCACTGGCAATGCTGGCGGCGGCGGTTCCGCGCAAAATGATGGTCAGGGCGTTCGCGGCGGCGATGCTGCCGTAAATGGCGCGATGGGCGGAACAGGAAATGCCGGATCCGGTCAACTCGGCGGCGGCGGCTTCGGCGGCGGTGGCGGCGGCACCAACGGCGGCGGCGGTGGTGGCGGCGCTACTGGTGGAGATGGAGGGGCGAGCATCTTTGACGGTGGCAGCGGCGGCACCTCTTTCGATGGCGGTATGAATGGTCAGTTTTCACCTGGCAGCAATCCTGCGGTTACTTCCCAAAGCTTGCCCGGCGATGGTTTTGTTACCATCACTTTCTGCCAACCGTTTGTAACCTGCCCTAATCCTGACACTACTTTGATAGCATCGCAGACTTGCGACTCTTCCCAAGTGGGCACTTCAACAATGACCTTTATGGGCACCGACGGCTGCGACAGCGTGGTCATCACCACGGTCAGCTTGCTGCCCAGCTCCAACGACACCACTACTCCAGTAGTGATTTGCGATGGCGACACCGCGATGATTTTCGGCAACTTCGAAACGAAGGCGGGGACGTTCACGGATTCGTCCACCAACCAGTTCGGTTGCGACAGCATCACCACTACGGAGCTGATCGTGAACCCATCTTTCAATGACACTACCAGTCCCGTTGTGATCTGCCAAGGCGATTCGGCGACGATTTTTGGAATGTCCCGCTCGGTGGCCGGAATTTTCACGGATTCCTCACAAACTGCAGATGGCTGCGACAGCATCACGGTAACGGAGCTGCAAGTAGTGCCGCAAATCATCACCAAGGACACCCTTAATATTTGCGAAGGCGATTCCATTATGGTCTTCGGGAATTTTTGAAAATATGGCCGGCACGTTCACGGATACTTCAATGTCCGTTGGCGGCTGCGACAGCATCGCCACCATTTGTATAATAATGAACGACACCAATCTCACCATAGTGATGGACAGCCTCTGCCCCAGCGAGACGGCGATGGTGGGCGCGGGAACTTTCACGGCGCCGGATACAATCACGGACGTATTCAACAACACGGGCGGCTGCGACAGTACGGTGGTCACCATCCTGAAACTGCGCACCGACAGCCTATGCAATGACACGGCGGCAGACGGCGACTGCGGCGCAATCGTGGTCTCGGACAGCAACTGGCGCGAAAGCACCGTGGTAACGCCCACCAACCTCAGTGGCAATTGGAACGGGGTGAACGGTAACCTGCCGCCGTCTTCCAGCTACACCGTGCCTGGTGCAAGAGGGCCAGCCCTACAGCTTCCCCACCATCGACCCACTGGATTCCGCCAAGGTGCTGAGGGCGGGCAACAACATCCGCTACTACCGCCGCGAGTTCGTATTGCAAAACGATGACGACGTGGCGGCGCGCTTCCGCCTCTCGGTGGACGATCAAGCGGAGGTCTATATCAACGGCAAGCGCGTGGTGGCCGACTACAGCTTCGGCCAAAGCACTTACAAAAACCCGCCGCTGGACGCGCAATTCAACGCCGACGGCACGACCGACAATCCCAATATGGGCAACGAGCCGTTCGATTTTGTGACCAGCCAAAATTTGGGCGGTATCTATAAAGAGGACACCAACGAAATAGTGGTGGTGGTGCGCAACTTGGGCAAGTCCAGCGACCGCGGCGGCTTTAGCTTCCGGATGGACGTGGAATGCACGGACACCGCCGCGCCGCCGCGCCCCGTGAAGGACAGCTGCGTGAGCGACACCTCGTGGAGGCGGAGTACCGTGGTGAATCCTTCCAGCCTCAGTGGCAATTGGAATGGCACCTCCCTGCCACCGGACAGCACCTTTGTTTTGCCCGTGGATACAGGCCAGCCTTACAGTTTTGCCTCCATCGAGCGGGTGAAGGGCACCCACGTCATCAAGAGCGGTAACAACATCCGCTATTTCCGCAAGACCTTCCGCCTGGCGGAGAACGAGGGGCTGGACGCGCGCTTCCGCTCCACCTTCGACGACCAAGTGGAAATCTACGTGAACGGGGTGAAACTGCTGCGGGAAAACACGGTGGGAACGAAGAACGACCTGCTGCCGGCGCACGACATCCTTTTCAACGGGAACACGAACACTTTCGCCAACGGCAATGCGGGCGGTGATATGTACGACTTCGTGGGTACGAACGACCTGGACACAGTTTTCAAAAAAAGGCCTGAACACGCTGACGGTGGCTTTGCGCAATTTCAGCAAGGCCTCCGACAGGGGCGGGTTCAGCTTCCGCTTGGATGTGGAGAAAGGTGGCCAAAGCGTGCTGCGAAAGGGTTCGCGGGCTACTTCCGGCAACGGTTTTGCCACTTCGGAAAGCTTGAAAATCAGTGCCTTCCCGAATCCCGCCAGCAACCGACTGACAGTGTTGCTGCCCACTTTGGTGGACGCGCAGTCCGGCACTTTGACCATCAGCGACCTGAACGGTCGCGCGGTGTTCGTGGAAAATCGTACGGCCGGCAGCCCACCGGTAACGGACATTGACCTTTCCAAAATGGCAAACGGCGTGTACTTCTTGCGCTACGAGCAGGGCGGGGAGATGGCCGTTGAGAAAATCGTGAAGGAATAAACTTTTTCGGCCGTTGAAAAGAACAAGACCTTGCAGGTTTCAAAAACTTGCAAGGTCTTTTTTTTGGCTTTGGATGACAAAAATAAAACCGTAGTTGCCCAAACTTCGCCGTTTTAAAAACTTGAGTTCGGTATAAAATCTGGATGGGTTTCAGCACCTTGGACTGAAACCAAATTTTTAGAATATATATCGAACCGAGGTTTTAGGGTTTCCAAAACCTCGAAGGTTTTTTTCGGTCGCCAAGACTGACAATTGAGAACCAGCAACCGACAACCGATCAATACCCATACTTCTCCCACAAACCCTTTAACCACGCCCGAATCCGGTTCTCCTTTTCGTTCTCTCCCGGTTCATAAAACACCGTCCCGCTCAACTTTTCCGGCAGATATTCTTGGTCGGCAAAGTTGCCTTCGTGCGAATGGGAATATTGATAATCCGCCCCATAATTCAAATCCTTCATCAGTTTTGTGGGCGCGTTCCGCAAATGCAGCGGCACGGGCTGGTCGCCGCTTTCGCGCACTTCTTTTTGGGCTTTTCCGATGGCCTCATAACTCGCATTGCTTTTGGGCGATGTGGCCAGATACACCACGCACTGCCCCAGCAGAATCCGGCTTTCCGGCCAGCCGATTTTTTTCACCGCATCGAAAGTGGCATTAGCCAAAAGCAGCGCGTTCGGATTCGCCATCCCCACATCTTCGGACGCCAAAATCAGCAGCCGCCGCGCGATAAAATCAGGGTCTTCGCCGCCCTCGATCATCCGCGCCAGCCAATACAATCCCGCGTTCGGGTCGCTGCCTCGGATGGATTTGATGAAAGCGGAAATAATGTCATAATGCATTTCGCCCGACTTATCGTAATGGGCGGGTCGGTTTTTCAGCAGCTTTTCCACGGCTTCGTTGGTCACTTCGCTGCCTTCGGGCAAATTTCCGGCGAGCAGTTCCAGCGTGTTCAGCATCTTCCGCGCATCGCCACCGCTGAATCGAAACAACGCTTCTTTCTCTTTGATTTTCAGTTTTTTGGATTGAATCCAATCGTCATTCTTCAAGGCGCGCTCCAGCAATTCTTCCAATTCTTTTTTGCCAAAAGATTCCAAAACATACACCTGACACCTTGACAAAAGCGCCGAAATCACCTCGAAACTGGGGTTTTCCGTAGTCGCGCCAATCAGCGCCACCGTGCCTTTTTCCACCGCGCCCAGCAGGCTGTCTTGTTGAGATTTGCTGAAGCGGTGTATTTCATCAATAAAAAGAATCGGTGTTTTTCCCTGTGCAAAAAGGCCTTGGTTTTCAGCCTTTTGGATGATTTCCCGAACATCTTTCACACCAGCGTTTATCGCGCTCAAAGTGAAAAACGGCCGCTCGGCTTCCTTGGCGATGATAGCCGCTAAAGTGGTTTTGCCCACCCCCGGCGGGCCCCAAAAAATCATCGAAGGCACGATTTTCTGGCGGAGCAGTTTTTGCAAAGGGCCGTCCGCGCCCAGCAGCGCCTCTTGGCCGATGTAGTCGTCAAAAGTTTTGGGGCGCAGCCTTTCGGCCAAAGGGGCGGACATTCGGAATTTTTTTTTAAAATTTCGCCCTCGTGCGAAGTCGCGGGGCAGAAGATTTTAGCGGTTCCGTGGCAAGCACGAGAACTTGACAGCGCAAAATTACTAATTTCAGCCCCGTGAAAATTTTCCAAAACGGTTCGGGTTCTTCCTTTCAAACCATTGAAAGACAGAAAGTTGGTTTAGATTTTTTGTTGAAACCTTTCTACTTCGTCTTGGCGATGTGGTTCGTCTTTTGGCTCGATTCGCGCTTTATGCTCGATTTATATGAATATGGCGTTTTCCCGCGCCGGCCGTCAGGTTTGGTCGGAGTCTTCGCCTCGCCGCTCCTCCACGGCAGTTTGACGCACCTTTCCAACAACACTTTCCCAATCCTCGCGCTCGGTGCCGGTTTATATTATTTCTACCCAAAAATTGCTTTCAAAGTCTTTGCAATTTCTTGGTTGTCAAGCGGTTTAGCCGTTTGGCTGATTGGCCGCGAAAGTTTCCACATTGGCGCCTCCGGCCTCATCTACGCCTTGGCGGGATTTATTTTTTTGAGCGGAATCTTGCGCCGTCTGCCCAATCTTTTGGCGCTTTCGCTTTTGGTAGTTTTCCTTTACGGGAGCTTGGTGTGGGGTGTTTTTCCGGTGCAGGAAAACATCAGTTGGGAAGGTCATTTGGCGGGCGCATTCAGCGGTTTTGCCTTGGCTATTGCTTATCGCAAAAGGGGGCCACGGCGGAGAAAATTTTCGTGGGAATGGCAGGATGAAATCGAAGAAGCCGATTACAAAATGGTAGAAAAAGAAGAAACCGAAATTTTGGAAGAAAAATTTGGAAAAGAATATTGGAAAAATGACACGGAAAATCGAAAGCCTATCCGTTATTATTACCGTCCGAAAAACGGCTCAGAAAACGTAGAATGAAAACGCTATTTTTTATACTATTTATTTTGATACAATCAGTGCTTTTTTCACAGCAATATTTGTATCTCAAAAAAGGCAACGAAATGCCCGCCGAGCGTTTTGGCCTGAAAGAGCGCGTCACTTTCAAAACCCAAGACAGCAAGCGTTTTACGGGTGGCATCTTGCAAAACGTTTCCAAAGAAAGCATCGAGGTCGATGGCGTGATTTACCCGCTCAGCGAAATCGTGGCGTTCAAAACCCACGGCGAATTGCTCAACTTGGCCGGCTCCTCAATGGCCGTTGGCGGCGTGTTTTTTACAGGGATAATTTTTGTCAACCGATTGATAAACAGCGACTCACCGCTTTTGCGGCAAAATCAAATTTACCTTGGCGCGGGCTTGGTGGCGGGCGGTCTTTTGGTGCGATGGGCGAGCCGAAAAACCTACAACAAAGAAAAAGGCTGGGAGTGGGTGGTGATTGATTTTGAGGAGGTGGCGAGGGAAAATTAAGAATTCAAAAACTGTTTCCGTTTTTCGATAAGGTCATCTAAAAAATAGCATTTTCCAAGTTTGTCGCCCAGCCAGTCTATCTCAATTTTTATCGAAAATTCAATGTTGATAAAACTGTCTTTTTTCAGACCCAGTTGGAAGAATTTTTTTTGAGGCCGTTTTATCAAAATACCTTCATATACTTCAGACTTTTCAACTTGTGAAGTCAGGGCAAAAACTTCTATATTTTCGTCCTCTGTTTTCCAAATAATACAAGGTCTGGGACTGTGTTTATCATTGGGCAAAAAGAGCCAATAGCACGCGCCCAACTCAATGGTTTTAGTTAAAAAACTACGGTAAGAATCTTTCACCGAAAAAGAAAATAGGAGTGCGGAAAAACTTAGTTGAAAGCCCGATTGAATTCTTCTATGGATAAATCAGGATTGAGAGCCTCAAAAGCTTGATTATTTTTTTTTGATTTTTTGAGTCTTTCTTGGCATTTTTGGTTCAATCCATCCACATACACCTGAGTGGAAGTCAGAAGAGGCTTTAGAACAGAAAGCAATTCTTCGGAAAGAGGTGAATCTTTTTCAGTCTGCAGATGAATGCTGTATTCCAAATCATTTTTAAAACTGAGAAAATCATTTAGATTGTTGAATAATTCTTCGTTAGAAAAAGAATCAATATTTGAAATATTTTCCTGTATTTGATTTTGGTAGATTTCAACCTCTTTCTGTATTTCTTTTTTTTGACTTTGAATGGTGAATAGTTTATTAATAAAATCCATCAATTCGTTTTTATCATCCTTAGATTGAGGGCTGTCGGTTTGAATCTGGAATTTTTTGGGGAGAGGGATGTTTAGTGTCATCAGAAATTGCTTTTTAAGTTAAAACAGCCAAGGATGCTTGTACAAATATATCATTTTCAGAGCATCTTTTAAAAAAAAAAAACCGCTCCTGCATCAGGCAGAAGCGGCCATGTGAACGTGCCCAGGACTGGAGTCGAACCAGCACGACCTTGCGATCACCACCCCCTCAAGATGGCGTGTCTACCATTTCACCACCTGGGCTTTTTGTTGTTCAAGGTTCAAAGTTCCGTGTTCAAAGTTGGTATACTCCTAAAAAAACTTTGAACTTTCAACCTTGCCTCTTTGAACAAAAAAAGCGGCTTTTCAGCCGCCTTTTTCCGTGATTCAGCAGGGGCTCGAACCCTGGACCCTCTCCTTAAAAGGGAGATGCTCTACCAGCTGAGCTACTGAATCGCTTGCTTTTTTTAAAAAGCGGGTGCAAATATAAAGGGATTTTTCGCGGAGGCAAAGCCGATTTTTATTTTTATAAAAATTCAAACCAACGTCTTAATTTTCAAATAGATAAGGAGGGAATAACCTACTTTTGCCGCTATGAAAATCACCTTGGTGGGATATATGGGCGCGGGAAAATCGTCGGTTGGCCGTGAGCTGGCCGCGCAAATGCAACTCCCATTCGTGGATTTGGACGCCGAAATCAAAGCCAAAACCGGCTATTCCATTTCTGAAACCATTTTCAATAAAGGCGAAATTTTCTTTCGGAAACTGGAGCGGGAAACGCTTTTGGAAATCTTGGAAAAGCCCGAATTTATTTTGGCCACGGGCGGCGGCACGCCTTGTTATTTCGATAATATCGAAAAAATCAACCGAAATTCCGCCAGCGCATATTTGCGCTATTCGGCTTCGCAACTGTCTGAAAGACTGAAAGGTACGCAGCGCGAACGCCCTTTGATTACCCATCTTTCCGATGAAGGTTTGCAGGAGTTCGTCGCCAAACATCTTTTCGAGCGCACCGTTTATTACGAAAAGGCCACCTTCGTTTTGGAGGGCAATAACCAAAGCCCCGAACAGTTGGCCAAGGAAATTCAAAACATCATATAATGAGAGACTTAGAGCGGCATATCAAGGAACGCCGCACGATAAAACCCGACGGATTTACGGGCGAAAAAATCCACGATTCGCTGATTGAGGAAATGTTGGAAATGGCCAACTGGGCGCCCACCCACGGCTACACCGAACCGTGGCGCTTTACCGTTTTCGCGGAAGACGGCCTCGCCACCCTCGGCGATTTTATGGCCAACCTCGACCAGCCCGACAAAAATGCCGATGATTTCAACGCCACGCGATTCAACCGTCTGCGCAACCGTACTTTGAAATGCAGCCATATTATAGGCATCGGGATGCACCCCGCCAACAACCCGAAAGTGCCTGAAATTGAGGAAGTTTGCTCTGTAGCGATGGCCGTTCAAAATATGTGGCTCGCAGTTCACGCGATGGGATTGGGCGCCTACTGGGGCACGGGAAAACTGGTTTTTACCGATGAAATGCGCGAATTCCTAGGACTGGAAAAAGGCGACAAATCACTCGGCCTTTTTTACATCGGAAAACCTGCAAACCCCAATCCGAAGGGACGGCGAATTTCAACCGTAGAGAGCAAAACCCGTTGGGTAAGAAACTGAATATGAGCGAGAAAAAATTATTGGAAAAACTAAACGCGATGCTGCACAACACAATGATGGAGGCGCTGGAAATGCGTTTCACCGAAGTGGACGAAGAAGTGGGCATCGTGAAAATGGAAATGCCTGTGCAATCGAAAGTCCACCAGCCCTATGGACTTTTGCACGGCGGCGCTTCCGCGGCCTTGGCGGAAAGTGTGGGCAGCGCGTCCAGCTTACTTTATGCCGACCCCGAAAAATTTGCGGTGGTCGGTATCGAACTGGCTTGCAACCACCTACGCGGAAAACGCGAAGGCAAAGTAACCGCCGTGGCGAAAATCATTCACAAAGGAAAACGCACCCACCATTGGCAAATCGACATCCAAGATGAGGACGAAAAACTGATTTCGCGCTGCAAATTGACGAATATGGTCATCCCGCATTCCGATATGAAAAAATGAGGGCGCATCTTTTTATTCGTTTTCCTTACGAGCCTGATTTTCAATTTTTTGAAGAATCCTCTTCGGGAAATTGCCGCTTTCATTTTGTGGATTTTTGGAAAAAAAACCATTTTGATTTTCAAGTTCAAAAATCTAATAAACGAGAATTCCCGCTTCATTTTTCTGATAGAATTCCTAATGAAATTTCCAAGGAAAATTATTTGAAATTGATTGAAAAAACGATTTCCAAAATTAAAGAAGGAAATCTTGGAAAAATTGTCATTTCAAGAGCAAAGATTATTCATCAAAAAATAGACGTTTTTTCTTTCTTTGAAAAATTGGTTTCAAAATATCCATCGGGCTGTGTTTATCTTTTTTCATATCCTGAAATTGGAACTTGGATAGGGGCGACGCCAGAACTTTTATTGGAACAAAAAGGTGATGAAATTTCCACGGTGAGTTTGGCGGGAACGCGGCATCAAAATGATTCCACACCGTTTTTAGAAAAGGAAAAAATTGAACAGCAATTAGTTACGGATTTTATCGCCTCTATTTTTAAAGAAAATCCATTTTTAAATAAAGTGAAAATTGGTGAACCAAAAGTTTCCGAAGCGGGAAATTTGCAACATTTGAAAACGGAAATTTCAGCCGAAACGAAATCCAATTTCCAAATGTCCGACTTGCTGGAAAAATTGCATCCCACTCCGGCAGTAGCGGGATTTCCACGAAAAAAATCTTTACAATTCATCCATAAAAATGAAAACTATGACCGTTTATTTTATTCAGGATATTTTGGATTAGAAAGTGATAGAAAATCACAATTTTTTGTGAACCTTCGCTGCGCACAAATTTTTGAAAATAAAATCGCATTTTACGCCGGTGGAGGAATCACCGAAGATTCCGACCTGCTTTCGGAATGGGAGGAGACGGAGGTGAAAATGGGAACGTTGCTGGAATTATTGTCATAGACGGTTTGAGAAGTGTCGTGCCTTCGGCACTTTGCTCGATTTCACCATTCGTTTAAACCCCACACTTACGTGTGGGGCTATCAATATGGCGTCCCTTCGGGACTGTTTTTTGCCGAAATTTCCTCAGTTCAGCTTGCGCTCAATAGTGCCAAAGGCATCATATATCGGTAGCCCCAATCCCGCACGTGCGGGATTGGGGTTTGAATTTTGAGATCGGCTAACCGAGTGCCGAAGGCACGGCACTTTTAACCTCATTTTAACACCGCCGCCACACCCTATTTTTGCATTTCTAAATCCCCTGTTTATCACTTCCGCCAAACGCAACGCGCAATATTTGCAACTTTTGCTGAAAGAACACGGTTGCCGAAACATCGTGATTTCGGCCGGCAGCCGCAACGCGCCGCTCATCATTTCTTTCACCAATGACGCTGATTATCAATGCTTTTCCGCACCGGATGAACGGAGTGCCGCTTTCATCGCGCTGGGAATGACGTTGGAAAATCGCGAGCTCGTGGCCGTGATTTCCAGTTCCGGTTCGGCGGTGGCGAATTTTTACCCAGCCGTTTGCGAGGCGTTTTATCAAAAATTACCGCTGGTTATTTTGACCGCCGACCGCCCCAAAGAACTCATCGACCAAGGCATCGGCCAAGCGATTCGGCAAGAAAATATTTTCGATAATCACATTGTAAAAAGTGCAAATCTTTTGCGCGAACCGCAGGATGATTTGGCGAAAAATTACAACCAGCGAATTATCAACGAGGCGATGCTGGCTACGCAAAACGGGCCGGTGCATATCAACGTTCCGCTCGACGAGCCGCTGTATGAAACTACTGAGAATCAATCTGATGCGCGCTTCATCGGCGAGTTACAGGGTGATTTGATTTTCTCGCCTGAAAAGTTGGAACGCCGCGCCGAAGTGTGGAATGAGAGCGCGAAAATTTGGGTGCTGGCGGGGCAACTCCGTCCCAATGAAAAATTGGAAAAAAGCCTTTCCCAACTGAATGAAAAAAGCCCTTTCCTGATTTTTTCGGAAACGCTGAGCAACCTGCAATGCGATTGCAATATCGCCACGGTGGACCGGCTCATCAACACGATTTCAGACGATGAGAAAAAGGCGTTACAACCCGATTTGGTCATCAGCATCGGCGGGGAAGTGGTGAGCAAAATGGTAAAAAAATTCCTGCGGAACTTTCCGCCAAAAGCGCATTGGTATTTGGATGAAGGTGCTGAATTTCAGGATACTTACGGCGCTTTGACGGAACACGTCCGCGTAAATCCGACTTTATTTTTTGAAGCGCTTTCGCAAAAAGCCGAATCCAAAAATGCGGATTATCGGGATGAATTTTTGGAAAAAAATAGCGCGCGCAGTAAAAAGCACGACGAATTTTTGGCCCAAGCCGATTATTCCGATTTGGTGGTTTTTGAACAAATTTTGAAACATCTTCCCAAAGGAAATATTCTGCATTGTGCGAACAGCACCCCAATTCGCTATTCGCAATTGTTTGACCATCAAAAAGATACCTTGCATTTTGCCAACCGTGGCACCAGCGGGATTGACGGCTGCACTTCTACCGCGCTGGGTCACGCGCTTTCCACCGAGAAAGAAGTGGTTTTAATCACGGGCGACATTGCTTTTTTATACGATTCCAATGCGTTTTGGATTGACCAAAAACCTGATAATCTGAAAGTTATCGTCATCAACAATGGTGGTGGCAATATTTTCCGCATCATCGAAGGGCCGGACAAATCGGAAAAAATGGAACGGTTTCAGGAGACGGTGCACGAACTAAATTTGGAGGGCGTGGCGAGTATTTACCAACTGCCTTATTCCAAATTAGAAAATCCTAAGGATTTTAATACGGTTTTACCGTGGTTTTTTAATGAAAAAAAGTTGCATATTTTAGAAATAAAAACGCCGCGAAAAACAAGCCCTCAAGTTTTGAAAAAATACTTTGAATATCTCAAAAATGGATGATATTTCGCATCATAAATTATTGCAAAATTTAGAAATTGACCCCGCCACTTTGCCAAAAATTGAAGAGGTAGAATTCCTGAAATTGGAAAGCGATTACTTGTGGATGCGATTAACGGGGCGTGGACTTTTTCTGCTTTTTCTATTGGGAATCGGCACGGTACTTTTATTTACTACCGATTTGGAAGCGTGGATGATTTTTCCGCCTTTGGCGATTTTGTTTACCCTCATTTTTATCTTGGAAGTCATTGGTTTTAAGATAAAAGGCTACGCTCTGCGCGAACGCGACGTGAGCTATAAAACCGGCCTGATTTGGTTTTCAATGACTACCGTGCCGTTCAACCGGATTCAGCATTGCGAAGTGAACCAAGGCCCGCTGGCACGGCTTTTCGATTTGGCTTCGGTAAAAGTTTATACGGCGGGCGGCTCTTCCAGTGACCTGAGCATCAATGGATTGCAAAAAGAAAAAGCGGAAGAACTGCGCGATTTCATCACCAAGCGGGCCGCCGAATATGAATAATCTCAACTTGGAAAACCCGCAACGCCAATCTTTAGTGGGCGTGGGGGTGATTTTCTTCAAAAACTTACGGATTGCCTTCAACGTGTTTCTGTCGTTGGTGGCGGTACAGTTTGGGTTGAATTTTTCGATTTTCGGTTTTGGCATCGAAGCGATTGCGATTGTTTTGGCTATCATTTTTCTTATCATTTCTTTTTTACAATACCGCCGCTTTTTCTTCTATGTGAACAATGACAATTTTATTATTGAAAAAGGCTTGTTTTCGCGTGATAAAATTACCGTGCCTTTTGAGCGCATTCAAACGGTGAATTTGACGCAAAACTTGGTGCAGCGTTTTTTGAATGTGATGGGTTTGAAAATAGACACGGCAGGCAGTTCGGAAAAGGAGTTGGAAATCCCCGCTTTGAAAAAAAACTATGCACGGGAATTACAGCGTTTTTTGATTCGACAAAAGGAAGAAACAGTCGAAATTTCTGCGGACGAAAGAGTAGGGGAGGAGTCCATTTCTGAACGGAAAACCCCGCTTATCCAATTGGGCTTCAAAGATTTAATGAAGGTTGGCATCACCGAAAATCACCTGCGGAACGGCTTGCTTTTATTCGCGGCGGTGAACGGTTATTTGTGGCAATACGAGGAATATCTGATGAAGCCGTTCGAGGGCTGGATTGACGAACAGAAGAATTTTTTGCTGGCGCAGGCGGTGATTATCGTGCCGATAATGCTTATTTCTTTCGTGGTGATTTCGGTACTTTTTTCACTGATTCAAGCCACGCTGCGCTATTTTGATCTGAAATTTTTTGTGGATGAAAAAGGCGTGCAATTGGTGTCGGGATTGTTGAAGCGCAACGAATTTCAAATCCCAAGAAACAAGATTCAATATTTAAAATGGAAAGGAAACCCACTGCGCAAATTATTGGGTATCAAAACTTTGGTGGTGAAACAAGCGGTGAGCCAAGAGGTGGGCGACCGCCAAAGTATTCGGGTGCCGGGCTGCGGTTCGCGGCATTTGTTTCAGGTGCTGGAGCATTTTTACCCCGAGCGGAAATCTTCGTCCTACACTTCTTTCAAAAGTGATTTTTTGCTGACGCTGCAACTGGGCACTTGGCTGGGAATTTTGCCCGCGTTTTTAATGTGCATCCCCGCTTTTTGGGACTGGCGCTTTTTGGTTTTTCCGCTGATTTATTTGCCCGTTGCGCTATTTTTCATTTATAAATATCAGAAATCCATCTCATTGAAAATCAATAAAGAAGATGTGATTTTACGCAAAGGTTGGGTGTATCCGAGCCGCTTGATTTTGCAGTTTTACAAATTGCAGGATGTGGAATTTTCACAGAGTATTTTTCAAAAACGGCGCGGGTTGGCGAGCGTTACTTTTTTCACGGCGGCGGGGGATGAGTCGATGCCGCACATTCCGGTGGAAACCGCGCGGGTGATTTATGATTATTGTGTTTTTAAGATTGAGAGTTCGCGGAGGAGTTGGATGTGAACCTCACCCCCAGCCCCTCTCCTGAGGGAGAGGGGTGCCACACGTAAGTACAATGTGAAAACCATGCTGAAAAATTTTTAACGACGAAACTTGCGCTGGCCGATTTACGTCCAGCCACCCCCTCTCAGGAGGAGAGGGGGCAGGGGGTGAGGTAAAGAAGAGTTATTTATCCTTTGGTTACAGTATTGAAAATGAAATTTTTATGAATCTAAAACCGTGGATTTCGGCCGCAAGATTGCGCACTTTGCCATTAGCATTTTCGTGCATCATTTTGGGCACTTGTCTGGCGGCGGAAAATGGGCATTACGATTGGCTGATTTTTGTGCTTTGCTTGCTGACCACGCTTTGCTACCAAGTGCTTTCCAATTACGCGAATGATTACGGCGATGGTATAAAAGGAACTGATTTGCACAGAGTTGGTGAAAAAAGGGCGGTGGCTTCGGGGGAAATCTCGGCGGCGCAGATGAAAAAGGCAGTGCGAATTTTTGCGCTCTTATCGTTTGTTTTTGGAACGCTTTTGAGTGTGTTGGCCACCCAAAATTTGCCGTGGATTGTTACCGCTGGTTTTATACTTTTAGGAATACTGGCAATTTTAGCGGCGATTTTTTATACCGTGGGACGGCGGGCCTACGGCTACAGAGGGCTGGGCGATGTTTCGGTGCTGCTTTTCTTTGGAATTGTGGGCGTGGGCGGTTCTTATTTTTTACAGACTAATTTTTTGAACTGGGAAATCCTATTGCCCGCTGCGGCCGTGGGTTTGCTGGCGGTGGGCGTTTTGAATCTCAACAATATGCGCGACATCGAAAACGACCGCGCCGCTGGGAAGAAAACTTTGGTGGTTAAAATGGGCTTAAAAAATGCCAAAATGTACCACGCATCTTTATTGATTTTGGCCTTTGATTTGGCTTTTCTTTATAATGGAATTTTAGGCGGTAATTTTTGGAAAAATTTATATTTTTTAGTGTTGCCACTTTTGGTGTTTAATTTATATAAAGTTTTAAAAGCGGAAACGGCTAAAGATTTTGAGCCGCTTTTGAAACAATTGGCAATGGCGACATTATTTTTCGCAGTATTGTTCGGGCTGGGAAGGTTGTATGCGTGAATCTCAAATAAGGTGTTTTCACCTTTTTGATTTTCAGAACCTTTCAAAGCCTCACGCCATTTTGTCCCCCATCTTTCAATCTCCCTAAAAATTCCCATCGTATCTATGCGCATTCAATTCCTGCGCGCCACTTTTTGTTTTAAAGAATTGTTTCTTTGAAAACGCAACAACAACTTCTTCAAAATCAACATTCTACCGCTATTTTGGTCTTTGCCCGTTCGGGAGAGGCCGAGGCGAACCATACTATTTTTGTGGGAAATTCGCCACAAGACAATCGCACGGTTTCCGAAGAATTGCTTCGGCAGACTTTAAACACGTCTCAAAATTCGGGTTTGCCCGTCCGTTTTTTTTCGGAAGAAAAACAATTCGGCCAAAATTTTGGCGAGCGTTTTTCCAATGCGATTCAGGCGGTTTTTGACGAGGGTTTTGAAAAGGTCATCGCCATCGGCAGCGACACTCCGGCTTTGCAAACCATTGATATTCAAAAAGCTGCGAACCAGCTTTCGGAAAAAGATTGGGTGGTCGGGCCGGGTTGGGACGGTGGGATTTATTTGATTGGGATGCGGCGCGCGGCTTTTTCTGAAAGTGATTTTCGAAATATTGAATGGGAAACACAGCGGGTGCAAAGTGATTTGGCGCAATTGGCGGCAAGTCGAGATTTTTCCTTTTCCAAATTGAAATCGTATTCGGATTTTGATTCGGAAAAAGACGTGTTCCAAATTTTGAAAGAGATTGCGGCGGATTCGGTTTTGTTTCAATTGTTGGCGGTGGGATTTTCTTTACAAAACTCTTCTTTTTTCTATAAAGAAATTTACAGCTCATTTTCTGATAACGAGTGTTTTAAGAGAGGACCGCCTTCCACTTTTCTCTTTTCTTTATAATAGGATTTTTTCTGTTTAAAAGGCATTTCAGTTTTTCTCAAATGGAGGTTTTGTTCAAATCTTTTCGAGAAGATATTTTCTTTTTTCCATAAAATTTCAAGATGAAAAAAACATTATTCATCACTCTCACTTTTTTCTCTTTTTCAATGCTGGCGCAGAAGTACGAACAGCGAGGCCAAGTGATTGAAAATCAAAACAATGAACCGATTGTTGGTGCTTCGGTGGTGGTTTCGGAATCCGTTTATACCATTACGGATGCTGACGGGAATTTTCTATTAAAAACCGAAAAAGAGCAAGTTACTGCGCGCATTCAGGCGCTCGGTTTTCAGACGCAGCAAGTGCAACTGAAAGCGGGCGAACCGATGACCATCGTTTTGAATGAAAACATCGAACAGCTTCAAGACGTGGTAGTTACCGCGCTCGGCATCAAGCGGGACAAGGAAGAATTGGGCTATTCCGTTTCGGAATTGAATTCCAAAGAACTGACGGATGTGCCGCAAACCAATGTCGTGAATTCCCTCGCGGGGACGGTGGCCGGCGTGCAAATCACCAATGGTTCGTCGGGCATCGGGTCGAGTTCGCGGATTGTGATTCGTGGCGAAAGTTCGCTGAGCAATACCAACCAGCCGCTTTTTGTGGTGGACGGAATTCCCATTAATAATGAATTGATTGCCAGCGATTTGGAAAATACCGAACAAGGCATCCAAGAAGTGGATTGGGGCAATGGCGCTTCCGAAATCCATCCCGACGACATTGAAAGCATTTCCGTTTTGAAAGGCCCCGGCGCGGCGGCTTTGTACGGCGCGCGGGCGGGCAACGGCGTGGTGGTCATCAACACGAAAAAAGGCACCGACAAAGGCGGCTTCGGCATCACCACTTCCAGTTATTACACGTTTGAAACGCCGCTGCGAATCCCTGATTATCAGAATGTTTACGGCGGTGGCGCGGGTGGTGAATTTGCCTATGACGACGGTTTGGATGCCGGCCCCGGCGAGGGAAAAAACGACGGCGGCATCCGCAGTTTTGGCCCGCAAATGAACGGCCAACTCATCACCCAGTTTGATGGAATGAGCACCGACGCCAACGGAAATCCCGTGCGCGGCGGCGATATTATCGCGCGGAATGTAAATGGCACTTTGAACCCGATAACGCCCACGGCTTGGGAAGCGCGGCCGGACAACGTGCGCAATTTTTTCCAAACGGGAACGACGTATCAAACCAATCTTGCGATAAGCAAAGCCAACGAAAAATCCAGTTTTCGCCTGAGCTACAGTGCGTTGGACAATACGGGAATTCTTCCAAATACGGATTTGAACCGTCAAGGCATTTCGCTGAGCGCCGAGCAAAAATTTCCGATGAACGTGCGCGCCAACATTTTTGCGAATTACATCCATTCGGAGAGTTCCAACCGGCCCGGCCTCGGCTACGGCTCGGAAAATGTGATGTATATTTTCAACTGGATGGGTCGTCAAAACAATGTCGAAAACCTCCGTGATTACTGGCAAGCGGGGCAGGAGGGGCTGGAGCAATTCAACTTCAATTACCAGTGGATGGACAATCCGTATTTGACGCTTTTTGAAAATACCAACGCCTTCGACAAAAACCGCCTGATTGGCAACGGCGCGCTGACGTGGGACGCGACCGAAAAACTTAGCCTGCGCTTCCGAACGGGCATTGATTATTTTAATGAATTGCGGACGTTCCGACGTGCATTTTCCAGCCAGCGCTGGGCATTTGGCGCTTATCGCGAAGATGATATTTCCTTTAAAGAAATTAATACCGATTTATTGGCGACTTATCGTGACCGCATCGGCGAAAGCGATTGGAGCTACACCGCGAGCGTGGGCGCGAATCAGATGAACCAAGAAATCGGCAACAAAGCCACGCAGGCTGGCGAGCTTTCCGTGCCGAATGTTTACAATTTTGAAAACTCGCGCATTCCCTTGGTAATCAGTCAGTTTCCCACCAAAAAACGCATCAATAGTTTGTATGGATTGGCGCAGTTCAATTATAAGTCGGGCTTCTTTTTCGATGTGACGGTGCGCAACGATTGGTTTAGTACGTTGCCGATTGAGAACGCTTCGATTCCGTATTATTCGGCGTCGGTGAGCTATGTTTTGAACCGCTTTTTTGATTTGCCGGACGCGATAAATTACGCCAAACTGCGCTTCAGTTCGGCCAGCGTGGGCAACGATACCGACCCGTATCAAACCGAGCAAACCTTCCGTTTCAACCAAAATTACGGCAGTAATCCGCTGGTGACCAACCGCAGCACTTTGGTCAATTCCGATTTTCAACCCGAGCGGCTGAATGCGCTGGAACTGGGCGGTGAGTTTTGGTTTTTTGGAAACCGCTTGATGCTGGATGCGACTGTGAATCAGAATATTAGCGTCAATCAAATCATCGGTTTGCCCAACTCTGCCGCGAGTGGATTCACGAATCGCGTGGTGAACGGCGGCACGGTGCGCAGCCGCGGATTGGAACTTTTGGTGCAAGGAACTATCATCGAAAAGGACAATTTCCGCTGGACGGCCACCGCCACCTACGCCGCCAACCGCGCGGAAGTGACCGAGCTGCCCGACGGCGTGGACCAGTACGTTTTGGGCGTGTCGCAGATTTACAGCGGCGGCGGCAACCAAGTGTTTTACATCGTGAAGGAGGGCGGCCGCGTGGGCGATATGTACGGCACGGGGATTTTGCAGCACGAGGGCCGCGATGTGTACAATCAAAACGGCATTCCGCTTCGCGACGGCGAACTGCAACTTTTGGGCAATTACAATCCCGATTTTATCGTGGGACTGAACAATCAATTCAAGTATAAAAATGTGTCGCTCAACATTTTATGGGATTGGCGACAAGGCGGAACGATTGTGTCGCGGACGAAATCTTTGGGATTGTCGTCAGGCGTTTTAGAAGAAAGTTTGGAAGGCCGTGAAAACGGCATCGTGGGCGACGGCGTGGTGAACATCGGCACGATGGAAAACCCAAATTACGTGGAAAACACCACCGCCATTTCCGCCGTGGATTATTACAATCAATATAACAATCGCGGCAACGAAGCGACGGCGCTTTACGATGCCAGTTACCTGAAATTGAGACAAGTAAGTTTGTATTTCACACTTCCGCAGAAATGGTCGAAAGCGGTGGGCAGCCGAAAAATCCAGTTCGGTGTGATTGGCAGCAACTTGCTCCTCTTCACCGAAAACCCGCATTTTGACCCCGAACTCAGCGCGATGCAAGGGCGGAATTTTGCTTATGGGGTGGATGATATGAGTTATCCGAGTTCGCGGAGTTATGGGTTTGCATTGAAAACACAGTTTTAGAAACCTCCCCCGCCCTGCGGGCACCCCCTCAAGAGGGGGACAGGGCCGAAACTCTTGCCAACGGGTTGGAAGCCAGCGGGTTTGCCGTGAAGTAGGGGCGAGCGCTGTCCCCCTCCTTGGAGGGGGTGCCGAGGAACGAGGCGGGGGAGGGATTTTTAATAAAAAGAATGTAGAAAAAAAACTTTGTGTCTTAGCGCCTTTGTAGTATAAAAAAAAGAAAAATTTAGTTGTAATGAAAAAAGCATTTTTTATATCATTTTTAGGATTAGGAATAGTATTAAATTCCTGTACCAAAGATTTCGAAGAAATCAACACCAATCCCAACGCGCCGGAAAATGTGGCGCCGCAGTTTTTGCTGTCCAACATTTTGTGGGAAGCGGCGGACAACAACACTCGACAAAGTTGGCTGGCCGGCAATATGCTGGCGCAGCACACCTCCAATGTGGAGTTTCAGCCGGTGGACCGCTACGATTTGGGCAGCAACGCGAGTTATTGGGAAGGGACGTACCGCCTGCTAAACGACATTGAATTAATGCATAACGCCACGGGCAGCAATGCCGCATACGCGGCACTGGGCGATATTCTAAAAGCGTACTTGACTTCGCAATTGACGGATTTGTGGACGAACGTTCCCTATTTCAACGCCATCCAAGCGGACGAGGGAAACTTCACCCCGACTTACGATTCGCAAGAAGAAATTTACACCGCCGAAAACGGCATTTTGGATTTGTTGGAAAAGGCGGTTCCGGTTTTGGAAAATACGACTTCGACCGTTCAAGGTGATATTATGTACGATGGTGATTTTGAAAAATGGATTCGCTTTGCCAATTCGCTGCGTGTCCGTTATTTATTGAGAATCAGCGGACAGCGCGATGTCTCGAGCGAATTGCAAGCCTTGGTGGACAATGGAAAATTGATGCAATCCAATGCCGACAATGGCGCGATTCCTTATTTGACCAGTGCGCCGAATCAGTGGTTTATTTTTAATGAACGCGAAGGTCGTTACACCGATTTACGGATGAGCGCGCAAATTGATTCGGTTTTAGAAAATTACGATGACCCGCGTGTTTCAGTACTTTTTAAATCCATCACGGATAGTCTTGGAAATGAGGAATTTATCGGCTTGCCCAACGGACTGAGCCGCAATTCCCAAAATGCTTTTGACCTGTCGCGGATTTCATTATTGGGCAGCATTTTCCGTGACATTCCAAATGGCGTGGACGCACAATTGATGTTGTGTTCCGAGTTGCAATTTGCTTTAGCGGAAGCCGCACAAAAAGGTTTGATTTCAGGTAGTTTTAGTGATTATTATGAAAAAGGAATTTCCGCCGCATTTTCGTATCTCAATGTAGCACTTCCGAACGATTATTTTTCTCGTCCAGAAATCACATTAAATGGTAACAATGATTTTGAAAAAATTATGACACAAAAGTGGCTGACACTTTTCAATAACGGTCACGAGGCGTGGTTCAACATCCGCCGCACGGGTTTTCCAGTTTTAGAAATTCCGCAGGATAATCTCAATGGCGGCCAGTATCCAGTTCGCTACCGCTACCCTGAAAGTGAGCAAGCGGCGAATCCTGAAAATTATGCGGAAGCGGTGGGGGAATTATCGGAAGGGGATACGTATGATAGTGAGGGGTGGTGGGAGCAGTAAGTTATTGGTTATTAGGTTAATGAGTTGTTTTGGCGAATGGAAAAGAACCACCCCCGATTTTCGCGGCGGCTTAAGAAAGCCGCGAAAATCACCCCTCCTTAAAAAGGAGGGGAGCTGGGCCGTCGCTTTGCCCTTTGGTTTTGACAATCAGCCAATTTCTTCCGTGGACCAACTCCCCGCCTCGCTTGCGAGGAGGGGTGGTTTTGGCGACTGTCCTCAGTCGTCGCCAAAAGCGGGGTGGTGTAAATACCCCAACCAAAATCGTCAATCCAAAATCGAATCAATCGTAAATAAATGAGCGCCGACACTCTCCAATGGCTCATCGTTCTCGCCTTCGGCCTCGGCTTGTTTTTCCTTTCGCCGCGGGCCAAATCAGCGCGGCAGTTTTTTCAGGCGCAGGTCAAAAACCGCCAGCCGAGGATGCTGATGCTCACGTCGAGCCTCGTCATTTCGTGGATTTTCGCCAAGAGCATTACCAACGCCGCCAACCTCGGGATGAGCTACGGCATTGTGGGCGGGCTGGCCTACGCGGGCTATTATCTCAGTTTTTTGGTAGCGGGGCTGGTGCTGTTCAACCTGCGGGTCAAAGGCAAATTCCAGAGCATCCACCAGTTTTTGGAACAGAAATTTGGGCGCGCCGCCGTGGGGCTGTTTTCCATTTTGATTGCCATCCGGCTGTTCAACGAAGTGTGGAGCAATACGATGGTCATCGGCAGCTATTTTGGCGAGTGGGGGAGTGCGCCGTATTTTGCTGCCGTACTGGTGTTTACGGCGCTTACTTTAGCTTATACTTTAAAAGGCGGGTTACGCTCCTCGCTCTTTACCGACGCCATCCAAATGGTGCTTTTCGGCGTGATTCTCTTCGTGATTTTGGGGATTTTGATACCGAAAACCGAGGGCGGATTTTCCGCGATGGCCACCAGCGGAAGTTGGGATGCCGAGTGCGGAATCAACTTGGTGTGGGTGGTGCTGTTGCAGATTTTCAGCTACCCATTTCACGACCCCGTGATGACCGACCGCGCGTTCATTTCCGACCCCAAGACCACGCGCCGCGCCTTTATCCTCGCCACTTTCGTGGGATTTGTTCTCATCACATTGTTCAGCTTCGTGGGGATTTACGCGCAGGCGGAAAACCTCGCCGGCGACCAAGCGCCCGTCATCGTGAACCAGACGCTGGGCACGGGGATGATGCTGTTGATGAACACCATTATGATTACCTCGGCCAGCTCCACTTTGGACAGCACTTTCGCCTCCTTTTCCAAGCTGGCGGTGGTGGACTGGAAGCGGAACATCACCATTTCCAACGGGCGGCTGGCGATGGTGGCGCTCACGATTATCGGGACGGTGCCGGTGTTTTTCGGCCCCACCATTTTGTCGGCCACCACGCTCAGCGGCACGATGGTGATTGGCCTCGCGCCCGTATTTTTGTTTTGGAAAATGGAGGCGCCGCCGCTCTCGTTTTTGCTTTCCGTGGGTACGGGCATCGTGTTTGGGATTTTGCTCGCGGCGGGTTGGTATCCCGCAAGTTGGGTGTTTTTCAGCGGGCCGTACGCGGAGTTGCTGAGCGCGAATTTGGTGGGGACGGGGGTGAGTTTGGTGGGGTTTTTTTGGGGGATTTTAATTGTAAAAAGTTCGCGCAAATCAGAACTCCAAACGAACGGATAGAAAATTTCTCATTTTTTGAAGGTGGTATTTTGATAAGTGGTAGAAATACCTACTTTTGAACTCTTCTTAATTCTTAAAACCAATTCGATATGAACACAAGAACTACCCTTTCAATTGCTTTGGCATTTTGCTGCCAAATCCTTTTATCGCAAATCAATCTTAATCAAGGTCTCATTGCCGCTTATCCAATGGATGGAAGTTCGTTAGATACTGCGGGTGGGCATCACGGTACCACGGTGGGAGGTGTTACTTTAGATTCCAATCGCTTCGGAGTTCCAAATAAGGCTTACTACTTCAATGGAACTACATCTGAAATTGAAGTGCTTCACGATCCTGTTTTTCAAGGGAGTTCCACAATGACTTTCTCTTGGGTCGTTTGGTTCAAGCCTGATACAACCAATGGGTATTTGGTGATTAAAAATTTAGATGTGCTTTATAAAGATTGGGGGATGAGCTTTGGCAATGGACATCTATATCTCACAGTTGAAAATGGAGGCAGTGCTTTCACATTTAGTTGTTCGGAAGATACTCCTTCCGTTAATGTTGGGCAATGGAATTTTGCTGTAGTAACGGTGGATGCTGCGGCTAATACCATAGAAATTTGGAACAACAATCAGAAAACCAAATCTTGTTTTAATCTTCCTCAAAATAACATTGGGACTACCAATGCCAATGTGGAAATTGGAAGTGTGGGATATGCAAACCTATTTTATAAAGGCGCAATAGATTATGTTTTAATTTACAATCGAGTGATAACTCCGGCGGAAATTGGCTTCCTTCATAACTTGACTGGCGGTATCGGTTTGGAAAGTTTCACCAATACGCCATTTTCGCTTTATCCCAATCCCACCGAAGATTTCACCTTTTTAGATGGCGATGCAGAATCTTTAAAAGAATGCACTCTTTATGATTTATCGGGAAACCTGTTGAAAAAGCTGAATTTTGAGAATCAAAATGAAAATAATTGGAGAATTGATTTGAGACAATTTTCTGCGGGTACTTACATTTTGGAAACGGTTACTGAGCAAGGCACTTTTTCCAATGTTGTGGTGAAAAAATAGAGAAGCACTTAAAATTTTTCAAAGCCACTGTCTGATATTTTTGGATGGGGGTTTTTTAATTCCGTTAATGCATCCTGCAACTTCTAAAACAAAACATTCTTTTGTTCCAAAACCAAACAATCTTTATTTTTGCCTGAAATTCCCACAGGATGAAAACCGCATTTTCCACCCAAGAAATGGGTCGCCGCATCGCCAAAATCCGCAAGACCAAAAATTTCTCGCAAGAAGAACTTGCGCGGATGGTGGGGGTGAGCCGGCCGTCGCTGGCGCAAATCGAACAGGGCAACCGCAAGATTTCCGCCACTGAATTGCTCAATTTTTCGCTGAATTTAGATTTTTCCTTGGACGGTTTTTTTGCTGCCACTTTTGATACGAAAAAATGGGGAGATTCGTCTCAAAATAAATCCGAGAAAATCATTGAAGAAAGAAATCCAAATCCTGAATTTTATCCTGAAAAATTTGAGAATTTGCTATTGTATGTTTTGGAAAATTGCGCCGGAAAAGTAAATGTCAATGAATCAATGATTCAGCTACTTTTTTACTTTGCAGATTTCAATTATTATGAAAAAAATGAGACGCATTGGAGCGGCCTTAATTATATCAAACTAAAAACCGGCCCCCGCCCCGAAAACTGGGACGCGGCCGTGGCCCATACGCTGGAAAACGGCCAATTGAAACGGGTGAAATTTCCGCAAAATGGCGGGCCGCACCAGCGGCTTCTGCCGATGCAAAAACCGGATTTGACCCACCTGAAAGCCAGCGAAGTGGAAACGGCCGACCAAGTGCTGAGCCAGCTTTCGGATTACTCGGCGGCGGCGCTGGCCGGCTACGCGCGCGGCGATTTGCCTTGGCAAGCCACCGAGGACGGGCAGCCCATCGACTACGAACTGGCCTTTTACCGCGAGCCGCCCTATTCCGCGCGGCGGTACGAAACCGTGGAAAATGATTTTTGAAGAACTGCCGGAATTTCGCAAGGATTTAAAGAAACTCTCCAAAAAATACCGCTCGCTGCCGGACGATTTGGAAGTGCTGAAAAAAGTGCTGAAATTGAAACCCGACCAGCGCCCGCCATTCAGTTTCCGCATCGAAGGATTAGGTATCGAAAGCTGCATCATCAAAGTAAAGAAAATCGCCTGCAAAAGTTTGAAAGGCAAAGGCGTGAATTCGGGTTTGCGGTTGGTGTATGCTTTTTATGAAAATAAAATGATAGAAAATCAGAAAATAATTTTCATTGAATTGTATCATAAAAATGACAAGGAAAATGAAGATAGAGAAAGGATTTTCAGGTATTTTGATTAGATTAAAATAAATGATAATTTTTCATCACCAAGTCGTGCCGTGCCTTTAGCACTCGGTTAGCGCTCAATCTCAAAACCCCAGACTAACGTCTGGGGCTATCAATATGGCGTCCCTTTTGGACTTTACCGTGTTTGTAGTGCTAACGGCACGACATATTGATAGCCCCAATCGTAAGATTGGGGTGTCATTAGACGACAGCGTGGCAAGAGTGCCAAAGGCACGGTATAAAACTTTAAAAGTATGAACCCAATTATTATATTTATTATTTCTGCCTTTTTTAGCCTTTCATCTTTTGCACAATGCCAAGTTTTGTCGGATGCTGAGCTGATTGAACTTTTTCTGGAAATTTCCGAAACCGACCAATCGCACCTTGAAGAACCAGAAGTAAGACACCGAATATTTGAAAAGAACTTTGACACGATTATACAAGTGTTTGAATGTCAAGGTTATCCGCAACTCAAAACAAAACCGAAACGAAAAAAACATCGCTATGCGATTGATAATGCGATGAATGCTACCATTTTTCACATTATGCAAAGCTCGCCGGACAAGATGCTCAATGATTCCGTTGTTGCGCTTTTCAAAAAGGAAATCGACCATCCGCGATTCAAATACTTATTGGACTATTCGCTGAAATATTTTCTTCTTCCGAACAAAAGCAACCAACTGACCGAAATGCAGTATGAAAAATACCTACACGCTATAAAGGAGTGGGAATTAGACTCTTGTTTCGCAGACGTTTATAATGCGATGCTGAATACAGATAATCAAGCTTGGAAAAAACTTGCCCCCTCGTTCGCGGACTGCGGTATGGCACGCTCAGATTTGCGCTAAAGCGCGAGAGGTTCGTTGGACTAATTTTACCGCCGCGCTAAAGCAACGGCGCAATACAAAGACACATTGAAAATTTTCAAAAGAAATTGACAAAAAACCTCTCCAAAATCCCCCACCCAAAACTCCTCCTTTTCGGCGGCACTTATTCCAACCTGCAAGCGCTGGAAAGCCTGATGGAATTTGCGGAAAATGAAAACATCCCGCCGGAAGCGGTCATCAACACCGGCGATGCCGTGGCCTACTGCGCCCAGCCGGAGGAGGTGGTGGCGAAAATCCGCGAGTGGGGCATCCACAGCATCGCGGGCAACGTGGAAATCCAGCTCCGCGACGGCGGCACGGACTGCGGCTGCAACTTTGAAGAGGGCGGCCGCTGCGCCGATTTTTCCAAAAACTGGTACGCCTTCCTGCAAATCCACATTTCCGAAAAGAGCATCGAATGGATGCAAAGTTTGCCGAAACATCTGGCGTTTGAATTCGGCGGCCAAAAGTGCGCGGTGGTGCACGGCAGTTTTTTCGATGTGTCGGAATACGTGTACCGCAGCACGCCGTGGGAACGCAAGCAACGGAATTTTGAGGCCACCGGCGCGGACATCATCATCGCCGGCCACGCGGGGATTCCCTTTGCGCAGGCGGAAAATGGAAAGTTGTGGCTGAACGCCGGCGTCATCGGGATGCCTGCCAACGACGGCACGGAGCGGGTGTGGTGCGCCACTTTGGAAATCCAAAACGGCGAAGTGGTTCACCAGTTCCACGCCCTCGATTTCAATCGCGACTACACCCACGACTTGATGCTGCGCCAACACTTGCCGGACGCTTACGCGGAAACCTTGTATTCGGGATTGTGGGACAACAATGAGATTTTGCCGGAGGAGGAGACGAAGGGGCAGGGGGAGGCGATTCGATTTTAGATTATTGCGATTTTGGATTTACGATTGAGAAAATTTTTAAATCCTACACCCTAAACTCTAAATCCGAAACAAATTCAAAATTGGCAAAGACAAAAATTCAAAATCCCACCGCGGGATTACCGCGGCTTTTTAGATTGTCAGCTTTAAAATTTATGGAAGGTTTGTGATAAATAGAAAGTTGCAAATTACCCAATTACCCAATTACCCAATTACCCAATTACCCAATTACCCAATTACCCAATTACCCAATTACCCAATCACAAAAACTCCAAAATCTCATCCGCAATAGCCAAGCAAGCCGTGGCGGCAGGGGAGGGGGCATTCAAAACGTGAATTGAATTTCCTTCTTTTTCGATTTTGAAATCATCGTACAATTCGCCGTTTTTCAAAAGGGCTTGCGCGCGCACTCCAGAGCGGGCGGGGATAATTTCATCCATCTGTAAACTGGGCAGCATTTTTTGTAAGGCTCTCAAAAATTTCTTTTTGGAAAACGCCCGCCGATATTCGTCCATCCCTTTGCGGTAATGCTTTTTGAAAAGCCGCACCGTGCCGGGGAATGCCAGCGCCTCGTAAGTGTCTTTGGCCGAAAAGGCAGTTTTGGAATAACCTTCCCGCTTGAATGAAAAAACGGCGTTAGGGCCGCATTCCACCGAGCCGTTGGTCATCCTTGTAAAATGAACACCGAGAAACGGAAACGCAGGGTCGGGGACGGGGTAAATCAGGTTTTTTACTTTGAATTTTGCGGCTTCAGTCAGTTCGTAATAATCGCCACGGAAACCGACGATGGCTAAATCCGTGTCGCCGCCGTCTTTGCGCAGCATCCGGTCGGCTTGCAGGCCCGCGCAGAATATTTTTTGTTTGGCGTAAAAAATGCCTTCCGAAGTTTTCAGCCCGCTTTTTCCGTCCTCTTCAAAACTTTCCTGCACCGTGGTATCCAAAAATAAATCGCTTCGCGAGTTGATTTCAAAGACTTCATCCACAAGGGTTTGGCAGAGTTGTTTGTAATCGATAATCCCCGCCATCGGCACGTGAATCGCCTCAATTCCTTCCGCAAACGGCTCCAGTTCTTTTATCTTTTCAATACCGATTTTCTCGATGCCGCCGCCCAAATTTTCCAGTCCGCGCTGGTAGATTTTCTCCAATCGCGGCAGCTCATTTTTCTCCGTGGCCAAGATGATTTTCCCGCAGATGTCGTGGTTCACCTTGTGCTTTTTGGCGAAAGCCACCAATTGCTTCCGCCCATCGCGGCAGTTTTGCGCTTTCAAGGAACCGGGTTTGTAATACACACCCGAATGGATGACGCCCGAATTGCGCCCCGTTTGATGCGCGGCCAGCCGATTTTCCTTCTCAAAAATCGCGACCGTCTTTTTCGGGAATTTCTGTTGGAATTTATAAGCCGTGGCCAGTCCCACCACGCCGCCGCCAATTACCGCCAAATCAAAATCTTGCGCCAAGGGAAAAGAATTTTGCGCGAATTTAGATGAGAAAAACGGCTTTGAATATTTTTTGATGAATTTTGTAATTTTGAAGAATGCCAGAAATAAGCCGCTTTTACGGAATTACGATTTATATGCTTTTTAGAGAGCATAACCCACCGCATTTTCACGCAAAATATCAGGGCTATGAAGTATCAATTACAATTGATGATGGAATTGTAAAGGGGGAAATGCCAAAAAGAGCGCTCAATTTAATATTTGATTGGCTGGAAATTCATAGAGAAGAATTGATGCAAAACTGGAATACTATTCAGGACACTGGCGAATTTTTAAAAATTGACCCTTTAAAATAAATACAATGCTAATTTTCATTGACGACGCGAAATACATCGAAGGTTATAAAATTGAACTATTTTTCAATAATGGGGAAAGAGGAGTGGCGGATTTAGAAGACACCATTGTTAATGACCACCGTAAGATTTTTGAGGCTCTTCGTGATGAAGAGTTTTTTAAAAAATTCAATCTAAAATTTAATACCTTGGGATGGCCAAATGAATTGGATTTGGCTCCAGAATATCTTTATGAATTAGCTGTAAAAAAGAAGGAACATTCAGTAATAATGGAAGAGTTTCGTGCTTAGCATTTTCACTCCAAACTCCTTACTCCCGACTTATTATTACTTATTCATTATTACCTATTCACTATCATTCCCTCGCAATTCCTTCGGCCTCACAATCGTAAACACCCGCGAAATGTTAAACCCAAAATGGATGTCGCCGTCCGCCCAACTGCCGGGCGTCTGCGCGATGACGTAAGGGTCGGCCACGCCGCGCGAATTGGTGAAAAACAACTGAAAAACGTGTCCGCCCGTCTCGATGTCCACGCCGATGGAAAGCACGTTTTTAAAGTCTTCCATCTGATTGGTTTCGGTGTTCATCCGCTGGTAAGGGTTAAATTGGTGAATGTATTCCACCGACAGCGCCAGCGATTGTGTCAATTTATAACGCCCGCCAACGCCGAGTGCAAAAAGGTCGTTGCTGTCGTCCGCCGAATCCACGATGTTGAAATGTACAACGGTCGGCACTAATTCCAATGAAAAATCGGGCGAAAATTTGCGTGCCAAAATCAACGAATGGGTATAGCTGAGCCGGTCGCTTTCGTTGCGCGGTAGCCCGTCTTCCGGCCAGCGTTCAAAGCGGTAATTTAAATTGTTATATCCCGTAAGCGAAAACGGAAAGTTCTGTGCACCAGACTTTTGCCGCAGGATTTTATATTTTACAAAGCCATCAAAACTGCGTGGAAAAGCCGATGCCTGCGCCACGCCCACGTTCAGCCAATCGGTAAACGAATAGTCCAATTGGAGACGGACTTCGGCATTATTCAATCCCAAAAAGTTGTAGAAAAAATCGTCTTGAAAAGAACCAAAACGGTGCAGAATCATATACTGCAAAACCCCCTTTCCGGGGATTTCGTTGGATTGCAGGTTGAAAATTTTCGTGCCTTTGAAAGTGGCGATGGTGTAGTCGATGGTTTCTTCTTGCTCGCCTTCCAGTTCGGCCAGCAAATCATCTTGCGCGGAAAGCGAAAGGGCAGAAAAAAAGAAAAGCCCGCCGAAGCAGGCTTTCTTGAAAAATGCTATTTTATTTGTCATAATCAATGGCGACGGTTACTTCCAATTCATTGGAAATATTCTCCGATTTTGAGGCAGGGATTTCCACGTCATAATCACGCACTTTTAGGTTGAATTTGGAATTCAATTTAGCCTTTCCGCCTTTCACGGTCAATGTGCCTTTTTTGGTCAATTTTTGTTCTTTCCCGTGTATATTCATCATACCCGAAAAAACGACTTCATAAGTACCATCCTTTTTAAAGTCCACTTCCTCCAAATTGTCGATTTTTCCTTTAAAAGTGCCGTTTGAATATTTCCCACTTTCCATATAACGCTCATTGAAATGCTCCTGCATTAAGGCTTTTTCAAAAATAAAACCCTTGATGGGCACTAAAAAAGCGAAATCGCCCGTCTCCGTATTGATGATGCTGGAGACTTGCTTGTTCACCGCTTCAATGTTTTCCAAAGGCGCTTCGGAATAGAATTTCACCATCCCGCTGCGGGTGGAGAGTTTTTGGGCGCTCAGTTGCGCAGTTGCAAAAATTGCAATCGAAAAAATCACTAAGTTTCTGATTTTCATAAGTTTCAAATTTAAAAGAGACAATTATTGTTTTCACCAAACGTCACCCATTCTTGTACTTGGTCAATTTCGCTCTGCGGCAGAAGACCGCTGGGCGGCATCGGGTTGTTTTGGTCGGTCATCCTTGCAATTAGCCTGCCATCGGCGGCTTTGTTTTTGGCGGTTTCAAAGGTGGCAAAGTTCAAACCTGACTGCATCGTGCTGGAATTATGGCATCCGGAAATAGCACAATTAGCTTCCAAAATACTTTCAACCTGATTGGTATAAATTGTTTGAAATGTATCACATTCTTCACTCGTATTTTGCGGAAGATTTTGATATAATTCCTCTTTGTTGTCGTAATAACAAGATTGTACGGAAATTAGGAAAAAAAGGAAAAATAAAATTTTTCCTGAAACTCTAAATAATAAACTCGAAATTCCAAACAAATTCAAAAATTTTAAAGTGCAAAAATTCAAAGTAGGGATATCTGAAAACCAAAGCCAAAATAACCCAACAACTTAATAACCTAATAACTTTAAAAACAACTACTAATTATCCGGCATCCCATCCATTACCCACGCCTCAATTTTGTCAATCTTGCAATCGTCCATCTTAAAACTTTGCGGCATCGGGGGTACGCCGTTCGCGTGATTTATCCGTTGCAGCAGGTTCGCATTATTGTCGTTAATGGCCGCTGTAATTTCACTGTGATTGCTCAAACTGCGCCCACCTTGCGGCGAACCGCCACTGTGGCAACTCACACAGTTTTGCTGGAAAATAGGGAAAATATCGTTCGCAAAACTCTGATTGTCAGTATTGCAGCCCGCCGAATCATTGCAGGTCAAGTTCTTTGCGCCCTGTAAAATCCATTTTTGAATCATCTGAATTTGAGCTTGGGTCAATCGGCTGCGGGGCGGCGGCGGCATCCGTTTGTCGGGGTCGGTTTCAATCAACACCTCGTAGAGGTCGCTGCCGTCGGGGTCAAAAGGATCTACATCGGCCGTGTTGAAAACATTGGCGTACGAATCCAAAATCACGTTGTCCTCGGCGGTTGCGGCATCGTGGCAGCCCGAAATGGCGCAGGTGGCTTTGAAAATCGGCAGCAAATCGCGCTCAAAATAAATGGTGTCGGGGTCGCAGGGTTTCCCCATTGGATTCGTGGTGTCGTTCGGGTTTCCCGTGGTATCATTGGGATTTCCGATAGTGTCCATCGGGCTGCCCGTGGTATCCATAGGAAATTCATTGGCAGGAAACGGCTCGTGTTCGCAAGCGATTGATACTCCGATGATTGCGAAGAGAATGCCAAGAAGTTGTAATTTCATCGCGCCATTTCAATGTTGAAACTTCAAAACTAATCAAAAACGATGAAAAAATTTCTGTGGATTTTGCTGGTCGCGGCCATTGTGGCGGTGGCCGTTTATTTATATGTGTTTCATAAACCACACCGCGACATCGTGGGCGAGGACGCTTCGCAAACCTTGACGGCGCAGGAAATCGGAAAGCAATACGCTGACAATCAGCAAAATGCGAATGCCATTTATTTAGACCAAGTGCTGGAAGTGCGTGGCGTAGCTATCTCTCTGAAAAACAATGCGATAACTTTGGAAGGCGGCGTATTTTGCAATCCGGCGGAAGAAGGCGAGTTTGAAGGAATTCAAGAAGGTGACGAAGTGAAAGTGAAAGGTCGCGTGGTTTCCTTCGACGAGCTTTTCGGCGAGGTGCGGATGGACAATTGCACCTTGGTTCAATGAACGTGTTTCGTGCGTTTCACCCTGAGTATCAGCAAGAAACCGAGCGCGAAAAAGATGGAAAGTGCGAGCGCGCTGGTTTTCATATTCCCGGTGATTTCTATTAGATAGGAATAAATGAAGGTGCCGGCCACGATAGCGATTTTTTCGGCCACATCGTAAAAGCTGAAAAAGCTGGCGTGGCTCTCCGTTTTGGGCAACAGTTTGGAATAGGTGCTGCGGCTAATCGCCTGAATGCCACCGAGAACCAAGCCGACCACCGCGCCGATGGCGTAAAATTTATATTCCACCAGCGGGTCGCTTTTCGATAACGAATAGGCGGCAAAACACACCGCCGTCCAAATCAAAATGCTGATTTTCAGCGATTGCAAATTGCCATATTTTTGGGAGATTTTGGAAAACAAAAAAGCACCGCCAATCGCGACAAACTGAATGATTAAAATCGTGAGTATCAATTTTGACGATTCCAAGCCCAATTCATCGCTGCCAAAAAGAGAAGCCAAAAGTATCACCGTTTGCACCCCAATACTGAAACAGAAAAAACTGTATAAAAACCTTCGTAAAGAAGTGAGATTTTTTAATTCAGAAATGACTTTCTTCAATTCTTGAAATCCTTTGAAAATGTATCGCTCATCGGGTTTTTTGTGAAAGGGATTTTCGGGCAACCTGCGAAAAGTAATCTGTGCAAAACCCGCCCACCAAATTCCGACCATCAAAAAACTGACGCGCGATGCCTGTCCCGCATCTGAAAAACCAAAGGTCTCAGGCATTTGAATCATCACCAAATTGATAATCAATAATATAGCTGCACCAATGTAGCCGAGCGAAAATCCTTTGGCGCTCAGGGCATCTTGTTTTTCGGGCGGCGCCACTTCCGGCAAAAAGGCATTATAAAAAACCAAACTCCCCCAAAATCCGATGCTCGCCAAAACGCTCATCAGCAATCCAAAAAAGACGTTTTCACCATCAAAGAAAAATAGCGCCGAACAAGAAGCCGCACCGATATAACAAAAGGCTTTTAAAAATCGCTTCTTTTTTCCGGTGTAATCCGCAATTCCCGATAGAAAAGGGGAGAGGAAAGCGACTACCAAAAACGAAAATGAAAGCGAATATCCATATAAAGCGGAGCTTTCAAAAGATTGCCCAAAAAATGAAATTTGAGTGTCATTTTCGCTGGTGGTAACGCTATTAAAATAAATGGGAAAAACGGCGGTGGAAATTACCAAGGAATAGACCGAATTGGCCCAATCGTAAAAAGCCCAAGCGTTTTGTTGGCGAGTCATTGGGGGCGCAATTTACAATTGGTTCGATTTACGATTTACGATTTTTCCTCCCCCGCCACGCTTGGGCGTGGCACCCCCTCGGAGAGGGGGATAGCGCTCGCCCCAACTTTTAGGATAGACATTGAATTTCACCTCCCGTGGGGTAGAGGTTCGGCACTGTCCCCCTGCTTGGAGAGGGTGCGGAGGCACGGGGCGGGCCTGCCTGTCGGCAAAGGGAGAGGAGGCTTTACCAGCACAGCCAAAATAACCAACAACCCAATAACTTAATAACTCCTCCACTACTTTCGCGCGGATGAATCTGACCCCCGAAAAAATTGAGGAAGCGCGTTCGTTGCTTAAGAATTCTCAAAAAATTGTCATCACCAACCACGTGAATCCCGATAGCGACGCGATTGGGAGCGCGGTGGGTTTGCAATTGGTTTTGAAGGAATTAGGGATTGAAAGTTCCATCATTGTCCCGAATGAATTTCCGAGTTTTTTACAATGGATGGCGGATTTGAGCGATTCGTTTTTGGTTTTTGAAAAAGATAAGGAAGCAGCTTCGCAAAAAATTCAGGCGGCGGATTTGACCATTCACTTGGATTACAACGCGTTGAAAAGAAGCGGTTCGATGGAGGGGATTTTGAAAGAATCTTCATCGAAAAAAATGACCATCGACCACCACCAGCAACCCGAGGGTTTTGAGGACTGGCTTTTTTCCGACACGGAAATGAGCAGCACAGCGGAGATGGTTTTTCACTTTGTGGAAGCGCTGGGTTGGGCGGACAAAATTTCGCTGCAAGCCGCGGAGTGCCTGTATTCGGGGATGATGACCGACACGGGGAATTTCCGCTACAGTGCCACCAAGCCGACCACGCATTTGGTGGCCGCCAAACTGTTGATGATGGGCGTGCAGCCGCAAATCGTGGCGAGCCGGATTTACGATACCAACACGCGGAATCGACTGAAATTGCTCAGCCGCGCGCTGGAAAAAATGGAAGTCTTTGAGGAATCCAAAGCGGCACTTATCTCATTGAACGAGAAGGATTTAAAATATTTCAACGCGCAAAAAGGCGATACGGAAGGCTTTGTGAATTACGGACTTTCCATCGAAGGAATCGTGTTGAGCGTCTTTATAAAAGAACAGGACGGCAAGGTGAAATTGTCGTTCCGCAGCATGGGCGATTTTGACGTGAACACTTTGGCGCGCGAGCATTTCAAGGGCGGCGGCCACCGGAACGCAGCGGGCGCGGCAGTGGAAGATTCCTTTGAAAACGTCCTCCAAAAAGTGAAAGAAATTTTGCCGAACTATGAAGCGGAATTGCAAAAGGTTTAATTTCTTGAAAAAATCCACGCTTTTTATTTTGTTGGTTTCCAGTCTTTTGGGATGCCAATGCGGCAATTCCAAAAAGGAAACGAACCAGCGGCCACCCACCGACCAAGAAAATAGGTTTGATGCCCAGCGCGATTTTTTGGAAAAAGAAAGAACCGCCATCGAATCGTATGGAAAAGACCGCCAACTGAAACTGCAACGGACGGGCACGGGCTTGTATTACAGCATTTTAAAAGATTCGGCGGCGGGCGAAAACGCTCAGTATGAGGATTTTGTGGAATACGAATACGAGATTCAATTGCTGAATGGCAAAATTTTATATTCTTCCAAAAATTCTGGGAACGGCAGCCTGCGCATCGAAAAACAGGATGGCGAAATAGGGCTGCACGAAGCCTTAAAACTAATGGGGGAGGGCGACGAGGGGCTATTTATATTACCTTCGCACCTTGCTTTTGGCGTGGGGGGCGACCAACAGAAAATCCCGCCGCGCACGCCGCTGGTTTATGAACTGAAAATCATTGACATACAGAAATAAACAACGATGAAAATGACCAAAAACATACTGCTGACCGCCGCGCTGTGCGCTGGGTTTTTGAGCAGTTGCAATTCTCAAAATAAAACAACCGTAAACGGAAAAACTGTGGAATTAGAAGACGGGCTTTACGCCAAAATCGAAACACCGAAAGGCGACATCCTCGCCGAATTGTATCACCAAAAAACGCCGATGACCGTGGCCAACTTCGCGGGACTGGCGGAAGGGGATATTGAAAACCAAGCCAAGGGAGCGGGCGAGCCGTTTTATGACGGGCTGAAATTTCACCGCGTCATCGAAGACTTTATGATACAGGGCGGCGACCCGCAAGGCACGGGCAGCGGCGGCCCCGGCTACAAATTTGCCGATGAGTTTGACGAATCTTTGAAGCACGACGGCCCCGGCATATTGTCGATGGCAAACTCCGGCCCGGCTACGAACGGCAGCCAATTTTTCATCACCCACAAAGCCACGCCTTGGCTGGACGGCAAGCACACCGTGTTCGGGAAAGTGGTTGAAGGTCAAGATGTTGTAAACAAAATCGAGCAAGGCGATGCGATGACGAAAGTGGAAATCATCCGCAAGGGAGACGACGCTGAGAAGTTTGACGCGGCCAAGACTTTCGAAGATGAAAAAGGAAATCAAGCCGCCAAGATGGAGGCGAAGCAAAAGAAGTCGATGGAAAAAGTGGAAGAAATGACGGAAGATTTTGAAACCACTGAAAGCGGCTTGCGCTATAAAATTACCGAAGAAGGGGAGGGCGAAAAACCTACTGCTGGCCAGACCGTTGCGGTGCATTATCGCGGCACTTTGATGGACGGCACCGTGTTCGACGAAAGTTACAAGCGAGGCGAGCCGATTGAATTTCCGTTGGGCCAAGGCCGTGTGATTCCGGGTTGGGACGAAGGCATTGCTTTGCTAAACCAAGGCGGAAAAGCGACTTTCGTTATTCCCCCCGATTTGGCTTACGGCGAGCGTGGCGGCGGCCCCATCCCACCGAACTCTTGGCTGAAATTTGATGTGGAGTTGGTGGAGATAAAGTAGAAGTTAGCCCCCTATCCCCCAAAGGGGGGAAGTGAGAGTGGCAAATCTTGTGTTAAAATAAATTCAGAAGCGCCTCGGAAGGGGCGCTTTTTTTTATTCATTGATGACAAAAAGTTTCGTCTTTTTATAAAATAAAGAGCAGGGTCGCAATTTCGGCCAAGCTTTTAAGGAGTAAATTTTTTGGGGCATTAATTATTCGCAATACCACGAAAAGCGCGCTGCATTTCTTGGGTCGGGACAAAAACAAAAGTTGGGTTCGCGCATTACCTTTTCAGCCGTTACTTTCGCGGAAAATTCCGAACAAAATTTTTAAAATATTTCTAAGATGAGCGTACTGGTCGATAAAAATTCCAAGATAATCGTGCAAGGATTCACGGGCAGCGAAGGCGGGTTTCACGCCGAGCAGATGATGGAATACGGAACGAACGTGGTGGGCGGGGTAACGCCCGGCAAAGGGGGGCAGGAGCATTTGGGCCGCCCCGTTTTCAATACGGTACAAGAAGCCGTGCAGCAAACCCAAGCGGATGTTTCCATCATTTTTGTGCCGCCGGCCTTTGCGGCCGATGCCATTATGGAAGCCGCCGACGCGGGCATTAAAGTCATCGTGACCATCACCGAAGGCATTCCCGTAAAGGATATGATTACCGTAAAGGAATTTTTGCGGGGCAAAGATTGCACGATGATCGGGCCGAACTGTCCGGGGATCATCACCGCCGAGGAGGCGAAAGTGGGCATTATGCCGGGTTTTATTTTCAAGAAAGGTCGAGTGGGAATTATCTCAAAATCAGGCACTTTGACGTATGAAGCGGTGGATCAGGTTACGAAAGCGGGGTTGGGCCAAAGCACTGCCATCGGCATCGGCGGCGACCCGATTATCGGTACTTCGATGAAGGAGGCGGTGGCGCTTTTCCTGAACGATCCCGACACGGACGGCATCGTGATGATTGGCGAAATCGGTGGGCAGATGGAAGCCGAAGCGGCGCGCTACATCAAGGAGAGCGGCACGAAAAAACCCGTCGTGGGATTCATCGCTGGGGAAACCGCGCCCGCCGGCCGGACGATGGGCCACGCCGGCGCCATCGTAGGTGGCGACGAAGATACAGCACAGGCCAAGAAAAAAATCCTGCGGGAAAACGGGGTGAACGTGGTGGACTCGCCGGCGCAGATAGGGGAGAAGATGGCCGAACTGCTTTCTTAAATTCTAAAAATTAAAATAAAAATCCGAAACAAATCATAACGTTTTAAAAGCTTAAAATTCTAAACCGCGCGGTGGGAACTGGGCGGTTTTTTTTATTGGCCTGACTACTAAAACTCTAAGCACAAAATGCTAAGCTCGAAATAATCCCGTACGTGCGGGACTAATCAGCAAAACCAAAAAGCTCTAAACAACACGGCATCCCGTCTGTGTGCTTTTTTTTGAATTTTTAAATTTAGATTTTTGAATTTGTTTCGGATTGCGTCCCGCACGTGCGGGATTAGAATTTCGAATTTATTTACCCTTTGCAAACTCCACTATTTCCTCATCCAGCGGGCTCGTTCCCGATGGAAAATACGCCACCCACTTTCCGTTTTCATCCACCAAGAATTTATTGAAATTCCATTTTACTTCCGCATCTTCTTTTCCGTTCATTTCTTTGGAAGTCAGCCATTTATAAACGGGATTTTTGTCCTCGCCTTTCACGGGGCTTTTTGCCATCAGCGGAAAAGTGACGCCGTAATTTTTCTCGCAAAAAGCGGCGATTTCTTTGGCGTCGCCGGGTTCCTGTCCGCCAAAATCGTTGCTGGGAAAACCGATGACGGTGAAATCTGCGCCGCCAAATTCGTCTTGTAATTCTTGCAACTGTTTGTACTGCGGGGTGTAGCCGCACTCGCTGGCGGTGTTCACTATCAAAACTCGTTTTCCTTTCAGTTTGGAAAATTCGAAGTTTTCGCCGTCCAAAGTTTGGGACGAATAATCGTGGAGGGTTTTCATTTCGTTTTGGTTTTCAGAGAGTTGCGCGGTGGGCTGGGTTTGGATTTCGCTGGTTTCAGCGGTAGCCGTTTCGGGATTTTGCTGGCAGGCAAAAAATCCAAAAGGAATTAGAATCAGAAGTTTTTTCATCGTAAAAAGTATGTAAAATTTTGGCGAAAGTAGTTCAGTTACTCCTCAAAATCGTGCTTCTCCAAATACGCCTACTCGTCAATTTTTCCTTCCAAACCTTTCTTGGTCATTATCCGCACTTTTCCATAAACCTCCCGCTCCTGCCACGCGCGGTCGTGCTTGCCAAACAGCCAAGCTACATTAGCAAAACTGTTGCAATCGCGACCGTCCAAAAAGTATTTATTGTTCAGTGCCAAGGCGGTTTTGTGGGCAAACTGCGGCGTACCCGTAAACCGCAAAAACTGCTTGCCCCAGTACATCCGCATATGGTTGTGCAGGTAGCCGTTTTCCTTCATCGTGCGCATCGCTTGGTTCCAGTATTCATCGTCGGTTTCGGCGTTTTCCAACTCTTCGGCGGTGTAGGTTTTTTCGCGTTCATCGTCCTTGTGTTTTTCCAAAGTTTCGGCAGCCCAATCCGGCAGGGATTTTAGAGAATCATACTCTTCATTATAAAAACAAAAATTGGCGGCCAGCTCGCGGCGCACCAGTAATTCTTCTACATAACTTTCGCGGTTTTCGCCGCGTCGGTTTTTCAGTTGTTCCAAAATCCAAAGCGGCGAAATTTGGCCGAAATGTAGATAGGGACTCATTTTGGAAACATCCTCAGTGCTGGGCTGGTTGCGGTTTTCATCATAGTTTTTGTATGAATTTTCCAACCAATTTTTGAATCTTTTTTTCGCCTCGGAAGTGCCACCTTTAAATTCTGAAACAGGCTTTATTTTTTTATCAATTTGTAAACTTTCCGCCAGTTTTTTGGGATTGGAAATATCTACCCCGCTCATCTTCAAATTTTTGGAAGATTTGCTCACTTTCAAAGTCGGTATTTCTTCTTTGAAGGTATCTAAATGTTCGTGCAGTTTTGGTCGGATGGTGCGGGCCGCGTATTCCTCTTTTTCGGAGGCCGTTTCTATCGGGACAATCACATCGCATTCCACCTGAAACATTTTGCAATCCACGTTTTCCGCTACTTCTTTTCGCCACTTTTTTTGATGTTTCAAATAGCCACGGTCGCATATCAAAAGGGACGCATCTTTAGCATACTTTTTTGCGACATCGGAGGGTTGCCCTTTTTCTAAAATAAATTTGATATTTCTATCGACTAATTTTTCCGACACTTCTTTTAGCCCTTCCAGCATAAAAACATAGTGGCGCAAATTCGCTTCGGGATAATCATCCATCAAGCCAAAAACCACCACCACGCCCTGCTCCAAATCCTGCGACTTTTCGATGGCGAATTCCAACGCCTGATTCCACTCGGCACGCTGGCTTTGCTGCATCCAGTATAAAATGTATTTGCCGTTTTCGTTTACTTCTTTTTCGTTCAGTGTTTGAATGCGCTCGGCGCGAATGTGATCGGACATTTTTAGGATTTTATACGGCAAACAAATATTGCTAACGGAGGTTTCCCTCCCAAATTAAAATCCATAAAAAAATGCCGGACAAAAAAATGAATTCCATCAAAAATGAGGAGCAATACGAAGCCCTGCGCGACCAAGGCGCCAGCAAGGAAAAAGCCGCGCGCATCGCCAATAGCGAAGACACGGGCGGCGGCGAAAAATATGAGAACCGCAGCAAGGAGGAATTGTACGAACAGGCCAAAAAAATTGGTATCGAAGGCCGCAGCGATATGACCAAAGATGAGCTGATCGAAGCGCTGCGCAATCATTAGCGAACCATCTTTATTCGTTTGAGTTATAGAATTATAATTACTAAAAAACGAGTAACAATGGATAACAGAGATTTTGGAAAACAGATGAACCATTTGCTTTCACGCAATTATGACGCAGAAAAGGGTTACGAACAAGTAGCTGAAAACGTGAAACATACGGAACTGAAAAACCTTTTGACCAGCAACGCACAGCAGCGCAACCGCTTTGGCCACGAGCTGAAGGCGATGATGAAAGATCACAACGTGGAGCCAGACAAAGGCACTTCGATGGAAGGCGATGCGCACCGCGCTTGGATGAATGTGCGCGAAGTGCTGTCGATGAACAATGACAAAGCGATTTTGGACGAAGCCGAACGTGGCGAAGATTATGCGATTGGCGCTTATGAAGAAGCACTGCAAAACGCGGAACTCCGCACCAGTCAGCGCGAGATTTTGACCAACCATTTGGATGAAATCCGCAAGAGCAAAAGCCAAATTGATCGGCTGAAGGAAACGGTATAATCTTAAAAACCAAAGTATTACAATGGGAAAACTGGACGGAAAAAAATTTGCCATTCTTTCGGAAACAGGCTTTGAAGAAGTAGAGCTGACTTCGCCGCGGAAAAAGCTGGAAGATGAAGGCGCGGAAGTGCATATCATTTCTCCCAATGAAGACGGCAAGCTGAAAAGCTGGAAAGACGGCAATTGGAATATGGAAGTGGAGGTGGACAAACATCCAAAAGACGCGAAGGTGGAGGATTATCACGGATTGATGGTGCCCGGTGGTGTTATCAATCCCGACAAATTGCGCCGCGATAGCGATGCAATAAATTTTGCGAAAGGATTTTTTGCGGCGGGAAAACCCGTCGCGGCGATTTGCCACGCCCCTCAATTTTTGATTGAAACGGGTGCGCTGGACGGTCGGCGGATGACTTCATTTCATTCCATCAAAACGGATTTGAAAAACGCTGGAGTCAATTGGGAAGACAGCGAAGTGGTTGTGGATCAAGGTCTTGTGACCAGTCGCGACCCCGATGATTTGGATGCTTTCAATGACAAAATGGTGGAAGAATTCGCCGAGGGGAAACACGAAGGACAAATGACGGTATAAACGATTTACTTCTGACCAATCAAATAAAACCGTTCCGGCAATTTTGTCGAGGACGGTTTTTTTATGCGCACAAGTTACTTTCGCACGTTCCTAATGTTTTTTACAAAAATTATGACCACAGAAACCCAAGTGCTTGATCACCAAGAAATTATGGATAGAATTCAGCGCATTGCTTGGCAGATTTATGAAAATCATCAAGAAGAATCGCAATTGGTTTTGGTGGGGATTGCCGAGCGTGGTTTTTTGCTGGCCGAAAAACTGACGGAAAAATTGCGTGAAATCTCGCCGCTGGAAGTCACTTTATTAAAAATCAAAGTGGACAAAAAAAATCCGAGAAATCAAAAGCCGATTTTAAAACCTGATAATCAGGCGCTTGAAAATACATCGGTGGTGGTGGTGGATGACGTTTTGAACTCCGGCGCCACTTTGATTTATGCGGTGAAATACTTTTTGGATTTTGATGTGAAACAAATCAAGACCGCTGTTTTGGTGGATCGAAACCACAAAAATTTTCCGATAAAAGCGGACTTCAAAGGTTTGTCACTTTCTACCAACTTATTGGAACACGTAGAAGTGTACATTCAGGATACACCATTTTCAGTCAAAGTTTCTTGATTTTTCGATAAATGGAATGTGCCATTTTTCGGCCAGATATTCATAAATCCCGATAATTCCCAGTATCAATATCATCCCGTAAAAAGCATCTTCAAAAGGGATGGTAAAAATGCGGATGCCGATGTGTTCTTCGGGATTGTACCACACGATTTCCTGTTCAATTCCAAAACCGGTTAAAATTCCGTTGACGACAAAAAACGGTATCAAAATAAAAAGATAGGCGAGATAAAACCGCGACAACCATTTTGATTTCCAAACTCTTGCGTGAAGATAAATCAAAAGGGTCAGAACGGAAAAGGTCAAAACGGTGTACCAGCGGTCGTGATAAACGATGGCGACGGTGGCGCAAAATCCCATCAAAAAATTGCTGATGGATTTTTGGTAGTTTTTCAAATAATCTTTCTTGAAATAAAAATTGCAAACGCGATAGACAAAAACGCAACAAAATGGAATGACAATAAAAAAGAAAATTTCACCCAAGGGCAATCCATAAAAATAGAAGCCGGAAAGGTACTTTGGATTGAAGCCCCAAAATCCATTTTTAGTGAAAATAATATCCCAAACTATGAATGGAATCCCGACCAAAATGATGGCGGGAAAAAGGGCGCCCCAACTTTTGTAATAGGAAATTTTATAGGTGCTGGCGAGCAGCGGCCCGATGAGCGAAAAAAACATCACCCATAGGTAAAGATACTGGGAATCAAACATTTAGGCCGTTTGCGCCTGGCGCTTTTTGTTGGCTTCCATTTCCCGCTTGAAATATTTCCAGCCTACCAAAAGCATCCCAAAATTCTCGCCGTCCTCTTTTCCCAAATGTTTGTGGTGCATTTTGTGGGCGCGCAAAATCGCTTTGGTATAAACGGAATTGCCCGTCCCGAACCACTTGAAACGGCGGTGGATGAAAACCTCGTGAACCAGAAAATACGCCATCCCATACAGCAGAATTCCAATGCCAATGCTGATGGACAGAGCATTTGCGTAGAGCGTGCCGAACATTAGAAGCGCCCAGCTGGGGACGGCGAAAATCAAAAAGAAGGTGTCGTTTTTTTCAAAAAAACCGGGTTCTTTCACGTGGTGGTCTTTGTGAAGCACCCACAAAAATCCGTGCATCACATATTTGTGCGTGGCCCAGGCCACCCATTCCATTGCGCAAAAAGTACCGAGAATAACTAAGGCGATTTGCCACCAGCTCATAAGAATTTACGATTTTTTCGATTGACGCTTTACGATTGTGAAATTCTAAATCCTAAATTACAAATCCGAAACAAATTCAAAATTAAAAAGATTGAAATTCAAAAGTTGCTGCGCGAAGGTCCACGTAATTTTGAATCTTTATTTTTTAAACTTTGGGATTTGTTTGTTATTTAGTCCCGCAAGTGCGGGATTAGGATTTAGAGTTTCTTGTTCGGTTTGCAAAAATACGGGGGGACGCCTAAAATGGGTTCGTTTGAAAATCATCCAACATATAAAATCAAAATGGCGGGAAATTCCGTTGCCCGGGCGGTGGCTCTTGATTTTCCTCACCGTGGTTTTGGGGTTGAGTTTTTTGTTTCAGCCGCCGCCTAAACCTATTGATTTACAAGAAATTAGTTTTGCCACTCATTCTTCTTCGCGTATTTATTTTCACAATGTGAGAAGCTATTATTACGATATTTTCCCCAAAGAAAAACCGCCGTTTGTCATTTATAGATTGAAACGAAGATTGCGGGAAAACGGGCGGCCGCTGCTGCAATTCGCCATCATCCAAAATTTAGCCGCGGAGGAGGCGTACATTTTTGCGGAAGCGGAAAACGATAGTGTTTTTGAAAAGGCCAAAGTGGTTTTTTATCAACAAAATAGCGTGAACGACACCGTGGATTTGGCGCGGATGAACAATGAAAAACATTTTATCTTAGCCGCGAAAACCTACCGCGCGCTGCTGCGCGATGAACAAATGCGATGGCTGCGCGGTAGTGAGCAGGTCGGATTTTTAGAATCTAAAAAAGCCCGCCGCAACGCACTCACGATTTTGGAAGATTACTTCAAACTCATCGGAAAAAACTAAAAGAAATGAGCAACACTTACGACAATTATTGGAAGAAAATTCCTACTACCCACGGTTTTATTCTTTTTGGCGCGCTGGTGGGTTTTTTCCTTTTGATGCGCGCCATCGGCGTGGCGGAAAACCACTATCTGCGCATCGCCAATATCGCGCTGGTGTTGATCGTGATCTGGGCTTCCATCCGCAAATACGGCAAGCGCAGCGGCTACAGTTTTTACGACAAATTCAGTAGTTTCTTTGCCGTGGGCGCGCGGGTCACTTTCATCGGCGTGGCGTTGTTCGCAGTGTTTATGGCGCTTTATTTAGATTTGATTGACGAAGAATTGATGGCCGCATTGTCTAGGAAAAACGCGCCCGGCGGTTGGGGCATTAAAATTACTTCTGTGAACGCGGCCTTTTTCGTGTTTTTGGAAGGGATGTTGAGCGGGTTGGCTATCACGTTCATTATCTGCCAGTTGTATAAATTCCGCACCGTGGAAGAGCCGGCGGAAAGCAAGAAGGAATTGCGGGACGAACAGAAGCGGCATCCGAAAGGATAATCTGTAGAATCGCACGGCGATGAAATCATCGTCATCGTAGAATCGCACGGCCGTAGAATTGCACGGCCGTAGAATCGCACGGCCGTGCGATTCTACTGGCCCCCATCAAGGAATTCGCAAATATTTATGCGTTTGCAAGCTGATTTTCCAGCGCGGGTTCTGCATTACATAATCCACGATTTCAGGCATCATCTTTTCGCGGCGGCTCCATTCGGGTTGTAGGAAAAGCTGGCAGTTTTCGTCCACCTTCTTCGCGTGAGATTCCGCCCATTCAAAATCGGAAAAATTGTAAACGATGACTTTCAGTTCGTCGGCCTTTTGATAGGCCGCCTTCACGGGCGGTTTGGTTTTTTTTGGAGATAGGCAAAACCAGTCCCACTCGCCCGTAACTTGGTAAGCACCAGAAGTTTCCAAATGGATTTGCAATCCTTTTTCCTTTAAAATCTTAGTGAAGGGATTCATATTCCAAGTGAGCGGTTCGCCGCCGGTGACCACAATGGTCTTGGAATACTGCGCAGCGTTTTCCGCGATTTTTTCGATTTCCGTGGGCGGGTGCAAATTTGGGTTCCAGCTTTCCTTCACGTCGCACCAATGGCAGCCTACATCGCAGCCGCCGATGCGCACGAAATACGCGGCCGTGCCCGTGTGGAAACCCTCGCCTTGAATGGTATAGAATTCCTCCATCAGCGGGAGGAGCCAGCCAGCCTTGATTTTGGCGGCGTCGTGCATTGAAATTTTCAAAAACGTTATTTTTGGAAGTGTCCCAAAATGAGAAGCCGCCCCAAAGGGGCGGCCAAACTCAAAAGCTGTGCTATGAAGCACTTCTCTACTCAGGGCCAAAAATAGAAATAAATTCTTACAACGCAACTTTCTGAAAAAGAAAGTTTTCAATTCTTTCAAATTTTCAATTTTTATCTGATTTGTCGCGGCTTTTTTTAAAAAGAAAAGCCGCCCCAATTTGGGACGGCCTCTCGGTTAATTGACTTGACTTCGCTTTAGTTTTTCTGTAAAGTTGAATTATACGCCTTCTCTCATTCGTACACGATAAAGCAAAAACCACTTTGGACCCCAATGCCTGAGCCATTTTTAAAACTTACCACTAAATCGCCGCTACCACTGATAGTGCGAAACTCAGCGATATTGGTAGAAGTGGGTGTAATAAGAGTAGTGTAGCTAAGGACATGGTAAGTGACCCCCGTGATGGAAATTTCATAACGGTCGCCAGAACTGTTGTAGCTTACAGTAAAATTGCCTGAGCCATTGGTAATGATCCCACTGGGAGTGACAGTACCAAAGGCAATGGGGCCAATCGCCGCTGTGGTCTGTACCGTGCCGTCACCAAATTCCACGTCTTCAAACTGGGCCGAGCCGTCCGCATCAATGTGGGCAACAATAGTATTGCCTTGCTGAAATTCTATAAACTGAGAAGTGTTGGAAGCGGTGGACGGAACTACCAATTCCAGAAGGTCTTTGCCAAAGTTGTGGTCTTGGCTTTCAATCCGTACGGTATTGCTGCTGCTGATAGGTTGGAGTATCGAAAACATATTCACAGGGTTGCTAAGTCCGATGCCAATTTCACCACCGGATTTAATTGTAAATCTATTGGTTAAACCAGTAGAAAGAGTCAAGTCTTGTGTGCTGCCAGATGGGGTGGTTAAATCGAAGCTCGTGGGGGTTGAACTTAAAAAACCAGTGTTTATTCCTCCATTGTAAAAACTCAGATAAGGGTTTAAACCTCTGAGCTGCAAGGCATTTCCATCTTCAAAAATTTTTACTTGTCCATCTACGTGCAATTTTGAGGTTGGATTGGTTGTGCCGATGCCCACATCGCCAGTACTCCGGTAGACATCCGCACCGGAGGTAGTCCACGCGCTTGCACTTTCAGGGACCGGCGCCCAGTTGCTACCATCCCATTTCAGCACGTCGTCTTTGGCCGCGCCCATATCGTCAATTTTAGAGGCGGTTACCGCGTCATTGGCAATTTGGGAAGTGTTCACGGCATTGTTGGCAATCTTGGCATTGGTCACAGCAGAGTTCTGGATTTCATTGGTCGCGATATCTGTCCCCAAATCGGCCGAAATAGCATTGGAACCGGAAATGGAAATCCCAGAGCCGGCCGAATAAGTAGTGCCGCCGCCGCCCGTGGCATCAGTCGCCGGTGCCCAGTCCGTGCCGTTCCATTTCAACACTTCGCCGTTAGCAGCGCCCATCGGGTCAATTTTGGCGGCGTTCACCGCGTTGTCGGCCAGTTGGGAAGTGTTCACGGCATTGTTTGCAATCTTGGCATTCGTTACCGCATCGTTCGTCAATTGGGACGTGTTCACCGCATTGTTCGCAATTTTGGCATTCGTGACCGCGTCGTTCTGAATTTCATTGGTGGCGATGTCCGTCCCCAAATCTGAGGAAATCACGTTGCTTCCCGAAATGGAAATGCCCGTGCCGGCGGAATAACTGCCGCCACCGCCGCCGCTGGTCAAGTCGTTTTGCGGTTTCCATTCTGCGCCATCCCATTTCAAGACCTGCCCTGCGCTGGGCGTTCCGCTCACGTTGGTCAGGTCGCTCAGTTCCATCGCGCTGGCCTTTTCCGCGCTAAGCGCATAAGGAACCGATAGCAGTTGCGAAGTGCCCATCGAGGTGAAGCTGTTGCCGCCCGCTGGGTCCAGTTCCACTTCTATATAATAGGAGTCGCTGCCCCAGTCGATGGTGGCAAAACTGCCCGAACCGACCACGCCGCCGCCGATTTCCAGATTTACCAAGCCGAAATCGTTAGTGGTGGCACTGTGGCTTTCTTCATATTGCACCGCGCCTACTGCGCTGGTTTCGTGGATTTTAAAACGTAGGCTCACATTCTGGTTGGCGAGGATGTTGCCCGAACCATCACGCACCACGGTTTGGTAGTTGAATTTTTCGGGGGCCTGCGCCGTCATTGCCAAAGTGACAAACAGCGTGATAATCAAAGTGTAGATTACATTTTTCATTTTAGTGAAATTTAATCCCGCATCTGCGGGGATGATTATTGGTTTTTGATGATGGAAAAGCGCTTGACGGCTTCCCCGTTTTGATTAAAAATGATTTGATAAGTGCCGTCCGCAAAGGCGGTCATATCGATTAGAGTCTCGTCGTTTTGCTCGATTTCCGACCGCAAAATCAAGCGGCCGTCCATCGCCAAAAGCTGGGCTTCGGTGGCGGTTTCCAATCCTTCGGTTTTCACTTTCAAAAAGTCCGAAACGGGATTGGGAAATACTGCGAGGGAAAGACCCTCGAAATTTTCGTCCAGCGAAATCACCTGCAATCTGGTTTGGTGAAACCCTTGGGTCAGCACGTTGCTGCCGTTGCTTTCCGTTTGGATGGACGTCTCGCCCACGGTTTGACCCATTTGAGCCGTTGCATTGGCATAATCGCCGCCTAACGAACTGATTACCTGCGGACTGGTACTTTGCGCGCCCATCCCAAATCCGCACAGGGAGAGCGCAAGAATTGTAAAAATTCTCATTGTTTTGATTATTAAAAAGTTAAAAAAAAGCGTTGGATGCCGAGTGGAGTTTGCAGGCCGCCTCGCGAAATGGGGCCTGCCGGATGAAGCGGGATTTTCAGGTGGCGGTTTTTCTCTTTTGTTTTTTTAGAAATCCGCCACCGCGTTTTTCCTACTTCACCCTTTGATAGGACTTTGGGGAAAAGGTAACCCAGCAAAGTTTTATTTATAGGTCATCTTATTGATTGATAATAAATTAGAATTTGAATTATCCTAAAATATCGAATGGAAATAGGTTGGATGGTTTATTTTCGACATTGCTAAGACCACTACTTATGCGCAATTCTTTGTGGCTTCCTCAACAATCCTTTAAATCCCCGAAATTTGTGCCCTCAAAAAAAACGTATTCGTCATTCAAAATTCTTTAACATATAAAAAAAAGGTGGCTTTCCACACCCTTGGCTGCAAGCTCAATTTTGCGGAAACCAGCACCATCGCGCGGGATTTTGAGAAAAAAGACTTTTTGAAAGTGCCCTTTTCCGAACCCGCCGATGTATATGTGATAAACACTTGCAGCGTTACGCACAACGCGGACAAAGAATGCAGGCATTGGGTGAAGCGGGCCAACCAGGCCAATCCCGACGCCCTGACCGTGATCGTGGGTTGCTACGCACAATTGAAACCTGAAGAAATCGCTGAAATTCAGGGTGTTGATTTGGTGTTGGGGGCTACGGAGAAATTTAAGATTACGGATTATTTAAATGAAGCTCGTTTTGAGCGAGCCCCCCAACCCCCCAAAGGGGGGCTAAACACACGCTCGCAAAATGCTGATAGCCAATATGCTGAAAAGGCAGTTGTCCATTCCTGCGAAATCGACGAGGCGGATTTTTTCGTCGGTTCGTATTCCATCGGCGACCGTACACGGGCATTCTTAAAAGTGCAGGACGGTTGCGATTATAAATGCACCTATTGCACTATACCATTGGCACGGGGGATTTCGCGCAGCGATTCCTTACAAAATGTGGTAAAAAATGCGCAAGAAATTGCTGAAAAAGGAGCTAAAGAAATTGTATTGACCGGTGTCAATATTGGTGATTACGGAAAAGGCGAATTTGGCAATAAAAAGCACGGCCACACTTTTTTGGAATTGGTACAGGCACTGGACGAAGTGGAAGGTATCGAGCGCTTCCGCATTTCGTCCATCGAGCCGAATTTACTAAACGACGATATCATAGAATTTGTAGCTAAATCCAAAAAATTTGTGCCGCATTTCCACATCCCGCTGCAAAGCGGCAGCAACGAAATCCTTGGAAAAATGCGCCGCCGTTATCGCCGCGAACTGTACCAAGAACGGGTAGAAAAAATAAAATCTTTGATGCCGGATTGTTGTATCGGCGTGGATGTCATCACGGGTTTTCCCAGCGAAACGGAAGAGAAATTTTTGGAAAGTTATCATTTTATCAACGCGCTCGACATAAGCTATTTGCACGTCTTTACTTTCAGCGAGCGAGACAATACTTTGGCAGCCGAAATGCCCGAAAAAATTCCCTATTCTGAACGGAAAAAAAGAAGCAAAATGTTGCGCATTTTATCTTCTAAAAAACGCCGTATTTTTTATGAATCCCAATTGAACACCGAACAGGAAGTTCTTTTTGAAGATAATTTTAAAGAAGGATTTATTCAAGGATTTACCCGAAATTATGTCAAAGTCCGTACGCATTGGAATCCCGATTTGGTGAACCAAAAACATCAAATAATTCTCAAGGAAATGGATAAAAGTGGGGCGGTGCGGTTTGATTTTGTGGGGGAGGGGGTTTTGGTGTGATTACCAATAAAACTTTTCAATGCTCGCTTTTTTTGGCGCAGGCTTCCTAAATCCCCCAAAGGGGGACTTTGGGCCGTCGCTTTGTAGCTGGATTTTTGTAACCTGTTGGGTTTTGTCGCGGGTCTGCTCCCCTCATTACGAAGTGAGGAGGGGTGGAAATTCCGACTTTGCTAAGTCGTCGGAATTTTCGGGGTGGTGCTGTCCCCCTCTCGGAGGCGAGGGAGGACTATTAAATTTACATCAGCCATTTTCCTTACTTTCGGCCCCCGATGAACCTCCCCGAAAACTCCCAAAAACTCAACGAAATCTGTCGCCGCGCGGGGCATTTTATCCGCAATGAAAAAGCCAAGGTTTCCACTGGCGACATCGAACTGAAAAGCCTCAACAGCCTCGTCAGTTATGTAGATAAAGAAGCCGAAACGATGCTGGTGGACGAATTGAAAACGCTCGTCCCCGAGGCGGGCTTCATCACCGAGGAAGACACACCCAATTCAAAATCAGAACGTTACAATTGGATAATCGACCCGCTGGACGGAACCACGAATTATCTGCACGGCATTCCGGTCTTTGCGGTTTCGGTGGCTTTGGTAGAAAAAGACGAGCCGATTTTGGCTTGCATATATGAAATCGGGCAAGATGAAATGTTCAGCGCGTGGAAAGGCGGCGGCGCATTTCTGAACGGCCAAAAAATAAAAGTGAACCGTCCCGATGGCTTGGCGGACAGCCTGTTGGCCACCGGCTTTCCCTATTACGATTTTGGGCGGCTGCAAAAATTCTTGGAACTGCTCACCATTTTGTTCCAAAAAAGCCGCGGCATCCGGCGTCTCGGCTCGGCCGCCACGGATTTGGCCTACGTGGCCTGCGGTCGTTTTGACGGTTTTTTTGAATACGGCCTCCACGCTTGGGACGTGGCGGCGGGCATCCTTTTGGTGAAAGAAGCGGGAGGGAAGGTAGGGGATTTCCAAAGCGGTGATAATTATCTCTACGGCAAAGAAATCGTGGCGGGGAGTCCGGTGATTTTTGAGGAGGTGATGGGGTTGGTGGGGAGGTTTATGAGGTGAGCGTGTTTGGCGGCTGTTGCAAACGCCTTTTTCAACTCTTTCATCATCAGTACTTTGCCCGTTTTGCAAAGTATTTCAGTCGATTCTAATTTGCTTTTTTAAAATGTTGTCTTGAAACTTTTTTGGGGACACTCCCATATAGAATTTAAAATCATTGGTTAAGTGCGCGTGGTCATAATATCCAAAGTCTGCCGCAATTTCCAAAAAGCGGTCTGTATTGTATTTAGAAATGGATTGAACCGCTTGTTCAAAGCGTTTTAGCCTCAGATACGATTTTGGAGAAAGCCCAAAGTAATTTTTAAAATACCTTCTCATAGTTCTTTCGGTAGTGAAAGCTTTAGAAGCCAATACCTTAACCGTAGGAATGAACTCCGTTTCCGAAATGTATCTTTCAATTTGCAATGCTTTTTGCACCTCAATGATGGGGTTGGTTTTTCTTAAAAAATAAGAATTCATAAAGTCCACTCTTTCTGTAAAAGATTTTGCCAGGCTTAATTCGTCAACCAACATATCATATTCTTTATTTAAAATTGACGCCAATGGAATAGGGACAATTTCCAATTCTGAACACGAGATTCCGAACATATTATAAAACCCAAACGGGGTGAACTCAATACTAAATACATCCAATTTAGCATTGGTTTGAAAAGTGATGGGAGAAAACTGATAACCTCGGATATGATATTTGGCCTGGCTCACAGTATTGTCATTTATTTTAACCGATGGAATCGTTTCTGAAAAGTGAAAGGCCATTCGAATGATGGAATTGGGCAACCGATAACTTCCGTTAGGTATTTTGAGCGTGCTTTCGGCGGACAGGTTTAAACTTACATATCTATGGACATAGCTGGCTAATTGCGGTGGCGGCTTTTGCGTAAGTAAACTCATTTTGTCCGATTTTTCCAAGTTTCAAGGTGAGGGCTCTGCTAAGTTTGCAGGACTAACGAATGAAATTAAAATTTGCTATGACATTTGATTTTCGTCCAGTTTCACCTGAAATATATACCATCACACATTCCACCGCAGAAAGCATGGAGGGGGAAATGTGGCTGGGTAAAGGTAATGAGGGACCTCCATTACATTATCACGCCCATCTTCAAGAAGACCTGGAACTGATAGACGGCAAATTAAAAATTTTCAGAAATTGCAAATGGGAAGTGATAAAGGAAGGAACGAAATGGAGCATTCCTCCAAAGGAAATCCACACGTTTAAAACCGTCCCTGATGCCGACGCAACCGTTAAGTTTAGTGTCACGCCCGCAATGGGGTTTGAAGGTTTTCTCAGGGATACCCAGGCATTGATTAAATCGGGAAAGCTGACTTCCTACAAGAGTTTAAACGGCCTGATTTACAGTTCTATGTTGGTAAGAAAATATTCAGATACTTTGACTCCCGCTCAGGGAAGTTTGAAAATGATTATGAGCATTGCCAACTTTATGGGCAAACTGACTGGGAAAAAGGTGTAAATGGAATGGGTGCAATTTAGTATAGCAAAATTTTGCGACAAAAATTCACGCCACTGGCAGCCACTTTCGCTGCCAGCTACTTAAAAAGTGTAGTGCAAAAGATATAAATATCACCTATTTTTCTTCCTCCACTTCCTATCCTTCTCTTTCTTCAACAAATCCTGCGCATAATCCAGCGCCAAACAGCAAACATTTCCGGACGAATCCTCATCGTTTTTATAGATGTGATAAGCATTCACAAAATTGTAATACGCCCTGATGGCTTTGGGTTCGTTTTTAGCTTCAATCAGAATATTGTAAGATGAGATACGTAAATCCTCACGAAAAATGTCATCGACATACATCCTCAATTTTTCATCGGAAACCGTTATGGGTTTGTCCATTTTTTTCCTGTATTCTCTTCGCTCGGCCTTGCTTTTTCGGTCAAAAAGGCTTTTGACTTTCCCCGTTTTCACGGCTGTATAATCTCCTTGGGATTGGGTGGGCCACGCCATCAGCCGGTTTCCTTTTTCATCGACGAGGTACAGCCAAAATTTCCTTTTCAGCCGTTTTTTTGTTTTGCGGGGCAGGCGGAATTTTTTCATAACGAATGCCTTTTAACTATCCAATCGAAATATTCAAATTTTTCCGAAGCCCAAGCTCAATCAATTTGTAATAAGTAGACACCTGGATGTCGCTCAGTCCGCGCTCGATTCGCGATATGTAGCTTTTTTTCGTGCCGGTGCGCTCGGCCAGTTCCTCCTGCGTCAATCTTGCCTCTTTCCGAGCCTCTTTCAGCATCACGCCAAGACGGAAAGCCAGCGAATCCGCATCGTATTTATCGCGTTTTTCCGTTCCCTTCTTGCCATATTTTCGAATGAGGATGTCTTCAAAATCGGTGGTATTTTTCATCTCAACTATTTTTATCTTGTAGATATTCTTTTTTCAACTTTTCGGCGAGGTTGATTTCTTTTTTGGGTGTTTTCTGGGTTTTCTTCACAAAGCAGTTGGCAAGTACCACTAAATTGCCTTCGTCAAAAAAGCATAAAATTCGAACGCTTTTGAAAGTGGTAATGACTCGTACTTCATAGATTCCATCCGTGTTCTCTAACGATTTGAAGAATTTTTTAGGCACTCGCCTTTCAAATCTCACCAAGTCCAATACGTATTCGATTTTTTCTTGAACCTTGGGTTCTTGAGATTCGTAAAAATCTACGAAATAGCTTTTATAGGATATTATCCTTCTAATCACGGCGACAAAGTTAACTAATTGGTTTATTTATCACCGCTCTTCATCAAGCTACTGGCAATCACTTCCTTTGCCAGCTCTCCCGCGGCGCCACTTCCCACTCGCTGTCCAACTGCCCTTTTCGCCCAACCAAATTGTTGAACACCACTGTGCTTTCATCCAGTTCACCATTTTTCAATGCCCGGAGTACATTGATTTTTGAGGAGGTGATGGAGTTGGTGGGCAAATTTATGTGTTGAGATTCTCCTTTACCTCATTGGCTCTTTCAGGATTTTTTCGCTCAAAGAAGTCAATCAATTGCCCAGTCGGAATTGCCCAAATGATAAGACCAATTAAAGCTATCGGAAGGGCTCGAGCCAAGACCCTAAAGAAAAACTCTTTCTTCTTTTTTTTATAAAATATCAAAGAAATGACCATAACCAACAACCCTATTATAAGTCCTGAGGCGATTTGCAAATTCCCTCCAGGCAGAAACAACAATTTGAGCATTATTCCAATGATGATGGATGATAAGAACCACCCAAAACCTATGGCGGCAATAATTCGACGGGCAGAAATCCCTGCGTAAGAATCTTTTTTAAACATTTTTCGAAACCTGATGGCGTTGAAAAGCGCAAAACCGAAGAGGAAGTAAATGATAGAAAGCAAGCTACACGAAACCGACAGTAAAAGGTCTCCCAGCGGCAGGTCAAAGGCTTTCAGTAAAAGTGCAGCCACGGCTACAATAATCATTACTTTTTCAAATAGTTTCATAAGGATAGGTTTTGTAAAAAAGTTAAAAAATTATGCCACCGGCAGCCACTTCCGCTGCCAACTCTCCCGCAGCGCCACTTCCCACTCGCTTTCCAACTGCCCTTTCCGTTCAATCAGATTATTGAACACCACCGTGCTTTCGTCCAGCTCGCCGTTTTCCAAGGCCGCGCGGAAAGCCGTCAGATGCATCGTGTCAATCATCCCGTTTTCGTCGCGGTAGGCGATTTGCATCCGGTCTAAGAGGTTGATTGTTAGTTCGTTTTCCAAACTTTGGATGTGCTGCACCAATTTGTCGATGCTGCAACCGGTGGCTTGGTAGCTGGCCTCGTCCAGCGCCACTATTAAAAAGCGGTGGTACCGGATTTCAAAGGCCGTGTTCAAATCCTTTCCGTGCGCCTGCCAGCCGTCCAAAAAATTCATCATCCGCGCGGAGAGGCGCTCCATTTTTTCAAACTGTAAATACTCGGAAGATTGGAAAATCCAAATGCGGGAATTAGGGCCTATTTCTTGAAATTTTGTTATCATAATTTGGAATTAAATTCTAAAATCAAAATCCAAAGAACCAAACAATCCCGCATATGCGGGACTAAATAAAAAAAGTCGAAAATTCAAAACACTCGGGTCAAAAATTCACGAGTTGAAGTTTTGAATTTTAATCCTTAAAAATTTAGTCCCGCACGTGCGGGATTGTTTCGAATTTAGAGTTTCGAATTTAGTATTTCTAAGAAATGAAACTCAAATATCAATATCCATCAATTCAGGATGCTCTTTTTGATGTTTTTTCTTCCAGTTTTCTATAAATTCGTTCAATTCTTTTTCTTCCTCTTCCGTTAGAGGTTTGCTTTGGATAATAAAATCCACATCTTCTGGCTCCTTGATGAATCCCATTTTCTTTTAATTAAATCCTAATCCCGCACGTGCGGGACTAAATCCGAAGAACCAAACAAATTCTAAATAAAAAAAGTCAAAAACTCAAAAAGTACTGCCTGAAAAGACCGCTACATTTTGAATTTTAATCATTTAAAACTTTAGTCCCGCACGTGCGGGATTGTTTCGAATTCCGAGTTTCAAATTTCGTATTTTATAGGCTCTCCGCCTCCGCAATCATCTCCGCCAAATCCAACACCGGCAAATCCCCTTCCCGCTTACTGTTTTTCACGCCGTCCGTCATCATCGTATTGCAGAAGGGGCAGGCCACGGCCACAAAATCCGGTTGGGTTTCCAGCGCCTCCTCTGTCCGTTCGATGTTCACGTCTTTGCGGCCCGGCTCCGGTTCTTTGAACATCTGCGCGCCGCCCGCGCCGCAGCACAGGCCGTTGCTTTTGCAGCGGCGCATTTCCACCAGCTCGGCGTCCAGCTTTCGGATGAGTTCCCGCGGTGCTTCGTAAATGCCGTTGGCACGGCCGAGGTAGCACGGGTCGTGGTAGGTAATCCGCTTGCCCTTGTACGAACCGCCCTCGATGGTCAAGCGGTTGTCTTTCAGTAAGTTGTTGATGAATTTCGTGTGGTGGATGACTTCGTAATTCCCACCCAAATCGGGATATTCATTCGCCAAAGTGTTGAAACAATGCGGGCAGGCCGTCACGATTTTGGTGATTTCGTAGCCGTTCAACACCTCGATGTTGGCCATCGCCTGCATCATAAAAGTGAACTCGTTTCCGGCGCGTTTGGCGGGGTCACCGGTGCAGCTTTCCTCCGCGCCCAGCACGGCAAAATCCACATTCGCGGCGTTCAAAATTTTTACGAAAGCCTTGGTCACTTTCTTGGCACGGTCGTCAAAACTGCCCGCGCAGCCCACCCAAAACAGCACTTCCGGCTTTTTGTCAGCGGCCGCCATTTCCGCCATCGTGGGCACTTTTAAAGTCGTTTGTTCACTCATCAGTTTTGTATAAATAGTTGGTTGTCAGAAGTTTTGAACCCAATAATCCCATTGTTTCGATTGATAAAAATAATGGGAAAAGTATCTTCAATAAAATACACGTCTTGGAAGAGCGTGCTGTCCAAGAGCAAACTGTCGCGAAAAACGCAGTTCGGCGTGGTGCAGCGCAGACTGTCCTCGGCGTATTCAAACGTCAGCAAAAGATTCTCCGCCGCGTTTTCTTCCTCCATATAAATGTTCATCACATCTTGCGAACGGCGCTGTAAATCAGGGCGGTACTCCACTTCCGTGGCAAACCGGAAACGGAAAAACGGCGTATCAGTCCCCACTATAAAATCCCGCTTTTCCACTTCGATGTAATCAAATTCGCCCAGCGTCCCGATTTCCGAAGTCGCCGCATTTACTTTTTCAAAAACAGAATTTTCGGAAATTTTTTGGATGGAAATCGTATCGGTGCTGTCGCGGTAAGCGCGGGGATTATTAAAATTCGGTTCAAATTCTAAGATTTCTTGACTGGTTTGCAACTGCAAAAAATTCTCTTTTTTACACGAAAAAAAGATGCCTAAAAATGCCACAAAAAAAAAGAATTTTTTCATTTTTCCTCGAACACTTCGATGTTCACTTTTTTCATCACCAAATCGGTGAATTTCCCTTCGTAGCGGGTGGCTTTCACGAGGTGGTTGTCAATCCAGTGGTAATTGCCGCCGCGCGGTTTTCCCATCACCATTCCGTGGTATTTAAAGCCTTTTTCGGCCAGCCATTTTTCGGTCACTTCGCGGTGGTCTTCCGTCCGCGAGGTAAAAAAATAAATGATGTGCCCCTTGCGGTACCAGCGATTCAGCGTTTCCAAAGCGTCAGGATAATGCTGCGCCGTGGCCATCCGTTCCGGCTCCTCGTTGGGGATGTCGTCGCAAATCGTCCCGTCAATGTCAATCAAATAATTTTTGATGCCCTTCGGCAAAATCGGGGAAACGTGTTCGCCGTCAATGGTGGTTTCTTGGAGCTTATTGGGGATTTCTTGTTTTTTCAAAAAGGTAGCGTTTTTTAAAGGCATCGAATTCGATGCGTTTTATTTCAATTTTTCTTTATAAATCTCATAATTTTCATCATCAAAACAAACGAAAATTATTTTATCAAAATTCTTGTTTAAATTTTCTTGAACGGCTTCAATAGCAATTTTCGCCGCTTTTTCTTTTGGAAATTTATATATACCCGTACTAATATTTGGAAATGCCACTATTTTTAAATCATTTTCTACCGCTAATTTCAAGCTATTTTTATAACAATTCGCGAGCTTTTTTTCCTCGTCGGATTTTCCACCATTCCAAACAGGACCCACCGTGTGAATGACCTTTTTAACAGGGAGATTTCCCACCGTGGTAATCACCGCCTCGCCCGTTTTGCAGCCGCCCTGCCGTGCGCGGATTTGTTTGCATCCTTCCAAAATTTCTGACCCGCCCGCACGGTGGATGGCACCGTCCATCCCGCCGCCGCCCAGCAAAGACGAGTTGGCGGCGTTCACAATCGCGTCCGCTTTTACTTTGGTGATGTCGCCTTTTTGGAGTTCTATTTTCATTCTTTGTCCGCTCGCTTTTTCGGAATGCTTTCCTCGCCCAATTGTTGGAGGATGGAGTTCAAAAGTTTCAACGAAAAATGCCTTTTGTGTTGAAGCCATTTCTCGAAAATGGGGCGAAGATTTCCGATAAGATTTTGCTCTTTGGCCCGAATCAAAACGCCGAGCGAACCGATGCAATTGACACCCAACATTTCCGCAATCATCCGCGCTTGGTTGTCGTCCACCAAAAGATAATCGGCCTCAAGTTCTTCATATAAAATAACGGATTCGGCTTCGCCATAATCCATTATCAAATTCAGATGACTTTTGGCATCTAATTTTGATACTCTTTCTCTCATAAAATCTAATATGGGAGCATCCGAATCGTAGTAATCTTGCAACTCTTCCCATACGGCTTTTGCTATATAAAAACGCCCAAAAATTTTATCTAAAAGTTGGATTTGTCCAGCTATTTCTAACGAGATAAGCGCCCCCGTATCCGCGATGATAAGTTCCATTCAAGCGTTGCGCAATTTTTCCACATCGCCCCACACTTGCTTTAGGTCGATTTTTGAGACCGGAATTTCATTGTCCGCAAGTATTTTTTCAAATTCGCGGCGCGTCAGACCCGCCAGCTGCTTGGCTTTGCCAAAGGTGAGTTTTCCGGTTCTAAAATGTTGAATCGCAAGGGATTGCTTGAACTCGGATTTCAGTTCATCCTGCGATTTGTTGAGGGCTACTGTAATTTCCGAGGGCACTTCTACGGGGATGGTGATATTTTCCACGGGTTGTTTTTTTCAAAAATAGGGATTAACCCTTTATCATATTGTTTTTTCCAAAAAAGGAAAGAAGGTGCAATGTCCTTAAAAACTTCAGCTTTTATCTTAAAAAGGAAACCTTTTTTTAATACCGATGCTATTATTTTACCACCAATTTCCGCACCGCCATTCCATCCTCCGTTTCTATCTGAATAAAATAAATCCCATCGGCTAAATTCTCCAAATTTAATCGAACAGAATTTCCAATTAAAAAACTCTGATTTGAATATAAGATTCCAGCCATATTTGAAACAGAAACTTTCACATCTTTTAAGGTAGTCTGAAAATCAATCTGCACCCAATTTTCCGCAGGATTTGGATAAATGGATTTTACCAAATTTTCCCTATTAAATTCTTTCATTCCAATCACTTCACAACTATCCATTTTCGATGCAAAGAAAGTAGCCATATTGGAAGTGCGCAGCCAATACGCATCAATCGAATGGCAATTGGGATTCGGTGGCAATTGCTGAATACAGAGGAGGTTATTGGAATTTACATCATACAAATAATCAGGCGCGGGCAGTGAATTCGCTTTCAAATTATCTATCAAAGTTTTGATGCCTTTCGAACCATAAACAAAGGGGCGATTTTCTATTTCTGCATAGCCCACTACCTTGGCACAATCGTTAAAGCCTTGCAGCAATTTGTCATTATCAAAAGGCACGATTAAATCGCACGGTTGGTGGAACAAATAAAGTGCAGGAGATTGGGCGGAAAATGATTGAAAAATATTGTTAAAAGCACCACCGTAAAAATTGCCCACCGCTTTGACGGAATACGGTTGTTGCAACGGCAAATTCAAAGTGCCTTGGTAGCTGCCCAAAACGGGGCGCGCCAAATTCATACTATCAATATGCGCGGCCAAATTATGTAGTTGCACGCACTTGGTTTCGTAATGCGCATTCGGTTTTGGCGCGTTGGGATAAGCGCCGACCCAGCGCTGCAAAACCTCCGTGGAATCGTCGAGAAAACCCACGCCCATCGCCACGAACCCGCCCGCACTTTCGCCCGCCAAAAAGACGTTGTTCGGGTCGATGTTGTAAGTCGCGGCGTTGTTTATCAAAAACCGAATCGCGCCGTGCACGTCTTGGATGCCGCGGTAGTTGGCGCGGTACCACTCGCTGGTGTCGGTCATATTGTTGCAGTCCCAGCCGTCCACGTTGCAGTGCCGCAGTTGGTCGGTCAGGAACTGGCCCAGCCGGTATTGCACGGACGCGGCGGCGTATCCGCGCTTGGCAAAATCCTCGCGTATGCGCTTAGGATAGCCCTCGTTTTTGTCGCCCGCGTACCACGCACCGCCGTGCACCATCACCAGCAACGGGCGGCCACAAGCGGGCGCGGTGTCATTGACGGGCAGCGAAATATCGAACTTCAAATTGCGCGGCGCCCCCGCAAAATCCACCGCCGTGCCGTAGGAAATGTCAAAAGTGGTTTGGATGGAAAAAGTGGTGTCCACCCACCGTTGCGCGAAAAGGGGGGAGGAGAGGAGGGCGAGGAAAAGGGGGAGAAGTTTTTTCATTTTTGAAATTACTTTTTCAATTTTTTGACCTCATCAATAAACGTCCGCTCATTGATTTTTTTCAAAGATTTTATAACATCTTTTTCATCCAAAATAGACTGCTGATATTTTGCGATGGCGCTAAGTTTTAAAAACCGCTCCTTTTTCACGATTCCTTCCTTAATCATTTCGGCGTTCAAACTTTCCAAATTCGACAAAATCGCCAGTTCATTGATGCTCGCCATATCGCGGACGTTCATTCCTTTTTCCGCCATTTTGGGATTGAGTTCGCGCCACTTTTTGGCAGTAGTTTTGAAAAGTGCAACGTTCAGCAAATCAGCTTCTTCAGCGTAAGCGAGCCATTCCATTTCCTTTTCGTAATTTTTGCTGGGAAGAATGTAATTTTTCACCGCGTCCGTTTGGAGCGCGTAATTGGCTTTGGTCAAAATCCGCTTGACGTTCCATTCAATGTTGTAATGATTGGTTTCGACTTCTTTCAGTCGCTGGTATTCGGTAATCAAATACAATTTGAAAGTGGGGCTGAGCCACGAGGCAAATTCAAAAGCAATATCACGGTGCGCGAACGTGCCGCCGTACCTGCCTGATTTTGAAACGATTCCAACCGCATTGGTCGATTCAATCCACCGCTTGGGCGTCATCGAGAAAGTATTGGCACCCGATTCATTTCTAAAGGCATCGAATTCGATGCGTTTAAAATCTGGGTTGTTCAGTTGCTCCCACAATCCCAAGAACTCGATGGTGCTGCGCGTCCGCATCCAGTTTTGGATGATATAATTTGTCCGGTCCGAATCGCGGAACTTAGCCATATCCGTCAGCGAAATGAATTCCTCTTCCTGCTTTTTGTAGAGGACGATTTCAAGGTCATTTACTTGGAGGGTGGAATTAGGCATTGGGATTTAAAATGATGTTTACAAACTTAATTCAATATTTAAAAATCTTCATCCGTTTTGATTTCCAACAATATTGAAATTCACATTCGCGCTTCTTTGATGGCCTGTCCGAGCAAATCAATATGCAGTTCATTTTCAAATGAATCCCTTTTGGGCGTTCCGCGCTTTCCGGTGTGTTTGTCAATCATTGTGTCGAGCGGTACGGTTTTGAATTTATCTTTCATTGCTATGCTAAATTGAAAATTATAATCATCCTATCATTCCATCAAAATTTAGCCTGTTGCTCAAGTTTTAAAGCTTGGTTTTTATATAATAGCATCTTTTGCTTAGCCGCAATTACCTTCCACGTAGGGTCGGAGTCATCAAAAAATTTCTCTATAAATTCCAATTCGCTCTTGCGGTATCTGCCCCAAGCGGTTTGCCATTCAGCGATATTTTCTTTTACTCTATTATCAACACTAATCATATCGTATAAAACATAAAAGTGCTTTTGTATTTCAGTTTCCCACTTTTCTGTCTCAGCTTGTAATTGATTGATAGTCTCATCTGTGGTAAGTGAATCATTCATTCCCATAAACTCAACAGCACGAATATTCTGACGAAAGGCTATTAGCCTCTGAGCTTCACTAAAAAACAAGTAAACTCTTTGTTCGGCTTCTTCAATTTCAGGAAAAAAAGTTAGGAAATTTAACTCTTTATCGCGATAGTTCAACCATTTTAGCTTCCAAAGAATAAACTTTTGTCTTGACTCTTGGTCATTTAATTTTGATTCCCACAATTCATTAAAAGAACTATTTAAAATTACCTCCCACTGCTCTTCAGCTTCTGCGTAGCACCCCAATATTTCAATATTGGAAAGCATTGTATCGGACTCCAAGCATCTATCAAGAATCCTATAAATAGGAGGTTTGGTTTGCCCAAAGATATTGGTGATTAAAAGACAACTTAACGCAGCAAAGAACTTTGGCATAATTGGATTTTTTTCTAAGTAAAAAATGATATATGGATGAGCGCATTATTACAACCGTAATAAAATGTTTCTACTGTATAAAGCAAGTCTTAAGTTAGGTCTTCGCCTCCCCCGCCTCGTGCCTTGGCACCCCCTCCAAGGAGGGGGATAGTAATCCGAACCACTATTGAATTGTAATGAATTACTATCGAATTACAACTGAATTACAATAAATTACAACCGAATTACCTAATTACTCTCCTCAAACCTCCTCCACCCACTTCCCCCGATCCGCCGCTGGATACGCCCACGGCGCGCCGTTGTTCTCCACGTTCGTCATCATCGCGTTGATTTGCTGGCTGGCGTTGGATTCTTCCATCACGAGGTAGCGGCGCATTTCCATTATGATGCCCACGGGGTCGATGTTTACGGGGCAGGCGTCCGTGCAGGCGTTGCAGGTGGTGCAGGCCCAGATTTCCTCGGGGGTGGTGTAATCGAACAACAAACTTTTGCCATCGTCTTGGAATTCGCCGCCGTTCGCGTCGATGTTTTTTCCCACTTCGGCGAGGCGGTCGCGGGTGTCCATCATTATTTTGCGGGGCGAGAGTTTTTTGCCGGTGATGTTGGCCGGACAAACCGCTGTGCAGCGTCCGCATTCCGTGCAACTGTAAGCGTTCATCAATTGCACCCAGTTCAAATCTTGGACGTCTTTCGCACCGAATCTTTCCGGCGTGGCTTCCCCGTTTTCGCTTTCATTTTCTGGCGGCGCGGCATACGGGTCGGCGTTCGGGTCCATCATCAGTTCCACCTCTTTTTTCACCGTTTCGTTGTTGGTGAATTCGCCCAGCGGCTTCAGTTTGGAATACCACACATTCGGGAAAGCCAAGATGATGTGGAAGTGCTTGGAAATGGGCAAGTAATTCAAAAACAGCAAGATACCCACGATGTGCGCCCACCAAGCCACCCGCTCAATGATGATTAGATTTTCTTGGGAAACGTTGGCGAACATCGGCGCGAGCATTCCGCTGATGAGCCACGGGCCGGCTTGGGCATCGTCAAAATTGGCCTCGGCCGCGCCCAAAACGAGCAAGGCCGCCATCAACACGATTTCGATGACGAGGATGTTGTTCGCGTCGTTTTTCGGCCAGCCTTTCAAATCTTGAAAGCGCGGGATTTTCAGGACGTTCCTCCGTATCAAAAAAACCACGCAGGAAATCAAAACCAACACCGCCAAAACCTCAAAAAAGCTAATGGCCGAATCATACAGAAAACCGAGCGGCTGCGCGAAAAGACGGTGCGTGCCAAAAACCCCGTCGATGATGATTTCGGCCACTTCGATATTGATCAAAATAAAACCGACGTAAATCAAAATGTGGAAAAAACCGGCCACCCAGCGGCGGCGCACCATTTTGGTCTGGCCGAGGGCCACTTTGGCCATCACGCCCCAGCGTTCGCCTTTTCGGTCGCTGCGGTCGATTTTCTTACCGAGAAAAATGTTGCGGCGAATTTTGCGGACGCTTTTTGCAAAAAAGAAAATGGCCACCGCCAAAACGATGATGAATAGGATGTTTTGGATGCCAAAGTGCATAGCGTCAGATATTTAGGGTTTGTCTTGTTCCTTTTGTTTTTCGCGTTCCATTTCGCGGATTTCTTTTTCAGAATATTCCCGGTCGCGGCCAAAAAGCGAAAGATCTAAATAACGCTTTGGATTGTATTTCACGTCCAAAAGTAAGCGGTCTAAATCGTCGCTGGCTTTCGTCAATTTATTATAAAGTTCGGGGTCGTTGATGAGTTTTCCGGCCGTGCCCTCGCCGTCATTGATTTTGGCCATCACGTCCTCGGTGGCAGCCAATGCGCGGTTGAGGCTTTCGAAAGTTTCCACAAACCGCACCCGCGAAAGTGAATCCGTAATCGTGTTTATATTTTTCAAAACGCCCTGCAGGTCGCCGCGGCTTTCTTCCAAAGTGTTGCTGATTGCGCTCACGTTGTGGATGGTGTTTTTCAGGTCGCCCTCGGTGGCCTGCACGGTTTGGTCCACGCTAATCACCGTCTGCTCCAGCCGCTGGAAACTGCGCCGCACGCTGTTAAAAGTTTCCACGAAATTGTCGCTGGTTTGTTCGTTCAAAAAGCCGGAAACCAAAATCAAAACGGTGTCGATGGAACCCAATAACGTCTCGGCCTTTTTGCGGAGCGGCGCCACTTGCTGGCTCACTTGCTCGGCGATGCCCATTTCGAGGCTGGAAATCAGCGTGTCGCCATTTTCCGCCATAGCGGGGCTGTCTCCCAGCAGCAGTTCGATGGTGCGGTCGCCCAGCAAATCCGAACTGTTGATGCTGGCCACCGTGTTTGCGGCAAACGCAAAATCCTTTTCCATCTTGAACTTGACAATCAGGCGGCCCGAATTATCGGGATGGAAATAAATCCGCTCCACCTGCCCCACGGAGTAGCCGTTGATCACCACTTGGTTGGCGGCGTTGAGCCCGTCCACGCGGTCGTACACGGCGTAGAAACTCACTTCTTTGTTAAAAACGTTGCCACCTTTCAGATAATTAAAACCCCAATACAACAAGAGCAACGCAACGATGGCGATGAGGCCGACTTTGAATTCTTTGGAAATTTTCAAGAGAAACGAGTTTTTTTAATCGAGAGGCAAATGTAGTTAGCAGTTCTCAGTTGTTGGTTGTCGGTTTTCGGTTGAAAATTCTAAATCTGAAATTCTAAGAACCAAACAAATCCTAAAAGATAAACTGATAAAATTCTAAATGGCTGGGTGGAAAATCCCAGTGGGTAGTTTTGAAATTTTAGATTTAAAAATTTCGAATTTGTTTCGGATTTCGGATTTAGTCCCGCACGTGCGGGATTAGAATTTATTGCTACTGCAATTGCTCCCGCGCCTCGCTCAAAGTAATCCTTTTCCCGTTTTGCAGGGCAATCACAAAGGCATCTTCAAAGCCGCGCTCGCGCATTTTCAGTTTCAGGATTTCGGCGGATTCGAGGTCGGTGCTTTTGCCCACCACATATTTGAACAGGCCGCTTTCTTTGTACAACCACACGCCTTCCACGCCGTTAAAATTACCGGGGGTCAATTCTTTGTTTCGTCCACTGGTAACAATTTGAACGGTGTAAAATGCCTCATTTTCAGCGGTTTCCGCATTGGGGATATCATTGCCGAGGGTCGTGTTGGCCGTGGCCGTGGTGATGTTTTCGGTTTTTAAAAATTCCTCCTTTTTATTGTCGGAAACGGGGACGTTGGCCTTGTCCAGTTCCGGCGCGGGCGTTGTGAGTTCAAAAGATTCCATCTCGCTTTTGTATTCCTTGAAGGCGCGGTAAATGGCGCTGGCCATATAGTCTTGGCCCTTTTCGGAATTCAGGAAATCTTCTTCGGTGGGATTGGTGAGGAAACCCAATTCCACAAGTACGGCTGGCATCACCGCCATCTTGGTTACCATCAGCGGCTGCTGTTTTACGCCCCGGTCGCGGCGCTGCACGCGGGTGCGGAACTGGTCTTGCACCTTTTGCGCAAAGCTCACGCTCTGGTTCATAAACGCACCTTGGTACAGAGTGAGCGCGATGTAGCTTTCGGGACGTTTCGGGTCAAAACCACCGTAGTTTTCCTCGTAATTATCTTCCAGATAAATCACCGCGTTCTCGTTCATCGCCACGCGCAGGTTGTCGTCGCCGTGGTTTTTTCCCATCACCAAGCAGGTGGCGCCGTGCACGTCGGATTTGGTGAACGCATCGCAATGGATTGAAATAAATAAATCCGCGTCCGCGCGGTTGGCGATGGCGGCGCGCTCTTGCAGTTCCACGAAAACGTCGGTTTTTCTTGTATAAATGACTTCCACGTCGGGCAGGTTTTCTTGGATAAATTTTCCGGTTTTCAGAGCCACGGAAAGCGCGATGTCCTTTTCGCGGGTTTTGTAGCGGCGGGTGCCCAGGTTGCCGGGGTCTTTGCCGCCGTGGCCCGCGTCGATTACCACTTTTTTTACGCCGCCCGCCTGCGCCGAAACGCGGGGCGCGCACATCATCATCAAGAGTATGAATAAGAAAGCTGAGAATTTCAATGGTACGCTATTTGTCTAACTTTGGCCATTCCATTTTTGTACCAAAAAGGCACAACGCAAAAGTAAACGCCTCCGTGCGCAAAATCTCTCTCCATTTCCTTATTTTATCAACGTTCTATGTTGGTTTTTCGATGGTTGCGTATGCCCAAGTGGATACCTCGCGCCAGTTTTCCCGCCCCGATTCTTCGCGGATTTCAAACCCCAGAATAGATTCTGCGAAAGCGGCGCTGCCGCGCGATTCGGGCAAATTCAAGTTGAGCACGGATTCCGTTTATGCCACGCCTTTTTTGACCCCTACTGAAAAAAGCCTGTTGCCCAGCTTGGTGGAATACACGGCCAAGGACAGCATCGTGGGGAATCTGCTGGGCGGCGACGCTTATTTATACAATGAGGCCTATGTGAAATACGAGCAACTGGAACTGCAGGCGGGCTATATTTATGTGAATTTTGAAACTAAGGAAGTGCTGGCGTCCGGCATCCGCGACACGGCGGGGAACGTGGTGCAGAAACCCGTTTTTACCGAAAGCGGCAAGGCCTACCGCGCAGACACGATGCGCTACAATTTTGACACGAAAAAAGCCAAGATCAAACGGGTGATCACCAAAGAAGGCGAGGGCTACCTGCACGGCGAGGACGTAAAAAAAGTGGACGACAAAACTTTTTATATAAAAAACGCCAGCTACACCACCTGCAGCCACGAAGACCCCCATTTTAAAATAAACACGCCCAAGGCCAAAGTCATCAGCGGCGACAAAATCATCACGCAGTTTGCTTATATAGAAATCTTGGACATCCCCACGCCGCTGATGGTGCCGTTCGGGTTTTTCCCCACCACCTCGGAGCGTAAGTCGGGACTGATCTTGCCCGCCTACGGCAATTCCGATTTTCGTGGCTACTTCCTCACCAACGGGGGCTATTACTGGGCCATCAATGATTATTTGGATCTGACCGTGACCGGCGACATTTATACCCAGGGCGGCTACGGACTGCGCGCCAGCACCACCTACCGAAAGCGCTATCGCTATGGCGGCTCGTTTGGGGCTAGTTTCAACAAGATAAAATTTGGACGGGAAGAATTCGCGGATTTCGGTTCCGCTTTTTTTAGTGATGAAGACAACTTTTCGGTCAATTGGAACCACAACCAAGATGCCAAGGCGCGGCCGGATTTCCGTTTCAACGCTAACGTGAACGTCTCTTCGCGGAACAACAACCGCCTGAACGGGGACAACGTAAACGAAATCCTGAACAACCAACTGGCCAGCAGCATCAGCGTGCAGAAAACGTGGCCGAGCAAACCTTACAACCTGAGCGTTTCGCTGAATCACAACCAAAACAACCAAGCTAACACGCTGACGCTGAAACTGCCGGAGGCCAATTTTTCGTGGAACCGCTTTTTTCCCTTTCGCCGCCAGGTGAGCGCGGGGCGCAAAAGATGGTATGAAGAAATTGGCGTGAGCTACAACGCCACCGGCCGAAACCAGATCACCACGGCGCTGGACGAGCCTTTTTTCACGGAAGAAAATTTTGTGCAAAACGCGCGGAACGGCATCCAGCACACCCTTCCCATTGGGGCCAACTATCGGGTGCTCCAACATTTTGTACTCAATCCCAGTATCAATTATACCGAGCGGTGGTATTTCCAGCGGTCTGAATATGCCTTCAATCCGGAGACGAACAACGCGGAAGTGGTGGACACCACCAATGGATTTTATGGCGTACGCGATTTCCGCACTGGCGCCAACCTTACCACCAATTTGTACGGTACTTTTCGTTATAACGGCTTTGTCCGCGCCATCCGCCACAAGATGACGCCCACCGTGGGCCTTTCTTACATCCCCGATTTCTCCACCGATTTTTGGGGCTATTACCAAGAAGTGCAAGTGGATGAAGACGGCACCACCGAACGGCTGAACCGCTACACCAATGGGATTTACGGATCGCCGGGTTCTGCCGAGCAGGGCAACGTCAACTTTGGGCTGCTGAACACTTTGGAGGCTAAAATCCGCGACAAGCAAGACAGTACCGGGCTTAGAAAAGTGCGGCTTTTGGAGCGTCTTTCACTGAACGCTTCCTATAATATGGCGGCGGAAAAATTCAACTGGAGCCAGATACGCCTTAATATGAGTTCGTCGGCGTTCAACAATTTGCTGAATGCGCAATACGATGCCAGCTACAGCGTGTACGGCGTAAACACGGAAACCAACCAGCAGACGGAGGAATTTGCCCACGAAGTGAACGACCGCTGGTTGCGCACCACCAGCCAGAGCTTTGCGCTGGGGCTGAACCTGAACGCCACCCGCTTCAACAAGGGAAAGAAAAAGAAGGTGGTGGCCCCGCCGCAGGGCCTCACGGAAGACCAGGAAAAAGGGGTGATTGATGAAATCCCGCCCCAGCGGACCAGCGGCTTGGGCATCACGGGCGGCGATGTGGACTATTACCGCGAACGCGGCTTCGTGGATTTTACCGTGCCGTGGAGCTTGAACATCAATTACAACCTGAACATCAGCTACCAGGCGCTGGAGCCCACGCTGGTCCAAACCACCGAAATTTCGGGCGATTTTGAACTGACTGAGAACTGGCGCATCGGTTTCCGCACGGGTTATGATTTGAAGGCCCGGCAGTTTACATTTACCAGCTTCGATTTTTACCGCGATTTGCATTGCTGGGATTTGCGGGCACAGTGGGTGCCGTTTGGCTTCCGGCAGTCTTACACGCTCACTATCCGCGTAAAGGCCAGCACCCTTAAGGATCTGAAACTGGAACGCCGCCGCCAGGGCCTCAGCGAAGGGGGAGGAGCGGGCGGCGGGCCCAACCTGCCCACGCTGCCAGGATTCTAAGTCCGTGCTCGGTCATTATCGATTCGGGGTGAAACTGCACCCCGGCCAGCGGCAAGGTTTTGTGTTCCATCGCCATCACAATCCCGCTTTCGCTTAGCGCGGAAATTTCAAAATCTTGCGGGAAATTTTCTTGGGAAACCGCCCAAGAATGGTACAATCCCACCTGAAGTTGGTCGGGGATATTTTCGAGTAGTTTCGATTTACGTCCCGATGGCAATCGGGATACGATTTGCAGAGGGCGCTGAATGCCGTGGGCGGGGAATTTTTGATTGAAAAGTTGGCCGCCGAAAAATTCGGCCATCGCCTGGAAACCCAAGCAAACGCCAAAAATGGGATGGGTTTTGTGGAATTTTTCGATGAGTTCCATTGTAATGCCCGCGTCTTTGGGCAAGCCCGGCCCCGGCGAAATGATGAAGTGCGAAAACCGCTCGCATTCTTTCAGTGAAATTTCATCCTTGCGGAAAACTTCCACTTCCGCGCCATCCAATTGTGCCGCCAATTGAAAGAGGTTGTAGGTGAACGAATCGTAATTATCGAGAATGAGGATTTTCAAAATAAAATTTAGGGGCTAAACCTTGGGTCAAACTTAAAGGGCGCGGTGGAAACCAAGGTGATTTTGTGCGCGTCGGGATGATTGGGATTGATTAGGAAATTGCATTCGGGCGGCACGATGCAACTGGGCACTTTCAGCACCGCCGATTGGTTGGCTCTCACAAAATCATCGCCGATGAACTGCGTTTCCAGCAACGGCGGCCTGGCATCCCAGCCGTCAGGCAAATCTTCCGGTTTCACTTCTTCGATGGGTACTTCGTCAGGGATTTCAATTTCCACATAGTGGCGGTCGCGGGGCAAGTCCTCCGTTAAATCCAAATGGACTGAAACCTCCAGCGTGGCCAACGCCCGCGACTCGGAAGTGTACACTAAATAAGTGTGGCGGCTGTTCCACCGGAACCCATCCGAACTCGCTGCCCCGATGCCTTTCAAGGTGGTTTTCAGGTATTTCTGCCTCTCAATTCTGAAAACTTTCATCAAGCCATATTTCCGTGTTCCAGCCGGTTCAGGCTGTAATGCACTTCCTGAATCCCAGTCAGTGAATCAAACAGGCTTTCCGGCGCGGCACCGCCCAACGACACATTTGGTTTTTTCAGCCAGCGGTGGAATTTTGCGGGTTCATCGTTAAAAACTTCCACGCCAAAACTGAGCAACTCGGTAAGCACCAGCACCATCTCGCTGTCCCTTTTTCCCAACCGGTCTTTTTCCCTTTTTTTCTTGTTGAAAGTGGTCTGCGGGATGCCCAGCCGCAGCAGCATTTTTTTGACGGGCAAATCCGCCTTTTGGCTTACCGTTTCGATGGAGGCGTAAGGCAGCCCCTCTCGCACCAGTCGCACCCTGCCCATCGCCGATGCCCATTCGTATTGGCCGTCTTCCAGTTGGATGCGCCACGGCCGCATTTTCGTTTTTTCCCTCCGCGCGCGGGCAACGCTCTTTTTGGGGTCAAACTTACGGACGGGTCGGGATGAATCTTTCTCTAAAGAAGCCATTGCAACGTATTTGCTGCGAAGGTACAGTAAATATGCTTTAGTTAATCCATTGTTTTAGCGCTCATATTTTTAAAATTGTCCTCTTACAAATATCTTGGCGGAAAATTTCACAAACCAATGAAAAAAATCATCTATACCGAAAAAGCGCCCGCGCCGATCGGGCCGTACAGCCAAGCCGTGCTGGTGGGCGACACACTTTATATTTCTGGGCAAATCGCTCTCGACCCAGCATCTGGTGAGCTGAAAACCAGCGACATCCAAACTGAAACCGAGTGGGTGATGAAACATTTGGGAAACGTTTTGGCCGCCGCCGGAATGGATTATTCCCACCTCGTAAAGTGCAGCATTTTCATAAGAGATATGGGGCAGTTCGCGGAAATCAACGAGGTGTACGGGCGGTACTTCGGCCAAAATCCGCCCGCGCGGGAAACGGTGGAAATTTGTGAATTGCCGAAAGGGGTGAACGTGGAGATAAGCGGGGTGGGGGTGAAATAGTTTTTATTCCTCATAAATATCGAACTCCGCCGAAACCGACTTCATCCGTTCCGCATCTTCAAAATCACTGTCCGACAGTTTCGATAGTTTTTCCAAGTAAAGGTCAAAGCGGCCATTTTTAAAAATGGTGAGCATTTTGCCTCCCTTTTCGCAGCGCGCGGCGTGCCACACATTGGGCGGAACGGTGATGGTGTCGCCAGCCTTGGCCGTGATGGTTTTATCGTCAAAAATCAGTTCCACTTCTCCTTCGAGGATGTAAAACACCTCGGTCATTATCTTGTGGTGGTGCCGTTTCAGATAGAACTGCGGCTTCAACGTATCTTCCACCAAACACAGTTCGCCATTGGTTTTTCTTGAAGAAAGTTTGACAAAACAATGGTCTTGGGCGTAGTTGTAGTTTTCACCCTTTCCGTTTCAGATTATTTGTTTTTGGTTCATAATGGTTGGTAATTTGAAACGGTTTGGCTATGCGCAGTGTCCCGAAGGGCCTTGCGTATAGGTGTTGTTGTGCGGCGTTTTTTCTTTTTTATTCAACTGCTTTAAATTCTGTTCCTGTCCATATTTCGTGATTGACTTCACAATATGCACAGACTTCAATCAAACTTGTTGTTGTATCAATTGCTCCAACATTTCTGATTATCAATTTGCTGTTCTTTCTAAATTTTGAACCGAGTGAAGTTCCATATCCACCAAATATTTCACCTGTTTTTCTGTCAACTACAACTCCACTTTGACAAGGTGAACCGCAACCCCAAGTAACCAATGTGTATTGTCCTGCGAAGTTTATTCCATTGGCACATTCGTTTTTTATTCGGGTTATGAATCGTCTTGAATCTGGGTTTGTCGAAAAATCAGGGTCAGCTAATTTTCCTTCAAAAATGTCAGCTGGATAATCTTTAAACGAGGTTTTGGGTTGGTATTTTTTATAGATTTTCACATTATCGTAGTTAATATTTTCTCCGATAATCACATCATTTCGATATCCAATTAGAATTTCAAATGTCGGGAAATTGTCAACTTCATTTTCAGTCACAACTTTAACCTTCGCGAGCTTGTCTCCAATAATCAAGTAGTTGTCAGTATTCAAGAGGGTGTCAATTTGACTTTCCGTTTGTTGAATTTCTGTCTTTGTGGAGTCCGAACTATTCAATTCTCCTTTTTCTGTGTTCTCCTTATTGGATTGACAAGACAGAATTAAAAAACAGGTTAAATATGTTAGTATTCGTTTCATTTTAAATGCAGCACAACTTTTGGCTATAAACAATTCCGCATAGCCAACACCCTTCCGTTGGCTAACGCTATTACCGTTCTATCCGTTACAGTTTCCAAACTTAAACAATCCTCACATCAACACCCCGTTCTTCGCCTCGATGGGCGGCGGCAAGTCCTTTTCGCGCAGCATTTCGCGCAGGTCTATTTCGATGGTGCGGCAGAGCGACATCATCGGGATGTCGTTGGCCATCTCCTGCAAAAATCTATCATCAAACAATATGGGAACCGCCATAGAATCAAACGGAAAGATTACTCCCACGGTTTCAAAACAATAGTCTCCTCTTCTGCCTCGACCCCGCGTGTTCAAACGCTTCCCTGATTTTTCCCAAGGGAAATGTGTGAACATTCACCAAATAAAAGATAAGCGGCTGTTTGTGCAAATCAATGAAGTGTGCGGGAAATATTTTGAGGAAAAACCACCCGCTCGGAAAACGGTGGAAGTGCGCGAACTGCCAAAAGGGGTGAAATGGAGATTAGCGGGGTGGGGGTGTAACGCCGCCAATCGGCGGTTGAGAATGCTGTAAGTAAATCGCTCCCTTCAGGAGTGTTCTTTCTTCAATGCCTTGAATGGTGGAAGCCCGTTCTTCTCCACCATTCGATTGGCCTTGGCCAACTTTTCTGGGAACGGGTTTTCGTTATTGTATTCATCCAAAGATTCGTCGATAATTACTATCGGCTTTTTACGAAGGTTCATTTCTTCAATTTTCATCATTTTCTGTTTTTCGCATTACGGCAAAACCGTCAAAGTTTACTCCATTTTCAAATTCGACCCACTCTTTCTTCAAATCCCCAAAAATTTCAAAATCATTTTCCAGTTCTTGCAAGTATTTGGCAATTCCCATCCGGTAAAGCCGAGTCCTCGCATTGGTGCTTCCCGTGGCATAGACTATGGCATTTTCATATTCGGCCGTGAAGGCATAAATGCTGGCAACCACTGTCGCCAAAACCTTTTCCCTGTCCCCATTATTGGTAACGATTTTATCGTCGAAATCACCCCCTCTATTTTTCTTGTCGCCAAAGCCGAGATTATAAAAATTCCGATAATTGGTCGAAGTATAATAAATGATCTTTGGGATTCTGCCTTTTGGCCCATCGCTGGTGAACTCAAAAACCGTAAGGTTTTTATTGGCCTTTAATTCATATCTGTCAAGTCTCATCCGCTTTGGCTAAGAATTTCACAAATATCGCAATTTCTAAAAACTCAAACCTCCCACGGTTTCAAAATCACATTGCCCGTCTTCTGTCCCGACATCACATATTGATAAGCCTCCAAAATTTCGTCAAGCGCAAAAGTCCGCTCAATCACAGGTTTGAATTTCCCTTCCTCCAACAATTTTTGAATGAAATCCATACTTCTTTTGATATCGGAAGGCATCGGGAAAATCACTTTTTTGCCCGATTTGAATTTGGATAAAATGGCCAGCCAAATATTCTCAGACTTCGACCCGAGTTCCGTGGAAATGTAGATGCCGTTTGGTTTTAGCGGTGGCTTGCATTTCCCGAAAGTGCTTTTGCCGACCGCATCAAAAATGAAATCGAATTGTTCATCCCGCTTTGTAAAATCCTCCTTTTCCCAATTAATGACTTCATTCGCGCCCAACGATTTGACCAGCTCCATATTTTTGGTGTTCGCCGTGGCGATAGTTTCAATCCCATAAAATTTCAGGAATTGCAAAGCCGCCGAACCAATCGCTCCAGTGGCGCCGTTCACCAACACTTTTTGGCCTTTTTGCAAATTCACTTTGTTGATGAAATTGTAGGCGTAGTATGCGCCTTCGGGAGCGGCGGCGGCTTCTTCAAAGGAAATGTTTTCGGAAATTTTCAAGATTGCGGTGTCTTCGGAAATCGTCAAATATTGCGCTTGCGAGGCGAGGCCATTGTCGTTGAAACCCCAAACTTTGTCGCCGATTTTAAAACGGGAAATGTTTTCACCCACCGCTTCGATTTCTCCGGCAAAGTCGGTGCCCGGCACCTGCCTTTTAGGCTTTCCCAATCCGGTGAACAACTGGATGGCAAACGGTTTTCCGGTCAGTCCGCCGCAGTCTGTCCGGTTCACCGTGGTGGCGTGGACTTTCACCAAGATTTCGTTTTCCTTTGGGACGGGTTTTTCGATGTCGCGGATTTGGAGGACTTCCGGCGGGCCGTAGCGGTGGCGGGTGGCGGCTTTCATTGAATGTTGGATTTGGTGTTTTTGGAATGACACCAAAAGAGGAGGGAAGGTTGTTTGATAAATACTTGCGTTCGAGCTTCATTTTCTCCTTTTCAACTCTTTTTTAGTTTCCACGGTTTTATTATCAATTTTTTGGATTTTCAATCCAGATTCATCGTAATCAAAAATTACTTTTATCGGTCCCGTTTGAGTGGTTTTTGTCCCCGAAATTGTATCTCCTTCTTGCGTAATTTCCATATCATCGAAATTCACGGTTTCTTGCTGGATAAATAGTGATTTTGGAAATGAATCGTCTTGGAAATTTAACGTCCTTTTGGTGCTATGAAAACGGTGCCATCCTGCGGAAGATGTGTGGTCGCTCACAAGTGTGCTATACACTTCGCGGATGCTATCCGGCTGAATGTCCCACATCGTAATTTCTTCTTCCCAATGATAGTTATAAAAATATCGGCTCTTGGTAATGATGGAATGGACATTGGGCTGCGCAATATTTTCAAAGTAAAAGATGAAATTTTCATTGAAATACCCTGTATAAATATTGGCGAGGTGTGAAATGAAATTTGGGACTTTAAACAACTTCCCATCTTTTTTATAAAAAACATTGACAAAATATATGTTTTCCTGTCGCAGTTGCATCACAATTTCATCCGTTGCCGAACCAAACAGATTTTTGTTAAAAATGTCGATTTTAATCTTATCCACAGAGAATGAAACTGTGTCATTTTCATTAGTGATTATGGGCAGGTTTCTTTTTGAAAATGACGCCAAATCATATTTTTCCAAAAACGGTTTAGTTCCCCTTCATTGGTCTTGTTTTTTATCGAATCCACCACGGCATCGATGGATGTGAAAGGGGTTTGACCGCACATAATATTTGTTAGGAATGAAACAAATAATATTGATAATAAAATCTTGATTTTCATAGGGCGGTTTCTTTTTGAACTATTAAGAAAGCCTTAATAGTTGGTTTTTCTTCAGGATGGGTTATTCGATGTTGCTGATTTGTAGGACTTCCGGCGGGTCGTAAGCGATGCCGATAGCGGCTTTCATTTTTTTGATGCCATTTGATTTATTCCCCACCTTCCAAAATAGCCATCAACTTTGGGTTGAGGAACAGCTTTTCTTTGCCCACTTTGGTGGATTTCAATATACCCGCTTTTTCCAAGGTTGTTTAAGTAATTCCCAACGGTTTTGGCAGTGCCTAAACCCGCTTCAATCAAATGATTTCTTTTGGTATAAGGAAGTTTGAACAAAATTTCCACTAAATCTTTAGAATGGGCTTTGGGAGCTTTTTGCCTGATTTCTTCCGAAATTTCTTCCATAGCTTCCACTATTTTTTGCAATCTGTTTAGTCCTTTTTTAGCCGTCCACTCTACCATAGCCAGCATATAAAGTATCCAGTTTTCCCAGTTTCCTTTTTCCGTTACTTCCCTTATAAGATGATAATATTCCGCTTTGTTTTTCATAATATATTCACTCAAGAAAATGGCCGGAATATCTAACAGATTTTCCAGTTTTAAATAAAGCAAAAGAAGGATGCGCCCCGTTCTGCCGTTGCCATCCGCAAAGGGGTGGATGGCCTCAAATTGATAATGAAGTAGAGCTAATTTAACCAGCGGGTCGAGTTCACTTTTCTCATTTATAAATTTTTCCAAGTTGGCCAACTTTTTCTTGATGACAGATTTGCCAGAAGGCGGGGTGTAAATAATATCCCCTTTTGCATTGGACAAAACGGTGCCGTGCGTCTCGCGGATGCCCAAATTATTTTGTTTGATTTTTTGCACGATTTCAATACAAAGATGGGTGGTGATGAACGGCTTTTTTTCCAGTTTTCCCAATGCCGCCCAAAGCGCCTCTTTATAGCTGATGATTTCCTTGGCCGCCGGATGGTCCAATTTTTTATCACCTACCACGGATTTGTAGAGTTCATCATTGGTGGTAATGATGTTCTCTATCTCAGAACTGGCCTTGGCCTCTTGCAGGTGGATGGTGTCCAAAAAAAGCCGTAGATTGGGCAGATTGGTGAGCGCTCCGTTCAATTGCGCCAAAGTGCGGCTGGCTTGTATCGTTTTTTCAAAACTGCGGTTGTCTCCAGTTTTTGATTGGGCGGCAGCGGCGGCAACTCATTGTAGGGCTGGTCTCTTCGGAAATTTTTCATAAGAAAGAAACGAAGGTAAATTTTACGCTTGTAGAATTAACAGCGGTAAATTTAGAAGAAAATTACCTCCGTTTTGGATATGAAGGTAAAGGTTACCCGCAACGGTTACGATTAGCCAAAAGCGAATTTCTTCATTCAAAAATAAACCCAATGCCCCTTCACTCGTCCCCGCCCATCCAATTCCAGCGCCGGCGCCGCCATCTTGATAAAATTCAAACCGAAAAACAACCCCTTCAAAAACTTCGATTGCGTCGGGATTTTCGTCCAGTCGATGTCGGGCGACAGCAAACACTGGCGGTAGCGTTCCGTTTCGGGAATCGGCTCGCCGCGGTAGGAAGTGCGGTTTTCAAACTCGCCGAACATCCCATTGGCGCTGTAGCCCACGGCAATGTTGAGCCAATCCGGCAGCTTTTCTTGGAACAGAAAATTATTGACGTTGGTGCTGAGCCAGTAGGTGTGGCCGTTGTAATCCAAAAACAGGCTTTCCAAAAAACCATCGCCCAAATAACCGTTGGCCTGCGCGGCGTAGGGCGAGCGGTAAAAACTGAATTTGAACTGGAACAATTGCTCGTCGAACAAAAGCCCCTGACCGATGACCAAGGCCGAACCCGCCGCATTGGCCGCCATATCGGGCCACGAAAAACCCCAGTTTTCATACAGCCCGTCGAAAATTTCAATCGGCGTTTGCAGCACGAGGCCCATCGTGCCGCCGTAAAGCAAGGATTTCTTTTTGCTCACGCCCGCGTCGCGCAACCATTGGTAGCACAGATAACTTTGCAGATAGGCACCGTAAGCGTGCCCCATTTTGTCGATTTGCAAATAGCCTTGGCTGTCATCGTAAAAATGAAAGGGCACCCGCTCTTTGTCTTTGTACCACACAAATTGCAGGTAGGCCATACTGCCCACGTACAGCGCCGATTCGGTGATGATGGCCGCGCGGAGTTTGGATTTGTTGATGGAGGTGGTGTCGGTGCTGTCTTGGGCGGGGATGCGCAGCGCAATCGTCAGAAATATAAATAGACAGAGCGTTCTCGTTCGCATTTTTAGAAATGGTTGTGAACGGGTAACGGGATTTTTTTGGAGAAGGTGGGTGGGGCTTTCCTAAAAATGAGAATTTGAGATTCGAAAATCACTTCACCAAGTGCCTATCAAATTTCAACGGCTCCGTAGAAAACACGCGGATTTTCTGCGCATCGGGATGGCGGGGGTTGATTAGAAAATTAAACTCTGGCGGCACGATGCAGCTTGGCGCTTTCAAAACTGCCGCTTGGTTTCTGCTTACAAAATCATTGTCGATACCTTATTTGACCGATAAGTCCGGCAATTTGGATTCTGAAAGTATTTCGTTAGCTTTTTGCAGTTTTTTGGGAAACAGGACTTTGCCGCGATATTTTTCAAGCCTGCTATCAATGGGTATGATAGGCAGCTTGGATTCGTTCAGTTTTTCTATCAATGAATCTTTCATAATTTAAATTACTTTTTGGTTGCTAAAAATGCTTCGTAGTCTTCGCCGATTTCAAAATTGACCCATTTCTTTTTATCGGTATATCCGAAAATATGAAAATCTTCGGATATTTCGGCGAGATTGTTCGCTATCCCCATTCGGTAGAGCCGTGTTCGGGCCTCAGTACTGCCAGTAGCCACTATCCAGCAATTGGGGTGTTTTTCCGCGAAAGCGTACACAGTTGATGCCACCGTCGCTAAAACTTTCAAACTATCGCCATTGTTGGTCACGGCTTTGTCATCTATCCCCTTGGCTTCTTCGTCATAATCGCCAAATGCAAGATTGTAAACGTTGCTTTCTGAAGTAGGCTGAAATTCAACCACTTTCTTTATCACCCCTTTTGGCCCTTCGCTATAAAACTCGAAGAATTCAAAATTGGATTCGCTTTTGTAAAAATACTTCTCGAATTTTACTTATCCGTTTTGGTAAATTGACAGATCTTCTCTCAAAGTTCGCGGTGATTTTAGGGTCGGCAGAATTGGTTTTTTTGTTAACTCTCGTTATTTTATTTTCTCGGCTTAGCTGTAACGTTCTCGGCTATGAGTAGTTGCGCGGGTTGGCACTTCACCTTTTGCAAGTTCAAAGAACTGAAAATCCCCACGGATTTTCGGAAGACCCGTCAAAATGCAAAAGTTAAATGTGGTGGGCTCACGCGACAAAGTCGCGCGGCAGCGGCGGTTTTTTTCCATCCTTAAGTTTTGAATTCTTTGATTCTGTTCCGATAACCCAATCTCCAATTCGTGCTGTTCGTCTTTAGGTCTACAAATCGTAAAAGTGCAAATCTGCCAAAATGGATTTGATGCGGCTCCGGTATCGAATCTCAATATGTAAGAATATATTCTTCTCAATTCAAGGTTGATTGAAATAAAAAAAGGCTGTCGTAAACGACAGCCTAAAATTTGCAGCAGACCGAGGATTCGAACCTCTAACCCGTCCCTAAGTTTCATAAATGTTGGTAGTTTCAAAGAATTTCTGTTTGGACAAGTCTGCTGGTTGGGATGGTCTGCCCACCAAATAGAAATAACGTTATCATAATTACTGGAATTAGAATGAAGGTCAAACCTTCTACGATATTATTGATTTTTTTTCTCAAATGATTTATTTTTTTAATTATTAAATCACAGATTAATCGAACAATAATTCCTTGAGTTAAACTATAAATCCAACTATTCAATTCACCAAGATTTTACAAATTGCCTTAGAAACCAGCCAAAAACTACTTAAAATTGTTGTTAGCTGTATGTTGCGCAACTCATTTATATCCGCAAATTTAGGTATTTTTACAAATATCCCCAAACTCTGATATCTAAAGAATTGAAAAACAGCGGCTAAATGTTCCAAGGAGGGGAGTTGGCCTTATCCACACTACTTAGGCTTTTTTTGTCCATAGCGGTAAATATGACCATATATGGATTTTAGAAATTTACCAACCTTCTGAAAAATCAAAGGCTACAGCCCCAATACTATTGACCGCATCATCCAAGAACTGCTGGGCCACAAGTCCATCAAAACCACTTTAATTTATACCCACGTCAGCAACCGCGTCATCTCCAAAATCACCAGCCCGCTGGACGAACTGGATTTCTGGAAGGCGAAAACGTCAGGCCATATCCCAGCTCTTCTCCTCCAACTGAATATTGAAATTGACCTTGGCTTTCAGGGCTTTGAAAATTTTCAATACCGTGGCAATCGTCATATTCCGCGCGTTGCGTTCCAGTTTGGAAATCTCGGCGCGCCGCACGCCCACCAGTTTCCCCAGCTCTTCCTGCGTCAAGTCGCGTTCTTTGCGGGTCTTGCGAATCATATCGCCGAGAATGTCAAGGCGCAGTTCAAATTCGTACTGCTCCCGTTCGGACGTGCCTTCCTTGCCTATGTACTTGTCTTTCAGCTTGTCAAAGTCGTGGAAGGTTATTTTTTCTTCTGCCATTTTTAAGTGTTTTTAAAATAATTTTCCATTATCCGCCGTGCCTTTTCAATTTCCTTGCGAGGCGTTTTCTGGGTCTTTTTGATAAAGCCGTTCGTGGCTATCACCAGCGTATCTTCCGATTTGCGCCTGTCCCAAAAAGCCAAAATCCTGTATTTTTTTCGGTTGAAAAGCGTCCTGAATTCCCAAATATCTTTATCCAATTTCGACAGAAGTTCGGCATCCATTGTCTGTCTGGCCTTATCAATATTGTAAATGATTTTCTGGCGCGCCTTTTTTTCTATCGAATCCATAAACGTTTCGACTTCGCTGGAGTAAATAATACGGAAGTATTCGGTCATTTTAGAAATCGTTTGGCAAAAATAGCGTTTGTTTCTATAAATGGCAACATTTTCATTGCGCGTTTATGAATAGTTCAAAGCCGTTTCCCTTTCGGTGATTGCCTCCACATATCTTAATTTCGCGCCCCCAACATCAAACCGCAAACCTCAAACTTCAAACAAACTTGTTTCTATGGACTTCGATTTAATAGTACTTGGCTCTGGCCCCGGCGGCTACGTTACCGCCATCCGCGCTTCACAACTGGGACTGAAAACCGCCATCGTGGAGCGCGAGAGCCTCGGCGGCATTTGCCTGAACTGGGGCTGCATCCCCACCAAAGCGCTGTTGAAAAGCGCCAACGTTTTCGAATATTTCCAGCACGCGGAAGACTACGGTCTCAAGGCCGAAAACTTCGACAAGGATTTTGGCGCGGTGGTCAAACGCAGCCGCAACGTGGCCGATGGGATGAGCAAGGGCGTGCAGTTCCTGATGAAGAAAAACAAAATCGAGGTGCTGATGGGCGAGGGCAAGGTGAAAGCCGGCAAGAAAGTTTCCGTGAAGGACGGGGACGGGAAAACCAAGGACTATTCCGCCAAAAACATCATCATCGCCACGGGTGCGCGCAGCCGCGAACTGCCCAACCTGAAACAGGACGGCAAGAAAATCATCGGCTACCGCGAGGCGATGACCTTGGACAAACAGCCCGAGAAAATGGTGGTGGTCGGCAGCGGCGCCATCGGCGTGGAGTTCGCCTATTTTTACAATGCGATGGGCACGGAAGTGACGGTGGTGGAATACCTGCCCGCCATCGTTCCCCTTGAGGACGAAGACGTTAGCAAGCAATTGGAGCGCAATTTCAAAAAGAGCGGCATCAAAATAATGACCGGCAGCGAGGTGACGAAAGTGGACACGGGCGGCGACGGCTGCAAAGTGATTGTAAAAACCAAGAAAGGGGAGGAGACGCTGGATTGCGACATCGTGCTGAGCGCGGTGGGCGTGGCGGCCAACATCGAAGGCATCGGCTTGGAAGACGTGGGCATCAAAACCGAAAAAGGCAAAATCACCGTCGATAAATTTTACCAGACCAACAAAGACGGCTACTACGCCATCGGCGACTGTGTGCCGGGGCCGGCCTTGGCGCACGTGGCTTCCGCCGAAGGAATTATATGCGTAGAAAAAATTGCTGGTGAAAACCCGCACCCGCTGGATTACAACAACTTGCCGGGCTGCACCTACTGCCTGCCGGAAATCGCCTCGGTGGGCTACACCGAAAAACAGGCGAAAGAAATGGGCTACGAATTGAAAGTGGGTAAATTCCCCTTTTCAGCCTCTGGCAAAGCCAAGGCCGCCGGCCAATCCGACGGTTTCGTCAAAGTGATTTTCGACGCGAAATACGGCGAGTTCCTCGGCTGCCATATGATTGGAAACAACGTGACGGAAATGATTGCCGAAGCCGTGGTGGCCCGCAAACTGGAAACCACCGGCCACGAAATCATCAAATCCGTGCATCCGCACCCCACGATGAGCGAGGCGGTGATGGAAGCGGCGGCGGCGGCGTATGGGGAGGTGATTCATTTGTAAATTCTAAATCGGAAATTCTAAGAACCAAACAAATTCTAAAAGGTGAAAATTTAAAAATTCAAAACCGCTTGTGGCAAGGGTGCTGAGTTTTGAATTTAATCCTTTTGATTTTAGGATTTGTTTTGGATTTGGTTCTTGATATTTAGAATTTGTTTGTGATTTGGTTCTTGATTTTTAGAATTTGAATTTTTGGGATTTTAATTAGACGATAGGCCTTCATTTCCCGTTTCGTTGAGAACATTGCCTCATTGTCCAATAGGCTCATTGCCAAATTATCTCTACTTTTGCCGCCCTTTTTCCGATGAAGATAAAAATCTTTTTAGTTCTGATTATCAGCGGGTTCGCAATTTCTTCGTGCAGCGAATATCAAAAAACGCTGAAAAGCACCGACCTGGATTACAAATTCCAAAAAGCGGTGGAATATTACGAGGCCGAGAAATACAACAAAGCCTACCCGATTTTCGATGAGCTTTTGACGCTGTATCGCGGCACTTTGAAGGCCGAAAAAGTGTATTATTATTACGCCTACACGAATTTCCATTTGAAAGATTACATCCTCGCGGCCTACCATTTCAAGAATTTTGCAAAAACGTTTCCCAAGAGCGAACACGAGCCGGAAGCCGCGTTTATGACCGGCTATTGTTATTACCTGCAATCGCCTTCCGCCAGCCTCGACCAAAGTTATACCTTCAAGGCCATCAACGAGTTGCAGCTTTTTGCGAATACCCATTCGGAAAGCGCGCGTTTGCAAGAAACCAACGAACTCATCGCCGAGCTGCGCGGCAAGCTGGAAGAAAAATCTTTTGAAAAAGCCAAACTCTATTATAATATGGAGCGCTACCAGGCGGCCACCGTGGCGTTTGGCAATACGCTGAACGATTTCCCCGGCACGAAATACCGCGAGGAAGCGCTTTTCCTGCGCTTGAAAGCCGCCTACGAACTGGCGCAAAACAGCATCCCTAGCAAAAAACTGCAACGCTACATCGAATCGAAAACGGCTTATTTCGAGTTCATCGAGGCCTATCCGGAAAGTGCCTACGCGCGCAACGCCGAGGCGATGTACGCCCGAATCCAAGACAACATTATTTATTTAAAATCGCAACCGCAAACGATATGAGCAATTTTGAAAACGAGAATGCCCCCGCCAGCACCATCACCCAGAGCACGGACAAACTGGACGACCCCACCGACAACATCTACGAGGCGCTGGCCATCATCAGCAAGCGCGCCGAGCAGGTGGGCGCGGATATGAAAATGGAGCTGCACGACAAGCTGGAGGAATTTGCCACTCCCGCGGAAACGCTGGAGGAAATCTTTGAAAACAAAGAGCAGATAGAGGTGAGCCGCCATTATGAATCGCTGCCCAAGCCTTGGGCAATGGCCACCGAGCAATGGAAAAACGGCAAGATTTATTTCCGCTCGCCCGACAGCGAGGTGAAGGAGAGCTAAAAACCCGCCCCGTGCTGCACGGCAAGAAAATCTTACTGGGCGTTTCCGGCAGTATCGCCGCCTATAAATCGGCTTTTTTGGTGCGCGAATTCATCAAGGCCGGCGCGGAGGTGAAAGTGATTTTGACCCCCGCCGCCCGCGATTTCGTGACGCCGCTCACCCTCGCCACGCTTTCCAGAAATCCCGTTCTGTGGGATTTTTTTGATGAAAACGACCCCGAAGGAAAGTGGAACAACCACGTGGAACTTGGCCTGTGGGCGGATATTTTAGTGATTGCGCCGGCCACTTCCCACACGCTTTCCAAAATGGCCAGCGGCGCGGCCGACAATCTTTTGCTGGGGGTTTACCTTTCGGCAAAATGTCCCGTCTATTTTGCCCCCGCGATGGATTTGGATATGTACCGCCATCCGTCCAATCAGAACAATATCAACAAGTTAGAAGAATTTGGCAACCGCTTTATCCCAGCGGGGACGGGCGAACTGGCCAGCGGGTTGGAAGGGGAGGGAAGGATGGCCGAACCGGCGGAAATCCGTGATTTTATCGTCCAAGATTTAAAAAAAGGCCAGTCCCTTGGCGGGAAAAAAGTGTTGGTGAACGGCGGCCCCACTCACGAACCGCTGGATCCCGTACGTTTTTTGGGAAACCGCAGTTCGGGAAAAATGGGGATTGCCTTGGCGGAAAAAGCTTCGGAAATGGGCGCGGAGGTAGTTTTGGTTTTGGGGCCCACGCATTTGAAACCCCAAGACAAATCCATCCAACTGATTGAAATACAGACCGCTGAAGAAATGTTGGAAAAATGTTCCGACTATTTTGGCGAAAGTGACATCGCCATATTTTCGGCGGCGGTGGCGGATTATCGTCCGGAAAAAACGGCTTCCCAAAAAATCAAAAAAGAAACGGGCGGGCTGGAAATCAAACTGACGAAAAACCCTGATATCCTAAAAACCTTAGGACAATCCAAAACCGAAAGCCAAGTGCTGGTGGGTTTTGCGCTGGAAACGGAAAACGGCATCGAAAATGCCACCCAAAAATTGCACACCAAAAACGCCGACCTTATCGTTCTGAATTCGCCCACCGAAAATTCCGGTTTTGGCACCGATACCAATGCCGTAACTTTAATTTCCCGCCAAGGCGAACCTATCTATTTGGAAACCAAAAAGAAAGAAGACATTGCAAAAGATATTCTCCATCATATTGTTGAGCGTTTTTTGCCTTAGCGGCAAGATGCTGAGCGCGCAGGAACTGAACGCCGAAGTGCAAGTGCTGTCGCCCAAGGTGCGGCTGACCAGCAAGCAGATTTTCCAGACTTTGGAAACCGCTGTCCGCGAATTTCTCAACAACCGCAAATGGACCGAAGAAACCTACTCCATCGACGAGCGCATCGAATGCCAATTCGTGCTCACCATTGATGATTATATTCAGCCCGATGGCTTTAGTGGCACTCTCCAAATCGTTTACAGCCGCCCGGTATTTATGTCCAATTATGATTCGCCGATGTTCATCCACAAAGACACCAAGCTGCAGTTTACCTACTTGGAAAACAGTCGGTTGGATTTCAATATGAACAGCAACCTCAGTAATCTGACCTCCATTTTGGCGTACTACGCCTACGTCATCATCGGGTTGGACCACGACAGTTATTCGCCCTTGGGCGGCTCGCCGTTTTACCAACAGGCGCAGCGGATAGTGGGCAATGCGCAGGGCGGCGCCTACGGGGGCTGGAACAGCTTTGACGGCAACGCCAACCGCTTTTGGCTCACCGATAATTTGACCAGCCCCGCCTTCGACAATTTCCGCATGGGGCTGTACCAATACCACCGCCAAGGGCTAGACCAGATGCACGAGCCCAGCCAACAGAAAGCCGCCAAGGAGGCTATCAAAAACGCGCTGCTGGGGCTGGAAGAAGTGCAGAAAAAACGCCGCAACTCGATGGTGATGCGGATATTTTTTGACAGCAAGAGCCAAGAAATCATCCAGCTTTTCAGCGGCGGGCCGGCGCTGCAAGATTTGGTGGCGCTCAAGGAAATCCTCATCGAACTGGACGCGAACAACGCCTCGAAATACGAGGCGATGGGGCGGGGGTGAACTTATGAGGATTGCAAAAACCTGCAAGGACTTGTTGGTAAATTGACCACGGGGGGGGGCGAGGCGGGAGACGCTCGCCCAGCGGTATCCCTTTTTCCAAAGTTCCACACTTTGAAAAATCTCGTTGACTTCATAGAATCTCTTATTGAAACGGACGTTGACACCGCCTCCGAATAATTGGAGAAGAGCTGCGACCGCCCTTGCGAGATTTGCATAATCTGGCGGGGTATTCTAAAAAGAGAACGCATCAACTTTTATATCAAACAGAACCCAACCTTTTTTTTATAAAAGGAATTCTACATCTTCCTGTCTAATTCTCGCCATACATTCTATTGTACCTCCTTACCGAGACACCAAAAATTTTCCCAAAATCAGCAGAACTTTCCCAAAAGTAGACACAAATGGGGGGTGTTTTTTTCGCGAGGGAGAGCCTCCTGCCGCCCAATTATTTTTGGATAAGTATAAAAAACGGGTTAATATAAAAAGATGATAGATAATGAAATAAGAATTCTATAAACAGAAAAATGTTAGGTTGTTTTCGAGCATGCTGTTCTTCAAGGCAAAGGTTTTGGTATGCGTCCCGGCTTAACACTAAAACTAATCTGCAATGCAAACTACTACCATTACTTCCTTTAAAAATTCTCTTTTCCTTTTCGTGGCGGCTATGCTTTTCGGCACGGCCCTCGCGCAGACCACCGACACCACTTTTGACTACACGGGCAGCCTGCAGTCCTTCACCGTGCCGGCGGGCGTCACCCAGCTCACCATCGAGGCGGCGGGTGCGCAGGGGGGCAATAGCCCTCTCCGCAATGGCGGCAATGGTGCCCGGCTGATCTCCAATTTTGCAGTGGTTCCTTCCCAAACCTTGCAGATTATCGTGGGGGGTGCAGGTGGGAGCGGTTTCCTTGACGGTGGCGGTGGCGGTGGGGCCACTTTTGTGGCTGTTGGTTCTATCGGCTTTGCGGATTTTGCCGCGCCCAATGTGTTGCTCATCGCTGGAGCGGGCGGCGGCGCGAGCGATATCAACGGCAGCGCTTCCAATGTGCTGCAGGATACGGCCAGCGGGCCGGGGGGTTCCTCGCCTCCTTTTTTTGCTGGCGGTGGGGCTACAGCGGAAAACAACGGCGCTGGCGCAGGCGGCCAAGCGGCCATCAATGGTGCTGCGGGTGGATCTGGCAGTTTCTTAATCGCTGGGGGCGGCTTCGGCGGCGGCGGCGCTGCTAATATTGGCGGCGGCGGCGGCGGCGGCGCCACGGGCGGCAACGGGGGGAATATCGGGGGAAATTCTACCTCCGGCCAAGGTGGCACTTCCTTTTCCTTGGATTCGCTCACCACACAGTTCTTTTCGGCCGGCAACAGCGGGAACGGTTTTGTGAAGGTTAGCTACACCTGCCCCCCGCCCTCCTTCACCTCCTGCCCCTCGGACACCACCATTTATATAGACAGTTGCGGCGGCGTGGTGGTTAACTACAATATTTCCATTGACAGCGGCTGCGGCCTCCCGCCGGCTTCCCTCCCCGGCTTCACCACCGTGGGCAGCTTTGGCGGCAACACTTATTATCTTTCAAACAATACTTTCACCGGGCCGGCGGCTTTTAATGACGCGACCGCTAATGGCGGCTTCGTGGCGACAGTGAACGACGCGGCGGAGAACGGCTTTTTATCCGGTGTCCTGAGCGCTAACGGGGCAAGCTCCGCGCTCATCGGCTACAACGACGTGACCACCGAGGGCAGCTTCGAGTGGCAGAGCGGCCAGACGCCCGGCTACACCAACTGGAATCCCGGCGAACCGAACGACTTCAACGGGGAAGACTATGTGCATTTGGAATTTTCGGGAGGCTGGAACGACATCCCCGCCACTTCGGCCTACCGCTATATCTTGGAACGAAAAGGCGGCTTTTCACAGGATGATGGTCTGGCCAGCAGCTCGGTCTTTCCCATTGGGACGACCACCAATACCTTCGTAATGGGCGATGTGAACGGCAATACGGACACCTGCTCTTTCACCGTGACGGTGGTGGACACGGTGGCGCCGACCGTCACCTGCCCATCCGACACCATAGTATATACAGATAGTTGCGGCGGCACGGTGGTCCATTTCAATCAGCCCGCCGTGAACAGCGGTTGCGGCGGTTTTGCGCCCGATCCCATCCCCGGCTTTACCACCGTGGGCAGCTTCGGCGGCAATACTTATTACCTGTCGGACAGCGCCTTCACCGGGCCAGACGCTTTTAATGACGCGACCGCCAATGGCGGTTTTGTGGTGACCGTGAACGATGCGGCGGAGAACGCCTTTTTGACAAATAGCGTGAACGCCAATGGCGCGGGTTCCGTGATTATCGGCTACAACGACACGGCCTCCGAGGGCAGCTTCGTATGGCAGAGCGGCCAGACGCCCGGCCACACCAACTGGAGCAGCGGGGAACCGAACAACGCGGGCAACGAAGATTTCACAGTCCTCACATCTTCTGGTGGCTGGAACGACATCTCAGCCTCTTCTGTCTTGCGCTACATCTTGGAACGCCCCGGCGGCTTCTCGCAGGATGCGGGGCTGGTCAGCGGTTCGGTTTTCCCAATCGGTATCACGACCAACACCTTTGTGGTGGGCCGGACGTGGACGGCAATACGGACACCTGCTCCTTCACGGTGACGGTGCTGGACACGGTTTCCCCCACCATCACCTGCCCGGCGGACATCGTTGTTTCCAACGACGGCGGCGCGTGCGGCGCGGTGGTGAACTTTGCCGCGCCCACGGTAGCGGGCAACTGCAACGTGGCGGGCCGGCGCATCGACAACTCCAACGGGCTTTCCGACACCAATACCTTCAGCTTCCCCATCAACGGCAGCGCCAGCTCCGACGTGGCGGTCACTTTCCGCGCCTTGGGGGATTTGGACTTGAGCAGCGAAGTATGGGTGTTCCGCGACGAGAACGACAGTGTGCTGGCCTCGATCACCGGCAACCAGTGCAACTCGGCAATTTCCCAGACGGTAACGCTTTCTCAGAGTTATTTCAACAGCTTGGCAGCGGACGGTTCGCTGGCCTTCACCGCCAAGGACGACTTGGGCGGCATCGATGAGGAACTGTGCGGCGGCGATTTCGTGGAGGTCAGTCTTTCCACATCGGCTGGGGTTTTCAATCAAATCTCCGGCCTGCCCAGCGGCAGCCTGTTCCCCGTGGGGGTAACCATCAACACTTTTGTGGCAATGGACGAGGCGGGCAATGCCGACACCTGCGGTTTTACCGTGACGGTGCTGGACACTTCCGCGCCCGTCATCACCTGCCAGTCCGACACCACGGTGTTTGCCGATTCGGGGACGTGCAGCGCAGTGGTGAGCCTGCCCCTTCCGTTGGTTACCGAGAACTGCCCTCTCAAAATAATTGCCGCCGGCCCCTCCACGCCCTTTAACTTTGACGGAAATGGCGATCTGGATTCCACCGCCTCCTTTTTGGCCGGAGCAGACTCGGTGCGAGGCGAGGTAACAGTAGAGATAGAAATACAGGGCGATTTCGGGTCTTTCTCCGAATGCTTCGTGCTAGAAGGCCCCAATGATTCTACCGTCTTTTCGCAATGCGGCGCGACGGGCAACGACTGTGACAAGGTCACCGTTTCCTTCACCGTAGCGCAGACCATTTGGAACGGTTGGGTGGACACTTACGGCAACACGCTCGGCTTTACCCTCCAGCCCGACGGGGACGTGGATGGCCCTTCGGTTTGCTCCAATTCGTTCTTCCAGCTCACGGCCTTCGCGCCCAGCGCGGTGGCCACCAACGACTACAACGGCACGGCCGACGCCTCGGATACCTACCCCGTGGGCACGACCACCGTCACCTTCTCCGCTACGGACTCCAGCGGCAACACCGGCACGTGCAGCTTCACCGTCACGGTGCGGGACACCGCCAGCGACCCCATTTTGGCGGACACCGCCATCTGCGGCGGCGACAGCATCTTCCTGGGCGGGGCGTTCCGGTTCGGTCCGGGCGTCTTCACGGACAGCCTGTCCTCCAGCGACGGCTGCGACAGTATCGTGGTCACCACGCTGACGGTGCGCCCTCCGACCTTCACCACACGGGGGGTCGGCATCTGCCTTGGCGACAGCATTTTTCTGGACGGCGCGTTCCGCTCGGCGGGGGGGGTCTTCTTCGACACGCTGGCCGGCTCCAACGGCTGCGACAGCATATCGGTCACTTTCCTGATGGTGCTGCCCAGCTCCCTAACGCCGCAGTCGGCACAGATCTGTGATGGCGACAGCATTCTGCTCGGCGGCGCGTTCCGCTCGGTGGCCGGCATATTCAGCGATACTCTGATGGGCCCGAACGGCTGCGACAGCGTGGTGCAGACTACTTTGACCGTCAACCCGTCCTTCAGCGACACGACCGCCCCGGTGGTCATCTGCGCGGGCGACTCGGCAATGATCTTCGGCAATTTTGAAAACACGCCCGGCTTCTTCACCGATTCGTCGCTGACGGCGGCGGGCTGCGACAGCGTGACGGTGACGGAACTGGCCTTTGACACCAGCGGCGCCTGTGCTTCCGGCCCCTGTGGGGCGGTGGTGGTCTCGGACAGCAACTTTATGGAGAGTACGGTGGTCACCCCGTCTAACTTCAGCGGCAACTGGGACGGGGTAAATGAAATATTGCCCCCCGTCTCCAGCTACACCCTGCAGGCGCAGGAGGGCCAGCCTTACAGCTTCGCCACGATCGACTCCGTGGACTCCGCGCGGGTGATAAGGGCGGGCAACAGCATCCGCTATTTCCGCAAGGAGTTCACTTTGCAGAACAATGAAGATGTGGAGGCGCGGGTGCGCCTCTCGGTGGACGACCAAGCGGAAATCTATGTCAACGGCGAGTTCTTCGCGGCGACCTACAACTTCCTGCCCAGCACCTTTATGAACCCCACGCTGGACGCGGAGCTCAACGGCAACGGCACGGCCCAGAACCCG